>JAUXGN010000037.1 GCA_030622115.1 Candidatus Eiseniibacteriota bacterium
CGTCCCGCTCATCTTGGATGATATGTGAATGGAGAGAACGGCCTTCGTCTCCCAGCTCAACTCTTCGTAGCGATTCAGGAAGTCCCGAGGAGTAGGCTGCGAAGTCGTTGGAAGCTTCCCAGCCACAGCGAGCCTCGCGTAGAACTCCTCACGGGAGAGATCAACGCCATCTCTGTAGCTCCCGTCATTGAAGTTCACCATGAGCGGCACGACGACTATCCCTAGCTTCTCCGCGATCTCATCCGGGATGTCGGCCGTAGAATCGGTGACGATGCGAACCTGTCGCTCGACAGAAACGCTCTTCCGTATGAACTCCCGGTGCTGCTCGCGCATATCGTCTATCTTCCTGCTCCGCACCTCTCCGAACTTCTCCGCGGCCTTGAAGGCCTCGTCAGGGTTGTTCGTGTGGATGTGCACGCGGACGAGTCCCTTGCCTCCGACCACTATGAGTGAGCCACCCATGCCCACGAGCAGGATCCGGAGGTCGTCCGGATTGACTTCAGCGCCCTCGACCAGGAACTCAGTGCAATACTGGTACTTGAGATCCGTCTCTTTCATCTTCGGTAGCACTGCATGATCTGTGGTCGGCAGTGCATCGAGCGCATCCCCCACGTCCTCTCCCCGAAACAGCCGGAGCATGCCTTCGAGGAAGTCAACGAAACCCTCGCCGCCTGCATCGACCACGCCGGCTTCCTTGAGCACTGGCAGGAGGTCGGGCGTCCGGGCAAGGCTCTCCGCTGCCGTCCGGTGCATCACAGAGAGAATGGCGAGAAAATCCCCTTCCCCCTCCCCGACTACGCGCGCAACCTCCTCGGTTGCCTCGCGCATCACGGTGAGAATGGTTCCCTCCGTCGGCTCGGCCATGGCCTCGTAGGCGCCGTTCACCGACTTGCCGAGTGCTGCGGCGAAGGCCGGCGGGTAGAGACGATCCGTGCCCTCGAGTTCTCCTGCGAAGCCCCTGAGGAACTGAGCGAAGATGACGCCCGCATTCCCGCTGGCTCCCAGAAGCACCGCACGCGACAGCGCCTCGGCTATCTCGCCGAGAGGTCGATCCTCATGGTCGCGCACCGCGTCGGTGGCCGCTTTGAGCGTGAGTGTCAGATTTGTGCCGGTGTCGCCGTCAGGAACAGGGAAGACGTTGATCTCGTTCAGGTGGACGCGCTTCGTCGCCACCCACTGGGCGCCGGCGATGAACGCTCTCGCGAATCGGGGGCCATCGATGTAGCGGACTGCCACGAAATCACTCTCCTGCTACATTCGTTCGGGCGCCGCGATGCCGAGCAACATGAGACCGTTCCTGAGTACGATCCGCGTCGCCTGAGACAGAAACAGGCGTGCGGACGTCGTTACAGGATCATCCGTGACGATGCGGTTGTTGTGGTAGTAGGCGTGGAATCTGGCCGAGACGTCTCTCAAGTACGTCGTCAACCGGTGCGGCTCGCGTGCTTCGGCGGCGCTCTCGATGAGCCGGGGGAAATCGGCGAGCATGAGGACGAGCTGACAGGCGTCACCCTTCCCCACATCGGACAGATCGATGTCATCCGCCGACTGGACGGCCTGTCCCCTGTCTTCAGCGAAGCGGATGAGACTCGACACTCGCGCGTGCGCATACTGCACGTAGAAGACCGGGTTCTCATCGGTCTCCTCCCTCGCCAGGTCCAGATCGAAGTCGAGATGCGACGCCTGCTTCCGCATGAGGAAGAAGAACTTCGCCACATCCACTCCGACATCTCCGACGAGTTCGCTGAGCGTGACGAGACGTCCGGCCCGCTTGGACATCTTGACCTGCTTGCCGCCCTCGATGAAGTTCACCTGCTGGATGATCTGGACTTCCAGACGGTCCTTGGGGTACCCGAGAATATCAAGAGTCGCGTGCATCTCGGCAATGTGCGCGTGGTGGTCCGGCCCCCAGAGATCGATGACGGGATCGAACCCCCGTCCGAACTTGTCGAGGTGGTAGGCGGCGTCGGGAAGGAGATACGTGGGGAGGCCATCGCTCTTCATGATGACCTTGTCGTCGTTGGTGCCGTGCGGCGTGGTCCTCAGCCAGACGGCGCCCTCCTTCTCGTACGTCTCCCCCGATGACTTGAGTTTGTCGAGCACGTCCTCGACAGCGCCCGCGTCCCTGAGTTCGCTCTCATAGAACCAGCGGTCGTACTCGACCCCGAAGTTCTCGAGATCCTGCCTCTGCTCCGAGACGATCGCGTCGATCGCGGCCTTTTTCAAGTACTCGAGCCGCTCGGCCTCGGGCATCTCCTTCAAGCCCGGCTCTTGAGCAAGGAGCTTCTCCGCGATTCCCTTCAGGTACTCGCCGTGGTACCCGCCCTCAGGGATCTCCCACTTCTCACCGAGGATCTCCTTGACGCGAGCGTCGACGGAGAGCGCCAGTTTCTCGACCTGGCGGCCTGCGTCGTTCACGTAGTACTCGCGCTGGACCTGGACACCGGTCGCAGTCAGGAGCCGCCCCATCGCATCACCGACCGCAGCCGCGCGCGCACTCACGATGTTCAGAGGACCTGTGGGATTGGCGCTGACGAACTCTATCTGGATCTTCCGTCCCTTCCCGCCGTCAGAGGAACCGTAGTTCTCCCCTTGGGACACGACCTGCCTCAGGGTTTCCTCGTACCATGGAGCGGCGAAGCGGAAGTTGATGAATCCGGGGCCCGCGATCTCGACGCTCTCGACAAACGATTGCTCAAGCTCAAGCGCATCGATTAGCTGCTGGGCGATCTCGCGAGGGTTCTTCTTCGCCTTCTTCGCAAGGATCAGGGCGAGATTGGTCGACGCATCACCGTGCGACGGATCACGCGGCGGCGACACCTCGATTGCGTCGCATTCCAGGCCGAGGCGATCGACGGCGGCCGTGAGTATCTTGATCAGATCCTTCTGGTACACGTCTACACTCCATCCAGGCTACGCTGTCGCATCGGGATCCGCGTCGGAGTTCTCCCCGAGCCCACGGAGCACAAACCCGCATTGCTCGAGCTGCTCGAGCAGAACGTTGGGTGACGGAAACCACTGCCCCCACTTCCTGCCCATGTGTTCGGTCCAGCTGTAGTCGTCGTAGTTGAAGGTCTCCGCCCTCTCCCCCTCAAGCTTCACCATGGCCTTCGCCTTCTTGTAGTAATCCTGGGCGAGGTAGCCTTCATCCATGACGCGCGCGGCATCCTCGATGTCGGCGTCGCTGAAATCGGGATACTTGTCCTCGAAGAGGTGGAAATCCATCGGGAACCGCGGGCGCGCTGGTGGATTCTCCGCCGGGTAGCCCATCGTGAGTTCGACAAACGGAAAGACGCGCCGCGGAAGACCGTAGCGCTCGATCACCTCGTCCGCCCGAAACGGCGTCCCCCCGAGGAAACAGCTGCCCATTCCCAGGCTCTCGCCGGCGATCACCATGTTCTCCGCCATGAGCGTGGCGTCCTGGAACCCGAAAAAGAGCAGAGTAAGATCGTTTGTGACCATCGGCCAGCCTCGCCCGGCCATAATAGTCTCAAGACGATGCGCATCTATGCAGATCGTGAATAGAAGAGGTGCAGCGAAAGGGACGTTCTTCGGTCCGCGGCTCAGGAGCACACTCCCCAGCTGCGCAGCGAACGGCGCCTGTTGACCGGCACGCACCACTGTCTCGATCACTTCGTCCGAAGGCATGCGGTCTTCGTACCGCCTGAGCGACTTGCGTGCGAGCATGGCGTCTATGACGTCATTTCTGATCATGAGGCTCCTCCTCCCAGGGAGTCCTGCCTCCCGCTGAACCCACAAGCAGCGACCGCGAATGCGCCCACCTGCTACCAGCGCTCGTTGTGCACACGCTCCTCATCGTACTGGGTGCGTGCTTCCTTGTGCTCGTTCGAGTGTCCGATCGCCAGGACGGCTACGGGAACAACCTCTTTGGGAACCGCCGTGAGACCTCTCACCGCATCCATGCGATCGTCGTTCGGATGGCATCCCAGCCAGACACTGCCGAGCCCCATCATCGTCGCCGCGATCAGGATATTCTCGGTCGCGGCGAACGAGTCCTGGTCCCAGTACTTCTTCGACTCCGCAGGGACGCCACACACGATGATGGCAAGCGGCGCCTCATGAAGCATCTTCCAGTACGGCGCGCTGTCGGCGAGAGCAGTGAGCGTGGCGCGCTCGGTCACGACCACAAAGTGCCAGGGCCTGAGGTTCTTTCCTGACGGCGCGGCCATCGCAGCGTCGAGCAGCATCCGAATCTGGTCTTCGCCTATCGGCTCGTCCGTGTATGTCCTGATGCTTCTTCTGGCCAGAATCGGCTCTATCATACCTTCGGCCCCTTCCCATCCATGTGTGCCCGGCGCCGGACCGCATCGCGGCCCACTCCTACTCGGCGGTAGACGGTGCGGTGTCCTCGTAGGTTTCGACCGGTGCATCACCCCACAAATCCTCGAGCCGGTAGTAGTCACGCCGCTCCCTGTCGAAGACGTGGATCACGATGTCAACGTAGTCGAGGAGGATCCACTGCTTCGCCTCCGCTCCTTCTGTGTGCCAGATACGGTCGCCGTCATCCCTCAAGCCCCTGGTTATGGCCTCCGCAATGGCGCCGACCTGAACGCTGCTCTTCCCATGACATATCAGGAAGTAGTCGCAGCTCGTGGTCAGCCCCCTCAGATCGAGGGCGATCACGCCCTCGGCCTTCCTCGATAGGGCCAGTTCAGCCGCTCGGCTCAGCATGTCCTTCAGCTGCTCATCTGTTGTCGTCTTCTTCTTCGGCAAGAGTTACTCCCCCATCCCCATATCGTGAATCGACCTGTTGTGCTCATCCACTTCATCAGGTGACAGAATACGCACAACCGTGGCTTCGTGTGTCTCCGTCTTTCTCACTCTCGAATCATACAGCGCGACTCCCACAAACGATACAACCAGGAAGACCACCGCCAACACGATCGGCAGCACTGCCTCCTCGGCTCCCCCCGTGATCCAGTTCCCAACCACGAACCCCATGATCGTCAGAAACACGGGTACCATATAGATAGCGAACGCGGCCGCAACAACCTTGCCGTTGCTGATCTCGATCTCGACAGTATCCCCTTGAACAGAGCCGAGCTCATTTCTGGCGAGCAGGAGAACGTCGTGTCCGTCTTCTCCAACGATGCAGATCCCGCAGTTCTTGCACCCGCCGGACATCGGCATACTGACAACTGCTGCGTCATTCTCGACCGACACTACAATGCCTGTTTCAACCACCTGCGAATCCTCCTCTATCGATCCTCCTGAGCGCAAAGAGCGCGACTAGCCCCGTGCCAAGACCGGCGGCGGCAGCCATAAGTATGGCGGCAGGTACAAACCGCGCGGCAGGTCCGGGCCCCGTGAAGAGGATCGCAACGACGCCTAGCTGGGCCAGGTTGTGAAAGAGCGCGCCCACGAGACTCACACCGACGACTCCGAACGGTGGAGCCGCAAGTCTGAAGAAAACCCACATCGCGAGCGTCGCAGCCACACCGCCCGAGAGCGCCATGGCGAATGATGGACCCAGAAACGTCCCGACCAGGAGAGACGACACCCCAACCCTCAGAACGGTCAGGATCATGGCGTCGCCTACGCCCATGGCAATGATAGCATAGACGGTGATGATGTTCGCTAGTCCCAACCTCACAAACGGCAGAGGCAGAGGCAGCGTGCTCTCGAGCATATGAAGCACGAGGGAGGCCGCCAGCAGCATTCCGAGCCTTGGCACTCTGTTGACAGGGTTCTTCATCTATCTCGTAACCGCGTCGATGGCGGGCCGTCCCTCACCCCGAACCGTCACTACCACCTCATTGGGGACACACACGATGCTGCTGCCGGGGGTGCTGATCCTGCCCATCCTGATGCAGATGTGCTGCCGGCAGGGCGACGAGTCTATCCTGACCCGCCCCGCCTCCACTACGACGATGGTGTCTCCCTTGGGCCCCGGAACGACCAGTTCGCCGTCCTCCATGAGACTCATCGTCTCCAGAAACCCACCGGCGCCCTCGACGACCACGGAATGACCTCTTCCGCCCCTCCCTCCGAGCGGAAGGACAAACATCAGAAGCGCTGCCGCCACCATGAAGAGAAGCAGCAGTCGGTCCGCCGGCGTCATGATGCCTCGCCCAGCACCCTTCGTCAATCGCACCACACGAAGTCTGCCTCTCTGCCGCAGCTCGCGCAGGCCCCGTCCGAAATGCCGCTGACATCTGTGGCGTAGCCTGTCCGCGAAACAAGCACGTGTCCGCACTTGGGGCAATGCGTATCCGAAGCCGCGCTCCTGTCCGCGTTGCCCAGGTACACGTACTGGAGTCTCTCGCAGGCGATTCGCCGGGCACGCTCGAGTGTCTCAAGCGGCGTTGCCGGAATTTTCATCTTGAACGTCGGGAAGTAGCGCGAGATGTGAAGCGGAATCAACGGTGATATGTCGGCAAGGAAATCAACCATATCGCGGAGTTCCTCATCCGAATCATTGAGACCCGGGATGATGAGATTCGTGACCTCGAGATGCACGCGCGCGGCCGCCAGCTCAATCGTTCTCCTGGCAGCCTCAATTCCATCGACGTGGCAGTAACGCTGGTAGAAGTCGCCACGCATCGACTTGAGATCAATGTTCATCGCATCGATGACTGGAAGAAGCTCCAGGAGCGGCTCTTCGTTGATGATCCCGTTCGTGACAAGGATGTTCTTGAGCCCACGCTCGTGTGCGAGTGCACCCGCGTCCAGGATGTACTCGAACCAGATGAGCGGCTCGGTGTACGTGTATGCGATGCCGAATGAACCGTTCTCGTGGGCGATCTGCGCGAGTTTCTCAGGAGGGATCGATTCCGTGACCGCCGGCGCCTGTGAGATCGTCCAGTTCTGACAGAACTCACATCTCAGGTTGCAGCCGTTGCAGGCTACGGAGAGTACCTGGCGTCCCGGGCAGAAATGATAGAGAGGCTTCTTCTCGACCGGGTCCATCGACATGGTCACGCACTGCCCATAGTTGTCCGCATGAAGCGCGCCGCCCCGGTTCACCCTGCCGAGACAGAGCCCGTGCCCCTTGTCGGGAATACGGCATCTCTGAGGACAGAGTTCGCACTCGACGTATCCGTCATCGAGCGCCCTCCAATGCTTCGCCTCGGCCACACGCCGCTCCAGATAGCGGGCCGGTCTCCCGGCCTCCACCTACTCGCTCAGTCCAACTCGCTCCGTTCGAACCGCCCATCGAGGCCCGATGAGATGAGGATCTCCTCGATCTCCTCACTTCCGGTGACGATGACCGCCTCCACGCCATCGGTGCGCTCGACGAACCGCATCCCCCGCCTTGCGCCCAGCACGAACACGGCCGTGGCCAGCGCGTCGGCATCCTCACAGCGCTCGGTTACGATGGTCACACTCACTATGCCGCGGGCCGGGAGGCCAGTCGACGGATCGAGGATGTGATGGTACCGCACGCCGTCTTTGATCATGAATCGTTGATAGTCGCCCGAAGTGGCGACACTCCCGTTTCCCAGACTGAGCACTCCCAGGAGCCCGTCCCGGCGTGGGTGCTTGAGTCCCACTCTCCAGCTCTCGCCGTCAGGCGGAAGACCCAGCATTCTCACATCCCCCCCGGCATCTATCACGGCCGCGTCGACACCGGCGATTCTCAGCCGGTCGTACGCCTTGTCGACAGCGCGCCCCTTTGCTATTCCATCCAGGTCGATGTGAACGTCGGTAGCAAGCGTGAGAGCACCGGTAGTCGGGTGAAGCCGGATTCGCCCGTAGCCGACCGTCGAGAGCGCCTCTCGAATCTCCGTGTCGCTTGGGAGATCGGCTCCTTCATCGAACACCCACAGGTCAATGAGCGGCGCTACAGTGACATCGAACGCCCCGTCCGTCATCAGAGAGATCGCCTGCGACCGGCAGATGATGGTGGAGACATCGAGGTCTATGTAGAGCCGTTCCTCGCCCGGACTTCGGGAGTTGATCGCCTCAACGGCGCTCCTGGGACTGAACCTGGTCGCCACGGAATCCAGGTGTGCGATCGCCGCGAACGCCTCATCGATGGCGCCCTGCAGGATCCTCTCGTCCGGGTCAATGGCAGTGATCTTGACGATCGTCCCCATCAGCAACTTGTGTTCGGTCAGCGTCTTGGGCTCGTTCGCCTTCCTCACGGCGAAGATGACCATCAAGACAACGATGAGAACGACCGCAGCGATCTGCCAGGCCGTCCGGGTTCGGCTTGCGTTCACGGTACCCCCTGTGGATTACGACGGGCTAGCCGGTGATGGCGATGAGCGCGGACAGAGCTATCACGGCGCCCAGAACGGCGTGAAGCCGCGTCGCCGTCATCTGTGCTTCGAGGAGCGACTTCGGATCGTTGTACTTGTTCCAGCAATCGGCGATAACCGTCCGCACAAGACCGAAGGCCAGGATGGCGACCAGAGTGAGCGGTATGAGACAACCTGTGAAGACAGCGGCAAAAAGCGACGCAAACGTCAGGATAGCCAGAGTGACAACCCCACCGCGGGCGGCCGTGCGTGCCCCGAGCATCACCACGAGTGTTCGTTTGTTCGCTCGTGAATCAGACTCCACATTCGGGATCTCATTGACCCAGAGGACAAGCGCTATCGCGAAGGAGATCGGAAGCGATGCCACTATGACGTGCCACGACATCGTGCCGGTCTGGACGAAGTATGCACCCGCGACCGGTAGAACTCCAAAACTGAGCGCGACCGCCGGCTCACCCAACCCCCGACAACCCAGTCTCAGTGGTGGCGCCGAGTAGCCGTACGCGGTGAAAACACCGACGAGTCCAAGCCCGAATACGAACCAGCCGGGTGTGGCAAGACAGAGGTGAATGCCTATTGCGGCGCCCAACCCCAGTGCGATCAGAGAACCGCGAAGGAAATAGCCCTCTGAGAGTAGGCCAGCCTGGATGAGACCGCTTCCCCCGTTGACCGGGCTCCGCGTCAAGCCATCCCGGTCGGCTCCGCTCTTCGCATCGAAGTAGTCGTTCGCCATGTTGGCGCCGGCGTGGAGGGCGATCATCGCAACGAGAGTTTCGACAAGGAGGATCCAGCTGAAGGAGAAGCCGTTGGGTCTCAGCCAGAAGGGAAGCGTAGCTCCGATGAGGACGGGGATGGCGGACGATACGAGGAACGGCGCGCGCAGCGCTCTCACAAAAAGGCTGAACGCACCCGGTGCGGCGTCCCCCCGCTTGGCATCCAACTGTTCCTTCGTCCCGGCCATACGCCTATCTACCCCTCTGATGTCCCAGCGCGCCTACCATGGAGATGGACTTGGTCGGACACACGCTCAAACAGACCCCGCATCCGATGCATTTCGTACCGATGACCTCGTGGCGTTCTCCGGGCTCACCCTCGATGGCCTTGACCGGGCAGACCTCTTTGCACTTCCCGTTGCCGACGCACCCTCTGCCGATGACGGCCTTCGGTCTTGCCTTCACCTCGTCGATGATCGCGTTCGTCGGACAGACCGCCGCGCAGACCCCACAGTTCGTACACTTCGAGTAGTCGATGACGGCAAGGTTGCCGTCCATGGAGATGGCATCACTCGGACACTTCTTCACGCACAACTGGCACCCGATGCAGGACACCTCGCACACGGCCTTCGCGGCCTTCCCCTTGTCGTGATTGGAGCAGCGAATGTGAACCCGCATGTCTATCGACACCAGTTCCATGATGTTGATGGGACATGCATCCACACATTTCCCGCAGCCGGTGCACAGGTCGCGGTCGATGTGCACGATGCCCTCTTGATCCAGTTCCACGGCGTCGAAGGGACAGACGGTCTTGCACGTACCAAGGCTCAGACAACCGAAAATGCAGGCCTTGGCGCTGCCACTCACAAGCATGGCCGCACGACAATCTTCAATGCCGTCGTACTTGAGGCGCTGGACCGAATTCGAGATGCCGGCGGAGCAATGCACGACCGCGACCTTTCGCATGATCTCACCCGCTTCAGTACCGAGGATCTCCGCCACGCGCCCTGCAACGTCGTTCCCACCCGGGGGACATGCCGTGGGGATCTCCCCCGCCGCCACTGCGGCCTCGGCGTAGCCCTGACAGCCCGGGAAGCCGCAAGCCCCGCAGTTCACACCGGGAAGCACCTCAAGTATTGCGAGAACCTTGGGGTCCCGATAGACCGCGAATGCCTTGGATGCGATCGCCAGGATGGCGCCGAAAAGCGCCGCCATCCCCGAGAGAGTCAACATCGATTTGGCTACAACGGACAGCATCCTATCCCCTTCAAGAGCGCCGTCAGATCTTGAGACCTGAGAAACCCAGGAACGCTATCGCCATGAGACCGGCGACAATGAACGTGATCGGTATTCCCTGCATCGATTTGGGGACGTCTCCGAGCTGCAATCTCTGGCGGATCGAAGCCATGAGCACAAGCGCCAGAGTGAATCCGACACCGGCCGACAGCCCGTGAACCACCGTATAGATGAAGCTCGCTGTCTTGGGAAGGTCGGCTATGATGAAATCGTCGACGTTGACGACGGCCACGCCGAGGACGGCGCAATTCGTCGTGATGAGAGGGAGGTAGATGCCGAGCGACTTGTGCAGGGCAGGCGAAGTTTTCTCGATGACCATCTCCACAAACTGCACCAACGTCGCAATGACCAGAATAAAGGCAATCGTTCTTAGGTAGGTGATCCCGAGCGGCTCGAGCACGAAGACATAGACGAACCACGTCACGAGCGACGCCATCGTCATCACAAAAATCACGGCCATTCCCATGCCGAGCGCTGAGGCCGGATCCTTGGAGACACCAACGAACGGACAGAGGCCAAGGAATCTGGACAGAACGAAGTTCGAGACGAAAATCGCTCCTATGATGATCGCGAACAGCTGGCCAAGGTCCATCTTGTTCCCACCTCTCACTCCGGAGCGCGGTCACGCGCCGCCGTTTCTCTGCTAGCTGGAAGAACCGCCCTCGAGTTTCTTCTTCCGCCTGTCGTCCAGAACATTGAAGTAGCCCATGAGAAGCCCAAGCGTAATGAACGCTCCGGGCGCCAGGATCATGAGCAGAACTGGCTGGAAGTCGGGTCCGAAGACCATGTAGCCCATGAGCTTCCCGTCACCCAGGATCTCACGTATGGCCCCAAGCAGAACCAGTGCGAACGTGAATCCCAAACCCATTCCGATTCCATCCAGAGCCGACAGGAAGATGCCGTGCTTCGACGCATACGCCTCAGCGCGGCCGAGAATGACGCAGTTCACGACGATGAGCGGGATGAAGATGCCGAGTGACTTCGACAGCTCCGGCAGGTACGCCCCCATCATCAGTTCAACGATAGTAACGAAGCTCGCGATGATAACGATGAAGCACGGGATCCTGACCTTCGCCGGGATGAGCTTTCTCAGAACCGAGATCACCACGTTCGAACCGACCAGGACGAACGTCGCTGCAGCGCCCATTCCCAAGGCGTTCTCCACGGATGTCGACACGGCCAGTGCCGGGCACAGGCCGAGCGCCAGTCGGAACACCGGGTTCTCCTTGTAGAACCCCTTGGTGAATTCCTTGAACACGCTCATCAGGTCACCTCCGGACTACCGGCAGCATCTTCGTCTTCTGCAGACTCGCACGGCGCTTCACCATCCTCTATGATCGAGCGAAGGAGCTTGAGCCCGCGCCTCACTGAGTTGGTGACGGCCTCGGAACTGATCGTCGCTCCCGTGATCGTGAGAATCCCCTCCTCCGCGCGGCTCTTGACCACGACGAGCTCCTCAGGAGTCCGCCCATCAAACTGCACCTGGAACCACGGCCGGACGCCTACCTCATCCTTGGCGTTGCCGGAGAGCACGGCCCAGAGTGTGTTCAGTGAGGCAACCTCCAGAACCTTCGCGCCGAGCCCGGGAGTTTCTCTCTGATCCGTTATCTTGATCCCACGAATGGTCCCGTTCGCGTCGACTCCAACGATGGTCTCTATCGTGCTGGAGTAGCCCTTCCCGTAGGCCTTGAATGAATACCCCACCAACTCCCCATCATCGTACGCCGTGAAGTACTCGAACCTGTGACCATCGAGAACACACTCGGTGGTCGTCTGCTCGAATGTCGCGTCGGGGCTGGAAGACAGTGCTTCGATTCGTGCGTCGACCTCCCCCTGGCGCTTGTACTCCTCGGTGATTCCGTGCGTGGCGTTGTAGACGACCGAGAGCCCGTAGCTCGCGGCGAGCGCGATGATGGTCAGCGTACCCACGAGCTTGAAGAAGTTACCCACTCTGCTTCACCTCCCCGAATTTCTTCGGTCGCGTACGCCCATCAATGAGCGGAGTCGCGATGTTCATAAGCAGGATGGAGTAGCTGACACCCTCCGGGTACCCGCCGATCAGCCTGATGACGGTTGTGAGAACTCCACATCCCACACCGAACACAAGCATGCCGCGCGGCGTGACAGGCGAGGTCACCATGTCGGTAGCCATGAAGAAAGCTCCCAAAATGAGACCGCCGGAGAGAATGTGGAAGAGCGCGTTCCCCGTGAAGAGACCGGCCGGGCCGCCGAAGACCGAAGTCAGAACAGCGACCGTCATGATGTAGGCGGCTGGTACGCGCCACGAGATGTAGTGCTTGAACATGAGGTACGCGGCGCCGATGAGAAGCAGGAGAGCCGACGTTTCCCCAATGCAGCCACCGACGTTTCCGATGAACAGATTGGCGATCGTGTCGGACGAACCGAGCCCGGCGAGGACCTCCCGCGCCTGGACCATCTGGTGTGTTGTGGAGGCCGGGTCCGTGATGATGGCACTTACGCTCTTCATCATCGCGAGCGGCGTCGCCTGTGTCACGACATCGATGCCCGAGAGCGACATGCCGGACAGGGTGCCCCCTCTGCCGGGCAGCCACATCGTCGTCATGTGAACCGGCCAGGACGCAAGCAGGAATGCGCGACCGAGAAGCGCAGGATTGAGCGGATTGTACCCAAGCCCGCCGAAGACCTGCTTGCCTATGGCGATCGCAAAGATCGATCCTACGACCGGGATCCACCACGGCACGCCGGGCGGGATGTTGAACGCCAGAAGTATGCCCGTCACGAGCGCGCTTCCGTCCGTCACCGCCACAGGCACTCCTCGTAGCTTCTGTATTATCGCTTCCGTAAGGACGGCAGCCGCGCAGGCAAGAAGTGTAAGGAATAGCGCTCTCAGACCGTAGAAATAGACCGATCCGACTATAGCGGGCACCATCGCGATGACGACGCTGTACATCACTTTCCGTACAGAGACGTCTTCGCGAATATGTGGAGAGGCTGAAACTACCAGGTGCTCCTGCATTTGCCCCTATCTCCTTGACCCTACCGGCCCCGCGGACCCCGTGGTTCGCGCTCTCATCGGTGCCTTACTTACCTGCCGCCGCTTTGGCCGCCGCGCTCTTCTGAGCAGCGAGTAGCTTCCCATACTTGAAGTAGTGAACCAGCCTGCGCTTCGATGGGCAGACGTATGAACACGAGCCGCACTCGATGCAGTCGCCGATTCCCATCTCGACGGCCGTCTCGATCCTTTCATGAATCACCAGCTTCTCAAGCATGACGGGAACGAGCTTCATCGGGCAGACGTGGACACACGCCCCACACCTCAGACACGGGTCCGGCTGCCGCTCATCCACCTCACTGCGAGAGAGGAAGAGAACCCCGGACATACCCTTGACGACGGGGATATCGGTCGAGAACTGCGCGATTCCCATCATCGGGCCGCCTGAGATCATCTTGCCGACCTCGGCACTCATTCCTCCCGCCTGTTCAATGAGACTGGATAGCAGGGTGCCGATGCGAGCAAGGAAGTTCGATGGCTTGACGACCGGCGTCCCCGTCAGAGTCATGACGCGACGCGTCAATGGACGTCCAAGATGACACGCGTCATGGACGACACATGCCGTGCCTACGTTTTGAACGACGACACCGACATCCATCGGCAGCCCGCCCGAAGGAACCTGGCGACGCAGGAGCACATCGATCAGCTGCTTCTCCGCTCCCTGTGGGTACTTCACCTGAACGGCCGTCACAGCGATGTTCGCCCCGTTCGGAATCGCAGCCCTGAGTGCCGCGACCGCGTCCGGCTTGTTTGACTCCACGCCGACGATTCCTCTGTCGGCGCCGACAGCCCTCATAATGAGCTTCAACCCCCTGAGCACGTCGCCAGGGCGCTCCAGCATGAGGCGATGGTCGGCAGTTAGCCAGGGCTCGCACTCGGCCCCATTCAGAATGACGGTGTTGATCGGCTTGGATTCGGGTGGGGAAAGCTTGACGTGCGTCGGGAACGCGGCCCCGCCGAGACCGGCGATGCCGGCGTTCAGCGTGATCTTCCGGATCTCGTCCGCTGTCAGAGACTCAACATCATCACGAGGTTTGATGCTCTCGTGCCACTCATCCAGACCGTCGCCCTCGATGACGATGGCCGTGTCCTCGCCACCCCCTGGATGCGGGAATCTGCCTATGGCAGTGACCTTGCCGGAGATAGAGGCGTGGACCGGGACGGAGACGAAGCCGCCCGGCTCACCGATCCTCTGGCCTACCTTGACGTCATCCCCTACCTTGACGCATGCCTCGGCCGGAGCTCCGAGAGACTGCCTGAGCGGGATCACCACACGCACCGGAAGAGATGCCTCGGCTATCTCGACCGACTTGGTCAGCTTCTTCGAAGCCGGAGGATGAACTCCGCCGGAGAAAGTCTTGAGTCTCAGAATCTCGACTCCTGTAACTCTGGGGTTCGAAGCCGCGCGCCCGGGATCTTCCCAAACGCGCGGTCGTGTCCACCGATTACCTACTCAACAAGCTCGATACTCAGGCTCGATACTATTCCCATCTCGACGACGTTCGACGCGGCGGCTCCCGCAACAGACGAACCCTCGCCGGTCAGGGTCATCTTCATCTCACCCGACGAGAACACAAGTGATGCATCCTCTATCGACAAGTAAAGATCACTGTCCACGGTCCCATCACCCTCCATGAGCCACACCTCACCGGCCTGCTCCGCCCGGCCCTCAAAACAGAAGTCCGAGTGACGATTGATGACGACGCAGTCGATCAGGTTCTTGCTCTTGAAGCCCGTGACGGTGTATGTGGTCTCTCCGGTGAAGTCGCGGTCGACGGCAGCGGAGAGGTCGGGGATGTCGTAGTCTGATGTCCAGCTCACGCCGATATCCAGCGCCTCGTCCGGAAGTGGCGGGAAAACGTCGTACAGGAGTACGGCCATCTGGCCCGCTCCGGCCTCCAGGTATTCCGAGGAACCGATCCCGGTCCAGGAAAGGACAGTACCGTTTGGATCGAGCGTGAATTCAAGTTCATTGCCGCGAAGCTCTGAGACCGACTCGTCGATCTCCGGCCTGTCTCCGATGGTCATGCTGCCGGTCGCGTTCGTGAAGAGCATCCGCATCGTGACATCATCGTCCGTCACTTCGCCGAATGTGCAGGTCGTCTTGATCTCGGTCTGCGTGTAGATGGTCTGCTCATACGCCGTACGCTTGATGCCCGACTGGCTTCCTATCTTGAACTTGTACTTGAGAACGTCTCCCTCGTCAAATAAGCGAGAGAGAACGACCGGACCATCGACGATGATGTCCACGCCGCCGCTACCGCCACCACAACCTGATCCCAGAATGCCGGCCGCCATGACAACGAGCAGCGCCGTGAGAACTGTCTTGCGAGTCACCATTCATCGACCTCCTTCCACACATGAGTTGCCGCCCGGAGCACTCGCATCAACGCGAGAATCCGAGCGGCAGAAGTATAGCATGAGGCATGCGGGCTTCCACAGGCTTTTCCGCCCGATTCGGAGAGCTGCGCGTAGCAGCCCCGGCCCGAGTGCGTCAGGCATCGACACCCATCAATTGCATGAGTTCGTCCGAGACGGGCGCCTTCTTCTCCCAGCGGCCCAGCTCTTCTTCACCGTTCCGGAGAATGATCGTAGGGATCTCCCCCACACCCTGCATGGCCGCCTCGATCAGACCATCTTCAGTCCCGGCGTCGATCTCCTCGATCTCCACGGAGTCGATCATCTCCCACTTCTTGAGGAAGAACCCGATCTTCTCCTTGGCGTTGGTGCAGGCCGGACACTCCTGTTTCACAAAGAACACCAGTTTCACAGCGCCTCGCCTCCGATGCGACCTTCTGAACCCGGCCGCATTTCCATGCCCTCTTGGCTACGTTGTTCTGTTCGTGATCCCCGGGATCTGCGTCGTCCTGCAATGGGGACATGTATCAACGAGGCCACGCGTGACCTTCTGGCAAATATTGCAGGTCGTGAACTCCGGCGAGAACGCTATCTGCGCGTTTCGTGTGTGATGGAACGTAGCCTTGACGAAACTCGCCACGGCTTCCTTATCCGGATGACTGTCGGCTATCCAGATGTGACACAGTGCTCCCGCCTCGATCATGTCGTGGAACATGCCTTCCTTTTTCACTCGCTCGATGGGGCTGATTCTTTCTGACACATTCAGGAATGTCGAGTTCGTGTAGTAGACCTCTCCCAGCGACAGGTTTCCCTTCACGACCGCCTCCGCCTGACTCGGGAAATGCTCAAGGTCCAGCTTGGCAAGTCGGTAGGCCGCCGATTCGGCCGGCGTCTGTTCGAGCACCAGTCTCAGGCCCGTCTTCTTCGTCCACCGCTCACACTCGAGCTTGAGATGCGCGATGACCCTGAGTCCGAGACGGAACGCGCGATCGGATTCGTGCATCTCCTCACCCAGATGACTCTGAACCAGTTCGTTCAGGCCCAGGAGTCCGACGAGGAATGTCACGCGATGCATCCGGAGATACTCCTGGCCGTCCTGCTTCATCGTCAGAAGCGCCAGCGGTCCGCCGGCTCCCATCGCGAGCAGTTTCTCTATGATGGCGCGCTTCTGCTCGTGTGCCATGACAATGAGTTCGAATGCCTCGTCGATCTTCTCGAAGAGCTTGTGGTCATCCCCGTTCGCGTAGTACGCAGCCCGCGGGAGGTTGATCGTGACATTCTGAAGAGCCGAGTAGCGCATCCTCCACGGCTCCTTGGCGTCCTCAAGATCAGACGCATCCAGTTTGAAGGAGAGCCGGCAGCATTCCGAAATCTTCGCCGTGTCGCCCCTGTCAAACACGAAGTAGGTATTGCCCTTGTCGGCGGCAACGTCGGATATATGCAGCAGGAAGTCCTCATGCCCCGGAGTCTCGAAGAAACGGTCCGTGATGTGAACGAGCGGCTTCGGGAAGAAGAAGGGACGGCCGGTTCCATCGCCCTCCTTGTATATGTCGAAGAGAGCCATGGCAAAGCGCTGCGAGTCCTTCTCGTAATCCTTGTAGGTCAGTCCCGTGTACTTGCCGCCCGGTCCTATGGCCGGAACGTCCGCGAAGTGCTTCGGCGTCTCCCAGTAGATATTGATATCACTGAAAATCGCCTGGCCTCCCCTGGCAACGCTCTGCTGCGAGTACTCGAAAATCATCATCTCGGCAAGCTGGTGGATGTCACGGTCGGACATCCCCACGAGGAACGGTGAAAAGAACGTGTTGACCGCATCCCATCCGATCGCCCCGGCAAAGTGTCCCTGAAGCGCCGCCGAGAATTTCACCATATGTGCCAGCAGAATCTCCGCGTGCTTCGCCGGCTTCGCAATTGAAAGAGCATTCGGTAGACTAAGGCCAAATTTCTTAACGTACTCTATAGATTGCCCCGAGCAATACGGTCTGTCGAAGAACCCGAGATCGTGCAGGTGGATGTCTCCGCGGGCATGCCCGTCCGCAACCTCCTGGCTGAACACGGAGAGAAGCGCGTACTGCTTCTTCACCGCTTCCGCCAGAGACATGTTCGTCGCCTCGGGGTTGTGCGGGATGTTCGCGTTCTCTTTGTTCGGCTCGAGGATGATTCTCTTCGCGTCATAGAGCGGAACACCGAGCCGCGTGTGTCTACGGCGCGCATCTTCGAGACCGTGTTCGATGAGCTTCGCATCTACAAGCTCACGAATGAGTGGCGCCGTGATGACGGTGGTCGCGCCGAGTGCGATCTGATCCTCGACTTCGCGACTGATCTTCACGGCCTTGTCGACCGGGACGTCCGCCTCACGAATGAGTGTCTCTACGATCTTCTCACGATCCCACGCGATGATGTCGTCGCCGGACATTCTGACGAAGAGAGAGAGGTCGGTCGAATCAAGTGACGGACGCTGCTTCTCAAGACCTGCGAGAGCCGTGTTGATGTCCGTCCTACGAATCCTCGAGCGCTTGTCTCTGTATAGAATGAAGGCCTTGGCCGTTCTCGCGTGACCCCGCTCCACCAGGATCTTCTCAATGGAGTCCTGTATCTCCTCCACCTGCGGCAACTTAGCACCTGTCTCGGAGTACATGTAGAGAAGCACTTCGTCGGTCAGTCGCTCCGCGGTCTCCTGATCCCTGCCCCCCACCTCCTGCGCCGCCTTGAAGATCGCGGTCGTTATCTTCTTCCTGTCGAACGGAACGATCTTCCCGCTTCGTTTGCGCACGAGACGGAAGAGCTTGCTCGCGAGTCTCCGGTGGAGACCGAGGATCTCATCCTCATCCATGTAGAGTCTGAGGTGTCCGGTGCGTGCGGACGCTCCATCCTCTGCTGCCACGCCGACATCGTACGCGGGCATCTCTTCTGTTGCGGCGAGTCTGTTGTCGCTCGCCTTCAGCTCAACCGAGGAACCTTCTTCTTTCAATTCCGGCATTGATGCGCCACCGATCCTCTCGTGATCAGAATCCGTGAATCACTGCGGCTCCGAAACGGGCGAACCCGATCGAAGCTCTCATCTCTTAGCTGTCTGTTAGTTATGGTTGGTTGGTACTCAAGGTGGGAAGGCTGCTCCACGCGCACAACACATCGTCCCGTAGCGGTCTTCCTCCTTCGGCGATTTGCAGACTATCAGCCGAGGCCGAACTGTGTCAAGCGATTAGCATCTTGCCGCTGGTTTTTTCGCGGCGCCGGGTGATGGAAGGGTGCTCCAACCGATCTGGCAGAGGGTTCTCCACACGTCAAGAACCCACCTTCGCCGGATTGCCGAGGAAGACGACCGGAATGCCGGCCTGTGCGAGCAGCTCTGAAGCGAGTTCGTCCGGATAGCCGTCCGCAGAAATCACACGATTGATACCGGCGTTGATGATCATCTTGGCGCAGACGGAACAGGGGTGATGTGTCGTGTAGATCGCCGAACCGCTGATCCCGGTCCCGTAGTTAGCAGACTGAATGATCGCGTTCTGCTCGGCATGGATGCCGCGGCAGAGTTCGTGCCGCTCCCCATGCGGGACGTTCAGCTTCTCCCGGATGCAGCCGGTCTCCTCGCAGTGAGGGAGTCCGGCCGGCGCTCCGTTGTATCCGGTCGCGAGAATCCTACGGTCCTTGACGATGACGGCGCCGACCGACCGCCTTAGGCAGGTCGAGCGCCCCGCGACAAGCTGCGCGATGCTCATGAAGTATTCGTCCCACGGTGGTCTCTTGGTCACAGCTCGCCGTCCTTCCGAAGATGTCTCCCGAAAGCCCTGCTACGCGGGCCTGTCCTCCCCTACTACGCCGGCCTATGCTCCCTGCTACGCGGGCCTGTCCTCCCCTACTACCAGCGGAAAGGCAACACAGAGCTCCTCGACATCCTTCTTGACCATTTCCAGATTCTGCTCGTTCTCGGGATCTGCCAATGCCCTGTCGATGAGAGCCACTACCTTGTCGATCTCGGTCGCTCCCATGCCGCGGGTCGTCAGCGCCGGTGTCCCGATGCGAATACCGCTCGCGATGAACGGCTTCTCCGGATCGAATGGGATCGTGTTCTTGTTGACGGTGATGCCGGCCTTCTCGAGTGATTTCTCGGCGACCTTTCCAGTCACACCCTTCGCCCTGAGATCCACGAGCATGAGATGCGTATCGGTTCCGTCCGACACCAGCCGGAAATCGTGACGCTTGAAAGCCTCTGCCATGTGCTGCGCGTTCTCCACGATTCGCTCCTGATACTCCCGGAACGATGGCTGCATCGCCTCCTTGAAACAGACTGCCTTGCCGGCGATGACGTGCATCAGCGGACCGCCCTGGATCCCCGGGAAAACCATCTTGTCGACGGCTCGTGCGAGCGGTTCCTTGCAGAGGACCATCCCTCCGCGAGGACCGCGCAGAGTCTTGTGAGTCGTCGTAGTCACGACGTCCGCGTACGGAACCGGACTCGGATGGATGCCGGCGGCGACGAGACCGGCGATATGCGCCATGTCGACCATGAGGGCGGCGCCGACCTCGTCGGCGATCTCGCGGAACTTCGCGAAGTCGAGAGTTCGAGGGTAGGCGGACGCGCCCGTCACGATGAGCTTCGGCTTGTGCTCCAGTGCCAGCTTCCGGAGAACATCGTAATCGAGAACCTCGGTCTCTTTGTCCACGCCGTAGTGGATGACGTTGTAGAACATTCCGGAGAAACTGATCGGATGGCCGTGCGTCAGGTGACCACCGTGAGACAACTCGAGTCCGAAGTATGTGTCGCCCGGATTGAGGAGCGCGAAGTAGACAGCCATGTTCGCCTGGCTTCCGGAGTGAGGCTGAACGTTTGCATGATCGGCGTGGAACAGCTCCTTCGCTCTGGCGATGGCCAGATTCTCCGCCTTGTCCACGAACTCGCAGCCCCCGTAGTAGCGGCCGTTCCGGTTCCAGTTGATCGTCCCGTCCTTCTTGCGGAAATACGGGTAGCCCTCGGCATACTTGTTTGTCATCACCGACCCAACAGCTTCCCTCACCGCCCCACTTGTGAAGTTCTCAGAGGCTATGAGCTCCAGTTTGTCTGTCTGCCGGTGTATCTCGGACTGTATTGCCTCGAATATCTCCGGATCCACGTCCCGTAGTGCCGGCATCCTTACTCCCCTTCCGTTTTCATTATCTTGTCAACGCGGGCCACGTGCCTCCCGCCCTCGAACTTCTCAGCGATCCACACATCCACTATCCGAACAGCGAGGTCCGCATCAATGAACCGACCGGGCAGACAGAGGACGTTCGCATCATTGTGCTGCCGAGACAACCGAGCTATCTCCTCACTCCATGCGAGCGCGGCCCGGACCCCTCTCACCTTGTTCGCCACCATGACCATGCCCTGGCCGGACCCGCAGACGAGAATACCGCGGTCGACCTCTCCCGCCGCGACATCACGTGCGACCGGGACGCCATGGTCCGCGTAGTCAACAGGCTCATCGCTGCCGGCGCCATAGTCCTTCACGCTGACACCGAGCGACATCAGATGCTGCTTCACGATCGTCTTGATGTTGAATCCCGCGTGGTCGGAACCCATCGCGATTGTCATGGTCTGCACATCGCCCTCCCAGCTGTCTACGTCTTCCCGGCAAGTTCCAACAGTTTCGGAAGCGAGCTTCGCAGGTAGCCATCAAGCATATCGAACACAACCTCGTATTCCTCCACCGGGCCTCCGACAGGATCGGGGACATCCACATCCGAACCATCGGCGAAGTCCGAGAGCAGGAATGTGCGGTCGGCCGCCGCGGGGTCCAGGTCGTCGACGAGTTCGTGATGAATCTTGGTCATGACCAGAATGATGTCGGCCTGCTCCATCGAAAGACGAGTGAGACCTCTCGACCGATGCTCAGTGATGTCCGCACCGTGATCGCGTGTCACCGCGATCGCGTGGTCCGTCGCAGGCATGTCTTCCAGATTAGCTGTCCCGGCGGAACTCACCTCAATATCCTCGCGCCGATCCTCGAGTATCATCTTGCGGAGCATCCCTTCGGCCATCGCGCTCCTACACGAGTTGCCTGTACACACGAACAGGACGGACAGAGCCATCGGTTCCTCTCAATGCAAAGGGTAGATTGCAAGTCTAGGTAGGAGAAAGCGGCTAGTCAACCGCCAAGCACGGCGCTCACATCACAGCACCGCCTACAGACCCAGCACGGCGCTCACATCACAGCGCCGCCTACAGACCCAGCACGGCGCTCACATCCGCCACCGACACGGTACCCTCCCTGAGCACGACAGGCGTGCTGGCCGTAAGATCGACCACTGTGGTCGGAGCCACGGCCCCCGAGGGGTACCACCTCACGGCGACCTCGATCCAGTCCCGAAGCTGAGCCACGGCCTCGTCTACGTTCCGTGGGGGTTCACGTCCTTCGATGTTCGCGCTCGGGGCCGTGATCGGCTGGCCCACCAAAGCCAGGATCTCCTGAACCACTTCGTTGCGTTCGAATCTGATGGCAACCGTTCCAGTGCCGGCCGTCAGCTCCCCCGGAAGTCTGTCCGATGCCTCCAGCACGTAGGTCATTCCCTTGCTCCCCAGCTTCCATTCAAGTTCCTTGACCGACTCGGGTATGTCATTGACGAGCGGCTTGGCCATCTCGAAGGAATCCACAAGAGCGATGAGTGGTTTGGACGCATCTCTCTCCTTCGCCCGGAACACCCTCTTCACTGCATCCGGATTGAGTGCGTCGGCGCAGAGCGCGTAGTACGTCATCGTGGGCAGCACCACAAGCGACCCGTCCTTGATCGCGAGCGCGGCCGGCCTGAGAAGGTCCCTGACCTTCTCATCGTTTCCTTGAGTGAGATCGATCTCTTTCATGCTCCATCCCTCCCGCCGGTCTTCGGATCCTCCGTGTTTTCCAGTGCACGATGCGCTATGTCGGTCCTGTGATGCTCACCATCGAAGCTGATCGCTGCAACACCTGCATACGCGCGGTCGAGGGCGTCGGGCAGCGCCGGTCCGGTGCCGGTGACGCCCAGCACTCGACCACCCGCCGTCACCGTGGCGCCTTTACTGTCGGCAGTTCCCGCGTGGAACACGACGACACCCTCCATGGAGCCGGCGATCTCGAGCCCGTGAATCCGTTTTCCCTTCTCGTACGCTCCCGGATACCCGCCGGATGCCATGACGACGCAGGCAGCTGCCTGATCGGTCACCCCGAGGGAGGAAGGATCAAGCTCTCCCACGGCAACCGACATCATGATCTCTGCAAGGTCACCGTCGAGGAGCGGAAGAACAACCTGCGTTTCCGGGTCACCGAACCTGCAGTTGAACTCGAGCACCTTGGGTCCATCGTCCGTGATCATGAGTCCCGCATACAGGACGCCACGGTACTCGGCATCGTACTCCTCGGCGAGCGTGCGGACTGTCGCCATGATAACGTCGCGCTCAATGTCGGCCAACATACGTTTGTCCACAACGGGCGCCGGCGCATACGCGCCCATCCCTCCCGTGTTCGGTCCCCTGTCTCCATCGAGCGCCCGCTTGTGGTCCTGCGAGGGAGCGAGCGCCGCGATGCGGCGTCCATCCGTGAAGGCCAGTATCGACGCCTCCTCTCCCTCAAGATACTCCTCAACGAGAACGTGGGAGCCTGCCGCGCCGAACCGCCCTTCGGTGAGCACTGCATCTATCGCCGAGATCGCTTCGTCCTCGCTCGCGGCTATCATGACGCCCTTGCCGGCAGCCAGCCCATCCGCCTTGATCACGACGGGGGCGCCCAGTTCGCGGACGTGGGAGATTGCCTCTTCCCGGCTCGCGGTCGCCCAGGCACGCGCAGTCGGGATGCCGGCACGCTGCATGAGTTCTTTCGCAAACCACTTGCTTCCCTCAAGACGGGCGGCCGACTTCGACGGGCCGAAGACAGCGAGCCCCTCGTCGGCAAACCTGTCGGCGATGCCCATTGTAAGCGGGATCTCCGGACCGATGACAGTGAGATCGCAACGCTCCTCCGACGCCAGACGAACAAGCCCCTTGATATCATCGGCCGCTACCGGAAGACACCGCGCAAGCTCGGCGATCCCGGCGTTACCGGGGGCCGCAATGATGTCGGTCACCGTCGGACTCTGTGCAAGCTTCCAGACGAGTGCGTGCTCCCGGCCTCCTCCACCTACGACGAGTATCTTCATTCCTCTGCCTTCCAAGGAAGCGTCCGCCAAACGGGGCCGACCCAATGGGAGATCGGCCCCGATATGGGACATGGAACTGCACGAACGGGCAATGTCGACTACCGATAGAGCCCCTTAATCATCCCCCAGCTCGTACGTTCAACCGGCGTCGTGTAGCCGTTGACGGCCATGATGTACCTGCGATCGCAGTCAACGGCCCCGAAGCTGGATGTCCCAATCCAGAGCCAGTACGTGCCTGGATCAAGGGGAGTGGTCACGCAAACATCTTCACACGGACCGCCGTATCCGGAGTTTATAACCACGGGGTTGCTGCAATCCGGCATGGGTGCAACAACAAGCACTTGAAGCGGAAACTCGGCCGCGGCGCACACCTCGATCTCCCGCGCCTCGTCGATGACGATCTCGTACCAGTCCGTATCTCTGTAGCAGAACCCCACAGGAGTGGAGTATAGGCCGCCTAGTCCACACATCCATATGGTGGACGCACTTGGTGTCAGAGGCGAGAACACCTCCGGATCCGAATTGCAGCCGCCGTTGAACTCGTCCAAGTAGCCGGGACCACATTGCGGTTCGCCCTCAAGCTCTGCCCCACCCGGGCAATCCATGAAGCAGTCGTCGGCATAGTGGCCATCGACCGTCATCATATAGTCGAGGTCGCAATCGAGCCCTTCGAAGACTTGCGGCCCGATCCACAGCCAGAACGTGCCTGGGCCAACGGTCGCCGAGATGCAGCCTTCGACGCACTCATCTACCGGCAGGCTCTCGATGGTGGTGCAGTCGCCGCACCCTCCGGTCCCGTCAATCAGGAACATCAGAAGCGGAAACTCGGCCGTGCAGCAGAATTCGATCTCACGCGACTCGGTCAGCACGATCTCGTACCAGTCGGTATCGCGGTAGTGGGATCCCCCTTCCCACAGATACGTGCCGCTCTGACCACACATCGTGATCTTTCCGTACGCCGGGTCGATATAGGAGAAGGAGTAGGCAACGGTATTGCATCCAGCGTTGAAATCATCGTAGTAGTCGTCGTAGCACGGTCCTTCGTTCTCAAGATAGGAACAGGCATCACACTCAAGCTCACACGGTGGATCGCGAAAGCCGAG
>JAUXGN010000026.1 GCA_030622115.1 Candidatus Eiseniibacteriota bacterium
GCGTTTCCTGGCCTGTTCTACCTACCCCAAGTGCAAATTCACTTCTCCGCTGGAAGGAGAGGAACTTCCCGAGTTCGACATCAAATGCGACGAGTGTGGTGCACCGATGATCGCGAAGCACGGGCGCTTCGGTGAGTTCCTTGGGTGTTCGAAATACCCCGACTGCAAAAACACGATGCCCGTTCCGACGGGTGTCTCCTGTCCGCAAGACAATTGCTCCGGTCTCTTGGTGCAACGACGCACGAAGAAGGGGCGCGTGTTCTACGGATGCAGCAAGTACCCGGAGTGCTCATACGCGATATGGGACAAGCCGGTACCGGTGACCTGCCCATCGTGCCAGGCCGGCTTCATGGTTGAGAAAAAGCCGAAGGGTGGTGACAAGGAACTGCTGTGTCTGGAGTGCGGGGAACGCACACTGCCCGCCTCGGAGGGCGTCGGCGATGAGCCGAGCTGAGACGACGACCACTGTCAGAAGAAAGCGCAGCCCGAAAGCGAGACGACTTGAGCCGCTTGTGGGTGACTTCCTCGTATCGCTTGAACAACGGAGTCTTTCCAGACACACGATCGCCGCGTACGGACGCGACGTCGCCCAATTCCTAGAGTTCCTCAAGGAGATAACCCACAACGACGAACCGACCACTGCAGATCTGAAACCCCGCATCGTAAGAAGGTTCGTGTCATTCATGACGGCATCCCGATTCGCCAGACGCTCCGTCCGTCGGAAGCTGGCGTCGGTGCGCGCGTTCACACGGTTTCTGACCTCAAGGAGATTCCTGTCGTCCAACCCGACGGCCGGCATCTCCGCCCCCAAAGTTACGAAAAGGCTCCCGACGTTCCTGAGCGAGCGTGAGATGAGTCTTCTCTTCATCGTACCGCCCGAACCCGGTATCATTGACTTGAGAGACAGGGCGATCCTCGAGACGCTCTATGGAACCGGCATACGCCTCTCCGAGTTGCTTTCACTCAAGACAGGCGACATCGACCATCGCGGCGCGACATTGCGAGTGATGGGAAAGGGGCGGAAGGAGCGAATCGTTCCGCTCGGACGAGCCGCCGGGGACGCCCTAAGAGAGTACCTCGCGTCAAGAGAGGGAGCGCCGCGAACTCCCCAGGATCCTGTCTTTGAAGGAAGAAGAGGCAGATCTCTGAGCGAGCGAACGGTGCAACGGCTGGTCAAGAGACGGCTGGCGGAGGTGTCGGAGGCACGCCGGATGAGTCCTCACGTGCTTCGCCACACGTTTGCGACGCACATGCTGAATGCCGGTGCGGACCTTCGAGCGGTGCAGGAGCTCTTGGGACACGCAAGCCTTTCCAGTACACAGATATACACGCATGTGACGACCGAGCGACTGAAGGAAGTCTATCGGAAGGCACACCCGAGGGCCTGATGTTCGCAATCTTGCCACTGCCACCGAGTATTGTCCGGAGTACCACACGGCACACAGCGGAGGGTAAAATGCAGGATTTCATTTCGATAGCTGATATCAATCGCGGCAAGATGGATGATCTCTTGAAGCTTGCTGCAGAACTCAAGCGTACGCGGGGCTTAAGGAACGATCTCTCCGGGAAAACGATCGCTCTCATATTCCACAAGCCGTCTCTCAGAACCAGGGTCAGTTTCGAAGTTGGAGTCGTGGAGTTGGGAGCGCATCCCATGTACGTCACGGATGCAGAGATCAAGATGGGGCAGAGGGAATCGACCTACGACATCGGGAAGGTCCTCGCGCGGTACGTGCACGGCATCATGATCCGGACCTTCGCGCACTCCAATTGCACCGAACTCGCGGCTGCCGCCGATGTTCCCGTTATCAACGGTCTCACCGACCTCAACCACCCTTGCCAGATCATGGGCGACATACTGACATGCATCGAGCACGGCAAGAGCATGAACGACAACGTGATTGCGTTCGTCGGAGACGGCAACAATGTCGCCAACTCCTGGGTGAATGCGGCAGGCAACATGCCTTTCGAACTCAGAATCGGCGGGCCTTCCGGATATGCGCCGAACAAGGCGCTGCTTGAGGCCGCCCGCGCCAAGGGCGCCAACATCAAGCTCATCGACGATCCGGTCGAGGCCGTCACGGGAGCCGACGTCATCTACACGGATGTCTGGACAAGCATGGGCCAGGAGGATGAGGCCGCAGACCGTCGCCGCCGGTTCCTGCCGTATCAGGTGAACGCCGAACTCGTGTCCCACGCGAAGGACGACGCGATCGTGCTTCACTGTCTGCCGGCCCACAGAGGCGACGAGATCACTGACGAGGTAATGGACGGAAGCCATTCCGTCGTGTTCGACCAAGCCGAGAATAGGTTGCACGCGCAGAAGGCCATCATGGTTGACCTCCTGGGAGAATAGGCAGATGGGAATCGGATCCGACCGGTCGGCACGAGTGACTGGCGCCACAATACGTGATCGGTCGACACGAGTGACTGGCGCCATAATGCGTGATCGGTCGATACGAGTGGGTGTCGCCATCATCGCCGCCGCTGCGCTCTGGGGTTGCGCGCGGGCCGGTCTCCCACTTGGTGGTCCAGCTGACACCACACCGCCCGAGGTTGTCTCCTCGCTTCCCTCGGCAGGCTCGCTCCTGGTGCAGCTTTCGGCGGTGATCGAAGTCGACTTCAGCGAGGAGATGGAACGGCGCTCCGTCGAAAAGGCCTTCTCCGTAACGCCTGACCTTGAGTTCAGGAACCTCCGCTGGCATGGAACGACACTCGAGGCCCGTCCGGCCGCAGGTTTCTCCGACTCCACCACCTACATTGTGCGCGTCGGTGAGGCTGCCAAGGACTTCCACGGTGTGGCGATGGGGGCGCCTTTCGAGTTTGCCTTCTCCACGGGCGAAGTCATCGACGATGCCTGGATAGGGGGACGCGTGATTCTGATGGGGGAGACGGTCTCCGGTGCGACCATCTGGGCGTGTCGACACGTGCCGCAACCTGATTCATCCGGAGCATACTCGCGCTGTGGATACGAGGCTCTCACGGCCGAGGGCGGCGAGTTTCTGATCGCGCACGTCAGACCCTCCGATGAACCGTACTCGATACTGGCGTTCATCGATATGGACCTCGACGGACTCTACGTGCCGGGTGAAGAGACCGGAGGCATCTTCGAGTCTGGAGTGCTCGTCAGCGCCTCCGGAGACAGCATCGGCGATCTGGACCTGCCGCTTGAGCTTCCTCTAGTGGAGGAAGAGCCTCCGCACGATGCAACTGAGGGAACAGAGTAGGGGGAACATTTGGAACTCGAGTTCGCAAAGATGAGTGGCGCCGGTAACGACTTCATCGTCATCGACAACCGACGAGGCGCCATAGGCCGGGATGTCAGAGAACTTGCGAAGCAACTCTGCCGGCGCCGGATGTCGATCGGGGCGGACGGACTGATCCTGGTCGGGGAGAGTCGGGACCATGCATTCCGGATGAGGTACTTCAACGCAGACGGCAGCGAGGCAGACATGTGCGGCAACGGCGGTCGCTGCGTCGCGCGATTCGCGAGCGAACTCGGGGTAGCGGGACAGGAGATGGAGTTCGAAAGCAGGATGGGGCTTCATCAGGCCGAGGTCCAGGAGGACGGCAACGTGAAGTTGGGGCTGCCTGACCCACGGGCCGTGCTGATGAACACAACGCTTACGATCGATGGAGAGCATCTGACGCTGCACCGGGTCAACACCGGTGTGCCGCACGCCGTTATCGAAGTCGATGATGTGGAGGCCTATCCCGTCGTCGAGATGGGACGCGTCATAAGGTACCATTCGAGATTCGCACCGGAAGGCACCAATGTGGATTTCATCACGGTGAAGCCTGACGGCACGCTGAGACTGCGGACCTACGAACGAGGTGTCGAGGATGAGACTCTGGCCTGCGGAACCGGAGCCGTCGCCACGGCTCTCATGATGGCAGCGCTCGGCAGGACCAGATCACCCGCAGTTGTGATGACACAGGGAGGAGAGCCTCTGGTCGTCGACTTCTACATGAGCGATCATGGTTTCTGCGACGTATCACTCCTGGGCGACGCGCGTATCGTCTACTGGGGCAAGCTGCAACTCTCGGAGGATTAGCAATGTTCTCTGGATCGCTGGTGGCGATTGTCACACCCATGAAGGACGGTTCTCTGGATGAGCCGTCGCTCAGACGGATTCTGCGCCTGCACAAGGATGCGGGCACCAATGGAATCGTGCCCGCGGGATGCACGGGAGAGGCCGCGACCCTGAGCCTTGACGAGCGTCTCCGCCTCATCGACATCTGTCTTGAGGAGGTCGGCGATTCCATGCATGTCATACCCGGTACCGGATCGAACTCGACCACCGAAACCATCAAACTTACGGCGGCCGCGCAGGCGGCAGGAGCTCACGGCGTTCTCATCATCACGCCCTACTACAACAAGCCTACCCCGGAGGGACAGTACCAACACTACTGCGCAGTCGCGGAGGCGGTCGATATCCCGATCGTGCTCTACAACGTGCCGGGGCGCACCGGAGTGAACATGCTGCCTGAAACAGTCGCCCTCCTCTCCGAAGTGAGCAACATCGTCGCGATCAAGGAAGCGGCCGGGTCGGTGGATCAGGTGAGCGAGATCGTGGAGCTCTGCAGCATTACGGTTCTGTCCGGAGATGACCCTCAGACTCTTCCGATGATGGCAGTCGGTGCGAGTGGCGTCGTATCGGTTGCCGCAAACGTCGTTCCAAGCATGGTGCTCGAAATGGTAGACGCGTGGCCCGCTGATCCCAGGCGAGCCGCAGAGCTGCATCATCGCCTGAGACCGATCGCCAAGGCGCTCTTCGTCGAATCGAATCCCGGTCCCGTGAAGTACGCCATGCACAAGCTCGGTCTCATTGACAGTCCTGAGCTCAGATCCCCGCTTGTCGTGCTGAGCAAAGAGGGGGCGCTGAAGATGGAACGAGGACTTGAACTCATGAGACAAGCCATCCGAAAGTGACAGGAGGCTTAGAATGCCGCTGGTCGAGATCTCTCTGATCGAAGGGCGCGATGCCGAGACGAAGAAGCGCTTGATAGCTGAAATAACCGAAGCGGTTGTGCGCACGACCGGTGCTCCTGCGGAGGTCGTTACGGTCATAGTACGTGATGTACCGCAAGACGACTGGGGAAGCGGGGGCGTGCCGTACTCCCTCAAGAAGTAGCAAGCCTGTAGGCATCTTGCCAATACACATAACTTAGGACTAGACAGACACACCTTCTGCGCCTAGTCTGTCCTTGATAACTAAGCGGTCGGCTACCGCGGTGCACGTTCGGTCAAGAACCGGGCGAGCGTCGCGGTGTGTTTTTAGGCAGTGGGAGGTATCCCTTGCCTCACGTACTTCCCGGGGAGGACATGTGGACCATAGAGATGAATGGCAGAGAGACTACGAGAGGGCCGTGACGACCAAGTCTGAACTCGAGCGAGTTATCGAACTCTCGACCGGCGAAAAGGAGGCCGTCGAGAGTCTCAAGACTGAATACCCAATCAAGATATCAAGACACTACCTGAATCTACTTGATCCCAATGACCCTGATGATCCACTACGCAAGGTCGTGATACCCACCCTGGATGAACTGGTCCGGCGGCCCGGCCAACACGGCGATGATGTCCACGCGGACGAGGCCAGATTCCAGCCTTGCCCCGGGATTATCCATAGGTATCCCGGCAAGCTCCTGCTCATGCCTACGCTTGGCTGCCCTTCGCACTGCCGCTTCTGCTTCAGAAAAGGGCACAAGGTCCAACACCTGAGCCAGAACGAAGCTGATGTGGCGCTCGACTACATCAAGGCCGATGAGTCCATACGCGACGTGATCATCACCGGTGGGGAACCACTCTTCCTGAGCGACGAGGAACTTGAGTTCTGGGTCTCCTCGGTGCGGGCGATAGAGCACGTCCAGATCGTTCGGATCACATCGCGCGCACCCATCTATGTCCCGTCCAGGATTACGCAGTCACTCGTTGACATGCTGGCTGAGCACAGACCCATCTACATCATTTTCTCGTTCCTGCATGCGAGGGAGCTTACACCCGAACTCGAAAAGGGAATCAGGATGATGGGTGATGCCGGCATCGTTATGCTGCAGCAGGGCGGAATCCTCAAGGGCATCAATGACGACCCGGAGATCCTGAGGGAACTCTACGAACGCCTTGCTGCACTTCAGGTGCTCCCGTACTACGCGATTTGGGGCATCTCGTCTCCTGGAACCGAACACTTCATGATCGACGGACAGCGGGCGAACGAGATAGTCGCAGCTCTCGAGAACAAGACATCCGGTTTCTGCGTTCCCCATCTCATAACCATCGCGCGCGGAGACAAGGTCCGGATGATGGGATGGTCTCCGGATAAGGCGACAGTCCACCTTAAGAATCGGCCGCACGCGGGAGTAAGCACGCCGATCAACACGAACATTCTACAGTCTGCTCCACACAAGTAGCGGGTCCACCTTCGGCTGAAGACCCACTACTGAGAGACGGCGGCCTCCCGGCCGCCGTCTCATTGTGGCGCATCTACATCCTGTTCACTCCCTGAGCACCACTTCACGCTCACCATCACTCCAGATTGCATCCTGCCACACGAGACGTTGCTTTTCTCAAATCGGCCCCGGACTGTTCACTTAAAGAACAGTTTGGGGCCGATCTGACCCTTCCCACCGCCTTTGGCCGTCCCCGTACTGGTACGCCTCTTGCTGTAGCTAGGGCAGATCCGTCTGTTATTGACCGAGGTGGGGGCTGTTTGCGAGACAGCCCGTCTCCAGATAGGAAGAATCTGCGTGAGGAGGAAGTCATGAAGTCAGTCCGGTCCGGTGTCGGCTATTCCGACAACACTAGTTCGGCGGCTGCAGGCCGTCAGGCTGCTGAGAAAGCAATGATGTACGCGTCGGCAGACAGGAGCGATCTCACGATGGCATTCTGTGGCGGCAGCCACGATCCGTTCGCCTTTCTCAAGGGTGTCGGAGACGTTGTCGGGGAGACCACGCTGATCGGTGGAATGACCGTCGGTGTGATCACGAACGAGAAGGTCGGCTACGGTGGCTATGAGACAGGCGTAGCCGTCGTCTCCGCCAACAACGTTCGTTTCGATGCCGTAACAGTCGGCAATCTGAGCGACGATGAGGAGGCCGCCGGAATGCAGTTCGGCAAGCTCCTCTCTGAGAAGAGCCGCCCCGACTCGAAGGGAACGATCTTCTTCTACGATTCCATCAAGCAGTCCGATCCTTTCGCCATCAATCTCGCCAGTCAACTGATCAAGGGAGTCGAGAGCACGCTCCCCTCTCCACACATGCCGATCATGGGCGGGGGCGTTATGAAGGACTATCAGTGGCGCGAGGCCCCCGTCTTCGCCGGTGATCAGACCCTGTCTCAGCACGCGGCGGGAGTGGTGATCTCGGGCGAATGCTCCGTCCACCACGCCATCAGCCATGGATGTGAACCCGCCAGCGACTATCACACGATCACCAGCATCGAGGGTCCCATAGTGCGGGAGCTGGATGGCAGGCCCGCGCTCAACGTCATCGAGGACATCATCGGTGTCGGAGCCGGCAAGGACTGGCAGCAGTATTCACTGCTCATAACCCTCGGCGCAAACCACGGCAGCGATCCGTACGGTGACTTCAACGAGAACGAGTATGTCAACCGCCTGATCGCAGGCGTCAACCCGGAAGATGGTTCGCTCATTCTCTTCGAATCGGACTTCGGACTTGGTGAGGAGATCCAGATCATGCGCCGCAGCAACGAGAAGATGCTCGAGTCGGCGCGCTCGATCTCTGAGAAGCTCCTCGACGAAGTGAAGGATTCCGACCCATTCCTCGGCATCTACATCGACTGCGCGGGCCGGACGAGCGGCTTCTGTGGCGCCGGCGGTGAAGAAGGGGCCCTGGTCCAGGAGACAGTAGGAGCGGAGATGCCGCTTCTTGGTTTCTACTCGGGTGTGGAAGTAGCCCCGTTCATGGGTGGATCACGCGCCCTTGACTGGACCGGTGTTCTGATCGTCCTCTCTGAGGACCGCTAGCTTAGACCTGTGGGAGAATAGGTAGAGTGGCTGATCTCGATCATAAGAAAGAAGATCGCGTGGGTGAACTTGAGCACCGCGTGGCGGGCCTCCGGAAACGGGTGGAGAAGCTCGGTGGCGAATCCGTACGCTCCGAGTACAAGATACTCCATCTGACTCAGGAGGTCCGCCGCTCCCGCACGGCGTTCGGCTTTCTCACAGGCTTCCAGAACAGCATCGGCTCAGCCGGCTCGATCGGCTCCCTGTACGACATAGCGCTCAAGACCATCGTCGCCGAGCTTTGGATGAAGCGGGCCGTTGTGCTTGAGAAGAGCGGGGTTGCGGGCCAGTACCGCCGCGTGGCGGCCCTCGGATATGACGCAGACGAGGTCCCCCTCGAGATCTCTCTTCCCGAGGAAGAGGCTGCAGTGTGGACTGAACCACAGGTTGTGAACGGCGTGACTGAGTCGAGTGAGTGGATAGAGGTGGTCCGCACCGGACTCTCGCTTCCCTTCTTCACCTGGATACCAAACACCGGCGAGAACGGCGCGGAGTTCGTGCTCGTGGCCGGCGCACTCTCGGAAGACAGCGCTCAGGAGCCCCGGCTGACCGACCACGACCTGGAACTTCTGATATCGGTCGGAGCCATTTTGTGGGTCGGACGGATGAACCTCGTCGCCCGTCAAAGCCTGAGACTCCAGGTGCGCTACGAATCCCTTCTCCATCACATCTCCGAGGTCCTTCTCAAGGACTACGACTCGCCGCGGAGCCACTTTGGCGGCGTCATAGGGCGCGTAGGGAAGGCCTGGTCGCTCGATCGCGTTCGTATCGTCCAGAGGCTGTCCACCGAGTGCATGACGAACGTGGCACATGAGTGGGTCACACGCGGTACGGTATCGGTGGGAACCGATTGCCCACATCCCATCGAAGACGTTCCGGAGTGGCGAGATTGCCTGGCGCGCGGCGAACAGATAAGGGTCGACGACGTCGGTGTCTTCCCAAAGCACTACGTCGCCAAGCTCGACGAGCAGGGTGTAAGGTCCTTTCTTGTTCTGCCCATCACTGTGCATAAGAGTGTGGTCGCATGGATGAGCTTCGAGCAGTGCTCTCGTCTGCGCATCTGGACGGATGAGGAGATACGCATTCTGGAGGTCATCGCCGGGCTTGTGGCCAGAGCCGTCGCGCGAGAGAGGGAGCTCGAGGAGAGAGCATTGCTCGAAGCCGAACACCACCAATCCAAGAAGATGGAGGCGGTCGGTCAGCTCGCTGGTGGAGTCGCACACGACTTCAACAATCTCCTGACTACGATCCAGGGCTACGCACAGCTCCTGATGACCCGGTTGCCTGAGGAATACAGGGAGCAGGGTGGACTCAAGGAGATAATCATGGCCAGCGAGCGTGCTGCGGGACTCACTCGCCAACTCCTGACCTTCAGCCGCAAGGACTCGACGGAGACAGCTGCTCTCAGCATCAACGAGACCATCGAGGAGATGATGAAACTCCTCAGACGTATGCTGGGTGACGACATCAACGTCACGCTGGACCTCGACAGTGGAATGGAAGCAACGGTCGGGGACAGACACCAGATTTCTCAGATGGTAATGAACCTCGCCGTCAACGCGAAGGACGCCATGCCCGAGGGCGGAGATATCCGGATCACGACACGTGAGCTAACGGACATAGGGCCACTCGCACAGCGATTCGCGATTCCAGGCGTCGACAAATGCCACGTCATCGAAGTAGCAGATACCGGCACGGGAATGAGCGAGGACATCAAGGAAAGGGTATTCGAGCCGTTCTTCACGACCAAGGACACAGGCAAGGGAACCGGTCTAGGCCTCTCCATAGTCTTCAGTGTCGTGCGACGCCACGGCGGCTTCGTGGAACTCGACACCGAGCTTGGCAAGGGCACGACCTTCCGCATATTCCTGCCGGTCAGGGAGCCGGAGGTGACTGAAGCCGTGGAGAAGGTTGGGCTCGATATGGCTACGGGACACGAGACGATTCTCGTCGTCGAGGACGACGATAGCGTCCGCTCGCTCATCATCGCCGTCCTCAAGGCGGGCGGTTATGACGTGCTCGCCGCCACGAACGGCCGCGAGGCGCTTGAGGAGATGGAGCGGTCGGGGGACGACATCTCCCTTGTCATGACCGACGTCGTCATGCCCGAGATGAACGGTCGCGAACTGTGGGACTCATTCATCGCAGCGGGGTACGACCTCCCGGTGATCGTGATGAGCGGATACCCGACGGGCGAGGAGGACGGGGGATTCCTTGACGAAGCCGCCAGCTATCTCCAGAAGCCGTTCGGCCCCAAGGAGGTCACCGAGGCCGTGAGACGTGCCCTCGATGGCAACGCCGGCGCCCTGCAGAGCGGGCACCAGGCAAGCCCTCTGCACTGACGTCCCAACCCAGAGAACCCAGGACATCACACGGACCAGGACAGGCATGGCGTTGCCAATGCGCGCGCGCCGTGCTATGTTAGGGTTTCCATTGGCTCAAGGGAGGCGATAGTGATTCGAGTAGTGGTCAGTGGCATCTGTGGTCGCATGGGCGGAATGGTCGCACAACAGATCGCAGCGTCCGAGGATCTCAAGCTCGTAGGTGGGCTCGAGATGCCGGCGCACGAGAACGCAGGAAGACGGCTCTGTGACCTCTGGACCGATGCGGACTCAAGCATCACTGTGAGCTCCAGACTCGATGAACTCAAGTGCGGAAGCTACGATGTGCTGGTGGACTTCTCAGTCGCTTCCCAGGCGGTGGCCTGCGCGGAGCGCGCGAGTGCCGACCGTCTGGGACTCATCATAGGAACGACGGGCCTCACCGAGTACGAAATGGCCGCCATACAGGTCGCATCGAAAAACACACCCATTGTCGTCGCGCCGAACACCAGCCTCGGAATCAACATGCTCTTCGGTCTGGTTCGATTGGTGACGGAACGATTGGGCGAGTCCTTCGATGTCGAGATAGTCGAGGCGCACCATAACGCGAAGAAGGACGCTCCAAGCGGAACGGCAGCGAAGCTGGCCGAGATCGTCGCGGGTGCCCGCGATGTGGGTCCGGACATGATCCAGGTAGGACGCTCCGGGCTGGACGCGGCAAGACGTACTGGGGAGATAGGCGTGCACGCCATACGGGCCGGGGGCATTGCCGGCAGACACACGGTGCATCTCGTATCTGAAGTGGAGGAGCTCAAGCTCTCACACACAGCCTTCTCCAGAGAGGCGTTCGCCATTGGTGCGCTCAAGGCAGTGCGCTTCGTTCACGGGAAGCCACCCGGACTCTATGACATGATGGACGTACTCGATCTCTGATCCCTGGAGTGGAGGTAGCGGTGTCGAAGTACGGCGATCTTATCAACGTGATACTGAAGTGCAACGAACTCAAGGCGATCCCTAGAATGGGCTGGCGGGTGAGAGGTGTGCGCGATGGGGAAAGTGTCGCCGAGCATTCGTTCGCGGTAGCAATCATATCGATGATGTTGGCTTCGCGGATGGGAATCGATATCGATGTGGCGAAGCTGCTCAAGATCGCCCTGATCCACGATCTTCCCGAGCACATGCTCGGAGATATACACGCTCCGGCAACCAGGCTTCTGGGACTGGACCTCAAGGAAGCGGCCGAATTGCGGGTTCTGGAACAGCTCTTCGAATCTCTGGACGACGCGGACGAGTACATTGGGCTCTGGAAGGAGTTCGCAGAGCGCTCTTCAGTCGAGGGCCGTATCGTTCGTGCGGTCGACAAGCTGGAGATGTTCACACAGGCATACCTCTACGAGCGTGAGGGCAATCGCATGCTCGACGATTTCTGGGGCTACGAGGACAACGTCCGCGATTTCGAATTCGAGGAGATACGCAGACTGTACGAGGAACTCATCGACATGAGGACGCGCGATGAACGCGGCTGGGCCGGCAGGGACGGGGCTCGGCGGGACAGGAGCGAGGAAAGCGATGCGTTGGAGTAGAGCACTAATCCCGACACACAAGGAAGATCCGTCACACGCCGAGACAGTGAGCCACAAGCTCATGTTGCGGGCGGGCCTCATCAGGAGGCTTACGTCCGGGGTGTACAACTACCTGCCACTCGGCTGGCGCGTCGTCAGGAAGGTAGAAGCGATCGTGAGGGAGGAGATGGACCGAATAGGGTGCCAGGAACTCCTCATGCCCGTGATCAGTCCTTCCGAACTCTGGCAGGAAACCGGGCGCTGGAATGTCTACGGCAAGGAGTTGTGGCGCGTTCACGACAGGAATGGCCGTGAGTTCGCCTTGGGACCAACGCACGAAGAGGTGATCACCGACATCGTCCGCAACGAGGTGCGCTCATACCGCCAACTTCCGTTCACCCTCTACCAGATCCAGACGAAATTCCGTGACGAGATCAGACCCCGTTTCGGGGTCGTTCGCGCTCGTGAGTTCATAATGAAGGACGCGTACAGCTTCCACGAGAATGACGATTCTCTCAGCGTAACCTACGATGCGATGTATGATGCCTACTGTCGTATCTTCGACCGCTGCGAGCTTGACTACCGACCTGTCGAGGCCGCCACGGGCGCCATCGGCGGCAGTGCATCACACGAGTTCATGGTTCTGTGCGATACGGGTGAGTCCGAGGTCATCGTCTGTGAGTGCGGCTACGCCGCCACCGACGAGCGGGCGGAGGGACTCATCGCAACCGTCATGCCGCCGGAGGAACCCCTCTCCGCAGAGCCGGTTGACACTCCCGGCATGAAAACGATTGAGGATGTCTCTCTGTTCCTCGGTATGGAGCCCTGGAGACTCATCAAGACGATCGTCTACGTCGCCGACGGCGAGCCCGTAGTTGCCCTCATCCGAGGAGACCGCGACGTCAACGAGGAGAAGCTGGCCGGACTTCTGGGCGCGAGCATGATCGAGGCCGCGCCGCCGGCCGTCGTCGAGAAGGTGACCGGGGCGCCTGTGGGATTTGCGGGCCCAATTGGATTGTCCGGGGTCAAGCTGATGGTCGACAATTCGGTCGAGCCGCTTGTGAATGCGGTCGTGGGCGGAAACGCCGTGGACGTCCACATCCGCAATGTCACTCCCGGGCGGGATTTCAGCGTCGACGGCTACTGCGATATCGCCAGGATCGGGAAGGGTGACCTCTGCTGCAAATGCGGAAAGACCCTGGATTCATTCCGGGGCATCGAGGTGAGCCAGGTCTTCAAACTGGGCACGAAGTACTCCGACAGCATGAAGGCCACGTTCCTCAACGAGAACGGCAAAGCCATGCCGTTCGTGATGGGTTGCTACGGCCTCGGTGTCTCCCGGACGGTGGCCGCCATCATCGAGCAGCACAGCGACGAATACGGCATCATGTGGCCCATGAGCGTCGCGCCGTTCGAGGTGGAGATACTGGCGGTGAAATTCAAGAACGAGAAAGTTCGCGAGGCCTCCGAACAGCTCTACGACGAACTCAGGGCGGCCGGCATGGATGTGCTGCTGGATGATCGCCACGATTCTCCCGGGGTCAAATTCAAGGACGCCGACCTGATCGGCGTACCTGTCCGCGTCACGATCGGCGAGCGCGGCCTCAAGGAAGGCACTCTCGAGATCAAGATGAGAAGAACCGGCGAGCAGCGTGATGTTGCGATCGAGGAGGCGACCGCCGAGATCGTGAAGATCGTAGAAGAAGCAAGGGCCTAGCCCCGAGTGCTCAGTGACATGACAAAGCCCCCTCCACACTGGAGGGGGCTTTGCGTACATAAGAGACTTGGAGAAGCTAGGCGTCTTTCCTCTTCATCAGGCTGGACTTCTTCCTGTCCGCGGCCTGTGCGCTGAGGACGCGGTGCTTGACAGCACGGTCGATAGCTGAAACAGCCTCGCGCACCTTGGCGTCCTTCTCCTCTGAAGGGGCGCCCGCAACCTTCTTGATGGCCGTGGACATACGGGACTTCACCGCCCTGTTCTTCTCATTGAGGTTCTTGGACTGCTTGAGTCTCTTGATGGCCGATTTCTTCTGGGGCAACTAGATACCTCCCTGTACTGCTCCTCGGATTTCTCATCACAACACAAGAAATATACCAGCAAGGGGCCTTCGAGTCAAGGCTCTCTTGCGACTCAGCGAGACGCGTTGACTTGGGGACAAAGGCAGGCTAGGCTCCGGAATATGGTATCTTCACAGAAGACCGCACTCAGACGAGTCCCCACCGGCCCGGGAGTCTATCTCCTGAAGAATGCCAACGGACGCATAATCTACGTTGGCAAGGCCCTGAATCTGCGTAGCCGCTTGAGAACATACACGGGTACGGGGGAGACCTCGGACCTGAAGGTGCAGATCCTGCGATCGCGCCTCTCAACGTTCGACTACATCGTGACGGGATCCGAGACGGAGGCACTGGTACTCGAATCCAACCTGATCAAGGAGCACCGTCCCCGCTACAACGTCAAGCTGAAGGATGACAAGCGCTACCCCTTCATCAAGGTGACTCTCGCCGAGAAGTTCCCGAGGGCCTACGTGACCAGAATCGTTAAGGAGGACGGATCGAGGTACTTCGGTCCGTACACCGATGCCAGAGCGATGCGACGCACGTTGCGCCTCGTGCGTCAGGTCTTTCCCATCCGAACCTGCAAGACATTCAGACTGAGACCGAGACCGTGCCTCAATCATCAGATCGGGCGTTGCCCGGGCCCGTGCTCCGGTGAGATCGCAGAGGAGCAATACCGACGAGGAATCGACGAACTTTGCCTCTTCCTGAGCGGGCGCGCCGATGAAGTACTCGGCCACCTCGAAAGCCGCATGCGACGTGAGGCCTCATCCCTCCGATTTGAGGAGGCCGCATCCCTGAGAGACAGGATTACAGATATCGACAAGGTGGTAAAGCGGCAGAGGGTGATGACCGCGACACGCGTCGACCGCGACGTCGTTGCAATCGACAATCATGAACACTATGGAGTTGCGTCGGTAGTGCGGATTCGAGGAGGCAAGATGATCGGATGCGAGAACGTACCTCTTGAGTTCGTGCGGGAAACAAGCCATGAGGAGATCCTGGCTGCCTTCCTGAAGCAGTTCTACTCGGTTGCGACCGAGCTTCCTCCTGAGATCCTCGTCGATCACGATATGCCCGAAACCGAGGCCATCGAGAAATGGATGAGAGAGAAGGCGGGGCGAGCGGTGTCCATTCATTTCCCGAAGAGAGGTGAGAAGCTCGAACTCGTCGCCTTCGCCCGGAGGAATGCTATGACCGCTCTCAGGAAAGCCTTCGATGAGCGGAAAGTGCCGAAGATCATAGAAGACCTTCGCCTCTTTCTCGGCATGACACGCCCTCCCAGACTCATCTCGGCTGTGGACATCTCAAACATCCAGGCTGCCTACGCGGTCGGCACGGTGATCTCCTTCCGCGATGCGAAACCGGACAAGGGGCTCTATCGCAAATACCGCATCCGGACGGTGAAAGGCGCCGACGACTGTGCTATGATTCATGAGGTCGTGAGTCGCCACATGAGCGCCGTCATTCGGGAAAAGCAGGAACTCCCCGACCTTCTTCTTGTCGACGGCGGAAAAGGACAGCTCCGGAAGGCGGTCGAGGCGGTTCGGCACGCCGGCGCAAGAGGAGTGACCGTTGTGGCTCTGGCGAAGCAAGCGGAGGAACTCTTTCTTCCGGGGCGCGCCGGCGCTGTTCCGATCCCTGACGAATCGGCCGCCAAGAGACTTCTGCGTAGGATAAGGGACGAGGTACATCGCTTCAGCATAACGTATCACAGATCTCTCAGGAGGAAGGCGACAAGAAAATCCATCCTGGACGGCATCACCGGAGTGGGGGAATCGCGGAAGTCCGCACTCCTTGAACGCTTCGGATCCGCGGCGGCAATCGCCGAGCGCGGTGAGGAAGAGATCGCGGAGGTACCAGGCATTGGGATTCGAACGGCACGCAGGATCAAACAGGCCCTCGAACAAGAAGCACGTGGTAGTAGTGCACAGCGACGATCAGGCTGACCCTCGTCTGGAGATGCTTCGGTACGTCAGCTTCGATACTGAACTCGGGCGTTTTCTGCTCACCCGGAGCGAGCAGGGGCTCTCGTCGGTGGCCTTCGGCAAGGATCTCGACGTCGACCGGGAACTGGCGACGATCCGGAGAGCAACACGTGTCCTGGCAGTCGAGGACAGGCTGCATCTTCGCCGTGTTGTCGATGATGTCCGGAGCTACCTGAGCGGGGTTCCTGTCGACTTCGACTACGAACTGGACATATCCACACTGACGGAGTTCTCCCGCACCGTGCTCGAGACGGTCAGGAGCATTCCGTTCGGCGCACTTCGTTCATACAAGTGGGTGGCCGAGGAGATAGGGAGTCCTCGCGCGACGCGACCGGTCGGGCAGACGCTCGCCCGGAACCCACTCCCCATAGTCATCCCATGTCACAGGGTCGTCAACAGCGACGGTTCTCTCGGTGGCTACTCCGGGGGCGGCACGGATATGAAGCGGCGTCTGATAGAGATTGAGAACGGGCAGACCGGCCTGGCGTTCCAGCACAGCGAGCACGAGGGACGCCGACGCATCCGCTTCCTTCTGGAATCAGAAGGCGGGGAAGGTGACGACGCAGGCTAGCGTATCTTCACTGCTCACGGACTCGATCGAGGACTACCTCGACTACCTCACCTCGGAACGTGGTCTCTCAGAGAACACCGTCGCCTCCTACCGAGGTGACCTGGCCCAGTATGCCGCCCATCTTGCAAAGAACGGCGTCACAGACCCCTCCAAAATAGCTGAACGCGATGTCAGGGAGTACATCGGCGGAGGGATCATCTCCGGACTCTCTCCACGGAGCGCGGCCCGCCGCCTCTCCTGTCTCCGAGGCTACCACGCGTTTCTCCCTCAGGTTCTGCTCGAAAGAGGTGGAAGCAGGAACTACGCGGATCCGACCCTGCACATGGAAACTCCGAAGATGTCGCGCAGACTGCCGGATGTCCTTGGGGTGCACGAGATGGAGAAACTGCTGGATGCACCCGACACGGGGGCGCTCCTCGGTGTGAGAGATCGCGCCATGCTGGAGATGGCATACGGAGCGGGACTCAGGGTCAGCGAACTCATCAACCTCGAGCTGTCAAACCTGTTTCTCGAAGACTCCTACGTGCGCGTATTCGGCAAGGGGTCGAAGGAACGCATCATCCCGGTGGGGAACACAGCGATAGAATGGACGGAACGATACAGACGAGATGTGCGCCCCGACCTGATCGCAAAGGGAGCTCTCACTGACGTACTGTTTCTCAACGCCAGGGGCCACCCTCTCACTCGCATGGGGTTCTGGAAGATACTCCAGAAACAGGTGGGCAGATCGGGCGTACGGGAACGCGTCAAACCCCACACACTGCGCCACTCATTTGCGACACATCTGCTCGAGGGCGGCGCAGATCTGCGAGCGGTCCAGGAGATGCTGGGACATGCCGATATCTCCACGACGCAGATCTACACAAGTGTCGACCGCGAATACCTGAAAGAGATCCATAGGACGTTTCACCCCAGGGGATGACCCGATGCGGCCATCGCCCTTGAGCCCCTCGGATGGGCAGTGGGAGCATCACTTGCCGGATCGAGACGAGGCCAGAGCGCTGACTGGCACACTAACCTCCGAGACACTTGAGACCCTCCGTGATCTGGGGAGGATCGCCGATGCTCGCGGAGTGGGCGCATTTGTCGTGGGGGGTGTCGTTCGTGACGCCATCCTGGAGCGAACCTGCGAAGATCTCGATGTCGTCGTTGAGGACGATGCAATTGAGTTTGCCGAGGCAGCCGCCCGCGAACTGGGAGGGCACGTCAAGAGGTACGACCGATTCGGAACCGCCATCCTGCTACTCAAACATGGCGTCAAGGTGGACGTCGCCACATCCCGATCAGAGCTGTACTCCCGACCGGGAGCCCTGCCCGATGTGGCTCCGGATCCCATCGAGATGGATCTCAGGCGACGCGACTTCACCCTGAATGCGATGGCCGTACGCATCAATCGGGACGGATTCGGCGAGCTGTTGGACCCAACCGCTGGCCGCGAGGATCTTGCGGCGGGCGTGTTGCGTGTCATCCACAAGCGCAGTTTCGAAGACGATCCTACGCGTGTTCTCAGATGCATCAGATTCTCCGCCAGGTTCTCGTTCACACTGGATCCGCTGACTGAGGCGCTGTTGCGAAGCGCTGTTGAGCGTGATCTCGTGAGCACTGTCAGTGGGGAACGTATCATGAATGAGATCCGCCTCATCCTGAGCGAGGATGAGGACTGGTCGCCCCTCAACCAGCTTGATTCACTGGGAGCGCTTGCGAGCATACACTCGAACTGGCGCCTGCCGGAAAATGGGGCTCGACTCTTCAGCAAGCTCCAGACGATCCTGGAGAATCCGCTCGGATCAATGGGATCCGCCACACCTTGGCGCGCTCGCTTCCTTCTGGCCGTGAGCGCGCTTCCACCCTGCGACACGCGTGCCCTCCTCGACCGCTTGCGCTCGGGAACGGCCTTGAGGAATATTGTTGACGGACTCGCACGCTTCGACGTGGAAGCACGGGAACTCCTGGAGTCGGAGAGCGAGATCCCGAGGAGTGATATCCACGACGCGCTCGCCGCATTCCACTCAGAGACGCTGGCCGTGGTTCTTGCCTCATCCGGGCCAGTGCTGTCCGAGCGCATCACGCTCTACCTTTCCGAACTCGATGGCGTAAGACCGATCCTCAGCGGCGCCGATCTGGTCGCCCTCGGGCTCGAGGAGGGAACAGTTCTCGGACAAACCCTCGCCGATCTCCAGCGGGCGCGCCTGGACGGAATCGTGACCTCAGAGGCCGAGGAGCGCGAGTTCGTGCGGAAGGCGATCCGAGACCTTGACGTGGAGAATAAGAGGTGATAGCGTCTTGCAACGGTTGGCAGCTGGCGTTGAAGGGGAGAGGATCACGTGACTGACGGCACTACAGGGACCGCCCCGCAGGCGTCGACGGCCACCCGGCAGGCAGCGACACGCGAGGATCCCACCCTTGTGCTCGTGAAGAGACCGACCTACGAGGTCAGGTTGGAGGCATTTGAAGGCCCTCTCGACCTCCTGCTCCACTTGATCCGGGAGCATGAGATCGACATCTACGACATCCCCATAGCCACTGTCACGGAGCAGTACCTCGAGTACATCAGGGTCATGGAAACGCTCGACCTGGCGCTCGCCGGTGAGTTCCTCGAGATGGCGACCACACTCATACGGATCAAGATCCGCATGCTGCTGCCTCCATCAATCGATGAGACTGAGGAAGAAGAGGACCCGAGAGTAGAGCTTGTTCGTCAGCTCGTCGAGTACAAGAAGTTCAAGGAAGCCGCTCAGGTCCTTTCCGGACACGAGGTCGAGCGGCGAGATCACTTCCAGCACGGCGTGGACACCCACGCGTACAGGACCGTGGATGAGGAAGATGTTGAACCTGATGAATTCCTGAGAGAAGTCACTCTCTTCGACCTTGTCGACTGCCTGCGCGAGGTGCTGGCACGCGTTCCGGAGCGGATCGATGTTCACGAAGTCAACCTCGATCGGATCTCGGTCGAGGATCGGATCGAGTTCATACGGGAGAGGATCCGCAGTTCTCACGCGATCAGTTTCCGCAACCTCTTCAGCGCCGCCTCCGACAAGGCGGAGATCGTTGCGACATTCATCGCCCTTCTTGAGCTCATCCGTCTCGGAGACATAGTTGCGGCACAGAGTTCGGTGTTCGGCGAGATCGAGATCAAGGCCAAGACGGAGGGATAGCAGTGACCGATCTCAAACGCGTTGTTGAGGCGCTCCTTTTCGCGGCGGATTCCCCCATCCAGCTCGACAGGATGGTCGAGATCTGCGGGGGTTCTGAGGGCGGACTTCGAGCGGGCCGCGCGGAGATCAAGGAGGCCATCGCGGATCTCGGCAAGCAGTACTCGGAGGAGCAGTCGGCTTTCGCGATCGCGGAAGTCGCAGGAGGATGGCAGCTCTACTGCAGACCTGAGTTCTCCAAGTGGATACGGGAACTTCACAAGGGCCGTGTGCCTTCGAAGCTCAGCCAGGCAGCCCTCGAAACGCTGGCCATAATCGCCTACAAACAGCCGCTCGTGCGAACTGAGATCGAGGTCGTGAGAGGTGTAGATTCAAGCGGCGTTCTCTCCACACTCCTCAAGCGCAACGTCATCGCGATCGCCGGGCGTGCCCCGGGAATGGGCCGCGCGCTCATGTACAAGACCACCAAGGAGTTCCTTCGGTACTTCGGTCTCAACACGATCACCGACCTACCTCGCCTCGAGGAATTCGCCGAGGTCCTCGGGCTTGCCCACTCAGAACTGACAATGACCATCGAGGGAGCCGAGCACCTCGCAGGAGTTGCTGCCGTTGCGAGCGAGGCTGAAAACGCGGCGGGCAGCGAGGGGCATATGGAGGACCGCAAGCTCATTGACGCCCTTGATGAGACTTAACCGCTTTCTGGCGCGATCCGGAGTGGCATCCAGAAGAGGCGCCGACGCGATCGTGGAGGCCGGCAGAGTCCGTGTCAATGGACTCACCGTGACTCAGCACGGCGTGACCGTGGACACCGACTCGGATTGTGTTGAAGTAGACGGCCGCCGCGTTCGACTCCCCAGCCAATTCACCTACATCATCGTGAACAAGCCTATCGGCTATGTCGTGACCATGAGCGATCCGCAAGGACGCAAGACCGTGGCTGATTTCGTCCCGCGTAGCCTGGCGGGAGTGATACCCGTCGGCCGGCTGGACGTAGATACCGACGGGCTTCTGATCATGACGGACGATGGAGACCTCACGCATCGGGTGACACACCCGTCCTTCGAACTGGACAAGATCTACGAGGTCATGGTCGGGGGGGTTCTGTCGGAGAAGAGCATCCGGTCACTTGAACGCGGGATCTCGCTTGACGGCCAGCTCACGGCTCCGGCCACGATTGATTCCCTGTCGATCTCGCACAACCGTTCCTCCTGCAGGATTACCATACATGAGGGACGGAAACGGCAGATCCGGCGCATGTTTGAGGCCATCGGGCACTCCGTCCGGAGCCTCAGACGCGTCAGGATTGGTCCGCTGGAGCTCGGAGATCTCAAGCCCGGTCACTCAAGGGGGCTCACGGAACCGGAGGTGCGTGCTCTCAGGAAAGCGGTGGGCCTCGATACCGAGTAGAAACGCGCAGGAAATGTCTTGTGCTCTCATGGGAATCGGTCTATTATGTGGCGTTATGGTGCTATGTGCGATAGACAGGGGATACTCCATAGGCTAAGCCTCTAACCTCCAACCTCTCTCGAATAGGGTGCACACCTGATCATCGCAATCGATGGCCCGGCAGCGTCGGGCAAGAGTACAACTGCGAGACTGGTTTCCAGTCGGTTGGGCTATGCCCATATCGACAGCGGTGCCATGTATCGCGCCGTGGCGCTTCGTGCTCTCAGAGCGGGAGTGCCCATGGATGACGTTGAGTCGCTGGCCCGTATTGCCGAAGAAGCAGATATCGTTCTGTCTGAACGAGGAACCGGGCCTGTCTATCTCGACGGCGAGGATGTGACTGAGGCCATTCGTTCCCCTGAGGTCTCGAACGCGTCCTCGATGATGTCGACAGTACCGCGCGTCAGACGCGCGATGGTGAAGCAGCAACGCAAGCTCGGCCACAGCACGGACTGCGTCATGGAGGGCCGCGACATCGGGACCGTTGTCTTCCCGGACGCCGACCTTAAGGTGTTCATTGTGGCCTCGATCGACGAGAGAGCCAGGAGACGCGTTCGAGATCTGAGGAAGTACGGCGAACCGATCAGTCTGGAGGCCGTGATCAAGGAGATCCGGGAGCGGGACAGGCGAGACACGACGCGGCAGGACAGTCCCCTCTTGAAAGCAGACGACGCCGTCGAACTTGACACGACGCATCTCACTGTGGGACAGCAGGTGGACGCGGTGGTCAGACTGGTTCGCGAACGAGGTGCTCTACGGAATCCGGCGAGACATGATGCCGGCGGTGGTACCGGAGATGCGGAGGAGAGCGAGTGACGCTCCCGTACAGGGTCGCCTGCACCGTCTTGAGAATATTCATGAGATTGCTCTGGGGGCGCTGGGGGTCGAACTGCGAGTTCATTCCTGATGCGGGGCCGGTCATCATTGCGAGCAATCACATCTCCAATTGGGATCCGGTTCTTCTGGGACTGGCCTGCCGAAGGGAAGTGCACTTTCTGGCGAAGCAGGAGCTTCTGCGAAACAGGCTCTTCGGTCATGTTCTCAGGAAGGTGAACGTGATCTCTCTGAGCCGCGGAGGATCGGACACTCGCGCGCTGAGGCGTGCGATCGAGGTTCTGAAGCACGGCGGAGTCATCGCCATGTTCCCGGAAGGGACAAGGAGCAAGACGGGCGAACTCGGCAAAGCGAAATCGGGCGCAGGCTATGTGGCCCATACCAGCGGCGCGACCATTGTCCCTGCGCTGATCAGAGGATCCGACAAGATGTGGCGCTCTCTCGTAAACCGGGGAGAGCTGAGAGTAACATTCGGAAGACCCGTGCCGGTCCATGGTGCGTCCACAAGCGAGACCTATCGCGATGTCACAATGCGCGTGATGGATGCCATCGCCGCACTCGGGGAGGAAAGGGCGAGGAGTTGAGAGTATCTGTCGCTCCGTGCGCCGGTTTCTGCTTCGGAGTGAAGCGGGCGCTCAAGATAGCATTCGACGCCGCCCACAAGCACACGGGGGATGGACCTATTTTCACTCTGGGTCCGATCATACACAACCCCCAAGTCGTCGCAAGACTGGAGCGAGAGGGCCTCGCGGTCATCGACAATCTTGACGACCTGGAAAACCCGCGAGGGGGAACAATGATCGTTCGTTCCCACGGCCTTCCACGAAGCGTGCTGGAGGATGCAAGCCGACGAGGCATCAGGCTCGTGGACGCCACTTGTCCCTTCGTGAAGGAGGCACAGGAGCGAGCAGAGCAGCTCGCCGGCGAAGGATACGCAGTGGTCATCGTGGGAGAGGAGGATCACCCCGAGGTTCTCTCGATAGCCGGCGGCCTGTCCTCACCAGCCACGGTAATGGCCGGCCCGAATGAACTGGACAAGCTTCCGAGAGAGACAAGAGTGGGTGTCGTCTGCCAGACCACGCAGCCGATCGGCCATCTGATCGCGGTGGTGAACCGCCTCCTTGAACAAGCGAAGGAGATAAAGGTCTTCAACACGATCTGCCGGGCGACGTTCGAGCGCCAGATCAATGCACTGGAGCTTGCTCGCCGCGTCGATGTGATGCTGGTCGTGGGGGGAAGGAACAGCGCAAACACCAGACGTCTCTGGAAACTCTGCCAAGAGACCGGTTGTGACGTCTACCACATAGAGACAGCTGAAGAACTCAAGCCTGAGTGGTTTGAGGGCAAGGAGGAAATAGGAATCACAGGAGGTGCTTCGACCCCGCAGTGGATCGTGGATGATGTGGTCAGCGCGGTCGAAGAAACTCAGGCCCCCGGAGATGCCGGGGAGGAAAGCCGCCCTTAGCCGGCAGAGTATTTGTGTTCGAGAGAGGAGACAGTTCACAGGATGTTCGAAGACAGAGACAATGAACTCAACACCGAGCCTTCCACTGAGAAGGACATGAACGAAGAAACGGTCGAGACCGTCGAAGAGACGGAGCAGGAGACCGCGGCCGATAGCCCGTCAGAACTCCCTGACGCCGGCACGGATGCCGACACGCCCGATGACGACGCGGATGCCGACACGCCCGATGACGACGCGGATGCCGAAGCGCCCGACGACGCGGATGCCGTCGCCGATTCTTCCGACGAGCCCGCACCCCTCACGGATGAGGACCAGCCCGTGGACACCGCGGATGAGATCGAGGCAAACCAGGCTCTGGAAGCTGAGCCCCAGCCGGTCAAGGAGCAGATACTGCCCATCCCGTCCGAAGAGGATCTGGAAGAACTCGGCTACACAAAGGAAGAGTACATCCAGATGTTCGAAATGTACGACTCAACCCTGAGATCCATCGATGAGGGCGAACTCGTGAAGGGCACGGTCCTCTCGATTACGAACTCCGAGGTCACGGTCGACATTGGCTTCAAGTCGGAGGGGCGGATACCACTCGATGAGTTCAGGGACCCCTCATCGATAGCCGTAGGCGATGAGGTTAGTGTTCTGCTTGAAGCGACCGAAGATAGAGACGGAGAGGTCAAGGTCAGCAAGCGCAAGGCCGACTTCCTCGAGGTCTGGGACAAGATCAAGGATGCGCACGACGAGCAGTCGATCGTCGAGGGTATCCCGAAGCGCAGGATCAAGGGTGGCCTGAAGGTCGACCTGTTCGGCGTAGAGGCGTTTCTGCCGGGCTCACAGGTTGCGCTCAGGCGCATTCCCAATCTGGAGGAGCTGCTGGGGCAGACGCTGCACTTCCGCATCCTCAAGGTGAACAAGCGCCGCCGCAATATCGTTATCTCGCGACGCGTGGTCCTCGAGGAGGAGCGCCTGCAGAAGAAGACCGCACTTCTTGCGGAACTCGAGGTTGGACAGATACGCCAGGGCATCGTCAAGAACATCACCGACTTCGGCGCCTTCGTTGACCTCGGAGGAATCGACGGACTGCTGCACATCACCGACATGAGTTGGGGCAGAATTCGTCATCCTTCAGAGCTCGTGGCGATCGGCGACGATCTCACGGTCAAGGTTCTCAACTACGATCCTGAGCGTGAGCGTATCTCTCTCGGTCTCAAGCAGCTTGCCGAGTACCCATGGGAGAACGTGGAGAAGGAGTTCCCGGTCGGTTCGCGTGTGCGCGGCAAGGTGGTCTCGATCACCGATTACGGCGCGTTCATTGAGCTCAAGGAGGGCGTAGAGGGACTCATCCACATCTCGGAGATGTCCTGGACTCAGCACATTCGCCACCCTTCAAAGATCCTCGGGATCGGCGATATTGTTGAAGTCAAGATCCTGAACGTTAACAAGCCTGAGGAGAAGGTCTCGCTCTCACTCAAGCGGACGGAGAACGACCCCTGGCAGGATCTCGATGCCAAGTACCCGATCGGTACGAGGATCGAGGGCAGGGTTCGCAACCTGACCGACTTCGGTGCATTCGTTCAGCTGGAAGAGGGAATGGACGGGCTCGTCCACATCTCGGACATGTCGTGGACGAAGCGGATCAAGCACCCGAGTGAGGTTCTGCACAGAGGCCAGAAGGTTGAGATCATGGTGCTCGGGATCGACAAGGATCGCCACAGGATTTCTCTCGGGATCAAGCAGTGCATCGAGAATCCGTGGCCCGAGCTTGCCGTGGCCTATGCCGTAGGCACTGAGACCGTGGGAAGTGTGAGCAGAATCCACAAGTCCGGAATCGTGGTGGATTTGCCGCAGGATGTCGAGGGCTTCGTCCCGATGTCGCACCTGGCGGTTACCGAGATAAGCCAGATCGAGGCTCGTTTCGCGCCGGGTGATGATCTTCCCCTCGAGGTTATCGAGGTCTCGCCCGACAACCGGAGGATCGTGCTCTCCGTTCGGACGTACATGGAGAAGCAGCCTCAGGAAGTGCTCCAGGAGTATGTGGAGGCTCACAATGTCAGGCCCGAGCTGCTCGAGCCTGAGGTGACAGAGGAGCCGGCGGAGGAGACCGTCAAGGGTGACGCTGACGTCACTCCTGCCGAGGGCGATGAGGCAGTGTCCGAGACGACCGCTGAGTCCTCCGATGAGGAAGAAGCAGTCGCCGCAGACGCCGATGTCGAGGCTACTGAGGAAGTCGCCGCGGATGCCGATGTCAAGGCTACTGAGGAAGTCGCCGCAGACGCCGATGTCGAGGCTACTGAGGAAGTCGCCGCGGACGCCGATGTCAAGGCTACTGAGGAAGTCGCCGCGGATGCCGATGTCGAGGCTACTGAGGAAGTCGCCGCAGACGCCGAGGCCGAGGCTACTGAGGAAGTCGCCGCGGACGCTGAAGAGTCAGTCGAGACCAACGAGGACTCCGCAGAGGAAAAACCCGAGTAGGCGCCGAGCCCCCGGGATACCCCTGCGCAAGCGGCGGGATGCATTTGTTCTGTTGCATGGGGGGACTCTCGACCGAGTCCCCCCAGTCTTTGTTCGCGCTTCAGAGATGGGATGACACGTCAGATGTCCGTACACGACAAGGGCCGGCGAACCGTCGCGGTGATGACGGTGGGCTGCAAGCTCAACCAGTATGAGGGAGAGGGAATCGCGGAACTCCTGGAGAACGACGGGTTCCATATCGTCCCGTTCTCAGAGAGGGCCGACGTCTATGTTGTCAACACGTGCACTGTGACGATGCGAAGCGACTACAGATCAAGACAGATGCTGCGGAGGGCGTCCCGGACGAATCCCTCGGCTGTGCTCATCGCGACAGGCTGCTATGCCCAGCGCGAACCGGAGCGTCTTGCGGAGATGCCGGAGGTGGACGTGGTGGTGGGCAACAGCGACAAGGCTGCCATACCACAGCTCGCCGCCGAGCATCTTGCTCTCAGAGCGCAGCGAGGAGGACTGAAGCCGAATGCGGCCTCTCCGAATCGTACGCTCGTCCGACCACTCACAGTGGACAGTTTCGAACCACTCGACATCGTCCGTTTTCGCGGTCACACACGCGCCTTCCTCAAGATACAGGAAGGTTGTGACAGACGATGCTCCTACTGCGCGGTTCCTGATGCCCGCGGGCCGTCGCGGAGCCGACCGCTGGAGGAAGTGCTTCGGCAGGCCGCCTCGCTCGCCCGAAACGGCTACAGAGAAATCGTGCTGACCGGTGTCCACATAGGTGCGTACGACTCTGATGGACTGCGTCTCTCACATCTTTTAAGGGAACTAGTGACCGTCGACGAACTCGAACGGATACGACTGGGATCGATCGAACCGCTGGAACTCACCCGTGAGCTGGCGGACGCGATCGTGGAACTCGACACGGTCTGCAATCATGTGCACGTACCGCTCCAGAGCGGATCCGACAGCATCCTGGCTGCGATGCGACGCGGACACAGCGCCTCCGAATATGAGAGGATCGTGCGACGTGTTACTGACCGCCTTCCGCACGCCGGTCTGGGAGCGGACGTAATGGTGGGCTTCCCCGGGGAGACCGAGGATGATTTCTCCGCCACTATCGATCTGATAGAGCGGTTGCCGTTCACGTATCTTCATGTGTTCGCCTACTCGCCAAGGAGTGGCACACCAGCCGCAGACCTCACGGAAAGCCTGTCCGGCGTCAGGAAGAAGGAGAGAAGTCGCACGCTCAAGGAGCTTTCTGCGCAGAGATCGCTCGCTTTCAGAACGACCCTTGCCGGAAGCGAGCTTGAGATCCTCGTTGAGAAAAGTGACGGCAGCGAGGGAGCTTCGCTTTCCGGACTCTCGGACAACTATGTGAGAGTCGAGTTCGAGGGACCGGAATCGCTCAAGAACCACTTCGTTCGGGTACTAGTGGAGAGCGTCGACGGAGAACGTACGCGAGGAACGATGATCCCCGGCGGCACAAGATGAAGATCTACATCGAGACATACGGCTGCCAGATGAACAAGTACGACTCCGGGATGATACGATCGATGCTGGTGTCGGCGGGACACTCGCTGACTTCGGATCTCACCGAGGCGGAAGTGGTCATGGTGAACACCTGCACCGTCCGGGACCGAGCGGAGCAGCGTGCGCTCGGGCGTCTCCGCCACCTTCGAGGCCTCATCGACAAGAACGCAGCGCTGGGAGTCATCGGCTGCGTAGCCCAGCGCATTGGCGAGAAGCTTCTGAGCGAGGTGCGAGGACTTGATTTCGTAGTGGGAACGGATCGCTACGCGCTCATTCCCGACATCATCAAGGAAATCGATCACGGCGTGCGCCGCGTCGACACGCTCCAGGATTCCGGCGAGAACTACGCCGTCCGCCCCGATCCGATCACAGCATCGCTCTCCGACTTCGTCAGCGTGATGCGCGGGTGCAACAACTACTGCAGCTACTGCATCGTGCCCTACGTGCGGGGGAGAGAACGAAGCGTCCCGCATGAAGCCGTGCTGGCCGAGGTGGAGGCACTGGTGCGACTTGGGATGCGGGACGTCACGCTCCTGGGGCAGAACGTCAATTCCTATCGCGACGGCCCCACAACATTCGCGCAGCTCCTTGGCATCATCAACAACGTCCCGGGCCTCGAGCGAATCAGATTCGCAACGTCACACCCCAAGGATCTCTCTCCGGAACTCATAGACGCAATCGCACACCTGGACAAGGTCTGTGAACACGTGCATCTACCGGTTCAGTCGGGATCGAACAGCATCCTTCGTCGAATGAACCGTTCCTACACCCGCGAGGACTACGTCGCACTGGTCGGCAGCATTCGGGAGAGGATTCCCGGCGTCGCCGTCACAACCGACGTGATCATGGGGTTCCCCGGTGAAACGGAAGAGGATTGTGACGCCACACTCTCCCTCATGAACGAGATCCGCTTCGACTCGGCCTTCATGTTCCGCTACTCCGTCAGGGAGGGCACGAGTGCCGCAGCGTTCGACGATGATGTGCCGGAGGCGATGAAGATCGAGCGTCTCAAGACGGCCATCGAGCTTCAGAAGAGGATCACGACCACCATCAACCAGGGACTGATCGGAACAGTGGTGGAAGTGCTGGCCGATGGACCAAGTGAGCGCGACGCCTCGCGTACGTTCGGCAAGGCACGTTCCGGCAAGACCGTTGTCTTCGAATCCCCGGACGACTGCGCCGGGAAGCTCGTCAGTGTGAGGGTAACGGACACCAGCGCCTGGACACTCCACGGCAAGACGGAATCCCCATAGAAAGGCCTTGCTAGGCCTGTTGACCGCTGCTAGACTGACGCTGCCGAGCATCGAGAGGTCTCGGTGGTGTGTTTTTGTGTGCCGAAGGCGCGTCTATCCCTCACCAGTGGTCCCTACCTGGAGGTGAACGCCGTGTGGGTCCTCCGAATGTTGCTGCTTCTCATACTGGTTGTCGTTGTGACCGGCTTCGCCATGCTCAACAGCGGAGAGCGAGCGACGATTACGCTTGGAACTGCCGGTCTGACGTTCAACGATGTACCTCTCGTACTTCTCCTTTTCGAAGCGTTCGTGCTTGGAGCGGTTGTCTGGTTTTTCGTTTCCGTCGTCCATGAGATCGGTCTCAGGAAGACCATTCGCCGACAGAAGCGCGATATCGCGGATCTCATTCAAGAGACAGCCGGACTGAGGCATATCTCGCTGGACGAGATCGACGAAGAGGAATCGGACGACTAGAGGCCCTTGGGGAGTGGATGACATGAACCTCGTGATCATCATCGTTGTTTGCGTCGTCGTGGCTGCGCTCGGCGTGACTGCAGTCGCGCGTCGCAGGTCCCGGCGCCGCGCTGAAGAGGAAAGCTCCTACAATCTTGGTCTGAATGCCATGATCTCCGGCAATCGAGATGAAGCGGTTGCTCATCTCAAGACGGCCGTGCGTGAGGATCCACGCAATCTCGACGCCTACATCAAGCTTGGCAATCTGCTCAGAGAACGCGGCCAGACGAAGCAGGCGATCCAGGTCCACAGAGAACTCCTGGTGAAGCGGCGCCTTCCCAAGGCTGTGAGAAGCTCGATCGTGAAGTGTCTGGCTCTCGACCTGGCTGAGGCTGAGCGATGGGCCGAGGTCATCGAGAGCATCGGCTCGTTACCTCGCGGCGAGCGCGTTGATCCCAGGATGACAACTCTTCTGCGTAGCGCATACGAGACGACGGACCAGATGGACAAGGCTCTGCAGACTCACAAGGAACTCCTCAAGAGCGCTGGGTCAGATGGTCAGCCGCCGTTGGCCGTCTACAGGGCGCACCTAGCTGTGAAAATTCTCGCAACTGGAAGCCGTGCCAAGGCGAAGGCCGAGTTTCTCACGGCCTTGAAGGAGAACTCGGTACGTGCCGCCCTGGTCAATCTCTATCTCGGCGACATGGCTGCCTCCGAGGAGGACACAGAGAGGGCCATCGCATACTGGACGAGGCTTCTCGCGGATGCGCCGGATAGGGCGCATCTCGCATTTGCTCGTCTCGAGAAAGCTTACTTCGACATAGGTGACTACGGCAGGATGATGAGGGTGTATGAGGATGTGCTTTCGACGATGCCGTCCAATGTGCCCGCTCTCTGTGGCCTCTCGAGAATGTACGAGCGCAAGGGAGATATCGACGAGGCAGTTCGGCTGGCGCACGAGGCCATCAAGCACGAGGGCGACACCGCCTTGGGGCACCGACGACTGATCCAGACCCTTGTCGCTACCGGCAGGCTCGACGAAGCGGCGCGAGAAGCTGATGGTTTCTTCGCAAGGACGACCGATGAGGGCGCCTTCGACACGTGCGCCCACTGTGGAGGCACCCTCGGATCGGCAGGCTGGCGCTGCCCGTCGTGCCACAAGTGGATCGATGTGGACTGATAGGATGAATCGCAGATGCAGCATACGGACCGTCGCGGCGCTCATCACCGTGACGGTCGTCTTGTGGAACCCGGCCGCACTCGTGGCTCAGGAACTCGACGCCTCCGAGGCAGTCGCGCGGGCGCGTTCCCTCGAGCAGACCGGATTCACGGAGGACGCCGCAAGCTACATCAGGGGCCTCATGGAAGGCGACTCGGATCTGGCCACGAGCCCACTGCTTGCGCTGGAGCTTGCTCGCCTGACGAATGATGCACTCGAAGCGCTCGAGCTGGCAGATGTCGTCCTGGCTCAGAGTCGAGATCAAACGCTCAGATCGGCTGCCCACACCATGCGTGGAGATTTTCTGTTCGCGTCCGGCCACTACGAAGCTGCAGCGATCGAGTATGCCGCGGCCATCGTCCGGCGCGAGGGCTCGGGCCGGACAATTCTGAAGCAGGCGGCCAGTCTGCTGGCATCCGGCGACGCCACAGGGGCCACGGCGCTTTACAGAGAGGCCTCGAACGACACTGAGCAGGATGTAGCCGCTTGGGCTTCGATCGGCCTCGGTTGGGCGATCCTGGCCACAGGGAATCCGTCGGAGGCCGGCGAGCACTTCGAAGCAACAGCTCTGGAATACGCCGAGATCGATGTTCGCGGACCAGCGCTCATCGGCGCTGCAACCTGTTCTGAGGCCCTGGGAGAATTCTCTCGTGCCTCGGAACTGCTGCGAACCGTGACCGTGGAGTTCCCCGGCAGTTTCGAGGCAGTGATAGCGGCAGACAGGCTCCGGACCGCTCTGCTCCGCGCATCGGACCCCACCCCGGGGGAGATCACACCGCGGAAGGACGCCGAGACGGCCCCCTAGCTTCCACGCGCCCGGATGGAGGGCGGACCCCTGCACACAGAGGGTATCGATGAGCGACCTCACTCCGATGATGAAGCAGTACACGTCTATCAAGGCGGAGCAGCGCGATGCGATACTGCTTTTCCGCATGGGTGATTTCTACGAAATGTTCTTTGACGATGCGAAGATCGCCTCGCGTGTTCTTGGCCTGGCTCTGACGACGAGAGACAAGGGCGGCAAGAATCCGGTCCCGCTCGCCGGCGTGCCACATCACGCCGTGGAATTGTATCTTGTCAGGCTGGTCGAGGCCGGCTACAAGGTCGCCATCTGCGATCAGATCGAGGATCCTAAGACGGCGAAGGGGCTCGTCAAGCGCGCGATCACCGAGGTCATCACACCGGGAACGCTCCTCTCATCATCCATGCTGAACGAACGCCGTTCGAACTACCTTCTCTCTGTGATGCCGGGTGATGAACGCGTGGGACTGGCGCGCGTCGATCTCTCGACGGGGGAGTTCGTGGTCTCGGAACTCGCCCCAGTTGAGTTGAGGCGGGAGGTCCTGCGAGCTGAGGCCGCCGAGATGATATTCCCGGAGGAACTCGCCGGACAGGATCTGCTGTCCGCGCTTCTTGGTGATCTCCCTGACATCCCGCTCACAGCGGTGGCCGATTGGGAATTCGGACTCGATGCCGCGCGCCGAGCGCTCACCTCGCACTTCGACGTCGCCAACCTGGACGGCTTCGGCCTGGTCGGCCTGAGCGAAGGAATACGCGCGGCGGGGGCCGCGATCAGCTACCTCAAGGATCTCAAGAAGCGCGACCTCAAGCAGATCACAACCATCCGCCGTCTCGATGTATCCGACCACCTCGTACTGGATGAAACTTCCCAGCGGAATCTCGAGCTGGTCGAACCATTGGAGCGTGGTCTCAAACACGCGACTCTGCTTGCGGTGCTGGACCGCACCGCCAGTGCGATGGGTGCAAGACTCCTCAGGCAGTGGATCCTCTACCCGCTCCACGACGCAGACCAGTCGAACTCCCGTCTGGACGGAGTCGAGGCTCTGTTCGCCGGCCGCGAGACTGCGGAGAACCTGAGAAGAGCGCTCAATTCCATGTGCGATCTTCCGCGAGTGGTGTCGAGAATCGCATCGGGGCACGCTACTCCGCGAGATCTGGCCTCCCTCAGGCAGTCGCTCGAGACGGGGCCCGGCGTCGTCGCGCTTGCAGGCGCTCTTGATGCCGAGTCTTTGCGCATCCTCGTCGCACGATTCCCTGATCTAGCCCACATCACAGATCGCATAGCCGAAACGCTCGTGGAGAGCCCCCCTGCCACACTCAAGGACGGAGGCGTCATCAGGGATGGCCACAGCCGGGAGCTGGACGCCCTGAGGTCGATCACCAGGGAAGGCAAGGACTGGATAGGGAGACTCCAGACCTCCGAACGCAAGCGAACGGGCATCACATCACTCAAGATCGGTTACAACAAAGTCTTCGGCTACTACATTGAGGTAACGAAGTCCCACACGGATCGCGTTCCGGACGACTACGTTCGCAAGCAGACGCTGGTGAATGCGGAGCGCTACATAACCCCCGATCTCAAGGAGTACGAGAATCGCGTCCTCACTGCCGAGGAAGATATGGTGAGGCTGGAACGCGAGATCTTCGAGTCACTCAGGGAGTGGGTCGCGGGACACGCGGCAAGTGTGCAGGATGCCGCTCAGGTGCTCGCCGAGATCGATGTCCTGAACTCACTGGCGGACGCGGCAGTGGAAAACGGCTATGTGCGGCCTGCTCTGACGAACGACGACGGTATCACGATCGTTGGAGGACGGCACCCGGTCGTTGAGCTCCTCCTCGATGGAGAGACCTTCGTGCCGAACGACGTCTCCCTGGATTCAAGGCGTCAGCAGATACTCCTGATGACCGGACCCAACATGGCCGGCAAGTCCACCTATCTTCGTCAGGTCGCCCTGATCGTCATCATGGCTCAAATGGGCTCGTTCGTCCCTGCGGAGAGCGCCTCGATCGGCCTCGTCGACAGGGTGTTCACGAGAATCGGCGCTCAGGACGCGCTCGTGCGGGGCAGAAGCACATTCTTGGTCGAGATGAACGAGACAGCCAATATCCTGAACAGCGCGACATCGCAGAGTCTGGTGTTGCTCGACGAGATGGGACGCGGAACAAGCACTTTCGACGGTCTGTCAATAGCCTGGGCGGTGATGGAATACATCCACGACCCGGCTCACGCTCATCCCAAGACACTTTTCGCAACGCACTACCATGAACTGACCGAACTCGAGGATATCCTCACGCGTCTGAGAAACGTCCATGTTCTTGCGAGGGAAACCGCCGACTCGATAGTCTTCCTGAGAGAAGTGACGCCCGGCTGCGCCGACCAGAGCTACGGCATAGAAGTCGCTAAGCTGGCCGGCATGCCGACAGATGTCATCACGAGAGCGCGGGAGGTTCTCAAGAACCTCGAGACGACGCAGTACACGCCCGACGCTCTGCCGCGCCTCGCCGCAGGAGAACACGGCCCCCTGACCGAATCAAGCGCTCAGCTGCCGCTGTTCGGCTACCGGGAGTCCGAGGTTGAGCGAGAGATCATCGAGATGGACCTCGCCGACATGACTCCACTCGAAGCGCTGACAAAGCTCGCAGAACTGCAGAAGAAGGCGAAAGATGCCCAGTAGGATCCGGATACTCAGTGAAGCTCTGGCCAACAGGATCGCCGCCGGCGAGGTGGTGGAAGGACCGCATTCGGTCGTCAAGGAACTCGTCGAGAACTCGATCGACGCCGGAGCCGACGTCATATCCATTGACATCAAGGGGGCCGGAAGCGATCTCATCCGCGTGGCCGACAACGGAGTGGGCTTGAACTCCGACGATGCGCTTGCCGCCTTCGACAGGTTCGCCACCAGCAAGATCTCTGACGAGCACGATCTTGAGGCCATCGAGACTCTCGGCTTCCGTGGTGAGGCGCTACCGAGCATATCCTCCGTCTCCCGCGTGCGACTCGTCACGTGCGAGCGGGGTGAGTCGGAGGGAACCTCCGTGAGACTGGTCGGAGGAACGGTCGAGGATGTGCGACCCGCCGGACGATCACTAGGCACGACAATGGAAATCTCCTCGCTCTTTTTCAACACCCCGGCCCGACGCAAGTTCCTGAAAAGCGATAGAGTTGAGTTGAAGAAAATACTCAACTCCGTGACGGAGTACGCGATCCTCTATCCTCACATTCGTTTCGATCTTGTGGTCGACGGCAGACCTGTGCTCGCTCTCCTGCCCGCTCCGGGAATCCGCGAGCGAGCCCTGGAGACGCTTGGAAGCGCATGCGCAGGAGATCTCTTGCCCGTCACTCATGCCGACGGTCCGTACGAGGTCGTCGGACTGGTCGGCAAACCCTCCATCGCGCGGACACGGGGCGCGTTCCAGCTTCTTGCCGTCAACGGACGCCCGGTCAGAAGCCGTCTCCTTTCGGCGGCCGTGCGGACCGGATACGGGGAACTCCTTCCACGCAATCGGCATCCGGTCTTTGTTCTCGTGATCAATGTGGACGGCAGATTCGTGGACGCGAACGTGCACCCTACAAAGAGAGAGGTGCGCTTCGGTGAAGAGAGACGCGCTTTCGCACTGATAGAACACGCCGTGCGGAACACGCTCTTGGAGCACGATGTAGCTCCAACACTCACAGTGAAGACTGGCGGGACGAACTACGCCGTGAGCGGGGCGGGATCGTACGAATCGGAAAGAAAGCGCGGCGAGATCCTGGCAACGGATCTTCCAGTCCGGACCGGCGAACTCAGTTTCCCTTCCTCCGTGCGAGAACGCGCTCAGACGCTCGTGGCCGACTCCGAGACCCGCCATGCCGGCGAGAATGGCCGCGCAGCGTCGGTGGAAGCCGGCGAGCAAGCCAAGTTCTGGCAACTGCACCGCACCTACATCTTCGTGCAGACACGAGAAGGCGTACTGATCGTCGACCAACACGCCGCGCACGAGCGCGTCATCTACGAGCAGGCAAGGAAGCGCCTGTCCGGCGTTCTGGAGACCGGATCCAGCCAGCAGCTTCTTTTTCCGATCGCCGTAGAGCTATCTCCCGCCGAATTCGAGTCGTTCGGAAATGTGGATCCCCTTCTCAAGCGTCTCGGGTTCTCGATCAGACCCATGAGCGGAAGAACGCTTCTCATGGAAGCGGTTCCCGGCGCCTTTCCGAAGCTGGCCCACGACGTAATCCTCCATGATCTGCTGGCCGAGCTGCCTTCCGGCCGGACGGCCGACAGGGACATCATCGAGAGCATTGCCACGACGATGGCATGCAAGACAGCCATCAAGGCCGGTGACGTGCTGGCACAAGAGGAGATGCGCTCACTCCTGGATCAGCTGTTCGCCACTGAGCTGCCGTACTCGTGTCCACACGGGCGTCCGACCTTCATGCGCATGACCCTCGATGAGCTTCACAAGAAATTCGGACGCACCTAGCCGGAAGGACAAATCCCTGCGCAGTGTACTCGCCATAATCGGCCCAACGGCCGCCGGGAAGACCGGCGTCGCAGTCCGTGTAGCTCAGGAACTCGGCGGAGAGATCGTCTCGGCTGACTCGCGCCAGATCTATCGGCAACTCGATATCGGCACAGCCAAACCGACGGCCCAAGAGTCTCAGCTTGCCCGACATCACCTTGTCGATATCATAGAGCCGAGCGAAACGTACGACGCAGCCAGGTTTGCGATCGACGCCGAGAAGACGATCGCATCCATCATCTCCTCCGGAACGGAGCCGATCGTTGTCGGAGGCACCGGCTTCTACGTGCGGTCGCTCTTCGAGGGACTTTTCGAGGGGCCGGGTCGCGATGAACGTGTCCGGGAGAAGCTGGAGCGGCGAGTCCGCA
>JAUXGN010000072.1 GCA_030622115.1 Candidatus Eiseniibacteriota bacterium
CAGCGTCGGGTACGTTGTAGCCTCCGGGCAGCGCCTTCCATCCGAGATGGTCATCGTGTCAGCTGGGGTCAGGCCGAACACAGCGCTCGCGGAGAGCGGCGGTCTGGAACTCGGTGAGAGCGGGGCCATCCGCGTGGACGCGCGTCAGGTCACAAGCGCGCCCTCGGTTCTCGCGGCCGGCGACTGTTCCGAGGCCACACACATGGTGACGGGGCGACCGGCGTGGGTTCCGCTCGGTGCGACGGCCAACAAGCAGGGCAAGATAGCCGGAGAGAACGCGGTCGGCGGAAGCAGGAAGTTCGCGGGCATCGCAGGGACCAATGTCACGAAGATCTTCGGTCTCGAGGTTGCGCAGACGGGCCTCTCGATGATGGCCGCCGAGAACGCCGGGTTTGCGGTCGACTCAGCCAGGATCAGAGCTCGGTCACGCTCGCACGCGTATCCCGGTGGGGGACCGATCACCGTCAAGATCATCTTCGAGAAGGAGACCGGGCGCCTGCTCGGCGCGCAGATCATCGGCGTCGAGGGTGCGGCGAAGCGCATTGATACGGTCGCGACGGCCATCTATGGGCGCATGACCGTGTCCGACCTGGCGTCGATAGACATGAGCTACGCGCCGCCCTTCTCACCCGTGTGGGATCCGGTGCTCGTGGCGGCGGGGCAGGCGGTGAAGAAACTCAGGAGCTGATGCGTCTCTGGGTCGTCACTCGCGGTTGCAGGACGGAAACTTGCAGGTCTAGTTATCTTCACCGGCAAAGGCAGACGAGGAGCGAGCGTGCCGAAGAACAGGAAACAAGTGGCAGAGAATGCTCGCAGCGACGGAGCCCGGGCGACGGCTGCTGCTCTGCGCGGGATCCCCGCGTCGCCGGGCGTTGTGATCGGTCCGGCCTTCCTTTTTGGTGATATTCTGGGTGAGGTGGAAGCGAAGCGGATCGAGCCGTCGGAGGTGGAGACCGAGATCGCGCGTCTGGACGATGCAGTGGAGCTCGTGAAGAAGGAGCTCACATTGGATGCCGAGCGCATATCGAGCGAGCTTGGGGACAGTGAGGCCGGCATCTTTCTGGTCCACGCGATGATTCTCGAGGACGTGAGGTTTCTCGATACGATACGTGACAGGATCAGAACAGATCTGGTCAACGCGGAATCCGTCATCGCTGCTGAGATGACGCACATGAGTTCGGTTCTCATGGCGTCGGATGACAGTTATCTGAGGGACCGTTCGTACGACATAACCGACATTGGGAAGCGCGTGATCGAGCGGATGCTGGGTGTGTGGGCGCACTGCCCCCTGACTCATCCCATGATAGTCGTGGCGAACGAGCTCAGGGCCTCGGACACTGTGTCCATGGATAGGGGGCGGGTGCTCGGCTTCGTGACGGAGCACGGTGGCAGAGAGGCACACGCGGCGATACTCTCGCGAGCACTGGGAGTTCCGGCCGTGGTGGGCGTTCCATCGATCACGGGTCTTGTCAGGTCCGGTGAACTGCTCATCGTCGATGGGAGTACCGGCGATGTCTTTGTCAATCCACCTCCCGAGATGCTTGCTCGCTATTCAACAAAGCGGGAGGAGGAAGCAGTTGCATGGGCGGCCCTCGCTCCTTTCGTGGAGAAGCCGACGAGTACGTCGGATGGCGTCTGTGTCAAGCTCATGGCGAACATCAGCTCAGTCGAAGAGGCTCGTGACGCAGCGGCCGTCAATGTCGATGGCATCGGCCTCTTCCGCACGGAGATGCTGTTTATGGCGGAGGGACTCGGCATCTCCGAAGACGAGCAGTACGAGGTCTATCGCTCCGTCGCTGAGATCATGGGCACAAGGCCGGTTACGATCCGCACGCTGGACATCGGCGGAGACAAGTTCGTCGGCTCCGAGAACCCTCTTCAGGAGCACAATCCCCATCTTGGATACCGATCAATCCGCATATCGCTCGACAACCCTGAGCTGTTCACAAGACAGATGCGGGCGATCCTGAGAGCCGGCCTGCATGGAAACGTTCGTGTTCTCTGGCCGATGATCTCGTGTGTCGATGAACTGCGGGCGGCGAAGACCTGCCTGGAGGACGCGAAGCGGGCGCTGAGGGAAGGCGGAGTGGAGTTTCTGGAGGATGTTCCCATAGGCGCGATGATTGAGATACCGTCGGCAGTGATGGTCGCGGACCGGCTGGCGGCGGAGAGCGACTTCATGAGCATCGGGACGAACGATCTCATTCAATACACCCTCGCTGTAGATCGCGGGAACGTGCAGGTCGATCATCTCTACCGGCCGCACGATCCGGCGGTGCTCGCGCTGATACGGAGAACCGTTGAATCAGGACTGGCGGCGGACGTGCCTGTCGCCGTCTGTGGTGAGATGGCGGGGACAGTGAGCTACATCCCGCTCCTGTTGGGTCTCGGCGTGAGGGAACTGAGTGCGACCCCGAGCCGGATCCTGCTTGCCCGCCGTTCGGTCTGCGAAACCGATAGTCGTGAGGCCGGCGAGCTTGCAGAACGTGTGATGTCTGCAGCCACAGTGGCAGAAGCCGGCGAGATCCTTGGCATTTCATCCCCGAGTGGTCGATGAACAGAACAGTCCTCCAGCGGATATGGCTTCCGGTTGCTTTGGTCTGCTGCTTGGCTCTTCCGTCGCAGGCGCCGGCATCCTGGCGTGCGTCTGCCGATTCGCTCTATGCGCTTGCGGGTCTCCACTATGAGGACGGCGACTACCGCACGGCCTCACAGCTCTTCGGTGATGTCGCCATCTTGATCGCCGGCCACGAAGCCGGGGGCAACGGCGCATATTTCCGCAGACTGGCTGCCCGGTCACGGTTCATGGCGGGGCGTTCATACGAACGGGAAGAGGATTGGGAAAGGGCGCTCGATGCGTACGCGGCCTCGCTGCCGGAGCTCCACGACATCAGCGACGTCGTGTTGATCAGGATGGCAGTAACGGCAAGAGAGGCCGGGGACCAGGAGAGCGCCGTTGAGATGCTCCGGGAGGTCATAGATGACGATCAGGAAACGTCTCTTGATCTTCGGGCCATTGAGGAGCTTGCAGACACATACAGGAAGTCATCCGAGTGGGACATGGCTCTGCAATGGTATCGCGTGCTTCTCTCTGAATCCGGCAGCTATGATGTGAGTGCGAGCGCGCATTACAAGATGGGTCTGACGCTCGAGAGGAGAGGGGACCACGAGGCGGCGAAGACTAGCTATGCCACGGCGGTCAACGACTACCCGAGATCGCGCCACGCCCACGAGGCCATGAAGAGAGGGCGCGGACTGTCGAGGTCGTTCACGGATCGCTACCATCAGGGGCTCGTTCTCTACAACAGGAAGCTCTATCGTGACGCCGCGGAGTTCTTGAGCTACTACATCAGGAACAATGGCGAAGAGGAGTTTGTGGCGGAGGCCACGTATTTCCTCGGCCGGAGCCATCAGCGGAAGCGAAGCTACAGCACGGCGGCCCACGGGTTCGAAGCAGCCGTCGAGTTCGGCCACGACAGTGAGTACTACGATCTTGCCTGGCTCAAGCTGGCCCACTGTCGCAGAGTGACCGGGCGCGTCGAAGAGAGTCTCGCCACGTATGATGAGTACATCAAGCTTCACCCCGACAGGCCGGAGGCGGCCGACGCTCAGTGGGAGAAGGCGCGCCTTCTCGAGGACGAGCGGAGATGGGACGAGGCAGCCACCGAGTATCAGAGGCTTGCGGAGCTCTACCCCCGAAGCAAGCACATCGCCGATGCGAGGTTCAGAGCGGGTCTCTGCCTGTTCAAGCGGGGCCTGATGGACGAGGCGGAGGCGGCATTCGCTGACATCTACGCCGGCGGAAACGGTACGACCACGGCGCGGGCCCTCTATTGGATAGGAAAGGTTCGCGAGCTTCTTCTACGCACCGACGAAGCAGTAGAGATCTACCAAGAGGCGGCCGAGGCGGATCACGACTCCTACTACGGGCGAAGGTCACTCGAGCGCCTCGGCGTCCTCGGCGCTCTGCGCCGCCCCGCAACGACCACGACTCGCAACGAGGAAACCTCGATGAGATCCGCGTCACGCCTTTGGGGACGAGAGGCGGACGAGTTTGGAAGATGGGTCGGGGAGTGGTACGGGCGGGCTCTGGCTCCTGTCGAGAGGATGGCCACCAGACAGCGCCTCATGAATCGGCCCCACCTGATTCGGGCCGACCATATGCTCGCGCTCCACATGCGCACGGAGGCGGAATGGGAACTCGCTCTCCTCGAGAGGGAGATCAGCAGCGATCCAGTTGCCCTTGATGTACTTGCGACCTACTGTGAGATCAGCAGCCTCAACAATCGGGCGATCCGCATCGCCGAGAGAATCCTCGCGATGTCTCCGGCGGAGAGCCTGAGCGATGCTCCCCTCTACCTCCGAAAGAAGATCTGTCCCAGGCACTTCTCGGAGATCGTGGGGACCGAGTGCAGAGAGCGGGATCTTGAACCGCACATTATGTACTCACTGATGCGCCAGGAAAGCCTGTTCGAGTACGACGCGGTTTCCTGGGTTGGAGCGCGTGGGCTCACCCAGATAATGCCGCCCACCGGGCGCTGGATCGCGCGCCGGGTCGGACACCGCGGTTTCCGTCTGTCGCACCTGCTCGATCCGGAGACCAACATCCACTTCGGTGTCTACTATCTGTCGCGACAACTTGATGATTTCGACGGGGACCTGTTGCGAGCGCTCGCCGCGTACAATGGTGGTCCGGACAACGTGAAGCGGTGGTGGAAGTATGGAGGCACCTCCGATTCGGATGTCTTTGTAGAAGATATCGGCTTCTCGGAAACGTCGGACTACGTGCGGCGAGTCTATCGCTACTACCGGTCCTACGATGAGATCTACGGCGCTACTACCGGTCCTACGATGAGATCTACGGAGTGAGCGAAGAGTAGCTTTGGGTTGGGCACGCGCCCTTGCGCTAGAGCTGTGTGATCAGTACGTAGACCCAGTTGGCCGCGACCACGGCCGCCACGGCCCACCAGAAGAACGCGCGCTCGGTCCTGCTTGGTGAGATCCTCACCGCCAACCCAAAGGCGAGATTGAGAGACCAGAGCACGATGCCAACCGGCACGACGACGATGAGGAAGAGCGCGTCGAACGGGTTCGTGAGAACGGCTTCTCCGACGCGGCCATGAAGAAGAGCTCCCGTAGTTCTCATGAGTCCACAGGTTGGACAGGGAAGCCCCGTCACCGCCCTGAACGGGCAGACGACGGGGCCTTCGTGTGACGTCCCCAGCCAAGCGACAGTCAATCCAAGCGCGACCAGTATGATCGCCGCAACGACCGCCGCACTGGGTGCGCGGTATCCTGATGTTCCCCGAGCCAGTTCAACTTTCAACCGAAGGGGTCCCTACATTCCGGCGGCTCCCATGAAGCCGGTCGTGCCAATGATAAACACCGCAATGAGCCACCAGATGATCCCTATCGCGGAGAGAACAACTCCGATGATTCCGCAGATCATGCCGGCGCGGGTCATGCCCTCACCCTCAGGATCACGCAGTCCCTGTGCCATTTCTGCGAGATCGTTCTTCCCCATCACCCAGGCTACGATGCCGGCGATGAAGCACACAACAATCCCGAGGATGCCGAGTGTCAGCACTACACCGCCACGATGCGGTTTGATCGTCTGCGAGGTGGTCATTTGTGGCTGGACTTGCGGAGTCTCCTCCATGGCCAATCCCTCCATGTGCCGCGCAACCGGAACCAATTGCCGCTCCGAATGAGTCATTGGAACGGCTGTGACGCTACCCCATCCCTGCCCTACGAGCTCGAATCTTCGTCCGGGCTCGCCTCCTGCTTTTTCAGATAATCCTTGATGGCCTTGTGCAATGCGTCTGCTGCCAGATTGGAGCAGTGCATCTTCTGAGGTGGCAGACCATCCAGGGCGGTCGCAACGCTGTTCCGCGTGATTCTCAGGGCTTCCTCGAGCGTCATGCCCTTGGCCATCTCCGTCACCATGCTGCTGGTGGCGATCGCGGAGCCGCAGCCGAAGGTCTTGAATCTGATGTCCGTTATGCGGTTGTCGTCGACCTTGATCTGGATCTCCATGAGATCCCCACAGACAGGGTTGCCTTCGACGCCTACCCCGTCCGGGTTGTCGAGTACGCCGACATTCCTCGGATTCTTGAAGTGCTCCAGCACTTTGTCGCTGTATATGGGTGTCATTATCCCCCGCTCCTTCCCCTACTGTGCACACTGATGATAACTGCATAGCTTATCTGCGTCAAGGCGCGTTGCCTTGACGCAGATGAGGCGCGTTGCCTTGAGGCGACCTTGCCGAGCGGGAGCGAGGGTGCTAAGATGGCCGCAGTTGTACGGTTTCACACACCGCTCTGGCCGCGGAGGTCACATGACTAGATACTTTCTGCCCGTGCTGGTTGCCTTCACCGTGACGGCTTCCGGTGCAGCGTCGTCGCAGCCGTCACAGATATTGCCGCCTGGTGCGACGGTTCCGGGACCCATGTCCGATCATATCCCGGCAGCGATCGAAGATCTCTTCGCTCTCGATGACGGCAGAGCAGCCCGGGCCGAGCGTCTCCTGGCCGGCCAAGACGTGGAGCGGTACGAGATCGATATCTGCGTGGATCCCGGTCGGGGCTGGTTATCAGGCAAGTGCCGTCTGGTCGCACGCGTAGATGGCCCCACCATGAAATTGGAACTCAACGAAGCGCTAACAATTCTCTCTCTCAAGACCGCCGGCGGCGACTATCTGGATTTCGATCGCAGAGGGCGCAGGATGGAAGTTCTTCTGACCCCGGCGGGCGAATCCGGAGAAGCGCATGGCGATGATGCCG
>JAUXGN010000065.1 GCA_030622115.1 Candidatus Eiseniibacteriota bacterium
CATCTGCTGTGGATCGCGCGCAAGACAGGTTCACTGGCCGTGGCCAATCCGGTGCTGGTGACGGCACTGAGCATGGAACTCGGCGCGACCACCGATCCGCCGGTGCGCGGCGATAAGCCGCTGGGTAGGGGCGATTCATACAGGGTTCTGTGCCCATCGTGCAGGCGCGAGGTGTATATCACGGAGGACTGGCAGGGCTAGTCTCGGCCGTGCATATGAGAGTATCGGGAGCGGGTCCCAAGACGGGGCCCGCCCTTTTTGTGGTGCGCTCTGCACGGCGGATGGCGTCGGGGACCGCGCTGCCAGCCGGCGACTTCAAGGGGGCGTCAGGACATCGAGCGGCTTCGCGGAGACCTTGGTGGTAGCGTATCCTCCCGATTGTGCTTGACTTTGCTGGGTGGGGGGGGGGCTATACTGGACACAATGCAGTTAGGCAGAACACATGCACCACGTTCTCACCCCACCCAGACGACAGGAGGGCTGCCTTGAATGCCGACTCCACCACTCGTCCGCCCGTGACTGCCACTATCCGTTCCTACCTTCTGCGACTCTCAATGTGCCTACTCCCCCTGATGCTGATTCCCGCGGCCGTTCTCGCCGAGGGAGGATTGCCCGATGGCTGGACTTCCTTTGACGGTGTGACCACGACTCCGACTGCGCCAAGGGTGCAGATAGTCTCCTCCAGTTCGAGCCGGATCCAACTGATCATCAGCACTCCCGGCATGCTCTGCGAGACCATCGAGCATGACGGCACCGACTACACGCGTTTGAGCTTTCCCGAGTACTTCCATTCCACTGAGACCGGAGACCCTGCTCTCCCGGCCATTCGCCAGTTGCTCGCGGTGCCGCGAGGATGCGAGATCAACGTGTCGACGACGGCGATGGACTCGCTAGTCTTCACTGACTGTGTCGTCTACCCAGTCGAGGCCGAGGTGGTCAGGTACACGGAGGAGGGTTGGTCATACGTCGACTATGAGTTCGCTCTGAACGAACAAGCCTACTCCCGCTCGGGAGGCTATCCATCTCCGCGGATCAGCACCGAAGCCCCTGGAAGCTTCAGAGGACAGGGTGTTGTGAACCTGACCAGCTACCCGGTGAGGTTCGATGCTTCAGTGTCGGAGATCCGGGTCTACCCCGAGCTTCTCGTAACTCTCGATCTGAGCGGGGGTAGTGGCGGGATTTCTGAGGAACTGGGTCCGTTCGGGAGGATCGCCGAGGAGCTTCTGCTCGGGTATGCAGGCGTGGGTGGGAGTGGTTCCAGAATCTCCGCCGGCGATGGCAGATGGGGCGTCCACAGCACGGTTGTCTCCTGTGCCGACAGCTTCACGGATTATCTGATGATTGTCGAGGATTCGCTGATGGTCTCGCCACGCATCCTGCAACTCGCCGAGCACAGAGCCAAGTACAACGGCTACAACGTTGCGGTCGTGCCGAGAACCGCGGTCGCAGAGCACCATGGGCAAGGAGCGATCAGCGATACGGCCATCCATCACTTCATCCAGGACCTCTATCTCTACGGAGAAGGCACCGCCGAGCACATGCTCGATGGGAGGCTGGGATACGTGTTGTTGGTCGGCGATGCGCGGGATGCGGACCACAACGGCCTGAACACACTGCTTCCGGCACACGAGGTGCCGACCGGAGACAGTAGTTTCACAACAGACCATTGGTACGCCTGTGTTGATGGTAGCACCGACTGGTATCCGGATCTGATGATCGGGCGGCTGTGCGCCAGCGACACAACCGAACTCAGGCGCGAGGTGCAGAAGTTCGTCAGCTACGAGACCAATGCGAGTTCTTCTGATGAGTGGAGATCCAAGATTCTGTTGACGGAGGGGTTCTGTGATACGGCTAACCCTGACTGGATCGTGGAGGCTCACGCGGCGTTCGATTCTATCCAGGAGATCCTCCCGCCGAGCTGGTACCCCGCGGAGGAAGCCCACGCGAATGAGCAGGGCAGTGAGGACTGCCCTGCTCAACAGCATGCCGTCCGCGACATCCACGTAGACCGCATCAACAGTGGTGTCCACCTCTTGGAGCTCTGCGCGCACGGACACACACATGAGTGCGAGACGTTCGAATGGGGCTATGTGGACAGCTTGGAGAACGACGCCGGGCAGTGGCCATTCTGGATGAACCTCTCCTGTCTGACCGGGGCGTATGATCTCTACAACGACGATCTGACCAACTACGATTGCCTCGGTGAGGCGCTAATGCATCAGAAGGAGATCGCGGGGCAACCAACTGGCGCTCTGTGTTTCTTCGGTGCAAGCGAGGATAGCGGGCCTTCCTGGGAAGGACTCGGACTGTACGTGTGGCAGGGCCTCTTCGAGTACGGCCACCACCGAATCGGCGACTTCCTGGTGTTCGCCAAAATGAAGTACCTCACTACATCGGGGTATACACAGCACGCGATCTACTACAATCTGCTTGGCGATCCCGCCATCGACATCATGCTCACGGACACGGGTGGCCAGGGGTACTCGAGCGCTCCAGACTACTCCGTGAGAAATGGCGACATCGCACTGGTTCCCGCATTTCCTTCGGTTGGTGAGACGACGACGGTAGCGGTCGATGTCCACAACGAGAGCAACTACATCCCCGATGATCCGGTCGATGTCCTCTTCGAACTGTGGAACCCGGAGACCAGCACGTGGGACTCGCTCGACACCACCCAGGTGTGGCCCGGTGATTGGTCCTCGGAGACCGCGAGCGTGCAGTGGGCGACCGGTCCCTCTGACTTGGGACGTGCCGAGCTTCGCGTTCGCGTGGACCCTGAGGGTGAGCAGGATGAGCTGTCCGAACTGAACAACGAGGCGGAGGGCACAGTCTGCGTGTACATCGAGAGGGACGGGTTTCCGCTCGAACTGGGAGGAGTTCCAGGAGTTGCCCCATTGGCAGTGGATGCGACCTCGGATGCAGGTCTCGAGATCATCTCCGGTTCCGTTGCACCAGGGAACATCGTCATAGTCACATGCGACGGGGACACAGTCTGGAGCAAACCCGCTGTTTCGGAGAGCCAGGTCCACGGCCCCGTGGCAGTGGGTGACATCAACGTCGATGGCGCGCCAGAGGCCGTCGTCTCATGGGGAACTAAGATTGAAGCGCTGGACCTCGAGACTGGGGACTCCATCGGCGAGTACGGTGTTCTCACGGGTCTGTGCGGGCCCCCTGCGCTCGCGGACCTCGTGTTTGGGACCGAGCCTGGGGATATTGAGATCGTGACAGAGCGAATATGGGAGCGCTTTTTGCCCCAGCACGCGCTCACTGTCATCGCTTCGGATTGGGACAGTCTAGAGTGGAATGAGTCCGCCGGAGGCGCCCGTAGTGCTTCCCCCGTGAAGCACTCTCCCACGGTCGTCGATCTCGACAACGATGGCCTCAGGGATGTTGTTGCAGCATACGGCGTAGGGCAGTACCAAGGGGTCCGGGTCGAGGCGTGGCGTGGCCACGACGGCTCGACGCTGTGGAGCACGTTCGTCGATGCGAGCAGTACGGATCTCCTTTGCAGTGTCGTCGCGGCGGAAGTCGTGGCCGACAGCGCAGGCATTGAGCTGCTCTGTGGGACGGATTATCTCACGTGTCTTAGTAGCAGGGGGAACGAGTGCTGGCAGCTTGAACTCCGAGGCTACGCCGCGGGCTTCGCAATTGGTGATCTCACTGGTGACGGCTCGCTCGAGATCGTCACTGGCACGCACATCAACTTCACCTCGCTGGAGAACTACGCCGGCTGCCTGTACGTGGTCGATGGTGACGGGACAGTGCTGGATTCCCTCGGGCTCGGCGGAGCCTGTCTGGCGCAGCCCGTGCTTGCCGACTTGGACGCGGACGGCAAGATGGAGATAGTCGTAACTGCGAGCCATGATGAGATGTTCTGGCCGTGGCGACGTTCGCTCACAGAGCTTCACGTGTTCACCTTCGACTTCGATATTCCTGCAGGCGAACTCACACGTCACACCAGCTTCCCTCACCCCCTACTCTTCTGGAGCAGATGTACTGCATCACCTCTTGTTGCCGACACAGATCTGGATGGCTACCTTGAGATCTGGATCGCGGATGGCGAGGGCCTTCTTCACTGCCTCGATCTTGCACAGCTTGAGGCACCGGTACAGGGCAAGTTGTCCCGCTGGACGTGCTTCCAGCGCGACGAGAGACACACAGGTGTGTATGAGACCCCTGTCTCCGGTCCCTATCCCGAGAACACCGATGCCTCCTGGTGGGGTGACTACCTCCTCACCGGTGACGTGACGATCGATGACACGTCCAGCCTCCTTGTTCAGGCAGGGACAACGGTGCGAGTAGTCGAGGGCGACGATCAGCAGTCCGGCGTCGACATAGGTCATACCGAACTGATCGTCCACGGCGACATGGCGGCAAGTGGAGATGGGGCCTTTGCCCCCACGGTCTTTGGATCCGCCGCATCCGAGCCTTCGCCCGGCAACTGGTACGGGATCAGGGTGTGCGAGGACGGAACCGGTGAGATCGATGGATGCACGGTGAAGGATGCCTTCATCGGGATCACGGCCGACGAGCCCTATGTTGTTGTCGTTGAGAACTGCGTGATCGAGAGCTGCGAGGTGGCCGGCATCAAGTGCGAGGGCTCCACTCTCGGCTCAAGCGACATCCTCATCTTCCACAATCTGATCTCAGGTGCGCAGACGGGAATCGACCTTGATAAGTGTGAAGCAACTGTAGACACGAACACAATCACCTACTGTGGCAGCTACGGGATCAACATGACATGGGACAGAGGCTCCGATATCACGCGGAATGCCATCTCCTTCCCGTTTAGCGCCTCCGGCGGACCGTTCGCGGGGATAAGGCTGGATGTGCAATCAGGCACGGCCTACGTCACGGACAACAGCATCACAAACGCTCGATCCAGTGGCATCACGTGTGGGTTTCAGGGCTCGGGCAAGACAAAGGTGTACATCACAGACAACACGATCCTCGACCAGCAGGCATCCACTACATCGAAGGGCATGTACTTCTACCAATCCAAGGCCATCCCAAGGCGAAACCACATCGTCGAGAAACGAGACGGCTTCTGGATCGAAGAGGCTACGGGTCTCGACGAGAGCCCCAATCTCGGGATAACAATGGGAGATGGCGGCTACAACTGTGTGGAGGGGACCTGGCTCCGCTACGCAGTGCGCGCCGACCCATACTGCCTCACGACCGTCATGGCAGAGGGGAACTGGTGGGGCACGTCGAATCCAAGCGAGCGGTTGTTCATGGGACTTGTGGACTGGCATCCCTTCGTCGTTGGTGACTCATGCAGCATCGGCAGAGGCAGCTTGGACCAGCACGTCGAGGAGGGGATCCCGTTCTGCCTCGTCCAGAACTCCCCGAATCCGTTCAATCCAGTGACCTCACTACGGTTCGGTCTCCCGGCTCGACAGCAGGTCAGCCTGTCCATCTACAATGTCGCGGGCAGGCGCGTGACGACTCTGGTGGATGACACGTTGGATCCCGGCTGGCACGATATCGTCTGGGACGGTCGAGATGATGCCCATCACAGGGTCTCTTCCGGTGTCTACTTCTGCCGTTTGATATCGCAGGGTTCAACATCGGTCAAGAAAGTGGTACTATTGAAGTAGGAGGCGCCCGATGAACGGATGGTACAGTCGGTGCTACATGATTCCCATGACGGCCTTGGTGCTGCTCGCAAGCGTAGCAGGTGTCGGTCTCGCGGCCAGGATTGAGCTTGAGTCAAGCGCCGCGGGTTCTGTGATCGAGGCCGGTACCGAGACCCCCACGAGGTTTCTGGCGAAGTTCGATCTGCCGGAGTATCTCGATGAGGCGGAGATCGAGCTTGCCGTTGTTGAGTTCAGTGCGACGGTTGAGTGTGATGCCGAGGTGGGCGGTGTGACCCTGAACGCGTTCCTCGTGACCGAGGACTGGGATGAGGGCCTCGTCGACTGGACGGGGTTCGCCGGTAGTGGTGCAGAGCCCTTCGACCGAGCCCTTCATGCCATGTGGGGAGTCGCGGCGGGAGACTCGTCACTCGTTCGCTTGGATGTGACCGAGATGGTGACGATCTGGGCAGATGACGCGGCAGCCAACCGAGGGTTCGTGTTGGCTCCGTCAGCGGGCGAGGAAGGCAGCATGCTGCCGGAGTTTGCTCAAGGGCTGCGGTCAGGCGTCGCCACTCTGACTGTTTGGTACACGTCGAGGGCGATGGATGTCGAGCATGATGATGGCGATCGATAGAGCGGCGTCGCATGAAGAACGGGACGCTCTTATCCCGACCCTTCAGAATGGAAGGGGATGATATGAAGGCGATAGTGAATGTGTTGGTGCTAGCCGGTCTGGTCCTCTTGATCTCATCTGCAGCCTCGGCCGGTGCGGTCTACTGGACTCCGGCTCACGAGTGGGCTCCGCAGGGGCATGCCTGTGCCGTGACGGCTGGAGACATTGATGGGGACGGAGACATAGACCTGACGTTCTTCTGTGGGCAGCCCATGATCCAGTGCTGGAATGTCGGTTCTCCCACAGGGCCGATCTGGGAATTCGGTTCCTCACCGTACGAGGGTGTTCCATTCTGCATTCACCAGAACGGTGGACTTGGAGATCTCGATGCGGACGGCGATCTTGATCTCGCAATCACCTGTTGGTACGATGACTTTGTCCGCTTCTACTGGAACGTTGGAACGCCGCAGAACCCGGTGTGGGAGGCAGACCTGTCGGTCTTCGATGGTGTGCCGATATCGGGGGGTCATGGCAGCCCCAGGCTCGCGGACATGGATGGTGATGGAGATCTGGATGCAATGTTGGGCAGTTGGTCCGGTAGGATACGCTATGCCCGGAATGTGGGCACGGCGACCTCGCCTTCCTACGAGTATGTTGGATGGGTGGATGGCATTCCACTGGCCAGTGGCTGCAACCCGACAATGGGTCTGGGGGATCTCGATCTCGATGGAGATCTGGACATCGTCCAGGTGGCCGATGGTATGCTGCCACGCTGCTTCGAGAACGTTGGGACACAACAGGTGTCTGAGTTTGTAGAGAACCCGGACATGTTGAGTGGGGTGAGCATTCCCCCGACGGGGTACGGTGCAGGGATCGACCTCATGGACATCGACGCGGATGGAGATCCCGATATGATTCTCGCCAGAGGCTACGGTGAGAACCTCCTCTTCCTGAACGGGGGTGCGACCCCGGTCGAGCCGACAAGCTGGGGCGTGATCAAGGCCATGTACCGGTAGTATGGAACAATCGGTGCCAAGCCGAATCAATGCGGCCCCGTGCGATCGCACGGGGCCGCATTGTCTCGATGGAACGAGCCTTCTCGACGGTGTGATGCCCACGGGTTGGCTACCCCCCACAGACGCTCGTCCGCTGTGAATCCTGCGGTGGAGTCATCACAACGCGGGAGCATCTGCTGTGGATCGCGCGCAAGACAGGTTCACTGGCCGTGGCCAATCCGGTGCTGGTGACGGCACTGAGCATGGAACTCGGCGCGACCACCGATCCGCCGGTGCGCGGCGATAAG
>JAUXGN010000001.1 GCA_030622115.1 Candidatus Eiseniibacteriota bacterium
ATCGTATTCTGCCGCTTCTCGATGTAGAACGGGTCGTCGTGCTCCTCCGTGAAGTGCTTCGTGCTCCAATAGACCTTGTCGAACTTCTCGAGCCCGTTAAGATCACAAGCTCGGGGGCCCACGATGATCGTTGCCGGCGCCTCTACGCTCGCCTCGGGATCGCTGCTTGGATACTTCGAGACCACCTCTCGCGCGTAGAAGAGGAATGTCTTGGGGGACTGCACCGGGCACGCCCCGTGGAGTTCAAGCTTGCCGGGAACTTCTTCCTTCACGAGCTCGTAGTCGGGCGTCTCCGGGTTGTTCATGATATCGAACGTGACCGGGACGTAGACCCTCTGGTTCTTGGCCCAGCGCCCGATGAGCTTGAGGAGGTTCTCTCGTCCGATGAAGACTTCTTTCATCCTTGCAAGCCCTCTCGCTTGGAGTTCCTTAGCTGAATCCGGCCGGCTCCCACGAGCCGTACGACCTTCCTGAGCGTAAAGACGCCCCGCATCGCTATTCTCTAGGAAAGCGATCTCGGGGTCTTTGTGTGCCACAGAGGTGGCTGGAACGCACTAGTCGTTGCCAGCAAGTAACAGTCAGTCCTTTCAACTGATTGTTGCTCGCGGGGCGAAGCCTGTGCGCTCTCCGCCCGCGCCACGGAACAAAAACGGGCTCCCTATAGAGCCCCCATAACCCAACAGAGTTTAGCCCACCAGGGAGCCAAGCGTCAAGCGCAAAAGGGAACAATCAGCTACGGCTTCATCTCCATGAATCTGAGATCCAATTCACCCCCACCGGCATCGTCGTTCAGGATGTACTTCTTCACCGTGGATAGCACAGTATCCATCGTCTCAAGCCAGAGCCGGGTACGAATGGTGCTCCGTCCGCTTCGGTACTCGGCAACGAGCGCTCGGAAGCGGTCCGCCTCTCCTTGTGCTCTATTGACGAGTTCCGTGCTGTCACCGCGCGCGGCAATGATCAGCGCGGCACCCTCACCTCGAGCCATTGGCACGACTCGGTTGGCGTAGCCGTTGGCCTCCTGGATAATGCGGTTCTTGTCCTCGCGGGCGCTGGCCACGTCCCTGAAGGAATCGGCCACATCCCGCGGCGGATTGACCTCCTGGATATGGGCCGCCACGAGTTCGATCCCTGTGCCGTATGAGTCCAGCAGCTCCTGGGCTCCTGCCTTAACATGGCGCTCGATCTCGAGCTTGGCGGTGGTCAGAACATCATCGACGCTCATGACCGCCACCTTCTCCGTCAGGACCGCCTCACAGGCCTTTCTTACGAGCCAGTGAGGCTCCTCGGCTCCGAACAGGAACGCCGCCGGATCCTTGACAACGTACTGAATGAGAAGCTGTCCCTCTATAATATTGGCATCGCCCGTGACGAACTGTGTCTCCCGCGAGGTGGCTGACAGCCCCCGGACCCGATCGATGATCTTGTAGCCCACACTCATCCTCTTGATGGACGTCACCTGGGGAGTCGCAACCTTGCCCACGGGCCACGGAATCCGGTAGTGGATGCCCGGTTCGATGTTGGCGGAGACGAGTCTGCCGAAATGTGTGACGACACCCCGCTCGTCGGGCTCTACAACATATATGCCCGACAGCACATACATTGTGAGTAGCCCGATCACGAAGAGCCGCGCAAGCCGCTTGACCCGAGGCAGACCGGCCTTCATATCGGTCCTGACACTCGCATCATCGGCCCATATGCCGCTGTTCTCGCTACCCGCATCCCGCCCGTGACTCACCGTCTAGTTTCCCTTCCCGTCAAGGAACTTCAAGAGTTCGGAATCTGAGGATAGGACGATCGTTGTCTGCTCATCCATGAACGTCTTGTACGACTCGAGGGTTCTTAAGAATTCGTAGAACTCCGGGGCGACACTGTGTGCCGAACTGTAGATGCCCATCGCCGCAGCGTCGCCGCGACCACGGATGCCCTCCGCCTCGCGGTATGCCTCCGCGAGTATCTCCTGTCGCTCCCTGTCGGCCACAGCTCGTATCTTGATTGCCTCTTCCTCCCCCTCGGAACGATAGCGCTTTGCTGTTCTGTCGCGCTCCGCTCGCATGCGGTCGAAGACGCTCTGCTTGTTCTGCTCGGGGAAAGCGATCCGCTTCATTCGTACATCGGTCACCTCGATCCCGAAGTTCGCTTCCGCCGTCGCACGGCAGCCGTTGGTCACAACTGCCATGATCTCGTCGATCTTCATCTCTTCGGGGTTGATGGATATGAGGGCATGAATCGGGTACCGTCCAAGCGCAGCCCCCATCTCCGAGGCAACGATGTCCGCCATCCGCACCTCGGCGCCCGCTCGATCGTTAACGGTTTCGAGGAATCGTCGCGGGTCGTTGATTCGCCACGCCACAAATGCGTCCGCCACGACGTTCTTCTTGTCGTTCGTCAGGAACTCGGTCGGCTTCGGATCGTAGACCAGAAGCCGCTTGTCGAAGAAGCGCACAGCCTGCACCGGCTGTGGCAGCTTCCAGTAGAGCCCGGCGCTCTCAATGACGGCAACAGGCTTCCCGAACTGAGTCACGATGGCGGTGCTCATCTCGTCCACAACAAAGACAGTGGACCGCCCTATCAACAGAAGCAGGATGATGACGGCCAGCGTGTAGTATCGTCGCTTCATTTCCTAGTCCTCCAGCGGAACTCTCGCACTCAGCTTTTGATCGTAGACTCTGATGTCATACCCTTTGAGTTTGAGATCCGAACTCACAATGTACTTCTCCTTGCCCTGAAGCAGAGTCTCCATCGTCTCGATGTAGAGTCGTGTCTCAGCAACCGCGCCCGCCTTTCTGTGCTCCTTGGCCAGCGCCACAAATCTCTCCGCGTCGCCTGTGGCTCTACTCTGGAGCGCATGGCTGTACCCACGAGCCTCAAGAATCGACGCCTCCGCCTCCCCGCGGGCGCGCGGGATGGTCTGATTCGCGTACCCGTACGCTTCGTTCATGATACGGTTCTTGTCTTCGCGAGCGCTGGCGACGTCGCGGAATGCCGGGACTACCTCGAGTGGCGGGTGTATATCCTGAAGACAAACGCCTATCACCTCGATGCCGACCGACGCCGAGTCAAGGAGCTCCTGGGTTCGCGCTCGCAGCGTCTCCTCGAACTCATCGCGCCGCACCGTCAGGATATCATCTATGGCAAGTGACCCGGTCTCCTTCGACATCACCGATTCCAGGATGAAGCGAATGTAGTCGTCCTTCTCGGCCACGTTGAAAACGTAGTCGTTGACGTCGGATACCGCGTAGAAAACGACTATGTTCATATCGATGATGTTTTCATCACCGGTGAGCCTTAGCGCCTCGTTGGGTATCTTCTCGTATGTCCCCGCCGCGTGTCGGCTCTCCCACAGCGTCGCGTAGAATTCCTCCGCAACGCGCGTCACAGCTCTGGGCACATCGCGTGTGCGGAAACCGATCTCGAGGCGATGGAGACGCGAGACCTCAACGCGAACAACACTGTCCACGGGCCACGGCGCCTTCATATGCACGCCCGGACCAAGTGCGTCCCCGATGGAACTCCCGAAACGCATAACGACACCCTCACGTCCCGGCCCGACGAATACGAGTGAGGTGGAAAGCCAGGCGAGAACGACTGCCCATATGACGAGACGAAGCAGGCGTCGCCGGTTGCGGGGTCGCGTCAGCGTGCCCCAACAGTACCGACAACGATCAGACCACCCCATCCGCTCGAAGGCGCCGGCTAGAACTCGTACCGGAAGCGTGTCGGCCAGCTTCGCGAAGCCGGTTGTGTCGGTCGCAGTGCGCGTCCTGAGCCCGGCGATCGAGGCGGAGAGAATCTCACCGCCCGAACCGACGATGAAGACACCGACGACCACGGCCGCAATCCTGTCCAGACCGATCCCCATGGTGTGACCCATAAGACCAATGACGACCGCAACGCTCGTGAGCATGTCCATTCGGGAGTGATAACCGTCGGCGACGAGACTCATGCTGCCGGTCTCTCTCCCGACGTAGAGCTTGTACTGCGCGGCGTAGTATGAGACGAGGGCGGCAACCAGGCTACCCACGATCGCTATGGGTAGATTCCGTATGTCGGAGGATGACACCGCCGAGACTTTTCGGAAGATCCCGACAGCGGCCACGAAGATGAGAGCTGCTATGAGGATGCCGATAACATTCTCAACGACGACGAGGTTGCCTCGCCCTCCACGTCGTGAGATCCTGGCGCCCGTCCAGACCAGGCCGGAGGCGGCCACGTCGGACCCCGAATGCCACGCATCTGCTACGAGCGCGAGGCTCCCAGAGAGAAACGCCAGTGTCAGTTTGAGTATGACCAGACCGATGTTGATTCCTATGGATATCAACGCGGTCCGTTCGACCCTGTCCAAGCCTCGCCTCCTCGCCCGGCAAACTACCCGCCGGCAAGGACAAAGGTTTAAGGGCGCCGCATGCTAGTCCTCTGTGACCACGCGCGCCACACCCACAACCCTGTCCCCGGAGTTCAGGTTTATTACCTTCACTCCCTGCGTGTTGCGTCCAATCAGCGAAATCCCGCCGACGGGAAGGCGAATCATGATCCCGTTCGCTGTCATTATCATGACGTGGTCGGTCTCGTTAACAACATGGACCGCAACCACAGGACCATTCCGCTTGTTAGCCTTGATCGATATGACCCCTCGACCGCCGCGCTTGATGACACGGTAGTCGGAGATCTTCGTTCTCTTTCCGTAACCGTTCTCAGTGATCGAGAGGACGGTCCCATCCTCACCCACGACGACGGCCATGTCAACAACCTCGTCGCCCTTCGCGAGCAGAGTACCACGCACACCACGTGCGGCGCGACCCATCTCGCGCACGTCGCTCTCATGGAAGCGAATGGCCTTCCCAAGCCTCTTCGTCAGGAAGATGTCATGGTTGCCGTCGGTTACTGCGGTATCGATGAGCTCATCGTTCTCGTCGATGTTCATTGCCCGGATGCCGCCTCGCCGCGGATGTGAGAAGGCCGACAGACGAGTCTTCTTTACGACGCCGTTCCGGGACGCCATTATGATGAAGTGCTCATTGTCGAACTCTCTGACGGGCACAAAGGCCCGAATGTGCTCGCCCTTACCGAGCGCCAGGATGTTCACGATCGCCTTGCCCCGAGCCGCGCGACCCACCTGTGGGATCTCGTGTACCCGGAGCCAGTGGCAATGACCGGACTGCGTGAAGAAAAGGATGTAGTCGTGCGTCGAGGCGATGAACATGTGCTCAACGAAGTCATCCTCTTTCGTTCCCATGCCGGCGATGCCCTTCCCGCCACGCCGCTGCCTGCGATACGTCCCGACGGGAAGACGTTTGATGTAGCCGGAGTGCGATATCGAGATGGCCATATCCTCTTCGGCAATCAGGTCTTCTATTGTGAAGTCGGTCGTAGCATCGACTATCTCTGTTCGCCGCTCATCACCGTATGCCTCGACGGCCGCATCCAGATCCTCCTGGACGATTCCAAGCACCTTCGTACGGCTCTCGAGAATGCTCTGCAACATCGCGATGAGCTTGATGATCTCCTTGTACTCTTCCTCGATCTTCTTCCTCTGAAGCCCGGTGAGCCGCTGAAGACGCATGTCGAGGATGGCCTGCGCCTGGATCTCCGACAACTTGAACTTCTTCATGAGGCCCGACCGCGCAGTATCCACGTCCTTCGATGCCCTGATGAGCTTGATGATCTCATCAATGTGATCGAGCGCCTTCCTCAACCCCTCGAGGATATGCGCCCGGGCTTCGGCTTTCGCGAGATCGAACTTCGTGCGGCGGATGATCACGTCTTCGCGGTGCTCAATGAACGCGTCGATCATTTGCCTGAGTGTCATGACTTTCGGCTCGCCGTTCTTAAGCGCGAGGAGGATCGCGCCGAAGGTCGTCTGCATCTGTGTGTGCTTGTAGAGAAGGTTCAGAACGACGGCCGCTATCGCATCGCGCTTGAGGTCTATGACAAGCCGGATCCCGTCCCGATCGGACTCGTCCCGGATATCGCGGATGCCGTCGATCTTCCCGCTCCTGACGAGGTTCGCCATCGCCTCGATCAGATTTGATTTGTTCACCTGGAACGGGACTTCGGTGACGACGATACACTCCGCGCCGTTCTGATGCGTCTCAATGTTCGCCCGCGCGCGGACGATTATCCTGCCGCGGCCCGTCGTGTATGCATCGCGTATTCCGGCGCGGCCGAAGATGATCCCCCCTGTCGGGAAATCAGGTCCCTCCACGATCTTGAAAAGCTCCGTGTCGGGGACGGAAGGGTCTTTCATCACGAGACTGATCGCCTGAGCCAGTTCTGTGAGGTTGTGTGGGGGAATGTTGGTCGCCATCCCGACGGCGATGCCGGACGCTCCGTTCATGAGAAGGTTCGGGAGGCGAGCCGGAAGCACAACGGGTTCCTCTCGCGTCTCGTCGTAGTTTGGAATGAAGTCTACGGTGTCCTTCTTGAGATCGGCCAGGAGATCCTCGGCCGTCCGCCGGAGGCGTGCCTCGGTGTACCGCTCAGCCGCCGCTCTGTCTCCATCGATCGATCCGAAGTTGCCCTGGCCCTCGACAAGCATGTAACGAAGCGAGAAGTCCTGAGCCATCCGAACCATCGCGTCGTAGACGGCCGTCGTCCCGTGTGGATGGTAGTTGCCGGTCACGTCGCCGGAGATCTTGGCGGATTTCCTGTAGGGCTTGTTGTGCGCAAGACTCAACTCGTCCATCGCCACGAGGATGCGTCTCTGAACCGGTTTGAGCCCGTCCCTGACATCGGGCAGGGCGCGTGACACTATGACGCTCATCGCGTAAGCGATGTACGACTTCTTCATCTCGTCTTCTATGATGACGGGAAGTATGCGTTCGGTCTGCTGTGCCATCCGTCCCTCGTGGAATCTATACGTCCAGGTTCTGCACCAGTTTCGCGTGCGTCTCTATGAACTTCCGCCTTGGTTCTACGGCCTCTCCCATCAGGATGTCGAAAACGCGATCGGCCTCTGCCGCATTCTCGATTCCGACGCGGTACATCACACGCCGCTCCGGATCCATCGTTGTCTCCCAGAGCTGGTCGGGGTTCATCTCGCCGAGTCCTTTGAAGCGTTGGACGTGAGCGCCTTCGCGCCCAACGCGCTTCAGGACCTTCGCAAGATCCTTCTCGTTGTAGATGTAGTGCTCCTCCTTGCCCTTCTTGACTCTGTAGAGCGGAGGCTGCGCGATGTAGACGTGACCGTTCTCAATGAGCTCCGGCATGAACCGGTAGAAGAACGTGAGAAGCAGCGTCCTAATATGCGAGCCGTCGACGTCAGCATCGGTCATTATTATGGTTCTGCCGTAGCGGAGCTTCGCCAGGTCAAACCCGTCTGTGGCTCCGTCCTCGCTCGACGCCCCAACGCCCGTTCCGAGAGCCATAACAATCGTCCCGATCGCGTCGTTGCTGAAAACCTTGTCGACTCTCGCCTTGAACACGTTCAGGATCTTCCCTCTGAGCGGAAGGATCGCCTGGAAACGCCGATCGCGACCCATCTTCGCGGAGCCACCCGCGGAGTCGCCCTCGACGAGATATATCTCGCAATGATCCGGATCGGTGATCGAACAGTCGGCGAGTTTGCCCGGCAGCGAACCGCTCTCGAGAGCCGTCTTTCGTCGTGCGAGATCCCGCGCCTTCCGCGCGGCCGTGCGCGCCTGCGAAGCGGACACTGCCTTGTTGACTATCTTCTTCGCGACCGAAGGAGTCTCCTCAAAGAACTCTGAAAGCCCCTCCCCTACAACCGAGGCAACGAGACCTTTGATCTCACTGTTCCCGAGCTTCGTCTTCGTCTGTCCCTCGAACTGCGGCTCCTTGACCTTGACGCTTATCACGGCGGCAAGACCCTCGAGACAGTCGTCGCCCTGTACGGCCTTCCCGTTCTTTCCGAAGAGATTGTTCTTCTCTCCGTACGAATTGATGGTTCGGGTCAGCGCCTGCTTGAACCCTGTCAGGTGCGTTCCCCCCTCGACCGTGTTGATGTTGTTCGCGTACGAGAAGATGCTCGACCCGTAGGAATCGTTGTACTGAAACGCTACCTCTACCACCGTCTCATCACGCGTTCTCTCGAAGTGGACAACCTTCGAGTGGATCGTCGAGTGGTTCTCGTTGATGTGTTTGACAAACTCCCTCAGACCGTCTTTGAAACGGAAATCGGTCTTCTTGTCCGCGCGCGCATCACTCACGGCGATCAGGAGCCCCGCATTCAAAAACGCAAGTTCGCGACAACGATTGGCGACTATCTCGAAATCGAAAACGATCTCCTCGAACACCTCGCTGTCGGGATAGAACGTTGTCTTGTTGCCGCTCTGCTTCCTCTTCCCAACCGGCGCGACCTTGGCGTCCGGCTTTCCGCGCGTGTAGCTTTGCTTGTAGACGATTCCCTCGCGACACACCTCTACAATGCATCGCTCGGAGAGCGCGTTCACGACCGAGACGCCGACACCGTGAAGGCCGCCGGACACCTTGTAGGATGACTTGTCGAACTTGCCGCCCGCGTGGAGAACGGTCATGACGACCTCGAGGGCTGACTTGTTCTGGGTGGGATGCTTGTCTATGGGAATGCCTCGGCCGTTGTCTTCGACCGTGACGCTGCCGTCCTTGTTTATCGAGACCTTGATCTTGTTGCAGAAGCCCGCCATCGCCTCATCGATGGAGTTGTCGATAACCTCATAGACGAGATGATGAAGGCCGCGCCGCCCCGTATCGCCAATGTACATGGCCGGCCGCTTGCGAACAGCCTCGAGCCCCTTCAGAACCTGGATATGTTTGGCGTCGTACTCCCCACTACCCTTTACTCCAGAGTCCAGAGGGAACTCCCCGACAACTTTCTTGTCGATCGACTTGGGCGTGGTCGTCTTCTTCGGCTTGCCGGCAGATTTCTTGGCCGAGGCTTTCTTGGCCTTGGTCTCTACCGAAGATCGTGCGGCCGGCTTCGTCGCTTTTTTCCTGGCCGCGCTCGACGCGGTCGCCTTTTTCTTGGCCGCGCTCGACGCGGTCGCCTTCTTCTTACCCTTCGCCATCTTCCTCGTCTTTTCTACGGTGACTGCTGGTGGCGTCATGTGGGGTGAAACCTCCAAGCACAAAATGCACGTGTTCGATGGCCTCCCTGCCTATCCGCTTGTTGACCTCGCGCAGGATCCGTCGCTTCATGAGCGAGAGCTCCTGCGACCAGACCGAGCTGTCCACTTCTACAAACAGGCGCCCGCTGGTGACTCTCAAGGCTCGTGCGTGTTCGGCCACCCTTGGGCCGACAATGTCGGGCCACTCGGTCACGGCCCTCTGCTCGGACATCTTCTTCGCCAAGCCGAGGTCGCTGATGACCTCGAGCAGAACCTTGCCGATCCGCTCTGCCCGCCTCACTCTCTGACAACCTCCCCCGCCTCAACGCCGAAGCAGGTACTTCTCCCAAGGACTCCTTTCGGCAGGCGCCTCGTCGATGTCATGAGCGCCTGACCGAACTCCTCCGTCAACTCAACCAGCGCCCCTGCCCTCGTCTCATCCAGCTCCGACAGGATGTCATCGAGAAGAACAATTACTCCCTGCCCGTTCTGATCAAGAGCTGCGGCCTGTCCCAGTTTGAGCGCGATCGCCGCCGTACGGTGCTGGCCTTGTGAGCCGAAGGACCGGAGCGCGCGTCCATTGAGTCTGACCTCGAGATCGTCCCGGTGTGGACCCAGCAGAGTGAACCCGCGTCTTCTCTCGTCCTCAGAGATCCGGCCGAGCGCCTCCCGAAAGGCTTGTTCAACATCGCCCTCCGCGTGGGCTGCCGCTTCCTTGCCTCCTGCCGAAAGAACCGTTCCGCGATATCCGAGCTCGAGTTCGTCGACTGCCGAGATGCGGGAATGCGTGTGTGATACGCAGCTTGCAAAGTGCGGAAGGAAAGCGAGTCGTGTTGCTATCACTCTGCTTCCGTACTTCACCAGCCTCTCCGTCCAGACGTCGACGATCCGGTCGGATTCCTCATCGGGAGACCACGAGAGAAGCGCTTCGTTTCTTTGCCTCAACGTCCGTCGGTAGTTTGCCAGGGCCGTCAGATATCCGGAGTCGAGCTGGCAGAGCGTCATGTCAAGAAGTCGTCTTCGTTCCGCCGGTCCGCCCTTTGTAATCCACGTGTCCTCCGGACTGAACCAGGCGACACGCAGCACTCCAACCAGGTCGGACAGCCTTGCCAGCGATTCACCCGCTACCCGGACCTCCTTGCCCTCCGAGCGCGTGAACCGGAGCACGATTCCGAGTGGTGTCTCGCCACACCTCGCCTCACCACCCACCCCGAAGCCGCGTTCTCCCCACTTGACCACCTCGGTGTCGCTGCTTCCTCGAAGCGACCGCGCGACCGCAAGGTATGATACGGCCTCGAGGATGCTCGTCTTGCCCGAGCCGTTCGAACCATGGAAAAAGTTGAGCCCTTGGTCGAGCTCAACCTCGAGCCTGCCGTAGTTCCGAAAACTTTCAAGCCTCAACGTCCGGAGCCACATCCGCTTGCCGGCGGCCGGCGTGTTCACGCCCGCCGCTACGTCGACAGCCTGAGCGGCATGAGGAGACACAGGTGTTCCTCTCCCTCGACGGGTTCCGCCGTACTCACGATCGCCGCTCCGACAGGACTGCCGAGAACGAAATGCGCGTTGTCTCCGTCCAGGTGCTTGAGCACATCGAGAAGGTAGTTCGCGTTGTAACCGACCTCCATCTTCTCGGAGTCGAACTTCGCGGCTATCTCCTCCTTGGCCTCTCCCACATCGGGAGTTGAGACGGCCAGTTCAACCTTCTTCTTGGAAAGCACGAGCTTCACCTGGTGGGTGAGCGCGTCGGACAGAACGGCCACCCGTTTGACGGCGCTCGCAAGTTCCGCGCGTCCAACCATAAGGTTCTTCTCATTATCCTTGGGAATCACCTGGTGGTAATTGGGAAACGGCCCCTCAAGAAGACGCGAGTTGATCGTCGTGTCTCCTGCGAAGAAGACAACGTGGTTCTCCTGCACCGCAACCTTCACCGTCTCATCGCCCTCCGCACCGATAATCCTTGTCGCATGAGCGAGCGCCTTTGGGGGAACGATGATGTCCTTCCCCTCGAGCTTTGAGAAGTCACCGGCCACCTTGAACGTGGCAAGCCTGTGGCCGTCGGTCGCCGTCATGCCCATCGACTTCGCCGTGAACTCCCAGAACGCGCCGTTCAGCGACGGTCGCGTCTCGTCCCTGGAGATACAGAAGCTCACCTTGTCGACCATGCGAACGAGAAGCTCCGCGTCCACATCGAAAGCCGCCGAGAGATCGCTCTCGGGGAGTTTCGGGAACTCCTCCGCGGGGAGACCCACGATTCTGAACTTGCCCTTGCCTGACTTAATGGATATTTCCTCACCGTCAACACTGACGGTCACGTCGGCATCGGCAAGGGCTCTCACGATCTCCGAGAAGCGCTTGGCCGGCAGAGTGATCCCTCCCCCAGCATCCACACCCGCCACAATCTTCGTGGTCACCGTCATGTCGAGATCGGTCGCCGTGATCGAAACGGTCTTTGTTTTCTGGTCGGCCTCGAGAAGGAAGTTCGCGAGGATCGGAAGGGTCGTCTTCGGCGAGACGACGGCCAACACTCTCTGGATCGCCTTCTCCAAATCCTGCCTGGCGATGGAGAACCTCATGAGCTACCTCCAAAAAAGAGAAAGGCAAACAGTTGAGGAAGAATCGTGGTTCGTGTGTTCAGAAGACCCATCATGCCGACGCAAAGACGCCTTTGTCTTCGACGCCATTATAGGGACGCAAAGAGCGCCCCGCAAGGCAAATCGACTGTTCGGAGACGTCTCTAACTCGCGTCCGCGCGGATGGCAACGCGGGTGCTACGGCGACTCCGGAACGAAGCAAACAGCCTCTCCCCCTCCGGCGGCAAGACGGACCTCGAGCTTCTCCGTTGCGTCGACAGTCACCGTTCGTATCTCATAGCTCTGCGGGTTCGTCAACCAATCGGCGTCACTCCCGTCGGCGTAGATGGTCGCAACGTATGTGACTCCAGCTTCCAGAAAGTCAAGCGCGAGCACGAACGTCCGCGGCTCCTCATCTGTGATGCTTCCGAGGAACCACTCTCGACCGCGTCTTCTGACAATGGTTACGTGGTCGCCGATCGCGGCATCGAGTACGCGGGTCTCATCCCAGTCACAGGGAACTGCCTCTATGAACGCGAAGGCGGGATGGTCCTCATAGTTCTCGATGAGGTCTGCCGCCATCTGAAGCGGACTCACCAGCACGACATAGAGCGCGAGCTGTTTCGCCAGTGTCGTGTGAACTCTGTTGTTCGGCTTGTACTGGTCGAATGTAAGGTCGAAGATCCCGGGTGTGTAGTCCAATGGCCCGGCGAGCATTCTGGTGAATGGGAGAACAGTCGTGTGCTCCGGAGGATTGCCGTCGCTCCATGCGTTGTATTCCATCCCCCTCACTCCCTCGCGCGTCATCATGTTCGGCCATGTGCGACGGAGCCCGGTCGGCTTGATCGGCTCGTGAACATCCAGCATGATGTGATGCTCTGCAGCTGTTCGAACAATGCTCCTGTAGTGGCGCACCATCCATTGCCCGTGATGATGCTGTCCGCGGGGGAATATTCCACCTGCGTAGCCCGTCTTGACCGCGCGTATTCCCAGTCGTTCGTAGAGGGCGAACGCTTCGTCGACCCGATCTTCGTACGTGGGGATGTCCCCTCCAGTCTCGTGGTGCCCGATGAGCGCCACTCCCCTCTCCCCGGCATACGCGGCCAGGTCCTCTAGATCGAAATCCGTGTACGGCGTCGTGTAGTCAAACGCACCCGCACTTCCCCATCTCTCCCAGCCGGTGTTCCACCCTTCTACAAGGACGCCCTCAATACCGTGCTCGGCCGCGAAATCTATCATCTCCCTCGTGTTCGCGGACGTTGCACCATGGGTCTCCCCTTGGCGCCACGTGTCCTTGCCTATGTGCATGCCCCACCAGATTCCAACGTATCTCATCGGCTGGATCCACGAGCAATCCACTATGGCACACGGCTCATTCAGGTTCTCCATGATGTGGGACTCAACGAGGCCGCCGGGTGTGTCCGCGATCTGAATGGTTCTCCAGGGCGTAACGAGCGGAGCATCTCCTCTGACTTTGATGCCGTCCGGCCACGGCACGAGGTCGCACGTCAGAGTAAATCCGACGGGCGCCTTCCGGAGCGTCATCCCCGCGTAGTCGGTGAGGTTCGCCTCATGGATGCTCAGATAGAGATCGTCCGCAGTGCGCATCGTAACCGGCGTCGCCACGGCCTCCACGTCCGCGAGACGTGTCTGTCTGTAGGTATGCTCGTAGCTGTCGAAGTCGGACGGGATCCACCATGTGGTGTGGTCGCCTGTGAGCCTGAACTCCGTTTCCTCGGAGACCAGCTCAAACGACCTGAACCCTTCCTGATCGGGAACGTAGCACTTGAGCGCAACACCGTCATCGTACGCGCGGAGGATCACATCCATCGTGAGACCACTCCCCTTCACAAGCGTCATCGTCACCTCGTGACAGCGATTCAGAACGAGCGAATCCGTTCCCCACACCGGTTCCCACACCTCGTCTATCTGTTGCTCCTTCACACTGAGAACGGTGAATCCTCTGTTAAGAGGTTCACACTCCTGGAAGAGGAAGCCTAGTTTTGAATCGTCAACGAGGGTTTGCCCGTCTCGCGCCACGGAGTAGTAGACCCGCCCACTGAGCACTCCCAAGCGTATCGCAGTTCTTCCGTCAGGGGACAAAGCAGTGACGGTTTCGCTCCCCACCACGGGCCGGGCAACGAAGCACAAAGCAAGCGCTACGAAGAGCGTTGACAGAACACGTACGCGCATAGGGATGTCTCCTTCTTTCTGGACGGTCGAACGAGTTTTCCACACAGGTACTTCTCTACTCCTTCATAATATAGAAGAATAGCACTAGTAGTAGAAGCAGTGGATATGTTGACAGCTCGTCTGATTCACACTGGCGACAACGTGCAATGCCCACAGCTCAACCATCACACATCGAAACAGGCCTTCCCTTTGTTGTGGATGCCTCTCTGGATAACAGCTTGATCTTTCAACAGCTGTTACCACGAGCCCTCCCCTGTGGACGTTCGTCCACACATCACCACTCCTTATCCACAGTCGGACAGACGCCAATGTGGAAGCAACTCTCTCTGGGCGAGGCACGGCATGGCGCGGCCTCGAGGGGAGCAAGGCCTGCGGACTTTCACACACGAAGCATCCTTAGGGGGTCGTCGGGGCTACGCCTTGAGCATGCGCTTGAGATTCTCGACGTCTCGCTGAACCTGTCCGCTTTTCTCAACCTCTCCGGTGATCTTGCGGTGCGCGTGCAACACTGTAGTGTGATCGCGACCACCGAACTGCTCACCGACCTGTGCGAGCGACATGTGGGTTAGCTCGCGCGCAAGGAACATCGCAACCTGACGGGCCAGGGCGATCTGGCTTGCTCTGCCGCGGGCCTTCATCTTTTCAACGGGGACGCCGTAGGTCTCAGCGACCGCCTGCTGAATCCGCGCGACCGAAACGGGACCGCGAGGCTTCCCAAGGAACTCCGACAGCACCTCCTTGGCCAGCTCGACGGTTATCTCACTTCCGGTCAGACTCGAGAACGCCAGCAGCCGTACGAGTGAGCCCTCAAGTTCCCTGATGTTGGTCGTGACGCTGTTCGCTATGAGGTGAATCACCTCGTTCGGAATCGAAATGCCGTCGAGCTCAGCTTTTCGGTTGAGGATGGCGATACGCGTTTCAAGATCGGGGGACTGGATATCGGTCACAAGCCCGGACTCGAACCGCGAGACCAGCCGCTCCTCAAGTGTGGCAATCTGCTTAGGGGGGCGATCACTCGTCAGGACTATCTGTTTGTGAGCGAGGTAGAGCGCATTGAAGGTATGGAAGAATTCCTCCTGTGTGCTCTCCTTGCCCGCGAGGAACTGAATGTCATCGATGAGGAGAAGGTCCTTGCTGCGGTACTTGTCGCGGAACTCGAGGGTTGTGTTTCTCTGGATTGAGACAATGAGTTCATTCATGAAGGTCTCTGACGAGACATACTCGAGGGACATCTCAGGCCGGTGCTCCTGCACGTAGTGTCCGATCGCATGCATCAGATGAGTCTTGCCGAGCCCGACCCCTCCATATATAAACAACGGGTTATACGTCTTCCCGGGCGCTTCTGCGACAGCCATGGACGCTGCCTGCGCAAAGCGGTTGCCACCGCCTACAACGAACGTTGAGAAGGTATAGCGTGGATTCAGCAGGCACCGCTCGGGTGCTGCTGCGGTCAATGGCGGAGGCGCCGCTCTTCGGGTAGACACAGGTTCGTATTCGTCCGGACGTCTGTGGGCCACGTGAAACTCGGCCTTAAGTGGCGAACCGGCTTGGTGTTCGACGGCCCTCAGGATGAGAGCCATGTAGTGCTCCTCAAGCCAGTCGGCGAAGAACCGGTTGGGAACCTCGACCCTGATCGTGTCTGCAGTGAGTTCTATGCCGCGTGTGGGCTCGAACCAGGTGCGGAAACTCTGGTTCTCGGTCTCCCCGCGGATCGTTTCGAGGCAATGTGCCCACAGGTCGGAGGCTGATAGAGTTGTTCGCATGTTGTCCACCAGCTGTTGGCAACTTATCCACAGACACCGAGAAACAGAGATTGGCAGCGTACGAGGGAGCATACTGTCGGAATACGAAGCAAATAGAGTAGAGCCTTATTGACAGTACAACACCCAACTGTGGATAACGCCGTAAGAGCTGTTCTGTTAAGTGGTTAGCGCGTTGCTAGTTTCACTCGGACCTCGGGCTCTTGAGAAGATTTTCCAGAGGCTCCAAGGATCAGTGAGTGCCGTGTCTTGAGCCACGCCCAGATGGAGAGTTATCAACGGGGTGTGTGACGACGCGGATGCTAGCACGGAGGGAAAACCAGCGCAAGGACTTTCTTGGTGGAGGAGGGACTTTTTCCACAAGGAGACGTAAGGTGGTGTGAGGGAGCATGTTGGGGGTTCGAGGCGTGAGAGAAGAGGGGAGAGACGGAGAGAGGGGGGTGATTGTCCCGGCGTGAGGGAGGAGGACGGGTTGGGAGGAGGAGCGTGAGGTAAAGGGGCATAGGTTGGGGGGACGGGTGGAGATGGGCGGGGAGATCAGGCGCCGAGGCAGGGGGATGGATGGTGGCAGGAGGAGGGGCGAATCGGGTGCGGGGGGGTGGGTGTGGGAGGGAGCGGGTTTGGGGGTCACGATGTACCCATGCTTTGCCTGGCAGGGGCGAGAATCGGCTTGACAGTGGCCGGAGACAACTGTAATATGTACCGTTTGGACGCAGTCGGACAATAGACCAACACGAAAGCATAGAGGGTATCATGAAGCGAACCTACCAGCCGAAGAAACGTAGGGGCAAGAGGAAGCACGGGTTTTTCTCTCGCAGTTCCACCCCGGGAGGGCGGCGCGTGCTGGCGCGTCGTCGCGCGAAGGGCCGGAAGAAGTTAACGACCCGGTAGGTGCGCTTTGTCGTCCAACAAGCTGCCCAGAAGTCGGATCATCAGGGAGCGCCGGCTTCTGTCGTTGGCTATGCGGACGGGAAGCGTTGTGCGAACACCCTACTTCAGAATGCACTACGTAAGAGGTGTGGGGCCGCCGGGGGTGGCATTCCTGGCGGGTAGACGAGCCGGAGGGGCGGTCAAGAGAAACCGCGCCAGAAGGGTTCTTAGGGAGACATTCAGAACAAGCAACGTAGATCTCTCTCGACTGAGGACCCTCGTCTTCGTGGCTACCGAGAAGACAGGCAGAGCGCCGCACAGCGACATCATCGACGTGCTCACAGCTGCGCTTGAACGCGCCTCCGACCAGACAGGCTGAAGCGGGAAAGCAAAGGCCGCAACTGCGGCCATGGGTTATCGGTTCCATGCGGATTGTCGAGTCTTCGAGTGGAAGACCCCTGGTTATCACCAGAGTTCTGGTGATAGTTGTACGTGTGTACCAGCGCCTCATATCACCCTTGTTCCCCGCGAACTGTCGATACATCCCCACGTGTTCGGAATACGCCGTAGAAGCACTAGTGTCACATGGACTTCTGCGCGGCACATGGCTTGCGGTTCGGCGCGTGCTGCGATGCCACCCATGGGCAGAGGGAGGAGTTGATCCCGTGCCGGGTGGAGTGGAGCAGTCCGTGCAAAGCTCATGTTCATAACGGAACCTGATACAGGAGGAGTGAATGGATCAGAAGCGCGCCCTCTTGGCGGTCGTCCTTATCTTCGTGGTGCTCTTTGGATACAACTTCTGGATGAGCCAGAAGGCGAAGGACGTCGCAATAGAGACAGGGGAGCTGCCGGCGGTTGAGAGCTTGGCCGGCGAGACCGGCCAGGTAGGGAGTGAACCGACAGGGACCGACAACATCTCAAGCGAGTCGGAGACCGTGGTGGATATGGTCGCGGGAACCGACACACAGGAGAGGGTGATCTCGGTGGAGTCGGGGCTCTGGCGGGCGACCCTGTCAACGCGCGGCGCAGCGCTTCTTTCGTGGGAGCTCCTGGAGCACACGGGAATCGATGACAGGTTCATCGATCTTGTCCCGGATGGATCCTTGGGGTTGGACGTGAGCGTCACCCACGGCGCAACGACTGTCGATGTGAGCGAGTGGACGTTCGAGTACGGTGGTCCAATGGACATCGTTCTGTCAGACGGTCGCAGTGCAACGCTCGTATTCGAGGCGACGAACGCCGCTGGTATGCGCATCACCAGGGAGTACGTGTTTCACTCAGACAGTTATTTGTTTACGGCGGGCGTCTCGGTGGAAGGGCCGAGCGGACCAGCCGCGCAGCGCGACATCAGAATCGGGTGGCCCGGGATCATGCCGACCGAGCAAAAGGAGGAGGACAAGTCTCTCTCTTCGGTCGCGATGATCGATGGGGGCGTGGATCGGGAGAACCTCGGGGCGCTCAAGAAGGAGAGCAAGAAGAAGTCGGGCGAGATAGCGTGGGCGACCGCGACGTCTCGCTATTTCATGGTTGGAGTGGTGCCGGTCGATGGCGCGTTTCGCGAGATCGAGATGTTTGGGGACGGCGACGCGCGGACGGCCGGTTTCGAGGCGACCATGGATCTGGGTTCCGGAACGGCGACGCGCACGTTCACCATCTACGCCGGACCCCAGGACTACCTCGCTGTATTGGAGCTGGGACTTGGGTTGGAAGCCGCCGTCGATCTTGGATGGAAGCTCACACGGCCGCTGTCGGTCATCACACTCCGCGCACTTGTGTGGACGCACGGTCTCATCCCCAACTACGGTCTTGTGATTATCCTGTTCTCGATTCTGACGAAACTCATCTTCTACCGGCTCACACACAAGAGCTTCTCGGAGATGAAGCGGATGCAGGATCTCCAGCCTAAGCTCAAGGCCCTTCAGGAGAAGCACAAGGACGACAAGGAGGCACTGGCGAAGGTTCAGATGGAGCTCTATAAGAAAGAGCACGTGAACCCGCTGGGGAGCTGTCTTCCAATGCTCCTGCAGATGCCTGTGTTCATCGCCCTCTTCCAGGTGCTTCGCACCACGATCGAGCTCCGGGGCGCACCATTCGCCCTGTGGATCACAGACCTTTCACAGCCCGACACGATCGCTCACATCGCGGGATTCCCGATCCACATCCTTCCTCTTCTGATGGGACTGGGAATGCTCGTGCAGCAACGCTTCACGTCCAAGGATCCACAGCAGGCGATGATGGGCAAGATGATGCCCATCATTTTCACGGCGCTCTTCTACAACTTCGCGTCCGGCCTCGTGATCTACTGGTTCGTCAACACAGTTCTCAGCATTGTGCAGCAGTACTACATCCACCGCAGCCCAGATACGGCGACCGAGTCGCCGATCGAGGGCGAGCCCACATCGCAGCCGACAGTCTCATCAACGTCAGTGCCCAGGTTCTCCGGAAAACAAGGAGCGACGAGCACGCCAACCACACCAGGTGGAAACGGCGGGGTCAAGGGCAAGGGAAAGAAGAAGAGGTAGGTCGGCTGAGACGACGTATCAGGGGAGGACTGCTAGGAATGGCTCGTGCAGTCGAGACTGAGGGAAAGACCGTCGCAGAAGCGACGATGACGGCACTGAGGGACCTCGGCATACCGAGAGAGGATGCCGACATCAGGATCATCTCAGAAGGACGCCGCGGTTTCTTTGGCATCCTCAAAGGTGCGCCCGCGAGGGTCCAGGTCACACAGAGAATCTCGTCCCGCGACCGCGCGGAAGAGATCGTGAAAGATCTTCTGAACCGGATGCACTTCAGCTGCCAGCTTCACATCACAGAGGAGAAGAGCGCGCTCGTCTTCGATATAGAGACGGCCGGTGCTGATGGGCTTCTGATCGGGAAGTCCGGAAACACGCTGACTGCGCTCGAGTATGTGGCGAATAGAATGCTCCAGAGAGAGAGCATGCAGTCGAAGAAGATCGTGCTCGATGTCAGTGGATACAAGCGCCGCCGCGACGACTTCCTCAAATCGAAGGCGCTTTCACTCGCCGAGCAGGTCAAGTCGGCGCAGCAGCACGTGACGATGGAGCCGCTTGGCGCAGACGACCGCAAGATAGTCCACGCCGCTCTTCGGGATGACCCGGCCGTCACGACACAGAGCGTCGGACATGGTCGCGACAAGAGCATTGTTGTAGCTCCCGCGAACGGCAAGCCGAAAAGCCGCTCGCGCAGGAGAAGAAAGAGGTAGCCTGGACGATGTCTCGGGTCTGCGCTCTCGGGCGGAGCCGGTTATGAGAGCTGCGCCCCGGGATACAATTGCCGCCGTCGCCACCGCGATCGGGCCGGGCGGGATCGCCATCGTGCGGATAGCAGGTGCCGACGCCGTTCGGATAACAGATACGATCTTCAGGGGAACCAAGCGTCTCAGTGACGCCTCCTCCCACACGGTGCACCACGGTCACATAGTTGATGCAGCCGGTCGCGAGGTCGATGAAGTCCTCGCGACCGTCATGCTATCTCCGAACACCTACACGACCGATGATGTTGTTGAACTCGGGTGTCACGGCGGAGCGATGCCGGCGAGACGGGTTCTTGAGGTGTGTCTCGACGCCGGGGCGCGAATCGCCCGTAGAGGCGAGTTCACCGAACGAGCGCTGCTTGGCGGCCGCCTCGATCTCGTTCAGGCGGAGGCCGTCGCTGACATCGTCGCCGCGAAAACGCCGCGGGGGCTCGAGTTCGCCCTCGGTCAGCTCGAGGGGGGACTGTCTCACCGACTGGCGGCCCTCAGAGATAAGCTGCTTGCGTTCCGAGCCGAAGTCGAGTCGATGATTGACTTCTCTGACGAGGACATTGGAAGCTCAACTGTTTCGGCAATAGCAGATCTCGGCCGCGCATGTTGTCGCGCCGTCGATGATCTCCTTGCGGACAGCGCCGTCGGCGCGGCCGTGCGAGACGGGATCTCCGTTGCCATAGTTGGTCGTCCGAATGTGGGCAAGTCGAGTCTTCTGAACGCACTTCTGAGAAGAGAGAGAGCAATAGTGACAGCGCTTCCCGGGACGACGCGCGACGCGATCGAGGAGACCGTCGACCTGGACGGCATCCCAGTCCGTCTCATAGATACGGCCGGGTGGCGAAGCTCAAGGGATCCGGCAGAGGCAGAAGGCGTAGAGCGCGCGAAGGCTGCCGCGGCCGGGGCCGATCTCGTGCTGCTGGTGATTGACTCAAGCACGGGAGTGGGGGCTGAGGACAGGGCGGTTGCAGAGCATCTTGATCAATCAAGGACGCTTGTCGTTCTCAACAAGATGGATCTGGCAAGTGGCATGAGAGGAGAGGTCGGACGCGAGTTGGCGTTCGCCGGTGGTGGCGGCTCTGACTCGTCATCGAGCGGGTTGGACTCAGCGGCGACAGTCAGTGACGTGTCGTCTGTGAGGGTGTCTGCGCTTAGGCGAGACGGCATCTCCGAACTCCAGCGCGCCATCTCCTCAATGGTCCTTGACGGCAGAGCGCTCACTGCGGACCCGGCTGTTACCAACCTGCGCCACATGGACGCGCTCAGGCGGGTGAAGGCAGGCGTGAGTCGCGCTATCGCACTCCTGGCGAAAGAGGCGCCTCCGGAACTGGCGGCGATCGATGCGGCCGAGGCGAGCAGTGCGCTGGGCGAGATCACGGGTGAGACAACACCCGATGACGTTCTGCGACATATATTTGCACGTTTCTGCGTTGGGAAGTAGGTCCAGGCCAGTGAATGATCAGGGTTTCGACATAGTCGTTGTTGGAGCAGGCCACGCGGCCTGTGAGGCGGCGCTGGCAGCCGCCCGGCTTGGCAGGCGCGTCCTTGTCGTCACCATCTCAAGGAGGCATGTCGGCGAAATGCCATGCAACCCAGCCATCGGCGGTCTTGCTAAAGGACAGCTGGCTCGCGAGATAGACGCCTTGGGGGGTGAAATGGGACTGGCCGCCGATGCCACGGGGCTTCAGTTCCGGATGCTGAATACCGGCAAGGGGCCGGCTGTGCGTTCGCCGCGCGCTCAGTGCGACAAGGAAGAATACCGCAAATACATGCTGAGAGCGCTCAGCGGCCATGAGTTGATAACGCTCATTGAGGACCGTGTTGAGGGCCTTCTGGTCAGCGGGGAGACGGTCAAGGGTGTGACGTTGACACACGGGCAAGAAGTAGCAGCGCCGGCTGTGATCTTGACAACTGGCACGTTCCTGTGCGGGAGTCTTTACGTGGGTGCCAGGATGTGGCGTGGCGGGAGAACGGGCGAGCCGCCTGCAATGGGGCTCTCTGAGAGTCTGCGAGAGCTGGGGCTCAGCATGGGGCGCCTGAAAACGGGCACGCCGGCACGCATCGCGGCAGAGAGCGTGGACTGGGAGCGGCTCGAGCGACAGGACGGAGACCGGGATCCGGTTGGGTTCTCATTCAGGACGGAGCAGCTGGTTGTGGAGCAGGTGCCATGCTACGTGACGCATACGAATGAGCGGAGTCACGATCTTCTGCGGGGCGCGCTGGAGAGGTCACCGTTGTTCAGTGGTCAGATCACAGGAATCGGTCCTCGATACTGTCCGTCGATCGAGGACAAGGTGGTGAGATTCGCTGATCGGACGAGTCACAGGGTTCTTCTTGAGCCGGAGACGAGGCGCGGCGATGTGATCTACCTGAACGGGTTGTCGTCGAGCATGCCGGTTGAGGTTCAGCTGGCTGTGATCCGGAGCATGGAAGGCATGTCAGGCGCAGAGATGCTAAGACCCGGGTATGCGGTCGAGTACGACTACGTCGACCCACGGGCACTCAAGCCGACATTGGAGACGAAGCACATCAAGGGGCTGTATCTCGCGGGGCAGGTGAATGGCACATCGGGGTACGAAGAAGCGGCGGCTCAGGGGCTCATGGCTGGGATGAATGCGGCGCGCACAGCGTGCGATCTGGAACCGGTGGTTCTCAGACGCTCGGATGCCTACATCGGCGTGCTGATCGATGATCTAGTGACGAAGGGCGCTGACGAGCCGTATCGCATGTTCACGAGCAGGGCGGAACACAGGCTGGTGCTGAGGCACGACAATGCAGACGTGCGGCTGATGCCGATTGGGCAAAGGGTTGGTCTTATCAGTGAGGACGTGGCGGTTCGGGCAGAGGAGAAGCGGGAACAGGCAGCTGCTGAGATCGCCAGGTTGAAGAGAAGCGTGGTGTCACCCGACGCGGCCAACAGCGTGTTGCGTGCTAGGGGAAGCAGGGAGATCTGCGAGTCACAGAGCGCGGCGAAACTGCTTGCTCGTCCCGAGCTATCAGTGGACGACATCCACGAGATCTCGCCGCCGCCGAGAGATGTGGGGCCGGCTGTGGCGAGCGAGGTGGGAATCCAGGTGAAGTACAGTGGGTATGTGAAGCGAGCGGAGCAACAGATAGAGAGGCAGCGAGCACTGGAGATGAGGGAGCTGCCGGAGGATATCGACTACGATGCAGTACGTGGGTTGTCGACGGAGGCTAGCCAGAAGCTGGCGCACGTGATGCCCGGGACGATCGGACAGGCATCGCGGGTGCCTGGAGTGAGTCCCGCTGACATAGGAGTGCTGATGATACATCTGAAAGTGCGTGGGAGAGTTGGGCGGGAGGTGCGCGAGAATGGGTGTTGAATTGCCGAGGACAGAGATCGAGCAGGTTGCAGGCCCAATGACAGATGACCAGCTGAGGCAGTTGTGCGTATATGTGCAAAAGCTGGCAGCTGACGCGGAGAAGATGAGCCTGATATCGCGTAATGAGCTGCCGAACCTGGGGCGGCACGTCCTGGATTCGGCTGCGATTCTGGCGTTTCGCGATCTGCCGGAGAGCGGGGTAGCGGATCTGGGCACTGGAGGAGGACTGCCGGGGGTTGTGCTGTCGATCCTGAGGCCAAAGGTCAAGGTGACCCTTATCGACTCGCGAAGGAGCAAGATTGTTTTTCTGAAGAGCGTGCAGCGATTGGTAGGACTCGAGAACATGGAGATCGTGCACGCGCGGCTGGAGGACCTGGCGGGCGCGAGAAGGTTCCCGCTGGCGGTGGCTAGAGCGCTGGGACGGTTGGACAGAGTCCTTGAGACAAGCCTAGCGGTGGTGGAAGGCGGCGGGAGTCTGGTTTTGTACAAGGGGCCCAGATGGCGTGCGGAAGCAGAGCAGGCGGCTGTGATAGCAGGGCGCTGTGGGGCTGTGATAGAGCGAGTCGAGGGAGTAGAGCTTCCCGGAACCGATCGGACAACGACGTTTGTCGAGTTTAGGGCGGGGGCTGTTTCACGTGAAACAGCTTCGCAAGGGTAGGTAGAGAGCTGTCGCCACTGACGGCTACTGTTTCACGTGAAACACTCATCACCACATCCACCACGCTTGCACACAGAAACCTGTGGACAACTCGAGATGTTCCCACCTTTCCTCTTGACATGATTCCACGCGTCTGGTTGATTCAAGCAACTTACCGTCCTGCGCGCGACAGCACGCGTGGATGGGACGCTGCTATCCACATTCGGGAGGCATATGAGCCGCGTCATCGCGATCGCGAACCAGAAGGGCGGCGTCGGTAAGACCACCACCGCCGTCAATGTCTCCGCCTGCCTCGCTGTGGCAGAGCGAAAGACCCTCCTTATAGATATCGACCCCCAGGCAAACGCCACAAGCGGCCTGGGAATAGAGAAAAGCAAGATCACATCCACCATCTACGAGGTGCTCATCGGTGACGAGTCCATCAGTAGCGCCGTTGTCCCTGCGCCTGATCTCCCCTTTCTTCATGTCGTCCCCTCAAATCAGCGCCTCATAGGGGCTGAGGTGGAGCTGGTCAATGTGATGGCGAGGGAGACGCGCCTCCAACGGGCGATCGCCGAGGCTGCCGCCGACTATGAGTACATCTTCATAGACTGTCCACCATCGCTTGGCCTCTTGACCGTCAACACATTAACGGCGGCTGATACGGTTATCGTTCCCATTCAGTGCGAGTACTACGCGCTCGAGGGACTTGGCCAGCTACTCAACACGATCCGTCTGGTTCAGCGCAATCTCAATACACGGCTTCGAATTGAGGGCATTCTGCTCACCATGTACGATGGGCGGCTGAACCTCGCCCGTCAGGTGGCGGAGGAGGCACGTCGCTACTTCGGCGACCGTGTGTATGAAGCGATGATTCCCAGGAATGTGCGGCTCGGTGAGGCGCCGAGCTTTGGTCAACCGATAATCCTTTACGACATACTCTCAGCAGGGGCACGTGCGTACATCGCCCTGACCAAGGAGATCATGGACTCGGCCAAAACAGCTGAGCCGGTTCCCGTCGGGAGCCAAGGGTAGGTCGTTCTGGCGCAGAGTGCGAGTGCATGGAGGAGGCCTGCAGGATGACGAACAGAACCGCCCTGGGCAAGGGAATCGAGGCGCTCATCCCGGATGTTCCACTGACGGCGGAGAGCGGCGGAGAACTCCCGGTGGATCTCATTGATGCGAATCCGGAGCAGCCGCGGACGCGATTTGACGAGGCGGCGCTGGCTGAGTTGTCGGCGTCTCTCAGTCGTCACGGGGTGCTGCAGCCGGTCCTGGTGCGGGCAATGTCCGACGGGCGATACCGTCTGGTGGCAGGCGAGCGCCGCTTGCGGGCGGCACGGCTGGCGGGGATCGAGACGATTCCCGCTGTCGTTCGCGAGGTGGATGAGAACGGCGGACTCGAGCTTGCCCTTGTTGAGAACCTCCAGAGAGAGGATCTGGACCCGATCGACGAGGCGCGGGCGTTTGAAGCGTTGATGGAGGTGGGCAGTCTGGCGCAGGCGGATGTGGCGGAGCGTGTTGGTAAGGACAGAAGCACAGTGGCGAACGCGATGCGGTTGCTTGATCTTCCGTTCGAGGTGCAGGAGATGATATCGGAGGGAGCGGTCAGCGCGGGACACGGGCGTGCGATTCTGACGCTTTCGACAGCGGAGGAGCGATGCGCGCTGGCGGCACGCGTGGTGAAACGTGGGTTGTCTGTGCGGGAGACGGAGGTGTTGGCGAGGGGTCCCGGGGCCAGGCGCAGAACGGTGCGCGCGCGGAAGACTGTGGACCCGGTGCTCAAGGACTACGAAGCGCGCCTGGAGCGAGCGCTCGGAACTAACGTGCGGGTGGAGCGGATTGGGCACGAGGGAAGCATCAGGATCGAGTACTATTCGAGCGAGGAACTCGAGAGGCTCATTGAGCTTCTGCTCGCACTCGAGCGGAGCTGATAGGCCGAGGCGGAATGTGGTGCGAAGAGACGGGCGAGTGCCTGTTAGTTGTTGACTGGCGGATGGGTGTTTGTTAGCGTATTTTCTTCGCGTAGCATCTGAAGTGAATGGAGGTCCGACGCGGGCGGCCTCGGACCGATGCGCGGGAGGTTCTGGATGTTCACTAAGGAAGGTGAAAAGAGCGTGGACATGGTGAACACGACCATAGGAGCAGGAACGATCCTCACGGGTGACGTGAAGGTTGAAGGCAGTATGCAAGTGGACGGGGATTTCGAGGGTAGGGTTGAAGCCACGGACACCCTGATCGTGGGTGAGACAGGCAAGGTGGAAGGAAACGCGACCGTCGCGAATGCGATCATCGGCGGGCGGATGTTCGGCAACGTGTTTGCTTCCGGGAAGATCGAGCTGAAGCGAGGCTCACAGCTTCTTGGCGATATCGAGACACGCGGTCTTGTAATAGAAGATGGCGTCGTGTTCCAGGGCAATTGCCACATGGGCGAGATCGCTGACGGTGCGGGCCGGCGTCGGAACGAGAGCGAGAGCGAGTTCGATATCGTGGAGGACTTCGACGAGGGCGACGCCACGTTGTAGAGGGGCGCGCGAGGAGAGGGGCCGCGTGCGGCGGTACTGCGGTGCGGGAACGGGCCGGCCGCTGAGCGCGCTGCCGGGGAGCTCGTGTGGACAACTGTGAACAACACACCAATCAAGACGTATCTCCTGATGAGAGAACAACTTAGCAAGGAGCTCCGCTGACGCCGCGGACCGGTTATCCACCGGAATCGAAGGCTGTCAATAGGAGTTCAGCCGTGCAAGTGCGCGTGGCTGAGGGACTTCCGGTGAATTGTCACGGAGCGGAAGCGCACAAGCGGCAGTGGTACGTACTAAGGAGGGCGAGTTGATTTCTGACGCGATCGAGAGGATCAAGGAGAAGGAGACGGAAGCCGACGAGCTGATCCGCCGCGCGCGCGCTGACAACAAGAAGCGGGTTGCCGAGGCGCACGAGAAGGCCGTGGCCTTGGTCGACGAGATGCGTGCAGGAATGAGAGCGGACGAGAAGACGCTGGTGGCCCAGGCACAGAGTGAGGCCGAGGCAATTGCAGAGAAGATAGCAGGAGAGAGTGCGGCGAGCGTCCGGACCACGCGTGAGGGCGCGGAGTCGAAGATCGGTGAAGGAGTGTCGAAGGTCCTTGGATCCTTGATCTCTGGCTAGAGCTTCCATCTCAAGGAACAGCACCGCATGGCAGTGAGTCGGATGAAGAGAATCCAGATCCTGTCGCACGACAGCATCAGGTACGATGTCGTGGCCGCCCTCCGTGATGAGGGCGTGCTTCACGTCACGTCTCCTTCCATCGAACTCGCGACGGTTGGCGACAGCGAGACCCGCAGGACACGGGAACGAGAGATCACAGGGGAGCTCGGAAAGCTCGAGTACATCCGCAACTTTCTGAAGCCCTACTACGTGCCGTCGAAGAAGGGACTCGAGAAGATGTTCAACCCGAAGCTCCTCCTTGATGAGGAGGAACTCCGGGCGACCGTTGACTCGTTCAGTACCGAGAAGAGATACCAGATCTGCGTTGCTCTTGAGGGGCGGATGCGCAGCGCTGAGGCGGAGATCGTGCGGAAGACCGCGCTGGCAACCGAGGTCGCACACTGGTCGGACGCCGGAGTGGATGTCGACGAGATCATCGACACCCGATTGACACGTATTGCACCGCTGACAGTTGAGGCGGCGGAGTTCGAGAAGCTTCGCTCCTCTCTCGATGGATCCGTTGCGGACTCAGAGCTCGTGGAGGTTTCAAGAAGCGGGGCGACCGTCTATCTTGTCATCATCTACTTGAAGGAGAGAGAGTCGGACGTAGCGCTGATCCTGAAGCGGCACAGCGCAAGATGGGCTGATCTCGCAGGTGCGTCGGGAGCGCCGCAGGCGGCAGCGGCACACCTTCTCGATCAAGCAAGAGAACTCTCACACGACATAGAGGGCATGAAGGAAAAGGCGGCGGAGCAGGCGTTGGACTATGAGACGGTCCTCCTCGTTCTCGACGAGGTGTCGGAGCGGCTCGCAAAGGAGTCGGTTCAGGAGAAGTTCGGCTCGACGGAGGCGACGTTCGTCATAGAGGGCTGGATGCGGACGCGCGATGAAAAGCGCATACGTGAGCGACTCGATGCCATCACGACCATCACCGGCGACTCAAAGGATTTCCCGGATGCATCACCCATCCACATGGAGACGCGGGAGCCGGAGCTGGGGGAGGACATTCCGGTCGATTTCGAGAACTCAAGCGTGATCTCGCCGTTCGAATTCGTGACCACACTCTACTCGCGCCCAGTCTACTGGGAGAACGACCCAACGCCACTGCTGGCGCCGTTCTTTATCATCTTCTTCGGTCTTTGTGTGAGTGACGGAGGATACGGCATCACTCTCGCTCTCCTGGCCTTGTGGCTCATGAGGAAGATGCCGGCAGGTGGCGGGCGACAGCTGATGAAGCTGCTGCTGATGGGTGGAGTATCGACAGCCGTGGTGGGGCTCATTACCGGTGGATGGTTTGGGATAGATCCGAACGTGATGCCGGCGTTCATACAGAACGCGATCGTCCTGAACCCGCTTGCGGAACCAATGAAGATGCTGAACGTGGTCTTCATTATCGGGATAGTGCAGATATTCACAGGCCTCGCGATCAAGATGGTCGTGGACTTCAAGGCGAAGCGTTGGCTTGACGGCATTCTCGATCAGCTCCTCTGGATCGTCTTCCTTACCTTCCTGGTACCGCTCGGCTATGATTTCATCCTCGGCGGGAATGTCTCGCCGGCGATCGCGGCGATCGCTGGGCGGGGAGCGCAGATATGCGGCGTGCTTGTCATTCTCACAGGGGCGCGGAAGAATGCGAACCCGGTGATGAAGCTGCTGGGCGGCGTGCTTAAGCTCTACGATATCGTTGGCTACTTCGGCGACGTTCTCTCATACGCACGGCTCTTGGCGCTCGGCCTGGCGACGGGTGCGATTGCCATGGCGATAAACGGCGTCGCCGAAATGGCGATGGAGATACCCGTGGCCGGTCCTGTGGCCGCCGTTCTTATTCTCATTGGTGGCCACCTTTTCAATCTTGCCGTGAACTGTCTCGGGGGTTTTGTTCACTCCGCGAGACTTCAGTACCTCGAGTACTTCGCGAAGTTTTTCACCGGTGGCGGGCATCCGTTTCAACCGTTCGCTTCGGCGAGAAGATACTCCGAGGTCAGGAGATAAGAAGACTAGTCTAGGAGAGGTGCACGAAACCTCGCGGGAAGGAGTCTGGGATGGAAGGACTGATGTTGGGAATGGCAGGCGCGGCACTTGCGGCGGCGCTCGCCGGCACCGGTTCTGCTATCGGGACCGGCATCGCCGGGCAGGCGGGATCGGGAGTCGTAGCGGAGGATCCCGAGAAGTTTGGAAGACTGCTCCTGCTCCAGGCGCTGCCGGGAACGCAGGGGATCTACGGCATCGTCGGTCTGTTCCTTGCCATCAACAAGCTGACAGCTCTTGGTATGGGCGCGATGACTGTCGGGCAGGGCTGGCAGATCCTCTTCGCGTGCGTTCCGCTCGCGATAACCGGGCTGACTTCCGGCATAGCGCAGGGCAAAGTGGCCGGCGCAGCTTGTGGACTCGTGGCCAAGCGGCCTGACGAAATGGGCAAGGGAATGATCTTCGCGATCGTTGTCGAGACGTACGCTGTTCTTGGACTTCTTGGTACGATTCTCCTTCTCGGTAACGTCACATAGCACCTGACGGTCGGTCGCTGCGTTCGGCGGCCGACGCATCGCGAGTGTCCGGGTCCTTGCCGGGCGATTAATCGGTGAACGGACGATAAGGCTGGTTAAGAGATGGCAGTAGACGACATCCTGAAGAAGATCATGTCCGACGCGGAGATGGCTGCTCAGGAGATCCTCGCCGAAGGCAAACGTGATGGCGAGGAGATTCTCGAGAGGGCGAGAACGGACGCAGCTGCGCTCAAGGGCCGGCTGAAGGCCAAAGCGGACCAGCGTGCGGACGAGGAGAGAAACCGCATCGTAACGCTGGCGCGTCTTTCGGCACGTCGCGATCTCCTGAGTGAGAAGCAGCTCCTCATAGGTAAGGTTTTCAAGGAGACAAGAGAACGCATTCTCGCCATGGGGCGTGACGACTATCACGATTTCATCAAGGGCTTCCTCCTCGACGCGATTGAATCAGGAAGAGAAGAGGTCGTTATCGGCGAGCGCGAGAACAGGATCGATCAGGCGTTTCTCGACGCGGTCGCGGCGGAGTCGGGGAAGGATCATGGACTCAGGCTCTCGTCTGAGAGAGGCTCGATGGACGGCGGCTTCATCCTGCGCGAGGGCAGTACGGCGACGAACTGCACGCTCGATACGATCCTCCGCAGTGCGCGGGAAGACCTTGAGACGGAGGTTGCAACGATCCTGTTTGGAGCGGGCGAGTAGCGCGCCAACGCGCCGGCTGACCAATAGGGCGCGCCAACGCAAGGCCGGGAATCACCGGGACGAGTATGGCTGACGACACTAGATACGCATACGCAGTAGCGCGGGTCCGGGGCATGGAGACACGTCTTCTGGACCGGCAGTGGATCGAGAGGCTTCTCTCCGAGTCGGCAGAGGGCGCTCTCAAGGCGCTGGCCGATTCCGCATATCAGGACGCAGTTGCGGACGTGGATAGCCCCGAGGCTATCGAGGCGGGACTTGAGAAGGCCATGTCTGAGATGCTGACGACGATCGCGGCGATAGCGCCGGATCCGGAGCTGATCGATCTCTTCCGCATTCGCTGGGACTACGCCAATCTGAAGTCACTCCTGAAAGCCTCGCTTCTCAAGATAGAGAGCAGTGAGATAGGAGTTGTCGATGGGCCGGGGACGATGCCGGCGGCGACTCTTGAGGCGGCGGTGCGGGACAAGGACTACACGATGCTGCCAGGCTTTCTTGCCGACGCCGCGCGCGGCGCTGAGGAAGCATATCGCGATCAGGGGGAACTCTCCATCGTTGATCACACCCTCGACTCTTCGCTCTGGGAGTACACGCTGAGGATTGCGGAGGGAAGCTCAAACGAGTTCCTTGTCGTCTACTTCCGGACAGAGATAGATCTCATCAACATCAAGACCTTCATGCGTATGAAGGCAATGAACAGAGACCAGAGCGATCTCGCCCGTGTGTTTGTGCCGGGCGGAACGCTCGACCTCTCGTTCTTTCGCTCAGCGCTCGGGGAATCGGTCGACGCTTTCGCAAGGAGCATCGAGTACGGAAGATATGGCGCCCTCAGCGAGGCGTTGGTCGAGTCGTCGCCCGAGAAGCGGTACACCCTCGAACTCGCGTGCGACAATGTTCTGATTCAACTCGTCGACAGAGCGAAGACGTCGGCGTACGGAATCGAGCCCCTCATCGCCTTCATCCTCCACAGGACGATCGAGATGAAGCTGGTGAGAACCGCGATGATCGCGAAGCTCGACGGCGTCGAGCGCAGCGATGTTGAGGAACACTTAAGGATGATACATGTCTAAGATCGCGTTCATCGGCGACCGGGATTCTGTCTGGGGTTTTAAGGCCTTCGGGATCGCGGCGTTCCCGGCAGCTGGAGTCGAGGAGGCGCGCGACGCCTTCACCGTTGCCGTCAGACAGGGCCACGCGATCATCTTTGTGACCGAGGATGTCTACGAGGCCTGCTCTGAACAGATCGCGGAGTACAGGGATCAGGCACTCCCGACAGTCACCGTACTCCCGAGCGTAAGAGGTTCGCGCGGAGTGGCCACGGCCGAGATACACAAGGCTGTTTCCGCAGCTGTCGGCGCCGATATCCTGTCGGTCTCCGAGGACAACTGAGTTCCGGAGAATTCGGCAGAGACGAACGTTCGATGGTGATGCGAGCCTACGTGCCGGTGCGGACGCAAGCTGACAGGAGAAGAAGAATGGCAGAAACCAGGGTTCAGGGGACCATCAGGAAGGTGTCGGGGCCACTTGTCGTGGCCGACGGCATGCGTAAGGCCAGGATGTTCGACGTCGTTCTCGTGAGTGAGAAGAACCTCATCGGCGAGATCATCGAGATCAAAGGCGACCTCGCATCCATCCAGGTCTACGAGGACACGGGCGGGCTCGGGCCGGGTGAGCCAGTCGTTTCGACGGGTGAGCCTCTCTCTGTCGAGCTCGGGCCGGGCATCATCGAATCGATATACGACGGCATCCAGCGACCCCTGGACAAGATCGAGGAGATCGCCGGTGCGCTCATCACGCGCGGGATCAGTGTCCCGGGTCTGGACCGCGAGAAGAAGTGGGAGTTTGTGGCGACGGCGAAGGTTGGGGATGATGTGGTGGGTGGTGACATCCTGGGAACGGTACGGGAGTCGACTCTCGTCGATCACAAGGTCATGGTGCCCCCGAGAATCAAGGGGAAGGTCACGAGGATCGTGAGCGGAAGCTTCACGGTTGAAGAGACGGTGGCGGTCCTTGCGGATGGCGGTGAGACACACGATCTAACGCTCATGCAGCGTTGGCCCGTCCGTCTGCCGCGTCCGTACAAGGAGAGGGTGAATCCGGTTGAACCACTTGTCACCGGACAGCGCGTCATCGATGCCTTCTTCCCGATTGCCAAGGGTGGAACAGCGTGTGTGCCCGGGCCGTTCGGAGCTGGAAAGACGGTCATCCAGCACCAGCTCGCCAAGTGGGCGGATGCGGAGATCGTTATCTTCGTCGGCTGTGGCGAGCGCGGCAACGAGATGACCGATGTCCTCCTTGAGTTCCCCGAGCTCAAGGATCCACGATCAGGCGAGCCCTTGATGAAGCGTACGGTGCTCGTTGCGAACACCTCCAATATGCCGGTCGCGGCTCGGGAGGCGTCCATCTACACAGGGATAACGATCGCAGAGTATTTCCGCGACATGGGTTACTCGGTCGCCCTCATGGCGGACTCGACATCACGATGGGCCGAGGCTCTTCGTGAGATGTCGGGGCGGCTCGAGGAGATGCCGGGGGAGGAAGGCTACCCAGCCTACCTCCCGGCGCGCGCCGCGCAATTCTACGAGCGTGCCGGGCGCGTCAAGTGCCTTGGAACTGATGACAGGATCGGTGCTCTCTCAGCCATCGGCGCCGTATCGCCTCCCGGAGGCGATCTCTCTGATCCGGTTGTCCAGGCGTCCCTCAAAGTCGTCAAGGTTTTCTGGTCGCTCGAGGACTGGCTCGCATACGAGCGTCATTTTCCGGCGATCAACTGGCTGACGAGTTACTCTCTCTATCATGAGAGCTTGGCGGAGTACTTTCGGACGGAGGTCTCCGAGGAATGGGAGGGATTGCGGCAGGAGTCAATGCGGATCCTGCAGCAGGAGGCGGAGCTCAAGGAGATAGCCCGGCTCGTTGGGACGGATGCGCTCTCGGATCGGGACCGGTTGATGCTCGCGACGGCCAAGTCCCTGCGGGAGGACTTCCTGCACCAGAACGCTTTTGACGACGTGGATACATACACATCGTTTCCCAAGCAGTTCAAGATGCTGAGCAATATCATTGGATTCGACAGGCTCTCCCGGGACGCTCTCGAGCAGGGTGTAACGACGGAGGAGCTGTTTGCGCTGCCTGTGCAGGAGAATCTCGTCAGGTCGCGCTATGTCCCGGAGTCACAGATGGAGGAGTTTGACGCCATCTGGGGCCGCATTGAGCAGCAGGTGCGCGAACTCGTAGAGAAGAGAGTCGGCGCCGAGGAGGTCGCAGCCTAATGGTTAAGGAATACAAGACCGTCCAGGAGGTTGCCGGACCGCTGCTCCTGGTGGGCGGCGTCTCCGGAGTGAAGTACGAAGAGCTGGTTGAGGTCGAACTGCCCGGTGGTGACGTGAGACGCGGCAAGGTCCTCGAGGTGAATGAGGACACGGCTCTCGTGCAGTTGTTCGAAGGTGCGACGGGTGTCAGCGTCGAAAGCGCACGGGTACGCTTTCTCGGCAAAGGTCTCGAACTCGGACTGTCGCGTGACATGCTGGGCCGCGTCTTCGACGGGCTAGGCGGTCCGAAGGACGGCGGTCCTCAGATCATCCCCGAGGTGAAGCGCGACGTGGCCGGGGCGCCGATCAACCCGTGGGCGCGAGACTATCCGAATGAGTTCATCCAGACCGGGGTCTCCGCGATCGATGGTTTGAACACGCTTGTCAGAGGCCAGAAACTTCCCATCTTTTCGGGTTTTGGTCTTCCGCACGCGGAGCTGGTGGCGCAGATCGCGCGTCAGGCGACGGTGCGCGGGACGGAAGAGGAGTTCGCGGTCGTCTTTGCTGCGATGGGCATCACATTCGAAGAGGCCGAGTACTTCATTGCCGATTTTCGGAGAACGGGCGCCATTGATCGCGCCGTGCTCTTCGTGAATCTGGCAAGTGACCCGGCGATCGAACGCATCGCGACCCCACGTATGGCACTGACCGCGGCTGAGTACCTGGCATTCGATCTCGAGATGCACGTTCTCGTCATCCTCACGGATCTCACGAACTACTGTGAAGCGCTCCGCGAGATCTCTGCTGCGCGAAAGGAAGTGCCGGGACGGCGTGGCTATCCGGGTTACCTCTATACGGATCTCTCGACGATCTACGAACGGGCCGGACGGATCAAAGGCAAGAAGGGTTCGATCACGCAGATCCCAGTGGTCTCCATGCCCGACGATGACAAGACACATCCAATCCCTGACCTGACCGGGTACATCACCGAAGGTCAGATAATTCTCGACCGTGCCCTGCACAGGAAGGGTATCTACCCTCCAATCAACGTGCTTCCGTCGCTCTCTCGTTTGAGGGACAAGGGGATCGGCGAGGGCAAGACACGCGAGGATCACGCGAACCTGGCCAACCAGCTCTTTGCAGGGTATGCACGCGGCAAGGAGGCGCAGGAGCTGGCCGTCATCCTTGGCGAAGGGGCGCTCTCTCCGGAGGACAAGGCTTTCTTCAAGTTCGCTGAGGTCTTCGAGAATCGTTACGTCCGCCAGGGGCAGGACGAAAACCGGACCATCGACGAGACGCTCGCCTTGGGATGGGAACTCCTTGAGATCCTTCCGAAGTCGGAGCTCAAGCGAGTGAAGCCGGAGCAGATCGAGCGGTACATGAAGAAGACGGTGGCTGCCGGCGAGTAGATCCGGATTGACGAATACGGGGGCTTTCTTGGCAGAGAGCTGAGGTGAGTCCCGACGTGAGGGAGATAGATGCGGCTACGCGCGAATCCCAATCGAATGCAGCTCCTGAGGCTCAAGCGACGCCTCCAGCTTGCCAAGCGGGGCCACAAGCTCCTCAAGGACAAACAGGAAGAGCTGATGCGCCGGTTCCTCGGGGTCGTGCACAGGGCCAGGGATCTCCGGCACGAGGTCGAGGGAGAGCTGGCTGTTGCCCACAAGGCCTTCGTCTCAGCTCGATTCGAGATGAGCGGAGGCGCCATGGAAGCCGCGCTCGCATTTTCACAGAGGATCGTCAAGCTACAGCCTTCGCGCGAGCAGATCATGAACCTCAGAGTTCCAAGCTTCGCGGTCGAATTTCCCAAGGACGCTGAATTCGGATACGGCTTCTCCGACACAACAGCAGAGCTTGACAACGCGCTCGAGCTCTACGCCAGGGTCATTCCTCGGCTTATGCGACTGGCGGAGATGGAAAAGTCTGTGCAGCTGATCGCTGCCGAGCTTGAGAAGACGCGCCGACGGGTCAACGCGCTCGAACACATCCTCGTGCCGAATCTGGAGGAGACGATCCGCTTCATCGGTGACCGATTGGCGGAGATGGAGCGAGAGACTTCAACACGGCTCATGAAGATCAAGGACATGGTGCGCGAGCACTGATTTGGGATGACGAACTTCTGCAGAAACGAACCGCGGGGCGCCGTTATCAGGCGCCCCGCTTCTTGTACTGCTTGTTCCGGTAGCACGGTCAGTGGCCTGGATTGACCGCGCTCCGAAGGCCCAGAGCCACATCCGTCGAGCGGCCGTCACGAGACGTCTCCCGCAGAGGAGGACTTGGCCGCCTCCAACGCAGAACCATACACAAGAAGGATTTGCCATCAAAGGGAAAAGGGACAAAGGAAAAGGGGCGCCCCTTGGGGGCGCCCCCTGTTCCCTGAGATGCGGAATGAGTGTCTACCTCTACTAGAAGTAGAAATCCATCCTGAGCGAGTATTCAAGAGACAGAGTTGTCGTGCTGGCGTCGCCGAACATGTCGTCCGTAACGTCGTCGCCGGCAACCTCGGCGGACGGGCTCATTGTATTGTATTTCGCATAGATCTCAGGACCGATGGCCCATGAGCCATCGGCCATGAACCAACGCCCACGCAGTACGGGTCCGAACGCCAAGCCTGACACACTGACGGACATGTCGTCATCGCCGCGTGCCAGCTCGATGTCGGGGACGGTTGTGCTGAAACCGAACGAGTTGTACTGAACCCGGCCACCGAGATCAAGACCGTAGTTCTCGTCGCCCGCGATCTGGAAGAACACGGCGGCGCCCAACGTCATAATGGAGATGTCCGGATCGATCGTCTCATCGGAAAAGAGTTCGATGTCTCCGAGAAACCCGAGATCGAGATTGTTGAGCGTGGTCTTGCTGTAACCGACTGCGACTTCGGCACCGATCTTGTCACTCTGCATACCGATGGCGAATTCCTTCAAGTTGAACGTGCCCGCATAGCGCAGACTTGTGTAGAGCTCAGCCGACGCCACGCTGGCGACCAGCATCATGACAACGACTAGAGCAATCGTAGAACGCCTCATAGCTTCCTCCCTCCGAGCCCAAGTATTACCCACGTGCGGAGGCTAGAATCAGGGAGATAGTCATCGCAGTCAAGGGAAATCAGACACAGATGCCAATTATGATGGTCTCCCTATCAGTATCCAATTCCCCTATGATTCCTGATCCTCGCTCCAAGGGGGGTCTACAATGCAGAGGAAGGCCAGCGCTTCGGTCCCGGTGTTCTCTATCCATTGTACCGAGTTCGGCGGAATATGGATGGCTTGCCCTGCCTGGATGTGCTGAGACTCGTCGCCGACGCGCACCTTGCCGGAGCCGGACAGTACGTAGTAAACCTCCGATGATGAGAGACGATGCGGTAGGGAGGCCTCACCAACCGGAACGACGGCATGGGCGAGGCTATACGAAACAGAGACAGCATCTCTCCTGGGATGCAGGATCTCCCGGAGCTCCGCGTGATCGGCTGCGTGGATCCTCTCGATGAGCCTGATGTCCTTGACTAGCACAGGTATCTCCTTGAGCGTTCGTGGTCAGAGTGGAGCTTCTTGACAGAAAGCCCTCGGGCATGATTCGTTTGACAGGGCAGCATGGATGATGTAGGAGATGGGCTGAATGGGCTGCCGGCTCGCTTCTGTGGACGATACCACATTCGTGTGCGGAGAGGAAAACAACTGCAGCGGCCGCAGTGGTCCTGGCGTGGTCGCACAAGGGGGGATCTATGTTGAGAATGCTCGTATCCGTGCTCGCCGTGCTCATGATTCTGAGCGTGGGTGCCCTGGCGGACGTGGCCTGCGATGACCTTGCCGTCGGTATCAACTTCGGCATGCTTCAGCCTACCGGTGGAGAGGAGTCGTACGAGGAGAGTGGTATGCTCCTTGGGCTCATGGCCAAGAAGCCCCTCACGGACCGTATATGGATGGCCTTCGAGTACTCACACGGTGTCAGCGCAAACAGCGAGGCAGTGCCCGCCGGCAGGCTTCAGGGATTCGGCGGCGCGGATGAGTTCCTTACCGTATGGAACAAGGCTCAGGTCTTGGGTGTATACAATCTAATTCCCGAGGGGCGGGTCATTCCGTTCCTGAGCGCCGGACTCGGCATGACCTTCTGGGAGGTTCAGGACTGGCGGGAGGACGCGGCTGAAGAAGGAGAGATCGCCGACGGTTATAACGATGACGGCAAGAAGAAGACGCTACGCTCCACCGATTTCACGGCCGTAGTCGGAGCCGGGGCAGACATCTTCGTTACGGACGCTATCGCCCTTACAGTTGGAGGACGCTACAGCTTTCTCCTGGGCAACGACATAGACAACGTGGGTCTGAGTTCCGTCGCTGGAGCGGACTGGGTCGACGCGAACAACGCGATCCTTGAGGCGTATGCCGGCCTTACCTTCTACTTCGGCCCCGGTGATTGCGATGGGGACGGCATCATCGGCAAGCAGGATGAGTGCTGGGACGTTGCTGAGGACTTCGACGGTTTCGAGGACGAGGATGGATGTCCCGAGGCTGACAACGACATGGACGGCATCCTCGATGAGGACGATGCGTGTCCCGACGATCCCGAGGACTTCGATGGCGACGCCGACGAGGATGGATGTCCCGACATCGATATCGATGGCGATGGCATCCTCGACGAGAATGATGCGTGCCCGGAGGACCCGGAGGACTTCGACGGCTTTGAGGATGAGGACGGGTGTCCGGAGTTTGACAACGACGGCGACGGCGTACTCGATCCGATCGACATGTGCCCCGACACGCCGCTTGGTGTCGTGGTCGATGCCCACGGTTGTGAGGTCATTCTTCCGGCCACTGCCGCAGCGGACATCTACCCGGTCGGCGTGAGATTCCAGCTGAACAGTGCCGTCATCCAGTCGGAGGGGCGGACGGAGCTTGAGAAGATGGTGGTCATCCTGACGGACTACCCCGAGCTTGTGGCCGAGATCGATGGCTTCACGTGCGACCTCGGAGAGGCCGACTACAACATGGCTCTCTCTAAGAAGCGCGCCACAGCGGTCATTGCGTATCTTGTAGAGCGCGGAATGGCGGTCGAGCGCTTCAACGAGCAGGCTTTTGGTGAGGATCGTCCGGCATTCCCGAACATTGATGAGAAAAGCCGCAGCAGGAACCGGCGGGCGGTGATCACGCCGAAGCGCGTCGACGAGTAGTGGGAGGGCAGTCGGAGCAGCACTGGAATCAGAGAGAAACAGCCGAAAAGGGGGAGGGGTCGTGAGACCACTCCCCCTCTATTTGCGTGGCACATACCTTGCTATTGATCAGGAAGGCGGTCTGATGCGCACGGTCTCCCCGCGCTTGATCCGGGCGGGACCGGTGGAGTAGATGCAAAATGCCGGAGCGTGGGTGCATTCTGCTCTGTCGGCGCAAATTAGACCAGCTTACATTTGGCCACTGGAACTCTCACGGAGGAATCGGCATGGGACGCCGCATCGAGGAGACACATCGAAGACTGTTCGTAGCCGCCTTCAAGGGACGGGACCGGAAGGCAGTGCTCGATCGTCTTCGGAGTGCCGGTTACGATGTGATCGAGGGAGAAGAACCCAACAGCATTGTCTCCGAGGTCAACGCGGCAGCGCCGGATCTGATCGTCCTGGACCACACTGAGAAAGACATTCAGGCGGCCAATTGCGAGGAGAAGCTGGCGTCCGACCAACACACACGGAAGATACCGGTTCTTGTTATCTGTGGTCCTGATGAGAAGAGACGTGTTGAGACCGAGCCGACCGGTATCGACCATCTGTACCGACCATTCAGTTCCAGCGAACTTCTTCGGCGGATCAAGGCCGACATTCGTGTGGCATATGACGAGGCTGAGGGAGGGAAAAGGCCGAAGCGCGACGGCGTGACAAAGCTCTACAATCGCTTCTACTTCGATGAGAGAATGGAGAAGGAGATAGAACGCGCACGGCGCTACAGCCGCGAGCTATCGCTGGTCTTCCTCGACATCGATGGGCTGGACAACATCAACAAATCCTTTGGTCACGAGACCGGTGATCTGGCTCTCAGATCTCTCGCCGACATCCTGCTGGCAGGGACTCGACTCTCCGACATCACGTGCAGATTCGGTGGTGATGAGTTCGCTCTGATTCTCCCCGAAACAACAGGCGCGGATGCAGGGATCCTCGCGGAGAGGCTGAGGCTACTCTTCTCCGGCCAAGTGCTGAAGTCCCGTGCCGGGGACGTGGTAGTGACAGCATCGTGCGGCGTGGCTGAATACCCGGATCACGGAGGTGACGCTGTAACGATCGTACGCATGGCGGATTCGGCCATGTGCAGAGCGCGCAAGGAGGGAAGGAATCGGACGGTCGTGGCTTTTTCAGACGCGGGCGAGCCGTCCTGGGGTGGGGCCGCCGCCGGACCAACGATTCTTCTCGTGGAGGGCAATGCATACAACAGAAGCGTTGCGTCCGTCGTTCTGAGAGCAAACGGCTATGAGGTGATAGAAGCCGGAGATGGGACGACAGCGCTGGCCCTGGCCAAGTCCTCTCACCCGGATCTTGTCATCATGGATCTCGGTTTGAGCGGCCTGAGCGGCCTGAGCGGCCTGGATGCGACGCGACAGCTCTATGCGATGGAGGAGACAAAAGATATCCCAGTGGTTGCACTCACGAGCAGCGAGACACCACTGGACATAGAGGAGCTTGTGAAGGCCGGGTGCCGAGGCTACATAACAAAGCCGATCGACACGAACAGCCTTGCTTCGCAGATAGAACCGTACATCGAACACTGACCCAAGAGAGAACTAAGAACGCAGTATGACGCGGGCGGCGATTACTCGTCGGCCGCGTTCTGTTGCGTCTCCTTTCCCGATGCCGCGCTTCCTGTTATGCTAAAGGACAAACGCGCCTGCTGCCAATGGCTTGTACGGGAACGCACGTTCATGCCCTACCACCCGAAACATCATACACCAGGCGGCATGCTCCAAGGCACTGTGTGGCAAGTCATCCAGGGCACGGCTCTGACAGTGTTGCTGTTGGCGGTCGTCGCAGGTGGCGCAAGCGGTGGCATGACCCTTCATCACACCCCACAACAGGCGGTCCCGGCCGGAACGTGCGTCTGCGTTGAGTGGACCGTCCCGGGTGGGCTGCCTCATGATGAGATAGCGACGGCCGACGTGGTCATCGTATCACTGTCGGTGAACGGGAGCCGTAGCGAGAGGACCATACCACTTGTGCCGGGGCGGGATGTCCTGCGGGGCGAGATCCCAGCTGAAGCCGTGCGGAGTCCGGCGGTCGAGTACTTCTTGAGGATAGTCGACATGGATGGGACGGAGAGCGTCTTGCCGCCCGGCGCCCCCGAGGCTGGACTCTACAGGACTACAGTCTTCGACCTCTCCTTGAGGAGTGACCGGCTTCCTGCGGATGGCAGCATAGACACAACCGTGGAACTCCTGTCGCCGCTTGCGGGAGAGGTTGTTCATACGGCGACGCCGGAGATCGCCGGGCTAATCGATCCCCCGCTCGAAGATCCCTGGGAAGCGCTGTTCATCCTGGACGGGGAGGATCTGACCCAGTCTCTGGAAGTGGCGAGGGATCTGTTTGTTGTCACCCTCCACGATAGCTTGGATCGAGGCGGTCACGCGGCTACTCTCGTGGTGTTTACCCCCAGCCGAACGGTTGAGGCATCATGGGTATTCTTCGTTCACGAGCGGGGCGACGCCGCGCCGACGGAGGAGCTGGGTGTCGAGTTCGGAGACCTGCTCGAAGCGGGCCCTCTTGACCTTCATGGAATGGTGGAAGTTGGGTGGGCAGTCGTCCTGGCCGAGACAACAGCAGTCGAGTCACTCGACGTCTATCTGCCATACGAAGAGACAAGCGCTCCCAGTTTCAATCTATACGCTGCGGGCGGCGTTGGTGGAGCGTCCATCCTCGTGACGGTGCAGTCTGACCCCGTGTACGATGAGGACATTCACTGGCTCGTTTCAGCTGAAGGGCAGCGATACAGACTTGAGGCCGGTGAGGTCTTCCCGGAGTTCACGAGCACGACGCTCGAGTGGGCTTCGGGCGTGGGCGTTCAGGGAGAGCTCAAGCACGGAAGAGGGCTCACACGCGCCGTGGCAATGAGGATGAGCGAGGCAGATACAATTGGCGGGCTTGGCATCTACTCCAGATTCGCGCTTGGCGTGCTGGAACGCGTCGAGTGGAGTGAGCGCACGTCCGTCACGTTGAGCTATCTTCACACTTTCGATAGAGAAGGATCGATCAAGGAAGAACAGCGTCTTGTGGAGCCGCTTGTGAATCATGTACTGGCGTCAGAGGCGCGTGTGGAGTTCGGTGGCGGAGGTTCGGTAGAGATCGAGATTGGGCGCTCCGGAACAAGCGGGTATGTTTCACCCAGTGATGATTCCTTCAGCGGAACTGCCGTTCGCGCCGAACTGGGGTGGGTGCGCGACCACGGCAATCGCGCTCTGCTCAGGTATGTCCAGTCCGACAGTGACTTCTGCTCGGCCGGAAGCTTGAGATATGATCCCGGCGAACGCGGTCTGGAACTGGAATACGCTTGGAGTGTTATGGGAGTGAAGCTGTCCGGAAGCAGCGGCATGTTTCGCGCCGGCGATCCGGATGGGGGGATAGCGCTCGATCGCAGTGAGATGAAATTCTACGGCAGAGCAGACATTGTCCGGGAGATCGGAGATGGATCGATCAGGGGTTATGGCGTCGCCAGACACGATGTTATCCCGTACGATGCGTACAGTTACAGATACACCTACGCGGCGGGCGGAGCAACGTACAGGGTCAGCCGCGTGAGCGCGACATTGAGTCTGTCGTGGTCGCGAACCGATTCCGATGGGCGTTCACACACCATAAGCGCTGGAGGTGACGTTCGCCTTGCAGTGATGCCGGGCAGACTGTCCGTGCGTGGGAGCGCGAGGTGGACCATCGGAGAGAGCGACGACGGCGATACCAACTACGAACGGGCGAGCTACGCGCTCGTCACGAAACTAACGGGCGGCGAGCAGGACATACGCGTGGAGTACCGCTATCTGGAGAAGGAAGATATTGCCACCCCTGCGCAATCCTATGGCGAACATGTGCTGAAGATAGGAGTAGGGGCGTCTTTCTAGCTCAATCATGATGTGCGGTTTCGGCACACGGTCCGGAGGGAACATCCCGGCGGCGTGGCGGCTCTAATACATGACGGGGATCGGAGGTCACGGATGGCGAACCCGAAGTTTGAGGAACTCGTCATGCTGTATGATAAGCGACTCTTCAACGCCATGTACGCCTACATAGGGGACTATCACCTCGCGATGGACGTTACGGAAGAGGCTTTCATCCGAGCCTGCCGTGCCTACGGCCGCTTCCGTGGTGATTCCGATCCGTTCACCTGGCTCTACAGGATAGCCGTCAATGTCTTCAAGAAGCGCTATCGAAAAGAAAGGCGTCGGGCAGAGCTTCTCGCGCAACACCACGAGGCGGAGCCGCCCGAGACCGTTGAGCACAGCACTCCCGAGACGCAGGTTCTCGCAGCGGAACGCGCGGGACTTGTGAGGAAGGCGATCAGCTCGCTGCCGGAGACCAGCAGAGATGTGATAACGCTTCGCTACATCGACGGTATGACATACGAGGAGATCGCAACGGCGACATCTGCATCGATCGGAACCGTGAAGTCGAGGATATCGCGGGCGAAGAGGATGCTCGCAGAGCTGATCGGCGACGACATCTGAGAGAATGGCGAGGGCCGCAAGATGAACACAAAGAACGAACGAACACGGGACATCAAGAACGGGAACGGAGACGGCGAACGGATCGAGCGCCTGCTTGTCGAGCTTCCGCCGGTCGAGCTTCCGCCGTTCTTCAGAAGCCGATTGCTGGCTCGGATCCGGAGAGAGGAAGATCGCCCGTCCTGGGTTGCGGCAATCACCGGGCGGAATGCAGGCTGGGGCGTTGCTGGAGCCTGTGCGGTGGCGCTTCTTCTCGTTGTCGTTCACTTCAGCAAGGTACCGGAGCCCACAGGGGTCGACCCTTTCCTTGCCGGGTCGAGCACCGTCGCAATCAGTCCGCTCATGCCGGTGGACAGCTCCTACGTCGGAGCCTGCGACGTGCAGATTCTGGCATCGATCGATCCGCCCATCAAGGGCGGGCTTGTGAGGCTGTTCGTTGACGACAGGGACGTGACAGGATTGGCTGAGGTGACGGGAAGCTACGTCATGTACTCACCCGCTGAGAAACTGGACGAAGGTGAGCACATTGTCAGCATTCAGATACGTGATGCATCGGGCACCGTTCTGAGAGACGTGTCCTGGCTGTTCAATGCGGTGAACGGGAGCGGGACGAGACCCGACGAGCGCGTGTAGCAGGGGCCCGCATACCGCGTCGCCACGAGACCCATGAGAGGGTCAACCCAGGGCCGAACGAGGAGGAGACATCATGAAATGGAGACACAGCTTGTCCGGAGCGCGGAGGGGACATGCGCCACCATGCATCGTTCCGGTAGTTGCGGTCATGATGCTCTGCCTCACGGTAGCGCCACTGTTGGCCGACGAGGGGTTGAGCGTTCTCGTCTCACCAAACAGGGCGCATACGGTTTTGGACGGCTCTGTGCGATTCACGGCGACGGCGCTTGACGGCTACGGTGGCGAGATTGCTGCGGAGCTTGCCTGGAGCGTTATTCCTCCACGCCTTGGCCGGATCACACCGGACGGTCTCTTCACATCCGCAGGGATAGCTGGGAGAGGTGTTGTCAGAGTGGTCGCCACGCGCGGGCGGGAAATGGGAGCCGGGCACGCGGTTGTAGAAGTGGGGGGTGAACCATCACTTCGGCTCTCCGTTGTAGTCCGTCCTCCAGCGGCTGCTTTCGCACAGGGGGAGACAGGCGAGTTCGACGCCATTGTCACTGATCCGTCGACGGGCGCTGTCCTGCCGGCCGACCTCACTTGGATGGTTGTTCCCGATCATCTGGGGTCGCTCGATGCGACGGGTCTCTTTACGGCGTCTGGAGAAGCAGGCGCTGGTCGGATCGTCGTCCGGGCACTTCATGAAGACCGAGAAGGTTTGGGAGATGCCGGCGTCGTGATCGGTGACGCGAGCGGACCAGACATCAAGGTCCGTGTGATTCCCCGCCACGCCCTCCTGCGCCCCGGCGAGGAGAGTCGATTTGGGGTTCGCGTGACGGATTCGTCGGGTGACCCGCTTGACGTGGAGGTTGACTGGTCGATCATTCCCGCGCGACTCGGTGTCATAGACTACGATGGTCTCTTCACCGCGGGCCGCGAGGATGGAGTTGGACGCGTGATCGCGACCGTTGTGACTGAAGCCGGTCCCGTTCGGGACATGGCGCTCGTCGAGGTGAAGCGGCCGGGGCCCGGAGGAGTCAGGATCGCTCTCGCACCGGGGCAGGTGGCTCTGGCTCCCGAGGGCGATGTTCAGTTTGAAGCGACCGTCATTGGTCCCGAGGGAGATGAGCTTGAGATCCCCGTCGACTGGAGGGTCCGTCCGGACTGGCTTGGGAGCATCACTGCCGACGGATTCTTCACTGCATCAGCCGAGTATCCTGAGCCATCCGCGAATGGCGGGTGGATGGGAGGTGTCGTCGCCTCGATTGAGACCGGTGATGGCGCAGTGGCGGAAGTGGCGCGCGTGTTCATCCGAGAGAGTGGCCCACCACTGAGGCTTGACATCAGGCCTCAGCAGCCGCGCATTGCTCCGGGCGACGATGTTCAATTCGAGACCGAGGTGGTGGGTGCCGATGATTCAATTGACTGGACCAACGAGTGGGCCGTCTTCCCTGAGAATCTCGGCGCCATCACCCCGGAAGGTCTCTTCATCGCCAACCCGGCCTTCGGCGATCCCAACTCTGGTGAGTTCGGGTCGCACGAGGGCGTGGTCGCAGCGCGCGCGACCTTGTCCGACGGGTCGATCCTGACGGATCTCGCTCACGTGAGGGTCCGGCTTCCCGGTCAGCCCGTCAGGATCCGTGTGACACCGGTGTATTCTGTGGTTCCGGTCGGCGAATCCAGGGAGTTCGTGGCGACCGTCATCGGTACCGGCGGAGATGTGCTGGAGGCGCCGGTCACCTGGAGGGTGGTGCCCGAACGACTTGGGATCATCTCACCGGATGGCATCTTCACGGCCGCCGATTTGCCGATAGATCCCGGAGAATGGCAGAGACCTCACGGCAGCATCATCGCTGAGGTGAGAGCCCCCGGTGGACAGGTTTTCCGAGGCATCGCCATCATCGTGCTCGATCTGCCGGATCCGGAGATACGCATCCACGTGACGCCGCGGTCGGCGACAGTGGAGCCGGCTGAGTCGGTCGGATTCAGCGCGGAAGTGTCCGACATCGAGGGCAACCCTGTCGAGCTGCCAGTCGTGTGGCACGTTGTTGATGAGGTTGTGGGGACCATCGGGCCGGACGGGGTCTTCACGGCCTCGGGCTCGGTTCCCGGAGGAGGCACGCATTCGACACGCATCGCGGCTGGTGTGGTCTTCGCTGGGCGCACGTACTGGGATTTCGCGAAGGTTCGCGTCTCGGCACATCCGTAGCGGAAACAATCGGGATAGACGGCACCCAGCAGGCGGGGGATAGAGAGATTTTCCGACAAGAGAGGGGTCTCCAGTTGACGAGGCGCTTGATTGCAGCGCTCGCCCTCGTGACGGCGACGGCCGTTGCTATGGCGGGGTGCAGCACGAGTCGGCCAAGCGGGAAGGATATCGAACAGCTTCCCCCTGAGCCGGTGTGCACTGTGGTGAAGGGGCAGGCTGCGAGATTCTGGGCCGAAGCGCGGGACGGTTGGTGGCAGGAGGGGGGAAGCATGCTCATGGTAGGCCGATCCGAGGGAGAGTCGGATTCTCCCGGGGCGCTCGCTGCTGCCTGTCGTGACGCAGCTCCTTCGATTCTGGATCTCCTTGCTCAGCGCGGAATCAGCTACTCCTATGAGCGAAGGGGCGAGATCGAAGAAGAGCTCGGCCGGTCGCTGGCATCCACGGGCCAAGCCGTGTTTCCTCGCGCCAGGATAAACAGAGAGATCATCGAACACTGCGTCCGGGAGCCAGGCTCCTCTGGACACTGGCGGAGCAGGATCCTCATAGAGTATCCGATAGCCTATCTTCGAGGCGACGTCAGCAACGTGGAGTGGGAGAGGGACAAGCTGGCACGGGAGGCCGCGACACTGGTCAAATCGGCGGAGGTGTTTCTTGAGGAAGGCCTTTGGCTCAGAGGGCAGAGTGAGTTGTCGCGGGCCAAGCGCACGCATGATGCAATGGGGCTTCCCGAGATCGGCGTGCATCCCGGTGTCGTGACACAGGGGGCCGTCGACCGTATCGCAGAAGACGCCGCTCGGAGCCTCATGCTTGAACCGAACGTTGCGACCACGCCACTTATCGTCCGTGCGGGTGAGATGACGGAGATACGATTCCGGTTGAGTTTTGAGCAGGGCGGGGGCCGCGTATCCGCGATCGGTGTGCCTGTGGCGTTTGAGAATCCCGAGTGGGGTGTGATCGTGCGGGCCGAGCGAGTGAGTGGGTCCGGGGGCATCGTCTCTGTCACCGTACGAGCGGCGGAGAAGAGAGACCGGGGAGATGTTCGCGCTCGCATCGACCGGAGTGCTCTGGCGTCCACGCCAGCCAATCGATTCACGCGCTTCATCACAGATGATTCATCCAGAGCGGCGGTCCAGGTTCAGGTCATTCCGGAGCGCGGAGTGAGTGTCTGCCTCGATCTGAATGGTGTTGATGCTGTCGCCGTGGGGCGGCTGACGGATGCGTTCGAACGGGCTTTGGGTCAGTACGGTTGCACACTGGAACAATGCGGGCCGGAGACCGACATAGTTGTGAGAGGAAACCTCAGTACGAGCGCAGTGACGTTAGGCCACGGGGGAGAGCAGCTCCTGGCCGTGCTCAGTATGGAGGCATTCGATCAAAGGACGGCCCTGGAGATAGCGAGGACCACCATACGCGTCGAAAGGCCGTCACGAGAGAACAAGGAGGAAGCGGAGGCGCTTGCGTTTCGAGAGGCAGGGAGACTGCTGGCGGTCTATCTGGAATCGCGGATCATGCCGGACTAGAGCTGACCGGCCCGGCGAGCGCCGAGAGGGGCGGTTGTCGCAGTGCGGCCTAGCGCCGGCGTGCGATGCCGGCAGTGTCAGCCACTGTGAGTTCGAACAGGCTGAGCGTATCGTAGTATGAAACCGTGAAGTACCCCCACCCGCCGCCCGTGACGTTCCCGTCGCTTCCGCTGCCGGGGTACGGTCCTGCCACTGCCGTGATCCTACCTTCAAGCTCACCGGCGAGAGTGATATCAGCAGGTACAAACACCGCGGTCGTGTCGGTCGTCGCCTGCGACAGAACGAGGGAATCGCCGCGCGCTCCCCTGATCACGCACTCCACTTTGTAGTAGTCCGCGTCCGCCGCCGTTGCCCATTCCACGAACAGAGTATCTCCCAGAGACACACCGTCCGGCGGGACAACGCTGAACGGTCCCGGAACCGGCTCAATAGCCTTAGCGAATCCCCACTCGGTTGTCACCTTGAGTGAACAGGCCTGGCTATTCTGCCAGATGATCGCATCCTCTTCGAGTGTCGCCACAAGTCCGAGAGGTTCACCGACGGTGATCTCCGAGATGGAGCGGTCACTCACAGACACCACGAAGATCGCTGGAAGCGGATCTGAGGTGCAGAACACCATGACCGACGCGTGGGCGCCTTGGACGAGTCGGGTCTCAAGAACGCTCGCGCCGATGAACGGATCACTTTCGTTCTCATTGATGGGACAGACGATATCGTTGCTGCACCCGGCGAGAAGGATCGCCACAAGTACTGCACCGGCGTACACTGCCTTGGACCACGGAGAACAGATCACTGCCTACTCCAATCCGGAGAACGGCTTCTGGCGAAGCATGACGTCTGCGTGCTCTCCACGCTCTCTGATGAGAGACGCCTTTCCATTCAGAACAAGGATCTCGGCTGCGGTCGGATGTGAGAGAAATCTCAAGGGACTCATCGACAAGCCGTAGGCCCCTGCATTGAAGATGCCGATGAGATCATCTATCGCGATGTCGTCAGGCGTCTTGATCTCCTGACTTGTTACATCGATAGGCGTGCAGAGCGGCCCGGTGACCTTGGCACTTGCCGTCCCGGGCTGCCCGAGCCTGTTCACGACGGCGGCTTCGTGGCGCACCTTCATGAGCATCGGTCGGACGAATTGGTTGATGCCGCCGTCGGTGATAACGAAGCGCTCTCCCCTTGACTCCTTGAGTTCGAGCACGCGGGTCAGATACACGCCGCACTCGGACACGAGGATTCTGCCCAACTCCAGAATGAGACGGAATCCATCGCGTTCGGAATAGGGGGAGAATACGTTCTCGACCTTCGCACCGAGCGCCGGCAGGTCGAGCTGTTCTTCCTTGTCGTAATGAGGCACGCCGAAGCCGCCGCCAAAATCTATCGCTTCGAGCTTGCCGCCGATCAGATCCTCCACGCGTCGCGCGGTTGCTACCGTACGTTCGGCATTCGCCACTATCTCATCGGCATGAAGAATCTGGCTTGCCGTGTAGACATGCACGCCGACGATGTCGATCGTCTTTCTGTCCCAGTGGTCAGCAAGTTCGTCGAGCTTCTCTGCATCGATTCCGAACTTGCTCGGGCCGCCGGCCATATGCTCGTGGAGCGGGCCGGTCGAGCCACCGCCCGCCTTTTTGAGACCGTCGGACGTGTTGATTCTCAACGCCACACGCGCCGGGACACGGAGCAGTCGCGATATGTGCGATATCCGATCGAGCTCCCTCAATGACTCGACATTGATGGCGAAGATCCTGGCCAGAATGGCGTCCTCCAGCTCGCGGTCGGTCTTGCCGGGGCCGGCGAACACGATGTCGAGCGGGTCGTATCCGATTTCCCTTGCGACGAACAGCTCTCCGCCGGATGCCAGTTCTACCCCCGCCCCGAGCTCCATCAGGAGCCCGACGAGAGCAAGAGACGGATTCGCCTTCATCGAGTAGAAGAGTTCAAATGACGGGAAGGCGTCTCTGAGGGCGCGGAAACGCTCGCGTATTCTGTCGCCGTCGTAGATATACGTCGGGGTCCCGAACTCCCCTGCGAGGTGTGTCACAGGAATTCCGCAGATCTCAAGCACGCCGTCCCGATGTGTGAAGTTCCTGAGCAGTTGGTCCTCCTTGCTGCTACTTCCTTCTATAGATGTTCCCGATCACGCCGACACTGACGACGCGTCCAGACAGTGAGGTAGGAGACGCAGCTGCCTCTGTTGGTCGTGATGGAGAATATAGCACGCGACTGACGGGGGGTCAATTGAGACGGGCGCCCGCTGCAATGCCGGCGCCCGCTCTGTGTCACCGAAGCACAGCAAGACAGGGGCCGCTTCACGTCACCAAAGCGTGACCGGACAAACGTCGCTCAGCACTACCGCAGGATGAGGATCTTGCGCTCCAGCTTGGTCCCCCCGATCTGCACGCGGACGAAATAGACGGCGCTCGCGACGGCGCTCCCCAGCTTGTCGCAACCGTCCCATACGAGCGACGCGTCTCCGGCAGGGAAGGACCGGTCGGCAAGCACGCGCACAAGTTGGCCTCTCACGTCGTACACGGCCGCGCGCACGCGATTCGCCACTGGAAGTCGGAAGGCCAGAGCACAATCCCCACTCGAGGGATTCGGGTGCGCCGAGAGACAGAGAGATGCCACGTCGTCAGCCGGCTCGACTGCTGTGACCGCGTCTCCTACCACAAGGAGGTCGTGCGGAGGCAGCGAGGCCATGATGGGGCCTGTTGTGAGTTGGTACCCGTCGCTGACGTCGAAGACGCGGATACCGGGCGACGCGTACGTCCTGTCCGCGAGAAACAGCTGCCCGCTTCCCTCGTGCACCTCCACGTCCATCACATTGTAGCCGCCGGGCTTCCATACGTTGCTGATCTTCTCGCCGGTTGACCAGTCAAACGCAACACAGAACTGTTCCCAGGACGGAGATGATGTTGAGATAACCGCGTGTGCGCGGCCGGACACGGGAAGGGTGAAGTCATAAAGATCACCGCCGAGCTGTGCCTCGGTCGACACGAATCGGACGGCCTCGAGCGCGACCGGGTCTACCTCAACGATGCCGCCGTCGAGGGAACCCCAATTCCCACTGCACGCCACGTAGAGAAGACCGGTGTCTTCATCGACCAGGATATTCCTGTAGGGATTGGTGGCGAGGAGTTCGATGCCCTGAATACCGGGCGATACGGGGTCAATGTCTACCAGTTCGTTCGTCGCCGTGTCAACGACGGCAAGATAGGATGGCGGCACGGGAATCCAGTAGTAATCCCGGTCCAGGCGCTGCACCGCCACGAAGAGGAGCTCGCCGCGAAGAGCCATGCCCGACATCTCAGGCAGACCGTCGGCGTCTGCCAAGGCCGACAAGTCAATGGAGTCGGTCACGGCGCCGGTGGTCGGGTCGACCTCATAGAGAAACACACTCTCGTTCCTGGAGACGTACGCGCGGCTCTCCGATACGAACGCAATATCGTGCGGGTTGCTTCCAGGACCGACCGAGAACTGCAGGATGGTCGCGAAGTCCTGCGATGGATCGAGAACCTGGATGTTGTCTCCGTAGAGATGGTTGATCACGTAGACCAGCCCGTCGTGGTACCGGGCGTCCGCGTCACTGTGAATGTTCGCCACGGGGTCGTCCACACTCCACGGCGGTATGACGTCTACAACCGACACGCGGCCGCTGACATAGTAGTCCGAGTTCACGGAGACAACATAGTCCCAGGGAGGCCCCGCGCCCTCTCCGGACAACGGCACCAGAACAGCTGTGGTGAGGATGACAAGGAACATGAAACAGCGTCGTCTTGTGTGGTCCATGCGAACTCCTCCGTCCTTCAACGATTAACGTGCTTCCACAAGCAGTGTCACATAGAACGTTCTTCCTGGAAGCGGGTAGCCCTCAACGTCAACGATGTGCTCGTCGGTCAGATTCTGGATTTCAAGGGACAACGACAGCGCGTTCGGAATCAGGTAGATGCTTCCTCCCGCGTTGTGAATGTATGACGGGGGAGCCAGGTTCTCCTCAAGGTTCGCCTGGTCGCGGTAGGCTTCTCCCTGATGGTGGTACTCGTGCCAGACTGACCACCCCGCGCGCCCTCTCCATTCCGTTCGCACGAAGAGGTCGTGCCTGGGCTCGTATGGGAGTCTCTTCCCGCTGTATGTCGGGGAAGGACCCGTGTTCCTCGCGTCCTGGAATGTGTAAGAGGCCGCCAGGTTCAGGCCCGCCTCCCACGAACAGCGCGCAGTGAGTTCGATCCCCTCGACGCTTGCCGATTCCAGGTTGAACGCCTTGACCGTGCGCTGGGAATTCTGAAGGAACACGATCAGGTCGTCCCGCTCGGCCCGGAAGAGGACCGCCTCGAGAAAGGCGTTCCTGGAAGAAGAAGGCTCAGACCGGAGCACGATCCCGACGTCCGTGGTCGTTCCCTCCTCCGGTGACAGGTCGGTGTTTCCCTCGACGAAGCCGCTCGCCCCGAAGAGTTCGATCATCGACGGGAACCGAGCGAAATGCGTCCGGTTGACCTTGAGCGCAACACGGGGATGCAGGCGCATCCGCGCGCCGAAGCAGGGACCGTGGAAGTCCGCGCGATGAGCTTCCGCAAGCGGCTCAGGAGGTCCGCCGATGGGAACGGGCCCCGCGTAGTTGTCGGCCGACTCTTGATACCTGTACCCGGCCACGAGTTTGAGTCTGCCGCCCAGGAGAAAGAGCTTGTCCTCCGCAGCCAGAGAGTAGCCGGTGCGTTTCCTTGTGAAGCCCACGCCGATGGCGGGGTGTGAACTCTCGGGTATGAAACGCTCGCGCCTGACCTCGGCAAACAGACTCAGCGATTGGCGGGCGGCGTGCCAATCGAAGCGCGAAAGCAGATTGGCGCCGTAGCTCCAGCTCCTGTCGTCCGAGTCGGATCTGTCGAATCCGACCTCGTCGTCCGGGTTGTAGAAGCGGTCCCGCCGGGTGATATGGAAGCCCGAGATCCTGCACGAAAGCGCGCCTTCTGCGACGGGCGGCGGCTCAACAGAGAAGCGGGCAGTGTTCCGGAAGATCCTGTAGTGCACGCTCTTGATATGTACGTTCTCGATCCCGGGAACACCGCTCCGTTTCCAGAAGATCTCGTTCGACGCTTCGGTCTTCCACCCGTTCCAGGGACCGGTGTCCAACCTCAGGAGAAAGTCGCTCTGCCTGAAGCTGTTGTTCTCCCTCACAACAACCTCATCATCGTCCGTGTTCTCCGGCGTTCCGTGGCGGTCGAGGTACTCGAAGTCGCCCTCGCTCTGGAGATGGTGGAAGACCACGGTGTAGTCCAGCGCAGCTTCGCGGTTGCCGTCGCCTGCGGTGCGGTCTCCCGTGCAGAGACCGACGCTCCCGGAGCGCAAGAGGTCGATTCTGAGCGTCTCATAGCTGCCGGCGGATAGTGCGGCGGTCGCGCGGTCCGCGCCCGGCAAGCGCGTGATGAGATTTACAATGCCGCCTATTCCCGGACTTCCGAACTCCACGGGCGCTCCCCCCCTGTAGACCTCTATGCGCTCAAGGCTCGCGAGCGGGAGGTCCGCAAGGTTGGTTGCTCCGTAGCTGATGGAATTCATTGGGACGCCGTCGAGGTAGATCTGGACCTGTCCAGGCGAACTCGCTCGAATGGAGGCCGTGCTGTGTGCTCCGAGTCCACCGTATCGCCTCACGTGGACACCGGCGCCTTTCTCAATGACATCCGTCACGGTCAAGACGCGGCCGAGTTCGTCCGCGACCTCATGAACGGTCGCGAACGTGGGCAGGACCTCGAGCCGCTCCGGGCGGTCGGAGACGACCTCGAGCGTATCAACGATACCAGTGAGCGGGGCCGGCTGGACCCGATCATCCGAGACAGCGGGAGAGACCGGAAGAAGGACGGCGGAAATGGATGTGAAGCCTGCCACGGCGAGAATATATATGAAGCGACGCCCCATGGGTTTCCTCCCAAAGACAGACCGATGGGAGGAATCCCCGCGGGGCGCCGCCATATGTGCCTGGTGGAGCAAGCGCTCGGGCAGTAGATTCGCACGCCCGTCTCTCGGTCTGTCCACGGACCGACGAGCACTCCCACCGGCAGGTATTCTGGCTCTCGGATCGTCCTACTGCCCAGAAGACCGCGCTATCCGAGCGCGGCCTCGAAGGGTTCGTCCCCGACTACAGTTGCGGGACAGCACCGGCTTTCAACCGGTTTCCCCTGAACGGCCTTTCGGCGCCCGGTGAGATCAATGTCAATCAGAGTCTACGATTTTCGGAGCCCACGGTCAACAAGGAAGAGCCCTCGCCACACTACCGAAGCACGACGATCTTCCGTTCGAGTTCAGACGCCCCGATGCGTGCCCTCACAAAGTAGACGCCGGCGGCGACCCTTCTGCCATCGCTGCCTCTTCCGTTCCAGTGGGTCGTGTAGCCTCCGGCCTCGCGCGCGCCTTCGAAGAGGGATCTGACAAGGCGCCCGTCGAGAGAGAAGATGTCGACGGAAGTCCACCTGTGGTCCGCCTCGACGACATATCGGATCACAGTTTCGCCGGTCGTTGGGTTTGGAAAGGGCGGAAGAAGCCTGGGAACGGATGTGTCGAGGGGGGTCGCGATCTCCCATGGGCCATGGATGGTAGTGCTCCCGCAACGCTCAAGGACGCGCAGACGATAGCTGTAGCTCGTCCACCCCTCGGAAGATGCGTCAGTGTAATGATACCATCCCACGGCGTCCGGTGAGAGGGGCGACGGAGTGAGGGACGCGTAGTCGTCGTCCGAGCCAATGATCCGGCGCTCGATGTAGCAGCCAAGCGGGCCGTCCGAAGGTGAGAGATACCAGGTGAAGCTCGTAGAGTCTGGCGTCTCCTCCCAGCTGAAACTCACGAGCTCGGCCGGTTCCTGCCAGTCGGTCATGCTTTCCAGAAGCGCCAGAACCACGCTCTTGGCGGCATCCGTTTCTATATAGTATAAAGGGAATCCGAGAACGGCGACGGAACCGGTGCCGTCCTCGGGAAGCCTGAGTGTCGCGCACGGTTTCTCATCAAGGTCCACGTTGAGATAGGCATCGAACAGGTGAAGTCTAGTCGTGGCCGACGAGGGCCTGTAGACCTCGCAGAAAGGTAGGCCACCGTATATGTCGTGGCCTTCCTCCCACTTCACAAGCGTGTCCACCGGGAGATGCGCGTAGCTCCATGGAGCGATCGAGATTCCCCCAAGGAACGCGTAGCCATAGGAGGCTGGGTTCACGGGGTTGGACAGCGAACGCGTGTTGTACATGCTGTCGATCCCCGCGTGGTCATGAACAAACTCCCCTGCGTCGAACGTCCGCTCTTGCACGTACTGACTGTTTGCCGCGAGCGCCTCGATGACGGAGTATCCCTCGATTATGAGATTGCCTCCGGCCCGGACGAAGCCCTCGATGGCGTGATACCCGACTTCGGACTGCGCAGGATGAAGCAACGTCGCGCTGGCGCCGACGCTCCAGAGAACTGTCCGGTAGTTCGCGAGGTCCTGTATCGACGGGAGCTGGGGGTATATGCCGGAGAAATGCTCGTAAGGATCCCAGGTGTCGTGCTCCAACCCGGAGAGAATCGAGTCGTAGAACGCGTCATGTATCTCCTCGGGCGCCGACTGCGCGAACCAGTCATCCACATGCAGAAGGGGCGAATCCATCCCGGCGTGAGCGGCAGCGATCGCGATCTTCCCCATGGTCCGGGAACCGTTCTCGTCTTCAGTCAGGAAATAGATGGCGGTGTCTCCAAGTCCCGGCACGATGACGAAGTCGTGCGGCACGCTCTCCCAGTCCGACCAGTCGACCGTGTCACCGATGGCTGCGGCCACGGCGTCCGCGGTCCCGCAGTAGTCGTCCGCAGACGCATCAAGTCCGAAATGAAGACGTTCTCCCTCGAAGACCTGGATTCTCGGGATGCTCCCCGGCAACCAGTGACCGGAGAACTCCACCGTCTCTTGGGTGAAGTTAATCTCAACACTCAGGGTTGGGTGAAGCGCGCCGGTTGCCGTGAACGTATGTGATGCCGGCGTGGGGTCCGCGACCCCGCTATCGTCGACGCCGCGGATTTCAAATCTGTAGTCACCTTCCGTGAGACCGGGCGGCACGATGGACGTCTGACTTGCCGGTAGCGTCGTCCACTCACGCTCGACACGCGCTTCGCCCGCGTACCAGTCAAGCTCCGCCCACTCACGCTCAGTGCGGATCGGAGCCGCGTGCGCTGTGAGCGGGACGACGCGGTACTCGTGGAAGGCGATCTCTCCGTCAAAGTCGACGGACCTCCATTCGAAGAGCGGCAGGAGCGTGAGAAGCGAATGCGTCGCGGCGCAGTTCTCGGCAAGAACCGTCTCAGGTGGGAGGTTGGGATCCTCACCAACAACTCCCGCGACGGCGGCGCAGGTGGCCACGTTGACGGCGGCGAGTGTGCGGGCCATCGTCAGATCTACATTGTCGATGACGTCGTTTGGCGTGTGATGGTACGGAGACCACCCTGCGCCGGCACTCGTATCGAGCACATTGTAGCCCGCCTCCCAGAAACTGTTCTGGTCGCTCGCGCCTATCGGCCGCACGGTCGTGATGCAATCGTAGTCGGTGTTGTCCGTGATGAGATTGCACACGAGGGCGGCCACTGCGAGGGACAACGAGTCCGAGTAGATGATTGCAGTCGGGTCCGGCTCGTCCGGGTATCCGAGGCAGTCCATGTTGAGATAGATGACGATGTTGAGCCCGGAAGCGACGGCGTCGTTCACCCAGGCACGACTTCCAATCAGTCCAACCTCTTCACCCGACCAGCAGGCGAAGATGACGCTGCGCTCGAACTCCATGCCGGCCAGGAGCCGAGCGGCCTCGAGAACCCCCGCTATCCCGGTACCGTTGTCATCAGCTCCGGGCGCAGGTGCATTGGGATCGGTGAAGTTGTCCGTGGTGACTGAGTCGTAGTGGCCTCCGATGACGACGTATTCGTCAGGGCGCGAAGAGCCTTCCTTCCAGGCGAGGACGTTCATGGCGTCGACTGTGTCCTGGAAAGTCCAGCATCTGAATGTATCGAGTTCGACCTCGCTGAGCCCGTACTCGATGAACCGGTCGCGGATCCAATAGCCCGCCGCCCAGCACGAGTCGACGGCGACGTATCTAGTCCCGTAGTCCTGTAAGTGCTGAATCGTAGAGGTCACGTTGTCGAGACTGGTCGAGTCCATGAGAGCGACAAGGAGACTGTCGGGTGGCAGGCGGAGGAAGATGTCCCCGGGCGCGTGAGCGCGAACGAGCGCCGGTGGGGCGGCAGCGGTGAGCATGGCTGCGAGCAATACACTGAGCCATATGAATGAACGCGGGTTCATTTAGTCTCCATTGAAGGGGGACTGACTCCGTCTCCATATGGTGGCCTTCTATCAGTTTCAGTATACACCCGGAAGGGTGGAAGAACGAGTGGGCACGGAGTCCCGGACACGGCCGGTGCTGTCTGCGCGCCCTGCGCTGTCCGCTGAGCGCGACGGATGAACACAAGCTCATCTCCGTGAGAATGGTACTGCGGAACCTTGGCCTCTGTGCTACGGTGAAAGTGCTGCTCACGTGAGCGTATGCCGTGCCACACCGGGCATGGCTGGAAAAAGGAGGTTGGCATGCGATATGTGGATATCATCATCGTGCTTGCCATCGCTCTTCTTGCCGTAGGGTCCGCACAGGCCCAGATCTGCGATGAGCAAGTAGTCTTCGATACCGATCCGGGCACGATCATCTGCAACCACATACAGGCCGAGTTCAATTGCTGCGCCTGGATAGATTTCGCCGTGGACGTCGAGGGGCTCTCCATCTCGATCGTCGAGGCGGAAGCCTACGAGGACGGTCCCTGCTATTGCAACTGCTGCTTCGACAACGAGATCGTGATCGGTGGCCTTGAGCCTGGTCTCTATGCGGTGAGCATCTGGAAGATCCGCTTGGAGGGGCCGGAGTTTGTCGGGACCTGGGAGGTGCAGGTCGATGGGCAATGCGCGCCCTTCGTCGAGACAACGTACGAGCCGTGCGTGGAGACGACCGTCGACGACGAATCCATCTGGAGCTGGGGCACCATGAAGGCGCTGTATAGATGATACGGAACAACCGGAGTTAGGCTGGTTCTTCAGAGCTCCGTGGGTTACCACGGGGCCCCGTTGTATTCTGGGAAATAGGCTTCTTGGACGGTAACTCAGGCTGATATCCGCGGGTTGGCTACCGCACACACAGAGACCCGTCCGGAGCTGCTTGGGTAACAGGTCCGAACTGAGACACCACCGGCGCTTCATCCCTGACGCGGAGTAACGGAGTTCGCAGGATGGAATCGTACAGATGTGTGTTCCTCACTGCTGGAGGCGATGCATCCCCGTGGTGAGATCGTCCGAAAGCAGCAGCCAGCCCACACGACCGGACCCGACACAGTTTGTTGCAGCTGGTCCTGCTGGCTGGTGGTTCCCCGGATCGGGGACAGCTACCCCGTGATCATTCCGTGAGCCGCCAGATGATGAACGCGGCGGTTCTCGACCCGAGGGAGAACGGGGGAGAGCGATACACCTCGTTACTCTTCCTCAGGACGATGCCGTCGCTCTCCACCCCATACTGATGACTGCGGTATTTGAAGCTGAACGAATCGTAGTTTCCCTCTGCGACTCCGCGCAGCGTCGAGATAGGCTGCACCAGATAGCGCACGCCGAGCGATCTCAGATAGACGGCCAGCTGCTTGTCACGAAGCACTTCCTGGAACCGGGAGCCGTTGACAAGGCCGTCAAGATTGATGACGTCGCGCTCACTGAAGAAGCCAAACGTTCCAGCATCCTTCATCGCGAGTAAATCATCGTTCGTTGTCTCCCTCTGGGCCCACTGGGCCGCCTCGTACGCGACCGCATGCCACCCGTGATCGAGAGGCAGCGAGCGACGTCTGTGAGCGTTCGCGGCCCCGAGGCCGATAGCAATAACAATCACTGCCCAGTAGATGGCGTTCCTCATTCTTGGCCGACGCGGCCAGAGTTGCACGTGTAGCGCGTGGCTACCCACGGCGAGTGATACGAAAAGCATCGATGGTATGAAGTGCCAGTAGAACACGGCCCATTTCATGAACAGAAGCACGTAGCAGAAGTGCAGGACCACCCCTGCGGCCAGGATTGCTATGGCGGCGTCGTGCGGGTGGACGTGCGGTCTTCGCATGAGCCGGCCCTTCCACGCAAACCAAGCGATGTAGCAGATCGAGATCGAGACGCAGACGAGCACCACGACTGCCACTGGGTGACCGAGTCCCCTGATGGCATCGAACGAGATGGAGGGACTGGGAAAGCTCGACTTCAGGACACCACTGATGGGCATCATGCGGCCGAACTCAAGCTGGTTGAACACAAGGTACGGTGACACAACTATGGTCGCTCCGAGCACTATCGCTCCCGATCCAACGAGCGCGCGCCCTCGGATTTCCGGACGCCGGATCGCTGTCAGAAGGGCGAAGCTGATGGCCGCCGCCCCTACAAACACCGTGTCCAGACGCGACAGCATCACAAGTCCCATGAGGAGGCCGAAGATGAGCGACTGTCTGAAGGCGAACTCGCTGAGGACCTGCGTTCTTGACCCGTGCTTCAGCAGAGCGGCGAGCGTGAGAACCAGCAGTGCGGACTCCATGCCATTGGTGGCGCGCTCGACCACGAGGAACACGAAGATGACGGCAGTGGCCCACGTGAAGCTGCTCGGGCGCCCCTGGGGGCCAAGCGTCAGCACCATGCACGAGGCACAGGCGAGCATGGCGACCTGAAGCAAGAGGCACAGACGGAACATGGTTTCGGGTGAGCTGTCGCAGACCGAGAACAAGCCGGTCAGGACATAGAGCCATAGGGGTTGGAATCCGTTGGTCAGTGTGATGCCGTCGAAGGTGAGTCCCCTGTGGGCCGTGAGGTTCTCTGCGATGTTGAGGTAGTAGAATGCGTCGTCCGGTACGATGTTGATCAGACTCCTGATGTCCGCACGCAGGACGAACAGAGCTAGGTAGCAGAACGCGGTGGCTACCAGGCCATAGAGTATCCACGTCGCTGGCGATCTGTCAGGTTTGGAACAAGGAACCACGAGTTTCCTCCTTACGTCTCCGCGCAGACGCGGCTACCTCGGCACGGGCTGGCGAGGAGAGTTCTTCGATTACAGTAGGCTAGCACCGTGCTCCAGACAAGCCCTTTCTACACACGAATCAACACACCACCAGGTTGGTGTGAAGGTTGCCGGATCCCGCTTGGGCTGCTAAACTCTTTGTCTAGGCTCGTGTCACAATGTAGGTGTGACCGGGCAACATTGACTACTCATACCGCGGCGCGGGTCCCTACGGGCGACCGGCGCGGCGGCTCATTGCGTTTCATGCATAGCCGTGAGGAAGACTATGAACCCTGAGATGAGATCCTTTGAGGGCGGCGACCTGGAAGCCGCAAGGGCGCTCACGAATGCGAAAGAGAAAATACTCGGAGAGATAAGAAAAGTGATCGTGGGGCAGGACCAGGTCATCGAGGATCTACTGATGGCCATTCTGGCCGACGGGCACTGCCTTCTGATCGGTGTTCCAGGACTTGCCAAGACCCTGATGGTCAGCACGCTCGCCGGCGTCCTGGATCTCTCGTTCAAGCGGATCCAGTTCACGCCCGACCTTATGCCGTCCGACATTACCGGCACCGACATCATTGAAGAGAATCCCGTAACACACGCGAGGGATTTCAAATTCATCCGGGGTCCGGTCTTCGCGAACATCGTTCTGGCGGACGAGATCAACAGAACGCCTCCGAAGACGCAGGCGGCCCTCCTCCAGGCGATGCAGGAGAAAGAAGTGTCGGCGGGCGGCAATACCCACGCTTTGGCACTTCCCTTCTTCGTGCTCGCGACCCAGAACCCAATTGAGCTAGAAGGAACCTATCCTCTTCCCGAAGCACAGCTCGATCGTTTCATGTTCAGCATCTACGTAGACTATCCGAGCGAGGCGGAGGAGAAGGAGATCGTGGAATCGACGACCAGCGCCTATGTCCCTGAGCTTGAGAAGGTGCTGAACGGAGATGACATCCAGCGACTGCAGAAGCTCATCCGCCGAGTACCGGTTCCCGATCACACCCTCGACTTCGCGGTGAAGCTGGCTCGCAGCACGCGTCCGACCGAAGACTCACCTGACTATGTCCGGAACTGGGTAAGCTGGGGTGCGGGGCCAAGAGCTTCACAGTATCTCATCCTGGGCGCCAAGACGCACGCGGTGCTGAATGGGAAGTACGCGCCCGAGACGGAGGACGTGAGGGCAGTCGCGGGACTCGTTCTCAGGCACCGCATCGTGACGAACTTCAATGCGGAAGCGGACGGTGTATCAGCCGCGGATATCGTCACCCGTCTGGTGGCGGATGCGGCCTAGCGGTAGATGACCGGCAGGAGACCAGCGATGTCCGAGAACTCATACAGACGCTTCCTTGATCCGGCCGTTGTCTCGAAGCTTGCTACCATGGAGCTGAGAGCCAGGCTTGTCGTGGAGGGCTTCGTCACGGGTCTCCACCGGAGTCCCTACAAGGGATTCAGCGTGGAGTTCGCGGAGCACAGGCAGTACATGCCGGGTGACCCTCTCAAACACATCGATTGGAAGGTCTTCGGCAAGACCGACCGTTTCTACATCAAGGAGTATGAGGAGGAGACGAATCTCCGAGGCTATATCCTGCTCGATGCGAGCGCATCAATGGGATACGGGGAGGATCGGATCACAAAGCTCGAGTACGGGAGCTACCTGGCCGCTGCGCTCACCTATCTCATGCTGAAACAGCAGGACTCCGCCGGTCTCCTGGTATTCGACAAGAGCATCAGGGAGTTCGTGCCGCCTCGCTCCAATCCCCGGCAGCTCCACCTGCTTCTTTCGGAGCTCGACAGGACGGAGGCATCCTCGACGACAGGGATCGGCGAGGTGCTCCACGAGCTGGCCAAGCGGATGAAGAGACGCGGCCTGGTCATTCTCATCTCTGATCTTCTCGACGACCCGGACAAGGTCATTCCCGGTCTCAAGCATTTCCGGCATATGAAGCACGAAGTCATCGTCTTCCACGTGCTGGACCCTCGCGAGGCGGAGTTCACGTTCGAAACGGACGCGACGTTCCGCGATATGGAGACCGGCGAGACGATGACGACGGAACCTTTGGCTATCCGACGCGACTATCTCGAGGCGGTCGGGGAGTGGACTGCGCGGCTGCGGCGCGAGTGCGCGGAGAGCCGGATCGACTACGTACAAGTGCTGACATCGACACCATACGACCGGGCGCTCTTCTCCTATCTGGAGAAGCGGAAACGACTAGGGTAGAAGAGCCGACCGATCGCTCAAGGTTCGGCGACGGGGCGGCCGACGGAGACACACGTGGGATTCATGTTTCTCAACACAGCGTTTCTATTCACCGCATTCGCGGCCCTGCTTCCGCTGATCATTCACATGATCAGCAGGCGCCGCGTGGACTCGATCGATTTCAGCTCGATCCGATTTCTCAAGCAACTTGAGAGAAAGAAAATACGCCGGGTGCGCATCCGGCAGATCCTGCTTCTCATCATACGGAGCCTTATCCTGCTCTTCGTTGCACTCGCGATTGCGAGGCCGACTCTGCAAGGGGTGTTTGAGGGCGGCGTATCGAGTCACGCAAGGACATCCGTCGCGATCGTGATAGATGACAGCGCGAGCATGTCGCGGCGATCGGACGGCGGCATCCTCTACGCTGAGGCGGTGGCAAGGGTCAGTGCGATCACGCGGCTTCTGTCCAGCGGAGATGAGGCGTTCCTTCTGACTGCGTCCTCGCCCACAGAGGTTGTGATCGGGGACGGCACGTTCAGCCCGGACGTGCTCCACGCTGAACTCTCCGCTCTCGAACCGACTGACGCCGGCACCGACTACCCGCGCGCGGTGAGTGCGGCGCTCGCGTATCTTGCGGAGTCGCGGAACCTGAATCGCGAGCTGTACGTAGTCGGCGACATGCAGCGAACAGGGTGGGAGAGTGAGATCGGAGCATCAGTTGAGGCGAGCGCTGAGACTGGATTGCCTGTCGAGGCGGTCGGGGAAGGGGTGCGCGGATACGTCATCCCGGTTGTGGGGCCGACCGGCAACTGTGCCGTCACGGCCGTTCGGGTGGAGAGACGCTACGGCGGTACTCCCGGCATGTACGCTGTTGTTGCAGAGGCGCGGAACTTCGGTGCAAGACCATGTGATATCCCAGTTCGCCTCTTCGTCGATGGTATCCAGGTGGGGCAAACCGGAGTGGCAATCGACGCGGGCGCCACAGCGAGCGCCGCGTTTTCGACGGCCGTGGATGTGAGCGAGTGGCACTCGGGGTGGGTTGAGATTGCGACGGATGTTCTGGATGCCGACAACCGGCGATACTTCGTCATCCGTCCTGAGGAACGCATCGAAGTGCTGGTCGTGCGAGGCGACGGCGTGCCCGATGGTGGTGGGCACGTTGGCGCGTCCGAGGGTGGTGGGCACGACGGCGCGCCCGACGACTGGTACTACATAGCGCGCGCGCTCGATCCGACCCGCGGCGGCGAACGGTTCCATCCGGTGGTCTTGATGGTCGGGGCGCTGGCGCATCAGGAGGAAGGTCGCTTCCCTGTGGTCGTGCTGGCGGACATCGACAGGCTTGATGACGCCGGTGAACGTTGGATCGAGCGACATCTCTCTGATGGAGGAGGTGTCCTGGCGGTTCTTGGTGACGGGACGGATATCCGATACTGGAACGCCGAGTTGCTTCCCCTTCTCGCCGGAGGCTCCATAGTCGCACCGGTAGAAAGGCGTGGAGGCGTGAGGTTGGCGCCCGTGTCGGCGGGGCATCCACTTCTTGCCGGGTTCGTGTTTGGGGACCGGCTGATCGATGACGTGGCTGTCAGAAAGGCGTTCCGAGTAGTGATCGGGGGGGCGGACGAGATCATGGAACTGCCGGGCGTGGGTCCGGCAATGGTAGCGACGACACCACCGGTTGGAGGTGCAGCGGCTCTCCTGTACACAGGCATTGACCCGGCGTGGAGTGATATCTCCCGAAGCGGGCTGCTGGTGCCGCTGCTTCACAGGATCACGGGGCGGCTCGCGGAACCGTCCGTCCGTCAACTCGACAGTGAGGTAGGTGGCGATCTTACGGTCCCCTATGATCCCTCACACTCAGGCACTCCGATCGTCTTCCTTCCTGACGGTGGTGAGGAATCAGCCGTCAGGATATCCGGTCCCCGCGGCGGCGCCGCCATCCGCCGTGTCCGTCAGACTGGGATCTACGAGTTCACGGAGAACGGAGAACTCCGCGCGCTGGGAGCCGTCAATCTGCCTGAGCAGGAATCAAACCTGGGAGCAGTAGACGAAGCAGGTCTGGCTGAGCTGCTTGATCCACTTGAGATCAGGGTGATCGAGTCCGGAGCCGGGCTCGAAGAGGAAATCCTCGTGGCCAGACACGGGCGAGAGCTCTGGCGCGCGTTCGTCTACGTTGCACTCATGCTTCTGGCCGCCGAGATGTACGTCGCGCGCCCCAGGTTTGCGCCGGAACGATAGCTTCATCACCGCCGTCCCGATCGTTGGAACAGACGCGGCCGCCATGGTACACGGAAGGCCGAAAGAGGAATCGATGCCGGGCAGAAGGATAGTCGAGTTGGCGAGCGAGGCCGAGCCGTTCGAACGGATCGTCCGGAGGATCGCCAGGGGGAAAAACCGGTTCTGGGTAGGCGGCCTCATGGGGTCGTCGAAGACCCTTCTTGCGGCCGTGCTCAAGAAGCGATTCCCTCACGTGTGGGTCGTTGTGGCACCTGCCCTGTCCGATGCAGAGCACGTCTACGACGATCTCGTAACCTACCTGGGTGATGGAGGCGTGAAGCTCTTCAGCGAGTGGGAGACGCTTCCGTACGACCGCCGCTCCCCGCTCTCCACGATCACCGAGACCAGACTTGTCACGCTGAACAAGCTCGTTCAAGGGGAATCTCTCGTCGTCGTGACCACGCCCAAGGCCATGATGCAGAGAACTCTCTCTCGCCGTCTTCTGGCCGACGCAACAATACGGATCTCGCTCGGCGGTTCCTTGTCGACCCAGGGGTTCGCGCGCGACATGGCGGACATGGGATATCGCAGGGTCAGAATGGTGGAGGAGTTCGGGGAGTTCAGTATCCGAGGGGGCATCGTGGACGTGCTCCCGTTCGGCTACGACGATCCCATAAGGCTCGAACTTGAGGATGACGTCGTCGCATCGATTCGCCAGTTCGAGGTCTACACGCAGCGGTCGGTCCAGGAACTTGAGAACGCAGTCATTCTGCCGCGCCGGGAGGTCGCTCTCCTGAGGGAGGGAGCCGGGGAACTGGCGCAGAGTCTCAGGAAGGCGCACCCGGTCGATTCCGAGGACAGAGATCACCTTCTGAACTGTCTGGAAGAGAAGTTCTACTTCGAAGGAGTCGAGCAGTACATCCCCATCATCCATCCCGATGCGGAAACGCTTGCCGATTATCTACCCGCTGATGCAGGCGTCATCATGATCAGAGAGGACGAAATCTGGGACAGAGCGGAACAGATCTCGCTTGAGGCCGCCAAGATTTACATGGACAAGCGCGAGCGGATGCCCCTGTGCGAACCCGAGTCACTTCTTGTTCCGTTCGACAGGCTCATGGCACGCCTCGGTAAGCGGCCGCTCGTGGCCATGGGGCTCATCAGAAGCAGAGCACTGGAGAATCTGCCTCGTATCGACGTGAGGTCGAAGCGCCAGGAGTCGTTCGGTTCAGACCTGGAGGGCCTGAGGAAGCACTTGAGTGAACTCTCGGGACTCAATCAAGTCTTTGTCATGTGCGACAATCGCGGCCAGGCCACCAGACTGTCGGAGCTTCTTGGCGAGACAGCCACCGATGTAGCCTTGGAACTTGGCAGCCTCGAGAGGGGCTTCTCCCTGTATGAGGCCGGCCTGGTCGTCTACACAGATCACGACATATTCGATCGGTACAGGCGGAGGCGACGCAGGAAGTTCCGCGGCGGGGCGCCAATATCAAGCTTCGAGGCGCTCGAGGAGGGAGACTATGTCGTTCACATCAATCACGGCATAGGACGCTACGTGGGCATAACCCGTGTTGAGGCCGACGGGAGGTTCATTGACTGTGTCATCGTCGAATACGCCGAGAGCGGACGGCTCTACGTACCGACCGATGAGATCGACAGACTGCAGAAGTACGTGGGGAAAGAGGAGAAGAACCCTCGCCTGAACAGGCTTGGCGGCGCTGCATGGCAGAAAACCAAGGCGCATGCCAAGCGTGCAGTAGAGAAACTCGCCAGGGAACTCCTCGAACTCTACGCTGCCAGAAAGGCCCTTCCGGGGTCGGCCTTCCCCGAGGATACCGTCTGGCAACGGGAACTCGAAGCTTCGTTCATCTATGAAGAGACGGTCGACCAGCTGAGCGCAACGGAGGACATCAAGCGCGACATGGAGTCACCGAAGCCGATGGATCGGTTGATCTGCGGCGATGTCGGATTCGGCAAGACCGAAGTCGCCATGCGCGCTGCCTTCAAGGCGATCATATCCGGACGACAGGTTGCCGTTCTGGTTCCCACCACTATCCTGGCGCAGCAGCACCTGATCACCTTCCGGGACCGGTTCGCCGAATACCCCGTGCTCGTGGAGGTGCTGTCGCGCTTCCGGACCGCGAAGGAGCAGGAGGATATCATCGCGAGGTTGGCCGAGGGGAAGGTGGATGTTCTCATCGGCACGCACAGGCTCATCCAGAAGGACGTCAAGTTCAAGGATCTGGGTCTCCTGGTGATCGACGAGGAACAGCAGTTCGGTGTTCTTCACAAGGAGTCGATCCAGCGCCTCCGGAAGACGGTGGATGTGCTGACGATGACGGCGACCCCGATACCCAGGACGCTTCACATGTCGATCATGGGTGCACGTGACATGTCGATAATCGCAACCCCCCCAAGGGACCGGCTTCCCGTGAGAACGGAGATAGCGCCGTTTGACGATGAGCTCATCGAGGAAGCCATCATGCGCGAGGTGGACCGCGGCGGGCAGGTCTACTTCGTCCATAACCGCGTCCAGACCATCGAGGCCATGGCCTCTCACCTGCGCCAGAAACTGCGTGACGTTGTCATTGATGTCGGCCACGGCCAGATGCCGGAGCGGCAGCTCGAGACAGCGATGCTGCGGTTCCTTGAGGGGAAGATAGACGTCCTTGTGTGCAGCATGATTATCGAGTCCGGGCTGGATATCCCGAACGTGAACACGATCATCGTGAACAGAGCCGATCGCTTCGGGCTGGCCCAGCTCTACCAGCTACGCGGGCGGGTCGGTCGGTCTGATCACCGCGCGTACGCCTACCTGCTCGTGCCGAACGACAGGAACATCACCCTTGTGGCAAGAAGGAGGCTCGCAGCCATCCAGGAGTTCACGGAACTCTCGTCAGGCTACAAGCTTGCGATGCGCGACCTTGAGATCCGCGGGGCCGGGAACATTTTGGGCGCCGAGCAGCACGGTCACATGCTCGCCATAGGTTTCAACCTGTATGCTCGCCTGTTGCGCGGCGCGGTCCTTGAGCAGAAGGGTGAGGTGCCGGAGGAGAAGCATGAGCCGGCAATTCATATCAAGGTCGATGCATATATCCCAGACAGCTACCTTGCAGACAATGACATGAAGCTCAATGTCTACAAGCGGATGCGGGACACAGAGGATGAAGAGGCGCTGGAGGAGCTTCGGGAGGAGCTCGCGGACCGATTCGGGCGGCCACCCGGGGAAGTTGAAGCGCTCCTGGATGTGCAGGGCCTCAAACTCGCATGCGTCGCGGCCGGTGTTGAGGAGATTTCGACGATAAGAGGGCGAATCGAGGCGAGGTTCTCGCTGTCGAAAACGCCGAAGCCGGGGCAGATCAGGCGAGTACTGGAGGCAAGCGAGGAGAAACTCGAATTCACGGCGACATCGGGCCTGACGGTCTGCTTTGAATCACCGCGGGACCGGCGCGAGGCGCTCAGGGTTGGGAGAAAGGTGTTGAAGCTGTTCATCGAGTGTGCTAAATTGTGATCTGAATGTGCGAGCCCGAGAGCGGGCTCTTTTGGTATGGCTAACTTCCGACAGTACAAAGGAATAGGCTCGCGTGAGGAACAATGCGAGCGCGTTTCCGTAGCGAAAGGAGCAGGACGATGAGGAGATTGACCGCTATGGCACTACTGTTCGCGGTCGTCGCTCTTCTGGCCGGCTGCGCAGGGCCGGGCGAGAAGCCCGTGGTTACGCTGACCGACCAGAACGGCGTCATTGAATCGCGCGCAGTAACGGTCGCCTACGTGAATGACCGGATGGACAAGATGCCGCCGATGCTCCTGCCGGGAATCGGTGGAGACGAGGGCAAGCTTGCGTTCCTCGATGAGATCATCAGAAAGGAACTCCTGGTCATTGGGGGCTACAGGATCAGCATAGATCAGGATCCACGGCTCCAGGATGCTCTCGATCATTTCACGAGTACGAAGACCGAGGATATGCTTCGCCAGGAACTCATAGTAGAGCCAAGTCAGGTCACGCCCGAAGACGTGCGAGAGTACTATGACGTACGCGACGCGCTCTTCCAGATGCGGGAGATAGTCCTCAACGACGAGGCTCTTGCTCAGGAAGCGTACCGTCGGGTCACAGAAGGCGGAGAGGATTTCGCCGATGTGGCGAGGGAGGTATCCACAGCGAGCACGGCGGTGGATGGAGGAAGAAGAAGCAGGGTAGATTCATGGCAGGATTTCCACCCGCTGATCCGGGTAGGCATTCGCGACCTCGTGAAGGATGAGATCTGTGAGCCGATCGAGGCGAGCGGCTCCTACTATATCTTCCTTGTGCTCTCCCGCAAGACGCCCACTGACCGTGAGCCGCTCGAGGGCAAGCACCTCGCCGGGGTCACAATGGAGGCCAAGTCCTTCAGGCGCGACCTGACGCAGTTCCATGTCATAGAGGGGTGGATGTCCGAAGCCGACATCACCTACAACGATGAAGCGGTGGATCTGGCAGGTACCAGGATCGAAGAGAAGATCTTCGAACTCATCCCCCCGAGCGAGGAACGGCTTGAGAGTGCAGATGCCATCGAGCGCGCGCAGACGCAGATAGTCCCCGATTTCACAGAGGAAGAGGGGCAGATGGAGTTCACGCGCTTCAGGGTCGGCGGGCAGGAGCACATCTGGACGCTCGGAGACTATGCGAGGATCCTGAGTGAATCGCCCGGCATCGAGACGCCAAAGAGCGGCAGTCGGGTCTACGTCACAGACTCGGTCATCAAGCGCGTGTTCAATATGATCAAGGAGTACGAGATAGAGAAGCGAGGCTATCTCACAAGCCGTGAGATGCAGGACTACCTGGCTGAACGATTTGAAGAGGGGATCGTGGATCTCACCTATGAGGCAGAGGTCCTTCAGAAGACGGTAACGCCGTCCGGGCAGGAAGTCAGAGACTACTTCCGGTCGCACCGAGAGGATTTCGTGCGACCGCCGAGAGCCGATGTCCAGCAGATACTCGTTGGGACAGAGGCGGCGGCGAACCTCATCCTCCAGCGGATCAGAGAGGGAGAGGCCGATTTCGCCGCGATGGTTCGGAAGCACTCGATAAATGAGTGGAGCAAGGCGAAGGACGGCGTCATCACAGATATCATGCAGGGCGAGGGACGACTCGCGTACATCCAGGAGCCGTCGTTCTCCGTCGACATCGGGCGGATAAGTGAGCCGGTTCGCGCGCCGGGCGGCTATGCGTTGGTGAAAGTGCTCGCACGTTATCCCGAGGAGCAACTCGATTTCAGTGTTGTTGGTGAAAGCGTTGTAGCAACACTCGTCGGCCAGCGGAGAGAGGATGCCTTGAAGATCTTCCTCGACGATGTCAGGGCAAGTGTCGATATCGAGATCCATGAAGGCAATCTCCAGTACGTCAGCGATCCACTAGACGTGTACATGGAGAAGGAAGCGCAGCGGGTCACCACGGTCAGAGGTTAGCCGGCGGTAGGCGCCCACGGCATGCATCGGAACGTCCACGGGCGAACAGTGGTCCGTGGACGTTCGCGTGAAATGGAGACGTCCTTGTCCGAGTCCACTCCACGCGGATCTCTGCATGTGCCGAGAGAAGGGTAGGCGGAGGTGACATTGAAGGGTCTACGGTTGGCTGTGATACTGATGCTTCTCCTTGCCGTGCTCGCGGGATGCGGGAGGCGAGATGAGGGAGATGCGGTCGCCCGCGTGGAAAGGGCGTCTCTCTCGACAGATGAATTCTATGCGTCGATCCCGGAACAGCACCTTGCGATGATGAGCCTCGATGATCAGGAGGAGGCCGTTGAGAATTGGGTGAAGACCGAGCTCTTCTACCAGGAGGGGCTTCGGTACGGAATAGGGACGGACGACGAGGTTGAGCGCCGCCTTCGGGAGATCGAGCGCGAGCTCATCGCTGAGGAGTACATCAAGCACCGGATGAGCGAGGTTACCGAGGTGACCGATGACGAGGCGGCGGCGTATTTCGGGGAGCATAAGAACGAGTATGCTATTCAGGTTCGTCTGGCTCACATCCTCGTGAGAAATCGGCCCGAAGCCGAACGCGCCCTCGAGCAGATTCTCAAAGGGACCCCGTTCGAGACCGTCGCCGGGTCATTCTCGATAGATCAGACGGCATCGATGGGAGGGGACCTGGGCTACATGCGGCGCGGTGAGATGATCCACGAACTCGAGGAGGTAGCCTTCAGTCTGAAGGTGGGTGAAGTCAGCGACGTCATAACGAGCGGGTACGGCTACCATATTCTGAAGGCATTGGATCGCCATCCCGGTGCGGGGCAACCGTCGTTCGAATCGAAACGCTCGGCGGTCCTGAGCTTTCTCACATCGAAACGCCGCCGGGAGGCGTTCGACGGCTGGCTTCTCGATATCGAAGCTCGTTCGGCCGTGCATGTGGATACGGCGCTCATCAGACAGGCGGCCACTGAGAGAATGAGAGGGGCAGGAGATCCGTCGTTCGTAGACCAGATCGACGAGCAGTCCGACGACGATGCTGAGGACGGCACTCCCTAGTGAACTGGAGGAACCGATGACGAAATCTCACGCTGGGTCTGCAGTAGCGCTGCTACTTGTTGCGACGTTCCTGTTTCCGCCGCCGGCCGTATCTCAGGAGCCGACTCGCCGGTTCGTCGATGGGATAGCCGCTGTCGTCGGGAACGAGATCATTCTCGAGAGCGACGTGGACGAAGAGCTCTATCTCTTCAATATGAGAACAGGCGGGGAGGCGCTCTCGGAGGAGAACATCCTCGAGTTCAGGAGCGGCATTGTCAACGAAATGGTCGATGAAATGCTGCTTGTAGCGATGGCTCATCGAGACAGCATCATTCTCTCCGCTCGGCGGCTCGATGAGGAGATGACGCGTCGGGTCAATGAGCTGAGGGATCGACATGGCTCTCAGGAAGCACTCGACCGAGCCCTCGCCGAACAGGATATGACACTTAGAGATCTCAAAGCCATCTACCGCGACGACATCGAGCGCAGGCTTCTGGCTGAACTGGTCGTGCGGCAGGAGGTTCACGGCAGGATCGACGTGACCTGGCGAGAGGTCGAAGACTACTACGAAGAGCACGGTGCGGAGTTGGGCCATATGCCTGAGTCGTACAGATTCTCGGGGATCATGGTTACTGCCAGAGTCAGTGAAGAGGTCAAGCGCACCGCCATCGAGAGGATGACGGAGGCCCGGGCTCGCCTGGATGCGGGCGAAGCGTTCGCCGACATCGCCCGTGAATACTCGGACGATGCATCGGCCGCCACCGGCGGGGACTTGGGCTGGTTTGGTCGAGGCGCAATGGTTCCGGAGTTCGAGGAAGCTGCGTTCGCCCTGGAACCGGGAGAGGTGAGCGGGATCGTACCGTCCCGATTCGGATTTCACATCATCCAGATGCTTGAAAAAGACGGCAACCGTGCTCATGCGCGCCACATTCTCCTGAAGGTGATGCCGGGGCCGGATGATGAGACGCGTGCCGTGGCGAGGGCGGAGAGTCTCCGGCAGATGGTCCTTGACGGAGCTGATTTCGCATCCGTGGCGGCCGGCTATTCGGAAGACAAGGCGTCGAGCGCGCGCGGCGGAGACTTGGGCTGGTTCTCTCCGGCAGATCTCGATCCGGCATTCGTTGCCCCTGTGGCTGCTCTCTCCGAGGGCGAGATGACGGGCGTTCTCAAGGGAGCCGCTGACTACTACGTTCTCCAGTTGACGGGGCACGAGGAGGAGCGCGCGGCGGAGCTCGACGAGATCCGGGAACAGCTCAAGGACTACATCTTCAATCTCAGAGCGGAGGAGGCGTACATCGCTCTGATGAATCGTCTGAGGAACGAGATATACATCGACATCCGGACAGAGATGGCGTCCACCCAATGAGGCTGGACCAGTTTCTCAAGATCTCGCGGCTCGTGAAGCAACGCAGCATGGCAAAGCGAGTGTGCGACGCGGGACTCGTCTCCGTTCTTGGCCGGGGCGCGAAGGCAGGTATCGAGGTCAGGGTTGGTGACGAGCTGACGCTCAACATGCGAGACAAATTCCTGCGAGTCAGGATCAGCGAGATACCTGCCGGTAATGTCCGCAAGGAGCAGGCGCGAACGCTCTACGAGATAATCGAGGAGAGAGATGTATCAGCCTACTGAGGGACGGCCAAGACCGCGGATTCTGATCACGATGGGGGATCCTGCCGGGATCGGTCCTGAGGTCGTGCTCAAGGCATGCGCCATTCGGAAACTCAGTGAGCGATTCAACATCCGTGTCGTAGGCAGGCGTTGCCGGCTCGATCAGTGGAGTGCCCTTCTCGGCATGCCGTTTGAGGTAGAGCTGATCGATCCTATGGAGGACGGCGCCGAAGCGACAGCGTTCTCGCCGGGCGTGCCGACGTCCGAGGGAGCGAGGGAAGCACTCGCCTGCATCAAGGCGGCGGCGGAGATGTGTTTGTCGGGTGCGGCCGACGCGATCGTGACGGCTCCGGTCTCCAAAGTCGCAATAACGAAGTGTGGGATCGACTTCCCCGGGCACACCGAGTATCTGGCGCGTCTGATGCGAACATCCGAGTACGTCATGACCTTCGTAGTCGCCGGGAAGCGTGTCGCCCTCGTGACCACACACCTCTCAATAGCGGACATACCGGCTGCAATAACGCGATCGCTCGTGCTTGAGAAGATCAAGGTTCTCGATCGCGGTTTGCGTGAGTGGTTCGGAATCGAGAACCCAAGGATTGCAGTGACTGCTCTCAATCCCCACGCAGGAGAGAGCGGGATGTTCGGTAGTGAAGAGGCGGTGGCGATCACTCCGGCGATAGCGGATGCCGTCGCCACGGGGATTCAGGCCGATGGACCGTTCCCCGCCGACTCGATCTACTGCGGACTGGGCGGTGGCGATGGTCCCGGATCAGGCTTCGACGCGGTCTTGGCGATGTATCACGATCAAGGGACAATAGCGGCGAAGCTGTGGGGTTTCTCCGAGGGCGTGAACGTCACCCTCGGGCTTCCCATAGTTCGGACGTCTGCCGACCACGGCACCGCGTTCGGATTGGCGGGTCGCGGCGAGGCCGATCCGGGGAGCATCATCGCGGCCGTGACCCTGGCAGGTGAGATCGCTGAGACGAAAGCGAGAACCGGTATAGGCGGCTAGCGTCCCGGCTCACCTTCGATGGGCGGACCGTCTTCCTGCGAGGCGCTCGGGCTTCTCCCACAGTACTGCCTGTTTCCCAACCACGGTCCTTCTTGGCTTCTCGTGTCAGTGAAACACCTTGACCCAGTGCAAACTCGGCGGATAAACTCATAAGTTATCTCACGACGGGAGTACCCACGTCCGGGTTGGATTGACTGAAGGGCTTGTGACCGAGAGCGTCCAATGGGTCTCGACAGGATAAGAGGGCAGGAACAGGCTATCTCGCTCCTGAGATCTGCGTTCGGTTCAGGACGTTTGGCTCACGCCTATCTGTTCAGGGGACCGTACGGTGTGGGCAAGGAAATGGCGGCGCTCGAGCTGGCCAAGTCGCTGCATTGCGAAACCGAAGGGCTCCAAGACTGCGGCCAATGCCCGGCGTGCAAGATGTCCGACGGGCTGAGTCATCCGGACACACATCTAATCTTCCCAACTCCGAGGACCATCAAGCCGGTGGAGCGCGCTGAGCGCGTCTCCGAGTCAGTGAGGAAGGGCTTCCGGGATGAGGATTTCGGGAGAAAGACGGCCATCATCTCGGTGGAGACGATTCTGACCGAGGTTGTGGTCAAGGTGGGGAGGAGACCCTACATCGGTCCCTGGAAGGTGTTCATCATCTCCGACGCCGACAGGATGACGAGCGAGGCGGCGAACACACTTCTCAAGACTCTCGAGGAACCACCGGCACAGACGGTTCTGATTCTCACGTCGTCGCGATCGAGCGCACTTCCTGCGACCGTTGTGTCTCGCTGTCAGAAGATACCGTTCTCACCGCTGTCGAGAGTCGAGGTGGAAGCGGTTCTGACGGGCGATGCGCGATTGGGGATGGATGCCGCGAAGGCACGAGCCGCGTCGGCGATAGCCATGGGAAGTCCGGGAGCGGCGGTTCGCGCCAGTCAGAGTGGGCTTGCAGCGGAGCTCAAGAACATCGCTGCCATCATGAAGGGAAGCCGCGCCGGAGGGGTGCGGTCGCTCATTGACGAGGCCAATCGCCTCGCGTACCGCCTGGGACGAGACGAACAGCAGAAGGTCCTTGATCTCATGCTGCTGTGGTTTCGCGATGTTCTGGTGGTCTCCGAGTCCCGGAGTGCCACCGTTCCGGAGCTCTTGTACTCGTCGTACGAGGACCAGATCAAATCCCAGGCAGACATCATGGAGCTTGCGGATCTGGAGCAGTTGATCACAAAGGTCGATGAGGCTCGAAGGGCAATAGAGCGATACTCAAGTCCGTCCATCGTCTTCACGTCCGTGCTCTTGGATATGGCGGTCGTCCGGAAAAGGGCGATCACACGAAGAGGAAGCCAACATGGAGTTCAGTGACATCCTGCGCGGAACGCCTGACTCCTTTGAAATAGTGTTCAAGGGAGGTAGATCTGCGCTCTACTCCAACCCACGCGGCATACCACTCAAGATCGGTGATCACGCCATCGTTGAGGTGGAGCGCGGGAAGGATATCGGCCGGGTCGTACGTGAAGGCGGGGCCGTGAGCGCGAAGCTCCGGGACAAGGGGCCACGGGGGTTGATCCTCCGGCGCGCGACCAGCGATGACAAGGATCATCTCGAAGAACTGTGCAACAAGGAACTTGAGGCCCACCGCATCTGCCAGCAGTACATCGGGAGGCAGAATCTCCCCATGAAGCTCGTCGATGTCGAGTGGCAGTTCGACAGCAACAAGATCCGTTTCTACTTCACGTCCGACAGACGTGTCGATTTCCGCAAGCTTGTGCGTGACCTGGCGGGGGTCTTTAAGACGAGAATCGAAATGCGACAGATCGGTGTGCGAGACGAGGCGCGGCGACTTGGAGGATACGGGCGCTGTGGCCGCTACTACTGTTGCAGAGGTGTTATCGGTGACTTCGATCCAGTGACGCTGAAGATGGTTAAAGAGCAGCATCTGGCGCCCGGCTCACCCAAGATATCGGGAGGCTGCGGTCGACTCATGTGCTGTCTGAGATACGAGCGCTCATTCTACAGCGAGGCGCTCGATGAGTACCCGAAGCTCGGAACGAGGATCAATCTTGGTGACGGTACGAGGAGAGTAACGAGCATTGATATCTTCCACCGCACGGTCACTCTCGAGGATAGCGAGCGCGAGACGATCAAGGTCGCGATCGATGACTATAAGAAGGGTCGTCTCGGGCCCGAAAGCGAGAAGAAAGAGCCCCTGTACGCGGGCCCCGGCCGCGACGAGATAGGATTCGGCAGCGAGAGGGCGAAGGCCGTCCGGAAGAATGGGGGGCCGGGCCGCGAGAAGGCCGGGACGGATCGTAAGGACACGGGGTCTGGCCGCGATAGGGCGAAGACTGGTCGGAGGGGTGCAGGATCTGGCCGCGACAGGGCGAAGACTGGTCGGAAGGACGCAGGGTCTGGCCGCGACAGGGCGAAGACTGGTCGGAAGGACGCAGGGTCTGGCCGCGAGAAGGCCGGGACGGATCGCAAGGACACAGGATCGGGCCGAAGGGATTCATCGGGCCGCCCATCCAGGTCCAGTCGCCGGAACAGGCGACGCAAAGAGGGAAAAGATGCCTCGTAAGTACTACATCACAACAGCAATAGACTACGTGAACAGCGCACCTCACATAGGCACGGCGTACGAGAAGATATCCGCAGATGTCTTTGCGCGTTTCCATCGCCTCTTGGGTGACGATGTCTACTTCCAGATGGGAAACGACGAGCACAGTCTCAACGTAGAGCGTGCCGCCAGAGTGAAGGGCATGGATCCGGTTGCCTACTGCGATGAGATGGAGAAGGTCTTCAGAGACATCTGGGATGGGCTCGAAGTATCCTTTGATCGGTTCGTCCGCACGACCAGCCGGGAACACGAGCGGCGTTTAAGTATGCTCTTCGAAGCGATCGGGAACGACGTCTACCAGGGTCACTACGAAGGACACTACTGCGAGTCGTGTGAGGCCTTTCTTCAGGAGAAGGATCTTGTCGACGGGTGCTGCGCCACTCACGGCACCCAACCCGCATGGATCGCCGAAGAGAACTACTTCTTTCAGCTGTCAAAGTATGCAGAGCCACTTCTGAAACACATAGAGGAACATCCTGAGTTCATTCAGCCGGAGACGAGGCGCAACGAGATCATCCAGCTGATCAAGGGAGGACTCGACGACATCAGCGTGACGCGCGCCGGGTCTGAGTGGGGAGTCCCGCTGCCGAGAGACAGGGCGCACGTCATCTACGTGTGGGTCGACGCGCTCACCAACTACGTGACGGGTGTCGGGTACGGAGAGGACGATGAACTGTTCGCCAAGTGGTGGCCGGCCGACGTGCACATCATAGGGAAGGACATCACGCGATTCCACTGTGTCATCTGGCCTGCGATGTTAATGAGCGCCGGCATCGAGCTGCCGCGCACTGTGTTTGGCCATGGCTTCGTTTACTTCAAAGGACAGAAGCTCTCGAAGAGCCGCGGTGTTACGGTCGATCCACTCGAAGCTGCAGGCATGTTCGGTCCCTCGGCGCTCAGGTACTTCCTGATGCGCGAGGGGACCTACGGCAAGGACGTCGACTTCACATGGGAGCAGTTCCGATCCAGATACGATTCGGAGCTCGCCAACGACTTCGGGAATCTCCTCTCTCGCTCCACGGCGATGGTTGAGAAGTTCCTCGGTGGAAAGCTCAGCAATCTCGCGGCGACCACGTCGGAGGGAAGCGGAGCGGCGCTCATGGAGCTGTCGCGATCCGTGGCATCGGGTGTGACCAAGGCCATGACGGGGTACGCCCCACAGGCTGCTCTATCCACGATATGGGAGCTCGTCCGGCGCGGGAATAGCTACATCGAAGAAGAGAAGCCTTGGGCTCTCGCCAAGGAAAAGTCACCACGTCTCGCCCAGGTGCTCTTTGACGTGCTTGAGGTCGTTCGCCAGGTGGCGGTGTTGGCTTGGCCGGTGATGCCGGGCAAATGCGAGGAGATACTCCGTCAGCTTGGACTCTCTCTTGCCGTCGGTGATGTGGAGCTTCCGGAACTGCTCACTTGGGGCGCCGGGTGGCCGCAGGTGATCGAGGTTACGAAGGGCGCACCGGTCTTTCCGAAGTACACGGACGAGGATCTTGCGAAGCGATTCGATGTGGATGTGAAGACCGAATCCATTTCGGAGGGTGGCCGCGCCACGGACAGGAAGAAGGACGAGAAACACATGGCAACCTACAGTGATTTTGAGAAGCTGGAATTCAAACTCGCGAGAGTCGTCGAGGCGGAGCGCGTGGAGGAAACCAGGAAGCTCATCAAAATGAAGGTTGATCTGGGCGGCGGAGACGTCAGGCAGATGGTGGCCGGAATTGCTCTCGGCTACGCTCCACAGGAGCTCGTCGGCAAGACCATTGTCGTCGTCGCGAACCTGGAGCCCGCTACGATCAGAGGCATAGAGTCCCGGGCCATGCTTCTTGCGGCGACAGGTGACGACGCGATATCCGTGGTCGTGCCGGACAAGGACATGCCGATCGGAACGAAGGTGAGCTAGCGGTGCCGGAATACGTTCTTGCAGACACTCACGTTCATCTCAATCTCGATCGTTTCGATCGGGACCGTGATGAGGTCATCGCAAGGGCGCTTGGGGCCGGCGTCGGGCTGATGATCAACGTGGGGTTCGACCTCGCCACGACCCGCGGGTCCATAGAATTGGCCGAGCGGCACGATTTCATCTACGCGACCGCCGGTATCCATCCTCACGAGGCGTCATCCTACAACCACAAGGTTGAGAAGGAACTCACGAAGCTGGCCGGGCACCCACGCGTGGTCGCCATCGGTGAGATTGGCCTCGACTACTTCAGGAACCTCTCGCCGCGGGGTGATCAGCTCCGTGCGTTTCGCGCACAGATCCGCCTAGCGCGCGAACTCGGACTTCCGCTCGTCATCCACAACAGAGACGCGCTCGATGACGTCCTCACTGCCATAGATGAGGAAGGGGCGGGTGAAGTCGGTGGTGTGATGCATTGCTTCCCCGGCGACGCCGACTATGCGCGGAAGGTTGTGGAGCGCGGTTTCCATGTTGGAATAGGCGGGCCGGTGACGTATTCGCGCGAGGGCAGATTGGTGAAAGCAGCGAGAGCCGTGCCCTTGAACAGGATTCTCCTTGAGACGGATTCACCATGGTTGACCCCGGAGCCGCACAAGGGCCGGGGAACGAAACGGAACGAACCGGCCTTTGTCTCGGAAGTAGCCGAGGCCGTGGCCGTCGCCACGGGCGTTGGTGTCGAGGACATCGCGCGGCAAACCACGGGGAATGCGATGCGGCTCTTCCGGATTCCGGAGAAGCCCGCGCCGGCGATCGCCTATGAGATGTGGGGCAACCTCTATCTGAACATCACCAACAGGTGCACGAACGAGTGCCGGTTCTGCGTCAGATACCAGACCGATATCCTGTGGGGATACAATCTACGTCTTGAGAGAGAACCGTCGGCCGAGGAACTTCTGAATGCAATAGGGGATCCGACCCGATACCGCGAGGTGGTGTTCTGCGGATACGGTGAGCCGACAATGAGACTCGACGTCATCAAGACGGTCGGGCGTCGTGTGCGCGAACTCGGGGGGAAGGTTCGCATCGACACGAACGGGCACGGCAATCTCATCTGGAACAGGAACATAGTTCCCGAGCTTGTCCCGGCAGCAGACTCCATCTCAGTCAGTCTGAACGCGGAGAACGCTGCGGTCTACGAGAGCGTATGCCGGCCGAGATTCGGGGCCGGCACGTATGAGCACGTGCGTTCCTTTGTCCGCGAGTGTGTGAAGGCCGGGCTCGATACCGTCGTCAGTGTCGTAGACATCCCGGAGATCAGCATCGACTCCGCCAGGGAAGTTGCCGATGAGCTCGGCGTCCCATTTCGTGTCCGTGGCGGTGGCAGGAGCCGGCCGCAGAACGGTGGAGACTGATTGCTCATGGATTTCACACTGCCGTCTGCAATGCTCTCGAAGTACAGGCTTGCGCCTTCGAAGCAGCGCGGACAGAACTTCCTGAACGATTCAAATGTCATCCGAAAGATAGTTGACGAGATTGCGCCGGAACCGGATGATGTCATTGTCGAGATCGGCCCGGGTTTCGGAGCGCTGACCTTTGGACTTGCTGAGAGAGTACGCCACGTCATAGCGGTGGAACTCGACGGCGGCATAGTCCGCGCATTCAGAGCAGAGTACGGGGAGGACCCGCGCATCACGCTTGTCGAAGGTGACATTCTCCGATTCGATTTCGAGGCGATTCGAGAGAGCTACAAGTGTGAGCGGTTGCTCGTCGTTGGGAACATTCCGTATAGTATTACGAGTCCGCTTGTCCGGATGCTGACGGACGTGAAGGGTGTGATCAGGCGGGCCGCGCTTATGGTCCAGTCGGAGGTGGGTGAGCGAATCGTGGCGCACCACGGTGACGCAGAGTACTCGGGGTTCTCCGTGGTCGTTCAGTACCATGCGCTGGCAAGGCTCCTATTCACGGTGAAGAGTTCGTGTTTCTTTCCCCGGCCGAAAGTCGACTCCAAGCTCGTGGAACTTGATTTCGAACGGGCTCCACGAAGGGGCGCCGACGCCGGGACCTTCGAGGCGGCTGTTCAGGCGGCGTTCGGAAAGCGGAGGAAGATGCTTCGCCGGTCGCTCGATGATCTTCTCGTTCGCCACGGCATGACGAGCGACGAACTCGGCGCGGCAACCGGCATAGACATGACGCGCAGGGGCGAGACGCTTGACGTGTTGGAGTTCGAGTCGATTGCGACAGCATTGAGAGCTCGGGGGACGAGTACAGGGATGCTCGAGTCATGAAAGGCCTGGTCGTGCGGAACCACCATCTCACTCATCCTGTTCTGGCCATCTTGGTCCTCCTTGCCCTGATGCTCTTCGTCGGCCACGCATGGGCCGACGAAGGAGATCCTCCTCCCGAGGGTGAGCCTTCGGAGGGAGCGGAGGAGCCTGAAGGACCGGACGTCGATCCGAACGCCCCCGTGGCGGAGAATGAGGGGGGCGAGTTTGAGAACCGGGGCCCTGGAACAGGTCCACAGGCGCAGCTCCAGGGTACCGGGTTTCATCCCAGCTACAAGCTGACGTACGGGAGAGATCAGGATGTGAGCAAATGGGGTCACGATTTCAATCTATCGTATCGGCTCTCTCCCAAGGTCAACTTCGTTGCGTCGTCCGGCATAAACACGCGATCGAACACCGTCCTCAACAAGGAGAACCGCCAGGAGAACTGGAAGGCGGATCTCAGCGTCGCTGTGACGAATGCCGTCAGCATGGGGGTCAAGTTCAACCGCAGCACCCAGGTGGATGTCCGCAATGAGGGGGCCGCGAGCGAAGTAAGGAGTTCAAGAGCAAAGGAGACGATGGATTTTACGATGGGCTACGGGAAGACGTTTCTGAGTGGTATCAGGACATCTCTGAACGCGAGTTCCGGCGTCGAGAAGAACGAATACGCGGACATCAGAAGCCACGGATCGGCCCAGACGGTTGGGCTGACACTCGGCTACGATCCCACGGAGAGCCTGACTACCTCGTTTGGCTACTCCGGCGGACACTCACTGCTGGATGCAGTGCAGGGCGGAGATGTGGAGAACCAGAATGAATCATTCGATCACGCGCTCGACGGGACCATTAAGTATGGATGGGATACGAACACCCTCGAGACAAAGGCAAGGCGGTCGTTCTCAATCATGCAGTATCCCAAGGAAGATGAGACCGAGGAGCGCGAGCAGGAGAGTCAAGCGCTCGGCGTGAGCAGCGTCTTTGTGCCCATGGAAGGCCTCACGATGAAGTTCGACTACAACTACTCACGGAGCCAAGCCTACTATCGGATTGAGACGACGAAGGACAGCGATGTCATCGGGCACTCGGTGAAAGGCAGCGTCGAGTACGCGTTCAGCGAAGCGAAGTTCACGGCCAATCTCGGATCCGAACGACACGCGAATGAGTATTTCGACTTCCAGACTGGTGACACATACCACGACACCTTCTCCGCGTCGCTCTCCCGCGATTTCGGGGACCGCTTCAGCGTCGATCTGCGGGGACGCATGAGCCTTCTGTCGCATCAGTACGATGACACGAAGGCCAACGACCAGGACCGCGATTTCTTCGAGCAGGAAGGGACGTGTGGCCTATCGTACGAGCCGCGAACCAATATCAGCGTGACCCTGAACCTGAGCATCAAGCAGAACGAACTCATCTACATCAGAACGTCGAGGACCGGCGACAACAAGACCTCACGAACCTATTCGTTGCAGCCGACACTGCGAATGGACCTGAGTCCCGCAGTAACCCTTACACAGAAGTACACGCTCTCGGCCGATTACACGTTTTACACATTCGACCACACATCGAACTTCCTGATTCGCGGGTTGTCTATGGCGACAAACCTTGATTGGGAGCCCATGCCCGGGCTTTCACTCGACGTCGCCCACAAGTACACCGGGCAGGACGAGGGAAGCTATGTGGAAGATGAATTCGGCGTCGAGCATTATGACAGAGGCAGCGAGCGGGATGATCACAGGGTCTCATTGAAGGTGCGATACACGTTCTTCGACCTCATAGACATCGAAGCGAAACAGGGTTTGAACGTCAGACGGAAGTGGATAATCCGCGACGATGTGCGACGGCTGTCGTTTGAGAAGTACGACACGAGTCTTACAGGGAAGGCGAGCATTGACTACAAGCTCGAAGACGGCTCGGTCCTCAAGATCTCCGTTGCTCGCACACTGAGGGATGCAGCGAACATCACAGAACAACAGGCGGATGTGTGGAATATCTCAGCGACGCTTGACAGGACCTTCTAGGCCTTGCTTGAGGCAAGCGATCGCTGACCGACGGCGGCATCTGGGAACAACCGGGAGAGCGACGGATGAAAGACAGATTGTCGGTGACAAGTATCACCCTTCTGGCGTTCGCGGTTGCGCTGATGCTTGGGTTGAGCGGGTGTCTGTTCTCGCCCAGGACCCCCGACGGTCCCCCGGATGAGAACGAAATTCCGTGGGAGACGCCTGTGACAACAACGATCGTGCTGACGAATCTCAAGGCTGCGCTTGTGGGCGAAGGCACTGCCAACTACATGGACTGCTTCTCAGACGACTTCTGTTTCCATGTCGATCCGCAGGACTCCCTCGATGCAGGTCAGGAAGGGGAGGCCCGCTATGCGAACTGGGTGGCTACCGATGAGGAGCAGGCGGTCACAGGCGTCTTCGCAGCGGCATCCGAGATCTCAATTTCCTTCACCGCATTCGAAGCGCCCGATGAGTCACAGGATGAGACCTTTCGCAAGGACGACTATGTCCTGACCATCGACTGGGCGTCCGGGCAGCACGTGAACGAGCAGATAACCTACAAAGGTCGGGCGACCTTGCATATGCGCAAGACCGGGTCGCGCTGGGCCATATTCGAGTGGGTCGACCGCCGCACCGAGAATCCGGACGATTTCGAGACGTGGGGTGTCGTGCGCGGCGACCACAGGAACTAAGAGTCTATCTCGCCTCGAATACACGACCTTGACAATCGTCAGATCATCTGAAACAGGGAAAAAGCACACACAGGCACGGGGTTTGCAGTCATCTACTATTGCACGCCCTTGTGCACAATTAGTGATCTCTGATACGGTTACAGAGTGACGGGCGGCCTTGACTTGTGAGCTTGAAACTGGTATATTCTAGGTGTGAGTGAGGGTACAGGGAAGGAGAAGAACATCATGAAACGGGTAATGCCGAGGCGATTGGCCGTAGTCGTCATCATAGCTGCGGTTTTCGTTATGCCGCTTAGTGGGTGCTGGAACCCCTTTGCGCCCCCGAATGGCGACAACCCTGATCCTCCCGACGAGGGTTTCCGCGAGAGAACGAGTCCCGAGAACGTCATCCACAATCTCATCCGGGCGCATACGGAGATGGAAGCCGAGTGGTATCTCGACTGCCTCGCGGATTCGTTCGAGTTCTGGTTGTATCCTGACGACGTTCACAACGACCCGACACTCCCATGGTCCTGGGACAAGGCCGAGGAGACAGAGGTCGCTCACGGCATGTTCGATGAGGGTACGAACATCGACTACATCACCCTGACGTTGACTCAGTATGGTGATGAGAGTGAGATTCCGGCCCAAGACCCGGCCGACCCGTCCAGCTGGCAGTACGAGCACGTCACGGACCTGCGGGTCTTCATAGGCGATCTGCAGCTGTGGGCGAACGCCGGTGCGCGCTTCCTGTTTTCGGTTGACCCCAATGAGACGGCGACCAACGGCGCTGATCTTTGGGAGATCGCGAAGTGGGAGGACATTGTCTTTAGTGGGCGGCTTCCCCACGATGGAGAGGGTGGCGAGGAGATTTCCATCGGGGTCCTGAAGGCGCGCTACCGCAAGTAGGAACCTAGGTCTATACTGAACTGAAATCCGGAAGGGGGCGGGAGACCGCCCCCTTTTTCTGTGTCATGTTGACTGGCGGGGCGTCTCCTCATAGAATCCACACTTGGGCAGATGAATGGCCCTCTGATTCCATGTGCCGGGGCAGCAGGCAGGGCACGCTGCATTTCCCTCCAACGAGGTTCGAGAGCTTGGCCAAGCAATCCAAGAAGGCGAAACGCGAGCAGAGAGCGCGGGCCATGTCACGCGTCCGTCTGTGGCTTCTGGTCATCGCGATGGGGATCATTGCTCTCTTTGTTGTCGCGGAGCTCCGGTCGAGCGGCAGGCTTGCTCAGTTCACATCGCGGATCTTCGATGGCGGAGATACTTCACGCCGCGCGGAGCGCATGAATGATGCGATAGACGGGGCTTTGGTCGTTCTCGGAATAGAGCGAGTGGAGAGCGTGCGGGAGGAACTGGACGAGGGCGGAGTGAAGCGAATCACCTGGGAGAAGAGCGGCCGCATTCCGATGGGAGAGAAGCTGTATCGCTGCAACCTCGAGATCACGAATGCAGTGCGCTCGGCGGGGGGAGAGATACTCCGGGTGCGCGAGAGTGACCCCGACTGGCGAGAACTTCGAACGCTCGACATGCGGTTCGGGATCAACGGTGTTGAGACGCATCACCTGGTTCTGAGGGAGCCGGCCCCAGGGGCCAAGGCGCCCCGACAGCCGACAGCCGAAGACGGCCCCATGATCGCCATCGTGATCGATGATTTCGGCCACAATATGTCCGCGATGACGCGGGCGTTTCTGGCACTCGATGACCCCGTGACGATAGCGGTTCTTCCACACACACCTCACGCCCCGGCCGTGGCCGAGGCTGCGCATGAGGCGGGGAAGGAAGTGCTTGTTCATCTTCCCATGGAGCCCAAGGGCTACCCCGATGTTGATCCCGGCGACGGCGCCCTCCTGCTCTCGCAGTCGGCGTCCGAAATGGGAGAGATGGTTCGAGAGTGCATCTCCGATATTCCTCATGCCACAGGAGCCAACAATCACATGGGCTCCAGACTTACAGAGGACACTTCGGCGATGAGAAGCGTCATGTACGTTCTCAAGGAGCGGGGGTTCTTCTTTGTCGACAGCATGACAACCCCCCTCTCGGTGGCTCGAGCCGAGGCATCGCGTGCCGGAGTTCCTACGGCGCGCAGCAGCATGTTCCTTGATAGCACACTGGATGAGACGGGACGCAGAGACGTTGAAGGCAAGCTCAAGGCCCTTGAGGAACTCGCGAGAAGAAAGGGCGTTGCGATAGGCATCTGCCACCCCAGGCAAGAGACTTTGAACGCTCTGAAACGGATGCTCCCCGGGATGAGGGAGCGGGGATGCCGAATCGTGCCGGTCTCCAGAATCGTGCAATAGCCGGGCGCGTGCTTTTGCCCGGCCGCACCGCATGCTAATGAGGAGGAGTATCCATGAGGTTGTCCGTCAATGTCGACCACGTTGCCACCATCAGGCAGGCACGCATGGCCAGTGAGCCCGATCCTGTGTGGGCGGCTGTAGAGGCGGAACTCGCCGGGGCCTGTGGGATCACGATCCATCTGAGGGGAGACCGGAGACACATTCAGGACCGCGACCTCAGGCTTATGAAGGAGACCGTCGCGGGCGTTCTGAATCTCGAGATGAGCACATCCGACGAGATGCTCGACATTGCGCGGGATGTGCGGCCCCAGATGTGTACGCTGGTTCCTGAGGGTGAAGGTGAGCTGACCACCCAAGGCGGGCTCGATATCATCTCGGAGGAGGAGAGTGTGCGCAAGGCCGTCTCCGTGCTCAAGGAGTCGGGAATCACGGTGAGTATTTTCATCGATCCGGATGTGGTCCAGGTTGGGCGTGCAAAGGCCGTTGGCGCTGACATCGTGGAGCTTCACACCGGCATCTACGCTGAGATCGGCGACCCGGATGAGATAGAGCGTGAGCTCGAGAAGGTGCGAGTCGCGGCGATAGCGGCTCAGGAGATGGGCCTGAGAGCCCACGGCGGGCACGGGCTCACCTATCTGAATATCAGCCGCATAGCGGCCATACGGGAGATCGACGAGCTGAGTATCGGTCACAGCGTCGTTTCCAGGGCGGTTCTGGTCGGAATGGGTGAGGCCGTGGCTGAGATGATCTCTCTCATGGCAGGGGCCTGACTCAAGTTCCTGCTTGGGGGCTTGAGGGATCATTTTTCATTGCCATCGCCCGCATCTCAAGCTATGATACAGAGTTATGTTTTGAACTCGGGAACCACGTACCGCGTCTGGAACCGGAGGGGACGCGTCCGCGGAGGTAGTAGATGACGTCGAACATGCGATGGAAGGTCATCCTGGTCCTGCTCGTTCTTGTTCTGGCGGCGTGGCGGTCATCGTACACGTTCCGCTTCCTGTCCATGAACGAGACTGAGAAGGAACAGATGGCGGCGGAGCAGCTCGAGGACCTCAAGGCGAATTCCCTCAGTTTGGGTCTCGACCTTCAGGGTGGAATGCACATTGTGCTAGAGGTGGACAAGGAGGGGCTTCCGGCGGATGAGGCGGTGGACGCGATGGAGCGCGCCGTTGAGGTTATCACGAACCGGATCGATCAGTTTGGTGTGGCTGAGCCATCCATTCAGATCGAGGGAGAGAACAGGATAATCGTTCAGTTGCCCGGCTTGAAGGATGAGCAGAGGGCGAAGCGGCTTATCGGGCGGACGGCCTTGCTTGAGTTTATTGCGGTTGCACCACCGGCCGAGACCGATATCGTCCTCCGATCGATCGACCGCGCGTTGATCGATACGCTCACGGCAAGTGGCGAGTTGTCGTTGGAGTCAGAGACAGGGCTTCCGCTGACCGAGGCGGAGCAGCTCGCAAAGGAGCACCCCTTCTCGATCCGCGCTCGCTACCTGCAGCAGCTTCCATTCTTTCTTGAGCGGGATGTGGAGTGGGCCCAAGAGCAGCTTGAGAGGATCGATCTCGACAACGTGTTGCCGGCCAATCCGACCGATCTGAGCGTGCCCCGCTACAGGATCGCCTGGGGGCAGGAGGCGCGGCAGTTCGGCACCGAGGAGAGATACCGGGCATTCTATGTTCTGGAGCGAGAGGCCATGCTAACGGGGTCGGCGATAGTCTCGGCAGACGTACGGCCGGGACTGGACCAGGAAAACCCGAATGCGCCCGGGGTATCGATGAGGCTGTCGAGGGCCGGTGGGCGGACGTTTGCCAAGCATACGGGCTCGCACATCGGTGAGTATCTGGCGGTGGTTCTGGACGGTTCGGTGTACAAGGCTCCGGTCATCAAGTCCCGGATACCTGCCGGTACACCCACATCGATCACGGGCGGCTTCACGGACGAGGAGGCGAAGGATCTCGCGATCGTCCTGCGTGCGGGCAAGTTGCCGGCGCCCATGACCGTGATCGAGGAACGTACGGTCGGTCCATCACTCGGTAGAGACTCGATCACGCTTGGTCTCCGTGCAATGGTGATCGGTTTCATTCTCGTCGTCATATTCATGCTCGTTTACTACAAGGCGTCCGGCGGTATCGCCGTGGCTGCTCTTGTGGCCAACTTACTGATCGTCATCGGGATCATGGCAACGTTGCCTGTGAATCCGCGCCCGGCGCTTACGCTTCCAGGGCTCGCCGGTCTCATTCTCACGATCGGAATGGCGGTCGACGCGAACGTGCTCATCTTTGAGCGCATTCGGGAAGAGCTGAGGAATCAGAAGACCGTCCGCGCAGCGATTCGTGACGGCTACGAGCGAGCGTTCATGACCATCATGGATGCCAATGTGACAACCCTGATCGCGGCGGCCGTGCTGCTTCGTTTTGGCAGCGGACCGGTCAAGGGGTTTGGGGTGACGCTCTCACTCGGGATCCTCGCGAGCATGTTCACCGCTATCGTGGCAACGAGGGTGGTGTTTGATCTCATCACTGTGAAGTGGAACATCAAGAAGCTGAGCATCTAGCGACCCCCTGGAGCGGGTGAGGATAGCTCCGACACTGGAGGACACAATATGGAGTTTCTTGTCGGCACCAAATTCAACTTCCTCGGGCACCGCAGAGCTGCGTTTATTTTGTCAGCAGCGCTCATCCTCATCGGTGTCGTGTCGATAGTTGTTCAGGGTGGGCTGAAGCTGGGCATCGATTTCGCAGGCGGCGTTCTTCTGCAGGTGAGATTCGAGAACCCAGTGTCGGCGGAGGATATTCGTTCAACGCTCGACGCGATCGGTGTTGAGGAGGCCGAGATACAGCACTTCGGAGGTAATCGTGAGGCCATCATCCGGATGTCGGCCGAGTGGGCGGAGGAGCACGACGCGGCGGGAGAGGTCCTGACGGCGCTCGATGAGCGCATGCCCGACAACCCCGCTGAGTTCATGCGCGAGGAGCTGGTCGGGCCGAAGGTCGGGCAGGAGCTTCGCGGCAAGGCCGCCATGGCGATTCTCTATGCCCTCATTGGTATTCTTATCTACATCTCGATCAGGTTTGAGTTCAAGTTCGCAGTCGGTGCGGTCGCTGCGCTCGTTCACGATGTGGCGATCACACTCGGCTTCTTCTCGCTCAGTGGTCGCGGGTTGACGCTACCGGTCATTGCGGCACTTCTGACGATCGTCGGCTATTCGCTGAACGACACGATCGTCATCTACGACAGGATCCGCGAAGACAGAAGGAAGCTCTACGGAAAGAGCTTCGTGGATATCGTCAATATCAGTCTCAACGAGTCACTGAGCCGGACCGTTGTCACGTCAGTGACGACACTCCTTGTTGTCCTGTGCCTGTTCATCTTTGGTGGAGAGGTCATTAAGGACTTCGCATTCGCGCTCACGATCGGCATTATTGTCGGCACCTACTCATCGATCTATGTAGCCAGCCCGCTGGTCGTAGAGTGGCAGATAGCCGCGGAGGCCCGGAAGCACAGGAAGTAGATCGTGGCGAGACGTTCACGAGAAGCACACCTTGGCGGCGCTCTTCGGGGCGCCGCCGTTTCTTCGTGCGCCAGGGGTGATGCGTATCGCTGGGGATGGCGCTGTCAGTCGGCGACTTGAGGAGGGATTGGGGTGTCGGCGGCAGGGGGTGAAGATCCCCTAGGATATCAGTGGTAGCGCATCCTCCCGATCATGCTTGACTTCACTGGGCATACGGGTACGTATGAGACCGGGATCACCGGTGCCTACCCAGCAGGCTCGACTTTCTCCTGGTGGGGCGACTACCTCCTCACCGGAGACTCGTCGCTCGTTCGCCTGGATGTGACCGAGATGGTGGCGATCTGGGCGGATGATGCGACAGCCAACCGTGGGTTCGTGTTGGCTCCATCGGCTGGCGAGGAAGGCAGTGTGCTGCCGGAGTTCGCCGGTGGCCTGCGGGCAGGCGTTGCCACACTGACTATCTGGTACACGCCGAGGGCGACGGAAGTCGAGCACGATGATGGCGATCGGTAGAGCGGCGTCGCACAGAGGCGATGCTCTTGTCCCGACCCTTCAGAGTGGAAGGGGATGATATGAAGGCGATAGTGGTTGCATTGGTGCTGGCGAGCGTGCTCCTTGTGATGTCATCTGCAGCCCAGGCCGGCACGATCTACTGGACGCTGGCCCACGAGTGGGCACCACAGGGGCACAGTAGCAGAATGGCAGCGGGCGATCTCGATGGAGATGGGGACATCGATATCTCGCTGTTTGACGCAACTCCCATTACCCAATTCTGGAATGTGGGAACACCCACGGAGCCCGCATGGCAACTTGGCCCCTCACCGTATCAGGATGTGCCATCTTGCACTCAGCAGGTAGGTGGGTTGGGAGATCTTAATGCTGACGGCGATCTCGATCTCGTAATCACCTGTTGGTACGACGACTTCGTCCGCTTCTACTGGAACGTCGGGACGCCTCAGAATCCGGCATGGGCGGCAGACCTGTCGGTCTTTGATGGCGTGCCGTTCGGCGGCGCCCACGGTAGTCCGCGGCTTGCTGACATGGATGGTGATGGAGATCTGGACCTCATGCTGGGCAGCTGGACCGGAAGGATACGCTACGCCAGGAATGTAGGCACAGCATTCCGGCCGGCGTATGAATACGTGGGCTGGGTGGATGGCATTCCACAGGTTGGTGGCTCCAATCCGACGATAGCTTTGGGCGATCTCGACTCCGATGGCGATCTGGATCTTGTGCGCGTCTCGTATGGTACTTGGCCGGAGTGCTACGAGAACGTCGGAACACCGCAGGTGTTTGAGTTCGCAGAGAACCCGGACATGATGACCGGTGTGACTATTCCGCCCACCGGCTATGGCAAGGGTGTTGACCTCATGGACATCGATGCGGATGGAGATCCGGACATGATTCTCGCCAGAGGCTACGGCGAGAACCTCCTATTCCTGAACGGGGGCGCGACGCCGGTCGAGCGAACAAGTTGGGGTGTGATCAAGGCGGTGTATCGGTGATATGGAACAGACCGCGTCAAGCCGGACCTTTGGGGCCCCGTGTGCTTGCACGGGGTCCTGTTGCTTGGCGCGCCAGGCATGGAGTCCGCGTGCAAACGCGTGGTGCGTAACGGTGGTGCGCCGGGTTATGATGGAAGGACCATCGAAGCCGTACTGCAAGGAAAGAGATTATGCAGCGTAGACATCGGTCAGTGCATTCGTTTTTGGCGTCCCTACTGAGCCTCTCAGTGTTCGTGAACGTGGTTCTGTTCACTGGCGCTCTGCTGCCGATCTCGGCGGCCACGGCGAGTGACGTGGGGCGCGGGATCACGATCGCGCAACTCAAGTACCGCGGCGGTGGAGACTGGTACGCAAATCCGACGGCCCTGCCAAACCTGCTCACTGAGCTACGCCAGCGATCAGATTTGGATATCGCGACCTCGCCGGCCACCGTCTCACCCGGTGACGATGACATTTTCCTTCACCCCATCATCTACGTCACCGGCCACGGGCGAATACTCTTCAACGAAGAGGACGTCGGGAATCTGAAGACGTACTTCGAGCGTGGCGGATTCATGTGGGTCGATGACAACTACGGTCTCGATCCCTATTTCAGAGCTGAGATAGCCAAGGTGTTGCCCGGGAGTTTCCTGGTTGAGCTTCCGTATGACCACGACATCTACCATTCATTCTACGATTTGCCGGAGGGTCTACCGAAGATCCACGAGCATGACGGCGGCCCGCCTCACGGATACGGCATCCATCTCGATGGCCGCATGGTCGTCTTCTACAGCTTCAACACGGACATAGGAGACGGCATGGAGGAGATGGAGGTTCACAACGATCCTCCGGAGAAACACGAGGCCGCGCTCCGCATGGGAATGAACGTCATCGTCTACGCACTGACGCACTGAGAGTGGGAAGGCCGGCATGACGCGGATCGAGCAGAAGCACACTGAACTTGTGGCCGTTATCGCGGGCATCTGGCGCCGCTCAAGACGGCACGTCGCGTTCACCGGGCTGATTCGCGCGCTGGTGCGTCCCCTGGCAGTCGCCACCCTCATCCTTCTGGTCGATTCCCTCTTGCTTCTTCCGACGTGGCTTCGCGCCACAGGTGTCCTGCTGATCCTCGTGTCTCTTGGAGCCGGCGCCGCTCTCTGGTTCATTCGCCCGCTCTCAAGCAGATTCAATGCCGTCTCTGTGGCTGCCCGGATTGAGTCGAAGTTTCCTGACCTTGGCGAGAGACTTGAGTCCGCAACGGAACTATGGGACAAGCGCGGCGCTGGACGACACGGCTATTCGACGGCCTTCATCGATGCTCTCGTCACGGAGACGGCATCGGAGATTGCCGGAGTGGATCTGAGCCCGGCTGCGCGCGTTAGCGGGCGACGGCGAGCCGCACGCACACTCGGTCTGACAGTACTCGCATCCGTCGTCATCGTGGTTGCGCTTGGGTCACGTGTCGGACCGGCGGCAGAGAGACTCCTTCACCCGTTTGCACGCGTGGAGCGGATCTCCGTGGGCATAGCGGTGGAACCGGGAGACACGGAACTCGTTGCAGGGGAGAACCTCCTGGTGACGGCCGTCGTCACGGGGCCTGCGGACGCCCCGGCGATGCTCGTCTTCCAGTTCGAGGGAGAGGCCGTTCTGGAGCGTGCGATGCGGGAGGCAGGGGAGACGGCTGTGGCGCGTGGGATGATGGGGCAAGGGGAGACGGTTGTGGGACGGGGGACGATGGAGCAAGAGAAGACGGATGAAGCCGTAGGGCAGGAGTCTCGCGGGCGGAAGTACGAAGCGTCGCTCATCGACGTACGCACACCTCTCACATACTCAATCACGGCCGGCGATGTGCAAAGCCCGTGGTTCCGGGTGAACGTTCTGGAGCGACCGTTTGTATCGAGCATCCGCCTTGACTACACGTTTCCCTCCTACAGCGGACTGGTTCCGAGAACCATCGATGAGAACAACGGCGATATCACCGCGCTCAAAGGGTCAGAGGTCACTGTGACGATCACTGCAGGCAAACCTCTGGAAGCGGCGGCTCTGTTGATGGGCTCCGGGCGTCGCATCGATCTTTCCCGCCGCGGCCCGAGCACGTTCACCGGTGTGATAGCCGTGGGCGGGAGCGACACGTACTCGATCGAACTCCGGGATGCCGATGGCCTTTTCAATCGGACGCCACCTGTCTATTCGATCGTGGCAGTCCGTGACGAGTATCCGCTCGCGAAGATAGTAGAGCCGGGCGAGGACCGTGAAGTCCCACACGACATGATGCTGCCGCTCACGACATCCGCAATAGACGACTACGGTATTTCCAGATTGAGGCTCCACTACGCGCTCTCGGGAGGAGCCGAAGAGCACACGATCTCTCTCGCGGAGTTTGGGACGCGTGGAGGGCGGGAGGTGGTGCACGATTCCGTCTGGGATCTGAGCGAGACAGGCATCATGCCCGGCTCGGCTCTCGTCTACTTTGTGGAGGTTGTCGACAACGACCTTGTTGGAGGACCGAAGAGCGCAGAGACCGAGAGCTACCTGGTTCGCTTCCCCTCCATGGCCGAGATATACAGTGAGGTGACAGGCGAGCAGGACGACATCATCGACGAGCTGGATGATCTCCTTTCTGAGCAGGAAGAACTCAAGGATGAGTTTGAGGAACTCCGAGATGAGGTGTTGAGCGATCCAGAGATGGATTGGCAGGAGGAAGAGAGGGTCGAGCAGGTCCTTGAGAACCAGGAGGAAGCGTCGGAGCGCGTCGGCGAAATGGCATCACGTATGTCGCAGCTCTCCGACAGGATGACCGAGACGGACAGAGTAACGCTCGACACCCTCGAGAAGATGGATGAGATCTCGCAACTCATGGAGGAAGTGGCTACCGACGAGATGCGCGAGTTGCTTCAGGAAATCAGAGACGCAATGCGAGAGATGCGCCCCGAGCAGGTGGCCGAAGCGATGAGCGAGATGACATTCACGCAGGAGGATTACCTCAAGAGGCTCGAGCAGACCCTCAATCTCCTGAAGAGAGTGAAGGCGGAGCAAAGTCTGAAGGACGTCGCGAACCGCGCGGAGCGTCTGGCTGAGCAGGAACAGCGTGTCGCCGACAAGAGCGGGGAATCCCCGGGGCAGGAGCAGTGCGAGACCATGGCCGAGCGGCAGGAGCAGCTTCGCGAGGACGCCGAACGGTTGAGGGAAGATCTTGAGAGCGCCATCGCCGACATGGAGAAGGTCGATCCGGAGACCGCCGCCGAGATGCGGGAGGCCGCGTCGGAGCTCGACAAGGCGGAGACGCTCGAAAAGATGCAGGAGGCTGCCGAGAAACTCGCCGGGATGAAACCGCAAGAGGCTTCCTCTCAGTGCCAGTCGGCTGCCAGCGATCTCAAGGCCCTCTTCACGAAGCTCTCGTCATGTCAGGGGGGGATGTCGTGCAGCATCCAGCAGCGAGATCGTGAGACCGTGTTGCGGGCGATCGGGGAGCTTCTTGGTGTGTCGCAAGAGCAGGAGGAGATCCTGTCCGCGGTCGAAGAGAGGCAACGCGTGCCCCGAGGCGAACTCGTCGAGCTCGTTGCGAAGCAGACCGACCTGGCTGAGTCGGTGTCATTCGTCGCCGAACGCATGTTCAGAGTATCCAAGGATTCCTTCCGGATTGATGCAGGCCTCTATCGGATCTTCGGCATCATTGAGATGGCCATGGGCAGGTCTTCGGCGGCCCTGGCCGACGGTCCGATATCCGGAGCACGAAAAGAGGCGAAGAACGCGCTCGGCCGCGTGAACTTCCTTATTGTGAAGCTGCTTACCGCAAATCAGTCGAGTTCATCAAGTGGATCCAGCGGTGCGCTTGAACAGATGATGCAGCAGTTGCAGCAGATGGCCGAGCGGCAGCAAGAGATCAACCAGTTGACTGAGGAGCTGAGTCGTCGGACAGAGGAGCAGGGGGAAGGCTCGAGTCTTGAAGACGAACTCGCCGAGATGAAGGCCCAGCAGAAGCGGCTGCTTGAGGAAGCTCGGAGGCTCGCCGAGGAGTTCGGGGAGCGGAGTGAGGTTCTGGGGCGCCTCGATGACACGGTGAAGGAAATGGAGCAGACGCTCGCTGAGATGGAGCGAAGTGGTGCTTCACAAGCGACGATCGATCGTCAGAAGAGGATACTGTCGAGGCTTCTTGACTCACAGCGTTCGCTACGCCGCAGGGATTACAAGCGAGAGCGCAGATCGCGAACCGGAGAAGACTACTCGCGAACAGCCCCCGGTGGAATCCCTGACGATGTGACCAGGGCATCGCGGGAGTTGAGAGAGGACCTCCTTCGCGCGATGCAGCACGAGTACCCCGCGGAGTATCGCGAACTCATTCGTGCCTACTTCGAGAGCCTTTCGCGGGATGCCGCTTCGGAGGTGAATCCTTGAAGGTGACGAGCCGGGGATGGATCAGAGTGTGCGTGTGCCTTGTGATCGCGCTTCTTGCGCTGCCTCTCGTTATTGAAGCGCGGGAGCCCGCCAATGCCGATGCCATCGAACTCGGGCTTGGCAATGTTCGCCGCGCGCTTGCGCTCGATGACAACGACGCGGCCGTGCGTCTGGCGGAGGACCTTCTTGATCGGTTCCCCGATGATGAGCGTGCCTTCTGGGGCCTCGCGCGGGTGTACACGCTGGCCGGTGTCGAGCGTGAGGGTCTGATCCCCCTTCTCGAGAGTCGTCTTGCCATGCTTCCGGGAGACAGAAAGACCGTCTACGAACTAGCGGCTGCGTTCGCGAGGAACGGAGAGAAAGACAGAGCTCACACGATGTGGCGCGACATGCTGGAGGCGGGACGCGCGGAGCCGGGTTTGTACGTGGACGTTGGCAATCTTGAGATGCACTACAGCATGCACGAGCAAGCCATCGAGACCTTTCTGCGTGGCAGGGAGCGACTCGAGGACGGGACTCTCTTCAGCACGGAATTGGCCCGCGCGTATGTGATGATAGGCGAGTACGAGCCTGTGATCGATGAGTGCCTCGTTACCGTGAACGAGCATCCCGGGATGGTGCAGTGGGCCGCGAATCTCGTCGAGCTGATGCTCGAGTCGGGCGGGGCGAACCGTCGAGTGAGATCGCGTGCCGACGAGATCGCCGGGGCCGAAGAAGCCACGCCTTCGGAACTCAGTTTTGCGGGCAGCATGTATGTGCTCATCGGCAGGCTCGACGACGCGCTACAAGCGTACGTGAAGTCCGACGAACTCGCGGGTCGGCGCGGCAGGGAGCTTCTCGAACACGCATACTCCCTCAGAGACAGGCGTCTTCTTTCAGAGGCGCGCAGCGTATTCACGGTTGTCATTGAGAGACATCCGGGTTCGGTCAACGCCGCTTTGGCGGGTATCGGCGCCGCCGATCTTCTCGTGGAACTGGGTGAACCCGCCAATGCCGTCGTCGAGTTGAAGCGCGTGGCCGCGGCATTCAGCGGTCGGGCGGACGGGAGTGAGGCGCTTCTTCTGGCGGCGCGCATCGAGCTTGAGGAGATATCAGATCCTGAGGCGGCTCTCGCGACAGTAGCGAGCATAGACAGGGAGTTTCCCAGACGAGCGGTACAGCTCGCTGAGGAAGCGACGATGATCGCGGTCGATGCACATATGGCGCTGGGAGATCTCGACAGCGCCTACGAGCTTGCGGGGGAGCTTGAGGAGCGAAATCCCCACGAGAGAGTCGCCGAGCGGGCGGGATACGCTCGGGGCTACATATCGTTCCTGCGTCACGATGGGCCACGCGCTCTGGAGGAACTGAGAGAAACGGTTGAAGGACATCTTTCAGGGAAGCTCGTGAACGATGCACTCAGGCTTATGTTGGTCATCTCCGATGCCGAGGAAGCAGGAGATGAGGCCATGTTCACGGTTTTCGCGGACGCGCACGCGGCACTTCTGGGCGGCAGGACCGAGCTTGCTGCGGGGCTCCTTGCTCAAGTGGTCCAGGCATACCCCGACGCAATGGTGGCGTCGGAGGCCATGATGCTCCGCGGTGGTCTCGCTGAGACTGCGGGCGATCCGGAGACCGCACTCCTGATCTACGGACGCATCGTCACCGAGATCGATGCGATAGCAGTGCGGGCCGAGGCCATGATGCGCCGGGGGCGGATTCTGAAGGACATGGACGGCCGAGAGAACGAAGCGATCGCTCAGTTTCAGGCGGTTCTCGATGATCTGCCTCCGAACTGGCTCTCTGGGGAAGCGCGTCGCGAGATCGAGCGCGTCAGGCGGAGGGAGAGAAGATGATTCGAAGGCGAGCGACCACGCTTCTCATTCTGGCGATAGCGCTCCTTGTGATTCCCGGGGCGACATACGCGTCCTATCTCATACCGATGGATCTCTCGCAGACCGATCATCTCAAATCGTACGGGGTTGCGTACTGGGCGATCGAGAAGGGCTATCGTGTTGAGTGGTTCCTCAACTACCGAGGCGGGTCGTTCCATATCCTTGACGGCGGCGCCGACGTAGAGACCGAGTGCCGGTATCGGGGAGTGCTGGTTGAGGCTACGGGTGGTGCGGCGCTCATGCACATCTACCGCGCGATCGAGGAGGAGAACATGGAAGTCGTCCTCCTTGAGAAGGCCCCCGCCGTCGCCCTCTACGCTCCGGATGCCGACGTCCAGCCGTGGGATGACGCTGTCATGCTGGTGCTCGATTACGCGGAGATTCCCTACACCATCATATGGGACAAGGACGTGCAGTCCGGCGAACTAGGGAAGTACGACTGGGTGCACCTCCATCACGAGGATTTCACGGGACAGTATGGGAAGTTCTACGGGAACTACCGGAATGCGGACTGGTACAAAGAGCGGAAGGCCAACTTCGAACGTCTGGCAACAGAGCAAGGGTTCGAATCGGTCTCTGAGCACAAGAAAGCCACTGCCCGCGCCATCAAGGAATACATTCGCCGTGGAGGGTTCGTCTTTGCGATGTGCTCGGCCACGGACAGCTTCGACATCGCTCTGGCTGCGACAGGCGTCGACATCGTTGGCGTGCCATTTGATGAAACGCCTGTGGCTCCGGATTGCCAGGACCGTCTCGACTACTCGCGGTGTCTGGCATTCGAACACTTCACGCTCTTCACTAACCCGAGCACCTACGAGTTCTCCGACATTGACATGACCGATGAGGTGAAGAGCCGGCCACAGGAGACGGACTACTTCACCCTCTTTGAGTTTGCGGCGAAGTACGATCCGGTCCCCACGATGCTGACACAGTGCCACGTGAATGTCGTGAAGGGATTCATGGGTCAAACAACGAGCTTCAGAAGGAGCCTCGTCAAGCGTCACATCCGCGTTCTTGGTGACTATCCGGGGCGGGACGAGGTGAAGTACATCCACGGCGGCTTCGGTCGCGGGACCTTCACCTTCATGGGGGGCCATGACCCGGAGGACTACCGCCACATGGTTGGAGACCCACCAACGATTCTCTCAATGCACAGGAACTCGCCCGGCTTTCGTCTCATTCTCAACAACGTGCTCTTCCCTGCGGCGAAAAAGAAGGAGAGGAAGACGTAGCGAAGTCGGTTTGGAATCTCTCTCAGGCGTCCTCGATCCATGCGAGGAGCCTTTCGATCTCTTCTGCCATCGTTGTCTCGTCGCCTTCGCGGAATCCTACGTGACGACACATGGCCCGTCCCACGTGGTCGATGATGACAGTCGTCGGGATCCCGGCAACATGGTAGTCCTCGAAGATCGTGCGATCGCAGAAGGTCGGGTAGGTGACGCCGGCCTCCGCCAGCACTTGGGTGACGCGCTTGCCCGGTTCGCTCGATGAGACCGAGATGAAGATGACTCCGCGTCCCTCGAACTGCTCATTAAGCTTCTGGATGTGTGGCAACTCCGTTTGGCAGGGAGGGCAGCCGGGCCCCCAGAAGTTGAGGAGCAACACCTTGCCGCGACAGTCCACCAGTGCCAGTTCTTCACCCTCTTCGTTCGTTAGCGTGAAGTCGGGGGCATTGATCACACCCGAGTAGCGATGGGTCACTACCACGTCGTCCAGAGCCGCTCTGCCTCGACCGCTCCTGTCGAGCCACAAGCCGAGTTCTTCCCGCGCTTCAGTCGTATCATCGGCAGAGCGCGCAATCATCGATGCCAGAAACGAGATTGCAGCCTCGGTGTCCGCCGAGGCGTCGTACACGGCAAGGAGATGAGAGACCCCCACCTGGCCGTAGGCGGGCGAGGAGCGACCGATGGCCAACGACTTCTCCAAGGCACGCGCCGCCTCAACCTGATTCCCCGCCTTGTGATGTGCCCACCCCACGCTGTCCAGAACGTAGGCGCTTTCGCGCACGGTCTCGGCCAGTTCGAATGCTCGCTCACAGAGGGCCACGGCCAGTCCGGGCGCCAGGTCGTTCTCGGCCAGCGCGTAGCCGACCGTGTTGAGGGAGCGCATCTCTCCGCGCTCGTCCATGAGCTTCGCCATCTCTCGTGCGGATTCAACGGCGGCGGCATCATCGACACCGATAGTTTCATCAAAGCGCCGCTGGTTCAGGAAGTACTTGTGTCTCGTGTCGGGTGCGACGGCGAGGAGAGAATCGATCATGGCAAGCTTCACATCCTCGCCTCTTCGCAGCCCGGCCACAGTGACAATGGCGCCGTATGCGCCACCCAGAGCTCCCCGGTGCCAGCGCTCGATCTCATCTCCGGTGGCGTGCCCCTTCTCGGCAAGGGCGAGGGTGAGCCATGGGTCCGGGACGCGTACCGGCCATTGCCCCGCCACGCCCCGAGTGATGCCGTCCCTCATGTTGGCACAGAACGCGAGCGTGTTGCCGCTGAGTTCATCGGATTCCAGCAGGCGCGCGGCGATGGCATCGGCTTTTTCTACGAGCTCGTCGTCGAGTCCGCAGTAGAGGTGCATCATGATAAGGTCATGAAGCTGGGCCGTGAGTGGCAACCAGAGATTCTCCGGCATCGGGCGCATGAGCACGGTGTCCACATATCCGACCGCCCGGAATTCTCCGATCTCGTGTGCTGCCTCCGCGATCACAGCTGCTCCGTACTCGAAGAGGCCCATGTCAAGGTCGGGATGCTTCTCGGCAAACGCGATGACCGCATCTATTCGCTCGGCCGGATCTTCGATCGCGGCCAGGGCCTCCATCTCCGTGTCGAGTGCGACACCGGCGTAATGCGAGAACGCCCATATGGCGAGCGCCCCAAGGATTGCCACCACGACTATCAATGCGCCCTTGTTCACAGGCTTCTCCCAGCGAATGGTCGAATCAGAGTGTCCAATTGCGTACCCTACGGCAGTTGCAGATTGACATCCAGCATTTACTCGCGTAGCCTGTCGTCAGTGGTGACTGGGAGAGGCGGACGATGGTGGTTGATGCTCACCTGTGGAACGTCTCCGTGCAGGAGGCGTTTCAAATACAGAAGGACCTCGTGGGTCTTCTGATCCGCGAGGACGATTTCGGCCGGATTGAGTCCGTCGCTGGGATCGATGTATCCTTCTCTCCTCAGAAGAACCTTCTCTACGCCGCCATCGTCGTGATCGATGCAACGACTCTCGAACCGCTGGAGGTTGTGTCGGCGTCTCACGAGCCGGCGTTTCCGTATGTTCCGGGTCTGCTCACTTTTCGGGAAGGTCCGGTCGTGCAGGATGCGTACGCGAAGCTCACGCGTGAGCCGGATCTCCTTATGTTCGATGGGCAGGGCATCGCTCACCCGAGGGGCCTCGGGCTCGCGGCACACATGGGCTTGCTGATGGATAGGCCGTCGATAGGGTGCGCGAAATCCCGGCTGATCGGGGAGTTCAAGGAGCCGAAGCAGAAGCGCGGGGCGATGAGAACTCTGAGCCTCCACCGCAAGAAGATAGGTGTGGTTCTCAGGACGAAAGACAATACGAAGCCGCTGTTTGTATCTCCGGGCCATCGGGTCTCTGTTGAGACAGCGGCTGAGTGGGTACTGAGAACAGGGAACGGATACAGGCTGCCGGAGCCGACGAGGCTTGCCCACCTTGAAGCCGGGCGGGCCAAGAGGTAGACTCGGGCAGGGTTGCTGAGGCAGGGGAGGGCGGCGTGGGTTGCACCACGGGCGTCACTCCTGTTTGTCACGGGAAGAGCGAGGAGAGCGCGGGTGGAATCATCAGATAGAGGGATGGGAGGTGTTGAAATGCCCGGTACGTATCCTGCTTGCCGCATGTGTGAGAAGGGGGTTCTGATTCCCCTGTCGGACTACGGACGAGATGGCGCTGCAATAACGTACAAGGCGTGGGTGTGTTCCAACCCGGACTGTGGTTTCCATATCAGGATCGACAACGGCGAGATCAGCCGCGGTACGAAGGTGAGCGAGAGCACGAAGTAGCTCGAATCACGGCTTCACAAGGCTGAACCTGGATTGTCACGATTTTGCCCGTGCTCATTTCCCGCACTTCTCAACAACAGGATGGTAGGATGCTGAAGGCGATTATCCTTGATCTTGACAACACACTGACCGACTTCATGAGAATGAAGACCGTATCGATCGATGCCGCCATCGAGTCGATGATCGATGCCGGCCTGCAGATGCCGGCGGCGGAGACAAAAAGCAAGCTGTTCGAAATCTACGACCGCGAGGGTATTGAGGACCAGCGGGTCTTTGATCGGTTTCTGGAGGAGCAGTACGGAGAGATAGACCCGAAGATCCACACCGCGGCCGTGCTCGGCTACCGGCGAGGGAGAGAGTACACCCTGGTGCTCTACCCGCACGTCAAGAAGACCCTCTTAGCGCTTGCGAAGCGGGGGCTCAAACTCGCAGTCCTCTCCGATGCGCCGCGCTACCAGGCATGGTCCCGCCTCTGCTATCTCGGTCTTGAGCACTTCTTCGATCACGTCATAACCTTTGAGGATACTCACGTGAGGAAGCCCGACCCCGCCCCATTCATGAAGGCGTGCGAAGTACTCGGCGTGGGCTCCGACGAGGTCATCATGATAGGTGATTGGCCCGCGCGGGACATGGTCGGAGGGAAGGGCGTCGGTATCAAGACGGTCTATGCGAAGTACGGTGATACCTCGGGAGCGACGACCTCCGGCGCGGACTATGAGATCGACGACATCTCGCAGCTCATCGGGATCGTTGATGAGCTTACAGGGTCGTGAGCCAGGGATCTGTGGAGGATCACCGTGATCCGTGGGATGGGCACAGACGTCGTTGATATTGCGCACTTCGAGCGCATCATGAAGGCGTCAAGCCCCGGTTTCCGCGAGCATCTTTTTACGGAGCGCGAGATCGCGTACTGCCTGAAGTACAAGGAAGACACAGCCTCCTACGCGGCGATCTTCGCTGCCAAGGAGGCTTTTCTGAAGGCACTGAGAACGGGACTCGGTCCCGGCATGCGATGGACGGACGTCGAAGTGGTCCACGCCGGGAGCGGAGCTCCTGATATTGTCGCACATCGGAAGTGCAGGGAACTCCTGGGCGACGGTCGCGTGCATGTGAGCCTCTCGCACTCCGAGAGCGCGGCCACGGCGGTCGTGGTTATCGAGGACGCCTAAGCGACCACAGCAGCGTCTCAATATTTCGGCCTCAGCAGATGCATGGGCATCTCGGCCGAATGTGTGGGAGACAACACCGGAGGGCTCAAGGTGAAATTGGTCACGACGGATGAGATGCGCGCTATCGACAGCCGGGCGATAGATGGTCTGGGAATCCCGGGGCTTACCCTGATGGAGAGCGCCGGGATGGGCGCCGTGCAGTTCATCGAGAGCGAGCTTGGCGATCCTGCCGGAGCCCAGATCGTGATCATCTGCGGGAAGGGGAACAACGGCGGCGACGGTTTCGTCATCGCCAGAGGACTCAGTGAGCTCGGAGCCGACGTGGGTGTATTCCTACTCGGACGGGCAGGTGAGCTTGCCGGGGATGCGCGTACCAATTATGAGCGATTGGATCCGGAGTGCATATGTGAACTCACGGACGAGCGTGGGCTTCTCAATCTCCTGAGTGAGATGGCGGATGCAGAGCTTGTTGTCGATGCGATCTTCGGCACAGGGTTCGAGGGCGCTCCTCGTGGGCTGCACAAAGAGGTCATAGCTGCGATCAACGCGCTCGGACGACCGGTCCTTGCTGTGGACGTGCCGTCGGGGCTCGACGCCTCGACCGGCGCCCGAGAGTGCGAGTGCGTCGTCGCGTCGTGGACCTGCACAATGGCGCTCCCGAAACTGGGATTCTACCTGCACCCGGGCCGTGAGGCTGCCGGTATCGTTCACGTAGTCGACATCGGCATTCCCGAAGAGGTCATCGTTGCCGTCCACCCCACGCGGAGTGTCCTCACAGAGAGTGAGGCATCCCATCTTCTGCCGAAGCGGGACCCGGGTGGACACAAGGGAACGTTCGGAAAGATCGCCGTCATCGCTGGCTCGGTCGGCTACACGGGCGCCGCGGCTTTGACATCGCTTGCGGCACTGCGAAGCGGCGCGGGACTCGTGACTCTCGGGATACCGGGGAGCCTGAACGACATCATCGAGGCCAAGCTGACGGAGGTGATAACGCGTCCGCTGGCAGAGACGACCGAGCGTTCGCTTTCCCTCGCGGCGCTTCCAGTAATAGCGAGCCTGCTCGATTCGGCCGACGCCATGGCGCTCGGACCGGGGCTTTCGCAGAATGGTGAGACGCAGGAGCTGATCCGGGCTATCGTGAAAGAGCTGGCGGTTCCGTGCGTCATCGACGCCGACGGTCTGAATGCGCTGACGCCCGAGGATATTGGCGGACGGCACGGTGACGCGCCCGTTGTCATCACGCCGCATCCAGGTGAGATGGCGAGGCTGTGTGGCCGACCCGTGTCAGACGTGATCGAAGCGCGCGAAGAGGTGGCAGCTGACGTGGCGACCCGTGCGCGAGCAACCGTCATCCTGAAGGGAGCCGCATCGGTTGTTGCCGATGCCGCAGGCGAGATCTACTTGAACCCGACAGGCAACGACGGCATGGCGTCGGGTGGGAGTGGGGACGTTCTCACCGGCATAGTCGCAGCACTCCTCGGTCGGGGGATGTCGGCGCTGGACGCCGGCGTGCTTGGTGCGTGCATCCATGGGAGGGCCGGCGATATCGCGGCGTGTGCTGTCGGAAGAACTGCGATGATAGCGGGGGATCTGGTTGATCTCCTACCTGACGTCTACTCGGAGCTGGAGAGCGGGGCGGCGTGGTAGGCTGTCGCTTCCCTCTCCGGTGGGGTGCATGGAGAGCGGGAGACCCGGCGTTCTTCATAAGGAAGTGTAGTCATGTACAGGTGGTTTGTCTTGCTCTGCTATGCGGTGCTTTGGTGCGCCGCGACGAGTTCACGCGCTGACCCATACGAAGTCAACCCCGCCTCCGCGCACACCGTCATCGATGCTGCGTGGGGTGATAGCCCGGGAGAGTTCACGTGGCCGGGTGATGGCTGGGGTATCGGTGAGGTGAGTCGCTTCGGTCCCTTCGCGCTTGACGATTCTGGGCGTATCTACCTCACTGATCTCGTGCGCAACGAGGTCAAGATCTTCGATCGTGATGGCCGTTTCGCTGAAGCCGTGCCGATGCTCCAGGAACCGAACCTCGTCGACGATCTGGCTGTCTACGACGGCGCGATCTACTGGTTCGGGGAGACTCCCTGGGGGATTCGTGTGGTGGGTGTGAGGCCCGGCTCGCCGGAGTTGATAGACGTGGAACTCACGACTGATCCCGTTCTCACCTATGCCACTGACGGCGGCCGCATTACCGGCAACTGCCGTCTGGTCGTAGGTCAGGAAGGTCTGGAGATGTATACTCTCCGGCCCGGCGCGAGCTTCCCGTTACTGCGCGGCAAGCGGGTGGTTCCAGTTGCCGAGCAGAGCGCGTCAAGGCGCTACGGACTTAGCACCGACTCTGGTGTAGGTATCATGACCTGCTTCGAACCCGCGATGGCGCTGTCAGGCGAGAGCGTTGGCGAGGGTGAGATCGTTCGCGTTCTTCCGGACGGCCGGATCGAGAGGGTGCTCGTACGAAACTGCGGGTGGATTTGGGGAGTCGCCGGCGACTACTTCCTGCATCCGGACTGCGAGACGGTCGAAGGTGAGCACCGCTGCTACTTCGTGCTGCGGGATGTGAACGGGACGCTGCTTTCAAGAATCCGGACACCGAAGCGAAATACCAGAAGGACGATTAGTATCGACAAGCGCTTCCGTCTCGCGCCGGACGGGAGCTTCTACGGGCTCTACGTCGACGACGACGGCGTACGTGTGCGCTGTTGGCGGTAGAAAGAGGGAGTCCCGATGCGAAGAATCCCGTATGTCTTGTTTGGACTCCTCATATGCGCGAGTTTCGCGCTTGGTGGCGAGACAGAAGCCCAGGGGGACTGAGTGAAGAACACGATGGCTAAGGATGCGGAGAAGTTCGCCGGCAAGCTCAGGAAGCTGCGCCGCCGCATCCACATGCACCCGGAACTGGCATATGAGGAGTACCGCACGTCGGAACTCGTGGCGGATACGCTCAAGGCCGCCGGAATCGAGGTTACGACCGGGGTCGCGAAGACCGGAGTCGTCGGTCTTCTGCGCGGGGGCAAACGCGGCAAGACGGTTGCGCTCCGTGGCGACATGGACGCCCTTCCGATCACGGAGCAGAACGACGTACCGTACCGTTCCAAGGTGGACGGAGTCATGCACGCGTGCGGCCACGATGGGAATACGACAACCGTGCTGGGCGCGGCGATGCTTCTCGCGGCAAGGCGTGACGATATCGTGGGCAATGTGAAGTTCTTCTTCCAGCCGTCCGAGGAGGCGCCACCCGGAGGGGCGCTTCCGATGATCGAGGCAGGTGTCCTCGAGAAGCCGAAGGTTGACTACATCATTGGCGTGCACGTCGATTCATCGATCCCCGTCGGGAAGATCGGGGTGCGGGACGGGCACATGATGGCGGCGGCCGACGACTTCTCACTGTCTATCCTGGGTGAAGCGTCACACGGTGCGAAGCCGCATTTGGGAGTCGACGCTATCACGCTCCAGGCGCAGGTGATAATGGCGCTCCAGACGATAGTGAGTCGGAGGGTGAACCCGACACACCCGATCGTCCTCACCCTTGGCACCATTCACGGGGGATACAGGCAGAACGTCATTGCCGACCGTGTCGACATCGAGGGAACGCTGCGGACTCTTGATCCCAAGGACAGGAGAAACGGCGTGCGCATGATAGAGAAGACGGTCGCCCATGTGACGCAGGCCTTTGGCGGTGACTACGAGTTCGAGTTCCGGGATGGCTACCCTGTTCTGACGTGCGATCCTAAGGTCACGGCTATAGTGCGGAAGGCAACGGGTGAGCTCTTCGGGAAGCGCAGCGTTGTCGAAGTCGCCGAGCCGTCGATGGGGGGCGAAGACTTCGCCTATTTCGTCAATCGTGTTCCCGGCATGATGCTCCGCTTGGGTACGGGCAACAAGAAACGCGGCTTTACCTATCCGTGGCACCATCCCAGGTTCGATATCGATGAAGATGCTCTCTGGATCGGAGCCGCCGTGATGGCTCACTCCGCCCTGCTCTGTCTGACGGACGGCTGATCGAGTCGCGGACTGCGAATGTGCCCCTCCTGTTGAGGCGGCAGACACCAGCACGACGAGGTACATGATGAGCGTTGGAGAACGCGAGCTGATCAAGCGAATACGCGAGCGCGTCGGGGCGCCTGGGCGAGCGACCCTCGTTGGGATAGGCGATGATGCGGCCGTCTTCGAGCGGGCGCAGGGCCTTGGCCTCATCACGTGTGACGCGTTTGTGGATGGCGTCCACTTCCGTCGCGATTTCGCGACGTTTCGCGAGATCGGCACGAAGTGCATGGTTGCTAACATCAGCGACATCGCCGCGATGGGCGGGTTTCCAACCCGGGCGGTAGTTTCTCTCTGCATTCCCGCACACATTGCCGAGGCTGACATCGCCGCCATCTACGACGGGTTCCTGGACGCCTGCCGGCGCTACTCGTTTGACATCGTCGGTGGCGACATCGTGAGTTCCCCCAGTGATCTCGCTATCTCGATCACGCTCATGGGGGCGGCAAGTCGTGACAGGATCGTCACCCGTTCCGGCGCAGTCGTGGGCGACGCGATTATGATGACCGGGCGGGTAGGGGGAGCCGAGGCGGGACTTCGGGCTCTCACTGCAGGTCTTCCGCAGGAGGGCGCCGTACACGTGGCCGTAAGGCGGCACTTGAGACCTGTTCCCCGGATCGCCGAGGCCCAGGCGTTTCTCGACGTCGCAACACCTCACGCGATGATCGACATAAGCGATGGGCTGGGATCGGAGCTCTGGCACCTTGCGGAAGAGAGCGGAGTCGGAGTGAGAATCGAGGAGAGTCGCATCCCCATTGATGCGTCGGCGATTGCAGTCGCTCAGAAGATCGGTTGCAGCGCGTTCGAACTCGCGATGGGAAGCGGGGAGGAGTTCGAGCTTATCGTGGCGATACCACCATCGGAGATGTCGCGGACAGTGGAACACATGGCGGCGGTTACGGGAACTACCGCCACGCACATCGGAGATGTGGTTGATGCCGCCGAGGGGTGCAGCATCGTGAGGTCGGACGGTTCCAGGGAGTCGCTTGAGCGATCTGGATACGAGCACCTGGGTGGTGTGAATGGGGAGGTGATGGGGAATGAGTGAGCGCGTCGCGTGGCTGTGTGGTCTCTGGATCTGTTCGATCGTTCTTCTTGCTCTGCCGGGTCCTGCGTACGCCGGCGAGGTGTCCGGTGGAATCATCGAAGATACCTTCTGGACGAGCGCACAGAATCCCTGGGTTGTCACCGGCAATGTCACGGTCAAGTTAGGCGCGACACTGACGATCCTGAGTGGTGTCGAGGTTGTGTTCAACGGCAACTACTACCTGTGGACCGACTCCACGACCGGAGGGACGATCGTTGTTCAGGGCGCGATCGGGGACAGTGTTGTGTTCAAGGCGGCCTCCGGTCTTCCGGCTGAGAGACAATGGAGAGAGATCGGGGTGTTCAGCTCGCCGGGAACGTCATTCGACTACTGTGTGGTGATGCACGCAAAGACCGGCATCAAGCTGGATGGTTCAGACAGCCCGATCACGCACTGTGCCTTGAGGCGTTGTCAGACCGGCATCTGGTGCAGGGGAGCATCACCGTCGATCGAGAGTTCATGGATAACCGACTGCTCGTTCGCGGGAGTCCTCTGCGAGATGAGATCGAGTTCGCCCGTGATCCACGACTGCAACCTCTACGGCAATCCTGGGTACAATGTCCGACTCATGAGCTACGTCGATCCTCCGCTGGTCACAATCGACGCCACGCAGAACTGGTGGGGGACGGCTGAGGTGGCGGAGATAGAGGCGAGCATTTTCGATCACGCCGACACGACGGTTGTTTACGGGACCGTGGACTACAGCAACTGGTACAAAGGAACGCCTGTCGAGGAGTGCTCCTGGGGCCACATCAAGACATTGTTCAGGGACTGAACACGCAAGCTCAGTCCTTGCCCCCGTCCCGTTGAGCCGAAACGTCCCATGGATAGGGCAGAACGGAAAAGGAGCAGAGAAGCGGAGGATTGATTGTTGACAGGTTGAACAAGCTGTGGTATTCTTGAAGTTGTGATGGGGATCACAAAGCCTGCGGCCGGCAAACGGTCGGAGGCTTTCTTTGTACTCAATCGGAAGATCGAAGCTGGATGTTGCAAACAGCGTGGGCGCAAGCCTTCTCGGCGGCACCGTCAGTGCCGGCTCCGCAGTCAGGACTTCTGTCCTCCAGGTCGTCCTCTCAGTGTTGCTCCTCACTCTTCCTGCTCTTGATGCGAACGCCGGACTCGACCCGGCGGCTCTGACTGCCACCAGCTATGAGGTGGCAGTCACCGCCACGGCTGACGCCGTGGTCGCTACCCTGTTGCTCGACCCAGCGCAATTGACGTTCGAGCAGCATGAGGGGTACGACCTGGTCTCCCTTGAGGGAGCCCAGCACACCACCGAGCCGGCTCTGCCCATGCTTCCCCTCCTCAATATTCAGCTTCTTCTTCCGCCAAACGCCGGACCCGAGGATCTATCCTATAGTTACGGTGGGACGGTCTACCTTCCCGGTTCCTACATGATTCTGCCTGCTCCCCGGCCAGCGCGGTTCTCATCTGGTGAAGCAGTCCAAATACCCCATCCGAAAGCGGAGGCCTATGGCTCTGCGCTGCCATACCCCAGGGAGATAGCACGCCTGGCCGGGGGTGGTTCCTCTGCTGGTTACGGGATGGCCGCCGTTCTCGTGTCGCCGCTGCAATACGTGCCGGCGACAGGAGAGCTTCTCTTCCACACACGGATTGAGATCACAGTTGATCTGAACTCTGCCTCCAGCCGCGCGCTGGTTGCCGCTTCTCTCTCCTCGGCGGCCGGCGCGGCGGTTGTTGGATCCGCAGCCAATCCCGACGACATCGATTCCTACGTGTCAGCAGCATCCGCGCGGGACCATTCCGGTGTCGACTACATCATTGTATGTCCGGAGTCGTTCACCGATGCGTTCCAGCCGCTGGCCGACTGGAAGACCCGGAAGGGTGTGAAGGCGGAGATAGTCACCATCGAGTCCATCTATGCGAACCCACTGTTCGACGGGAGAGACAATGCCGAGGAGATCCGGAACTGCATAAGGCAGTACTTCTCAGAAGATGGAACAAGCTGGGTCCTTCTTGGCGGCGACACCAACATCGTCCCGGCACGCAGGGCATACGATTTCTTCTACGATCAGGGCATCCCGTCGGACCTCTACTACTCAGCGCTCGACGGAAGCTGGGACGACGACGGTGACGGCCGGTGGGGCGAGGTCGGGAGCGACAACGTGGATATGTATGCCGACGTGTTCGTCGGCAGGGCGCCCGTCAGCACCACAGATGAAGCGGCCATTTTCGTCGACAAGGTCCTCGTGTACGAAGGCGCGTCGTTCACGGTGCCCTCCGACTTCCAGACCAACATGCTCTTCCTCGGTGAGATCCTCTGGGATTCACCGAATCCCTATACCGACGGTGGCGTTGCGCTCGACATGATCGGCGACGGGTACGTCCCGGACGTGTTCGGTCCGATCACCAAACTCTATGAGAGCTCCGGCAACCTGAGCACCGCGTCAGCCGTTCAGGAGCTGGAAGATGGATACGGGATCATCGTCCACGAAGGGCACGCCAACATCTCGACCGCCAGCGTTGGCCCTGGTGCGCTCACCTCCGCGACACTCGACGGTCTCGGTAACGGTGAGCGCGGTGGTCTCTGGTACTCGGTCGGGTGCTGGTCGGCTGCCATCGACTACGATACGTTCGGTGAGCACTGGCTGACAAGCAGTGGTGGCGGCGGCGTCGCGTACGTTGGTAACTCTCGCTATGGCTGGGGCTGCCCCGGCTATCCGGGACAGTGTGTGTCCGACCTCTACAGTCAGCGCTTCTTCGAGTCACTCTTCACGAAGGACCTGGTCCATGCCGGTCTGGTTCATGCGGACGCGAAGCACAATTTCATCGGTCTTGCACAGAGCGACGATTACACACGCTACGTGATGTACGAACTCAATCTCCTTGGAGATCCTGAGCTTCCGATCTGGACCGATGCTCCCTCTCTTCTTACGGTCAGCTACGACGATGTGGTTCAGCTCGAGAACGATCGAGGCGATCTCGAGATTGAGGTGACGGTCGGCGGTTCACCCGTTGGTGCCGCCACCGTCTGCCTCATGACCAAAGACGGCGGTATCTACGTAACCGGCGAGACCGATGCTGCCGGCCGTGTCGTTCTCGTGGTCGAGTTCGACCAGCCGTGCGAGGCGGAGCTGACCGTGACGGCTCACAACAGCGTGCCGTTCGGTGGGACCGTCGGCCTCGGTGAGCCGACCTCTGATGTCGGCGATGCAGAGTTTGGAAGCGCCACCGCTCTTCAGCAGAACTACCCGAATCCTTTCAATCCCATGACCGGCATCGCCTTCAGTGTGGCGGAGCGCGGCCATGCCCGAATCTCGGTCTACGACGTGTCCGGCCGGCTTGTCAGGGTCCTTGTCGACGAGGATGTCGACGCGGGGCCGGGCTTCGTGACCTGGAACGGCAAGGACGATAGGGGCAGCGACGTTGCCTCCGGGACGTATTTCGCGCGCATGAGCGCGGGTGGGATCTTCACAGAGAGAAAGATGGTGCTGATGCGATAGAAGAGCTAGCGCATTGGGAACGCATTGCTGGCCGGTTCCCTCGTTGAAGTCATCGGAGAGCCTCCTGGAACATGACTAACGGAGGGGCCGGTCGGCAACTGAATCAATCCGGGTTTTCCTTTCTACCACCGACAGTCCAAGGAGTTAACATCATGCGGTTTGCTACGATCGCTGTCTGGGTTCCCCTTTTTCTGATTTCCTTTATGAGTCCCGCCTCAGCGCGTTCCCTGACCTGGGAAGCGTGGGGTGAGAACGCTGTTGCCGCGAGCGCTTCTGAGGGAACGCACGCCTGGATCACGCACGGACTGTACGAGCGCGGGTCGGAGGTCGGGATGAACAAGTGGGAGGCCGCAGGGACCGCAATGGGCATCATGCTTGTCTGGGAGGTTGTTGAGGTCAAGGGGATGGACGCGCTCGGTGTCTCGGTTCAGGATCTTGCCGCCAACTCCCTCGGTATACTCGCGGGCGTGGCGGGGCTTGGTGTTAACTACCAGTACGTCACGTTCTCCGATCCACCGGAACACGAAAAGGTGTGGATGAACATTCCGTGCGCGCCCCGGAACGACATGAGCTACTCATTCGAGCTGCAGGCGGGTCAAGTGACGGCCGGCGTGAAGTACCACGGAACTACCCAAGGCGATATCGTCATAGGTTCCGCGTCGATGCCGGTTCATACGGGCGAGACAGGCTGCAACAGTCTGATACCATACGTGGGTTACAAGTGGAAAAGCGGCTGGCACGCGGCCGCAGGATACGATGACGTAAGTGAGAACATGACGGTAGGTGACGGGTACGCGCTCAACGTCGGAAGGGTCGGCGCTGACATCACCGCACTCCTGGGCGACTGTGAACTCTCGTTCGGCCTCGGGCTCTTTGCGAACTACGACTCGATCTTCTAGCCAACGAAGATCGGTCGCACCGACAGTCGGGCAGCCACATTAAGGGGCTTGTACGGCAGTCCCTTCACCCTCTTCTCGATGGCTGCATTCAGCTGCTCTATGCTCATGGTCTCCTGATCGCCACCGCGGACTCGCACGGTGAGCGATCCGCTTTCGATCTCGTTGTCTCCAACTACAAGCACGTATGGAATCCAATTGCGCCCGGCGTCGCGGATCTTCTTGCCCACGCTCATGTCGCGGTCGTCGAAATCGGCGCGATACGGGATTCCAGGGAGCAGTGACTCGCAGAAATCGTTGTGCCGCTCGGCCACCGGGATGATGCGCACCTGTGTGGGCGCGAGCCAGAGCGGCAGCATGGGAACTTCCTTGTTCTTTATCCTCATGGCCTGCTGTTCGAGGATGGCGCAGAGGACGCGGTCGATCGCGCCCGATACGGAGGTGTGCATAAGGATCGGATTCTTCTTCTGCCCGTCCTCATCGACGTAGGTGATGTCGAATCGCTCGGTGTTCTCGACGTCGATCTGCACGGTCGAGAGACAGAATGCCTTCCCCTGCGCGTCAACGAAGTTGAATTCGAGCTTCGCGACGAAGTAGAAGAATCGCTCCTCCCAAATCTCGCCCAAGATCGGCCTGCCTGCCTGTTCTGCGATCGCGCGCGCGAACCCAGGGTCTTCATCAAGGAAGCCGCGCACGAACCGCACCGCCACTTCATACTCGATGCCGAAGTCATCCAGGCACTTCTGCGCAAGCTTCATCTGCGCGAGGAATTCCTCACGCGCCGAGGCCTCATCCTTCGCGAGCGTATGAAGATCCGGCATTGTGAATGTGCGCAGTCGCCTGAGACCGGCCAGCTCGCCGGTCTGCTCACGGCGGAACGAGTAGTGGCTGATCTCGTAGAGGCGGCACGGGAGCATCCGGTGTGAGAGTTGCATGTCGTGCTGCATCATGTACTGCCCGAAGCACGCCGCGAACCTCAGGAAGAACTCCTTCTGGTCCGAGATCACGACGTACTGCCTTGCGGGGAATCTATTGAGATAGCTTTTCAGATTAGGATGCTCGTAGTCGTACATGATGGGTGTCTCGACGCGCATGGCGCCGTACTCGTTCGTGAGCGCGCTCACCTGCTCTTCAGCAAGCCACTTGATGAGCTGGCCCTGCGGGTACCAGCGCATGTTGCCACTGTCGGACGCCGGCTCGTAGTCGACGAGTTCCAGCCGTCTCATGAGTTCGATATGCGCCGGCGGCTCGGTGACCGCACGGGAGCCCTCGAACTCGTAGTCGCACATCTCCTTCAGACCCGGAGCGCTCTTCATGTCGAATTCGGCGGCCGGGATATCGCTGCCGTCAGGCGTGAAGATGCGCCAGTCGGACTTGATGTCATCTTCGGTCTTGACCGCTTCGGAGACGTGCAGATCCCCTTCTTCGCCGGCCTTCTTCTCGCCCGACATAGTAATGGTCTTCGCCAATTCGGAGAGCGGATGGCCCTTGCAGACGATGTCGAAGCCTTTGTAGAAACCGAACGGCGCTTCGAGCACTTCGAACTCCCCGGTTTCCTCCATGAGTTCGCGGACGCGGGTGAGCAGCTTCGTTGCTACGCGTGGGGATGAGAGATCGCTCGAGAGGTGGGCGTAGGGGTAGAGCATGACCGTACCAACCGAGAGCCGTTTCGCCTGCTCGATGATGGTCGCGGCCGCCTGTGTGGCGACCGAGTCGATGTCCTTTTCATCGGCCTTTTCGGAGGCCATGAATGCGACGAGGGACTCGCCGCAGCCGCCCTTCATCCGGGACTCGTCAAGCTCAGCTAGCTTCGATACGGCCGAGGTCTTCTCTGTGACGTGGTAGCTGAACTTGTCAGCATGAATCAGAAGGATGCGCATGGTTGTCTGTCTTCCTGCGCCCGCCCGCGCGGCGCGAGAGTCCTGGGTACCGAAATCGCCGATATTGAGAGGTTTGAAGCTATGCTAGCACGGAACAGGGGGTGCGGCAAGCGAAGCGGGGAGTCCAGTGCGAGAGGGCAATGATGGTGGTACCCTAGGAAACAGTTGGTCCTCGCCGTGATATGTGCGCACGCTCGATGGCTCTAACGAGGGTCGGAAGTACTGCGATGTGGATGGCCATGCCGATCCACCCGGCGCCGAGTGCGCCGAGCGCAAGTACGGGCGTGCGAGCGTTGATGCCGAGAAGTGGAGCCAGCCAGACCACGACCACGAGCCAGACGGCGCGTCCGATGACCATCGCCGCGATGAGTGCCAGGAGCGTCGGCGCGTAGCCGATTCCCGTCGCTTCAGCCGGCCGCATCACTCGGGCGAACCAGGGCCTCAGTAGTCCCACAACCAGCCCGTACGTTCCAAGCTCGAAGATCATCGGCACCATGTAGAAGACCGACGGCCGACCTGTGATGAGCCCGCTCATGATGGGCGATCCCACTCCAACGATGAAGCCGCTTACCGGGCCGAGGATGAGACCTGCGAGGAAAGCCGGGATGTGCATCGGTAGAAAAATGCGCCCGCCGAACGGCATCATGTGAAAGACGACGGGCAGCACGACGCCCAGGGCCAGCAGGAGGGCGGTCCCGGTGATTGTAGTTGTCGACATCTTCATCCGGGATCCATTCGCCGAGGTCGATACCAGACGATGCGGTTCGATCATTGGTCCGCCTCCTCGGCTTCTGCGCTGGATTCGTCCCCAAACTCCTGGACGACGACGCCGCCGGCGCGAAGGCTGACGACGAGCAACTCATTCTCCGGCATCTCCCAGATCTCAAGCGCAAATGCGTGCTGGTCATCCTCACTGCACTCGTTCTCGATCCTGTCGAAGATCTCGCGCCTGAGCGAGACCGAGAGAGTGCGGTCGCCCTTCGTCGCTTCGACGGCCATCTTCCGCTCTGCGGCGACCTCCATCCCGCCGTTTCCCGTGGTGCACGGGGTCGACAACTGAATGCCGTCCGCGAGGCAGGAGTAAGGTGGCTTCCTGCCGGTGAGGACACGGATCTTGATCGTGAAAGGCTCGTCTCCGAACTCCCGGACGATGACCCCGCCGATGCGGAGGCCTATGACAAGGAAAGGGCCGAGATGTGTGTGGAACTCCGCGGCTCTGATGAGTTCTTCAGGGATCTGCACGGCAATGTCTCCGGTTGGGCTGTGATCTCGCTACCGGGGCATTATACACGGGGACACTGGAGGTCTCTACTCGCTTCTTGCCGCCCGGCTTGGAGGAGGCTCATCTTTCGCCATCCCCGTCACCTAGCGGACCAGGAGAATTCTCCGGGTACTCCTGTGCTCCCCCACATGAAGTCTGAGAAGGTAGACTCCAGAGGACACCTGCAACCCGTGCGTGCCGGTTCCGTCCCAGGTTACCTCATGCCGCCCACGACTCGGCGACCCGCGCACCAGCATTTTTACAAGCTGCCCTCGCACGTTGTAGACACCGATGCTCAGCGGTTCTCCGCGGCCCGGGCCGTCGAACCGTACACGCACCTCGTCCGTGAAAGGATTTGGGCGTGGCGGGTAGAGTGTCACCAGGAGTTCTCCGCCAGTTGTGGCGCTCACCGCAGAGCCGACCACGACCTCCTCGCTTCCTCCTGTCAGGACGGCTCTCAGCTCGTACCAGAACGTCGTCGCCGGCCAGACAGTCGCGTCTTCGTAGACGCCGGGCAACGCCGGTGGGATCGGTGTATCGTTCACCTTGGCGAACGGACCCGCCTCCGACGTGCCGCGGTAGATCTCGAAGCCCTTAACCCCGTTCAGCGACTCGATCGTCCAGCGAAGGACGACGGATTCCGAGGACGTTGCCGTGGCGAAGAAGCAGTCGTCCACCGGCGAGACGCCGCATCCGCCGGGGCCATGCGCTCCGATGAGTTCGCCCCACTCGTTGTTCTCGGGCAGGCACGGCGAGTTGTTGTGAAGAGTGGCTTCGCCCAGGCAGAAGAGCGGGTCCTCGAACATGTTGTCGTAGTAGTCCCCGCAGAGGCCGTCGCCACCCGCATTGCCGAAGATGCACGAGTGTGTGATTGTAGGCTCGCTCGTCCCCGCACAGACGACCGCGCTGCCGCTCGTGCTCATTGCTATGATGGTCTGTGTGAGGCTCGGCGAGGAGTTCAAGCAGTACAGCCCGCCCCCGGTGATCCCATGATTGCCGATGAAAGTGACATTCACAAAGACAGGGTTCGAACTCCAGGTGCAGGAGACGCCGCCGCCGGTGCGGCCGTCATTGTGGCTGAATGTGACGTTTGTCAGAACCGGCGAGGAGCCGGAGCCGATGCTGGCCGCACCGCCCCAGAGGTCCGCGTGGTTCGACTCGAATGTGACGTTTGTGAGGTGCCCGCCGCAGTTCTCCCCTGCCACAAAGCCCCCACCCGACAGGGCGCTGTTGCCTTCGAAAAGGACATCCATCAAGACCGGAAAGCAGTCGTGCCGGCAGTCCATACCACCGCCGTCATAGGCGCTGTTGCCGATGAAGGAGACGTGTCTGAAGATGGGCGACGCGCCCAAGGTACAGTACACGCCTCCGCCGTATGACTCTGCGGCGTTCTCAATGAACACGAGATCGGTAAGGATGGGTGATGAGGCGTTGCAGTAGATGCCCCCTCCCTGCGCGGCCTCGTAGAGGGCGTCGGAGGCGTAGCCGTTCGTGATCGTAAAGCCGTCGATGACGGAGGTGGAGTCCTCTCCAGAGACAAAGTGAAAAGCCCGGCCCTGGTCCTCACAGTCGATGGTTGTCGACTCGGCCCCGCCGGTTCCCCTGAGCGTCATGTTGATCCCGCCGAAGTCGAGATCACGGTTCTCGGAACCAACGTACGTGCCGGGTGCGACGAGGACCGTGTCCGCCTCGGTTGTGGCGTCGATCCCTTCCCGTATCGTATCGAACGGGTAGGCCTCCGAGCCGTCCTCGATGCCGGAGCTGTTCGCGCAGTCGACGTACCACGTCGTGAGCGGGCCGCATCCCTGCCCATGCGCTCCGACGAGAACACCCCAAGGGTTGTTGGTAGGAAGGCAGGGTGACTCGGCGTGGAGGGTGTAGTCACCGCTTCCCGCTCCGCAGAAGAGCGGACTCTGGAACATATTGTCGTGGTAGTCCCCACAGAGGCTGTCGCCACCCGCATTGCCGAAGATACAGCACTGTGTGATCAAAGGGGCGCCGGACCCGTAGCAGGAGAGTCCCGGTCCACCTTCGGTGAACGCGATGATTGTTCGCTGGATGATGGGAGACGAGTCGCTCTCGCGGATAGCCGGACTGGCGTTGCCCACGAAGGAGCAGTTCGTGATCTCGGCGTGTTCAGTCTCAAGGCGCAGGGCCTCGCTTGAATTGCCCGAGAAGGTGCAGTCTGTGAACACTGGATCTGTGGGATACGAACTACAGCACCAGACAGCCCCTGCAATACCACCCGACCAGTTGCCTGAGAAGACGCAGCTCGAAAACGAACTCGAGCAGCAAGAGTAAAACGCTCCCACATCGCGGCCGGCTCCGTTGTTCAGGAATAGGCAGTCAGTGATCGTTCCCTGTTCGATGTAGAGCCCACCGCAGTCCACGTGGGCTTGGTTGCTCTCGAACGTGCAGCCGGAGACCGTCGCAACGCCCTCGATGCGGGCTCCGCCGCCCTCGGGCGCCACGACCCAGATGAGGCCCTGTGTGCTCCATGTGGCGTTGTTCGAGAAGACGCAGTCCGTGATTGTTGCGGAGCTATTGCAGAAGAGCCCGCCGCCCTTTGCGACGTAGGATTGCGCGTAGTTGCCGGTGAATGTGCAGCGGACGATTGTCGGCGACACCGACCACTCGCAGAACATCCCTCCCCCCCGCGCTGTGTTCTCGCCCGGGATTACGACCCGGCCGTTCGCGAGTGTGAAGCCGACGATTGTGACTGTGGTGTTGGCGCCACCCACGCAGTGAAGCACGCGGCCAAGCGCCTCCGCGTCGACAATCACGCAGTCCGCAAAGCCCGTCTCGCTGGTGAGACATATCCCGGGAGCTATTTCGATGTCGTGCTCGTAGTACGTGCCGCACGATACGAGCACCGTGTCGCCTTCACTGGCCGCATTGACTCCATCTTGTATCGTCAGGTAGTCGCCACCTCCCGCGTGGTCGACGTAGATGACATCGGCCGTTGCAGCGAGTGAAAGCAGGATGAGCACGAGGAAGGTAGCGGCAGGAGCAGCTTGCCGTTTCATCGTTTTCCCCCTTGTGGAGCGCGTTCGCGATGGAGGAGCGCGGTGGCAGGCAAAGTAGCACTGACTCTGGAGAGGGGACTCTACAGATGAATGCCCCTGCCTGTTGATCGTTACATGACAAGTTTACTCCTGTAGGAGCACACCGTCAATATGCTTGGAGGAACCGACATGTCCATTGCATTGAAGCTTGCTTCGTGCGGGCCAGAATCACCCGGGCCCCGCGGGTGATGGCTTGCGGGCACGGTTGGGGAGGGGTACTATCGTAGGTGTTCGAGCATCTTGGGCGGCCCGCGGCAGCGTCAGGGGCCGTTCTTGTCATGAGTGGCCGCACAGAGGGGCGTGGGCATGACGCACGCAGACATCATGGGTGCGAGGATCACTGTTCGGGGTGTGGTGCAGGGCGTCGGTTTCCGACCGTTCATCTACCGTATCGCCCACGAGCATCACATCACAGGATGGGTGGTGAACTCGACCGTCGGCGTCATCATCGAGTGTGACGGCACAGAAGGTGACGTCCGCGAATTCGAGCGCGCCATCACGGCCGAGGCTCCGACTCTGGCGCGCGTCGACGCCATGGAGCGGATATCGATCGAGCCACAGGGATTCGAGCGTTTCGAGATCCGCCCGAGCGAGGCCGACGAGCGGGAAGTGACACTCATCTGCCCTGACGTTGCCGTCTGCGCCGATTGCCTGCGCGAGTTCCTCGATCCGTCCGACCGGCGGCATCATTACCCCTTCATCAACTGCACGAACTGCGGCCCCAGGTTCTCTATCATAGAGGAGACACCGTACGATCGCCCGAAGACCACGATGCGCGCGTTCACGATGTGTCCGGAGTGTCAACGCGAGTACGAGGATCCGCTCGACAGGCGATTCCACGCGCAGCCGAACGCGTGTCGGGTCTGCGGTCCGGCGCTTGAGCTTGTGATGCCGACGCCCGCGGACAGCGGCACGGCGGAACTCATCACCGGCCGCAGCTACCTCCGGATACCGAAGGACATCGCGGCGAGCGTGAAGGATGACCCTGCTGCCGGCGCCAGATGGCTGCTCAGACACGGAGGCATCATAGGTGTCAGAGGTCTCGGCGGGTTCCACATCGCTGCTGCCGCGTCGCTCGACGTGACGGTGCGCGCGCTCAGGGAAAAGAAGAACCGTCCCGCGAAGCCGTTCGCCATCATGTGTCGTTCGATCGAGGTTGCTCGCCGGCTCGTCCACATGGATCCGATTGAAGAGCGTGTGCTGACCAGTCCGTGGAGCCCCATCGTGCTTCTCAAGAAGAGGGGCAGTGTGGGGGGCATCTCGGCGCTGGTCGCGCCGAACAACGCCTACCTTGGAGTTATGCTTCCGTACGCGCCGCTTCATCACCTGCTCTTCGACGATGAGCAGGAAGTGCTCATCATGACGAGCGCGAATGTGTCCGGCGAGCCGATCGTGGCTGATCTGGAGACCGCGACTAACAGGCTCACAGGCATCACGCGCACACACCTGACCCACAATCGCGACATAGTCAATCGGAATGACGACTCCGTGGTCTTTGTTGAAGTCGGTCGCGTGCTCATGTCCAGGCGGTCTCGCGGCTATGCGCCGTATCCGATCGATCTCGAAAACGTCTCCGCTTCAGCTGGAAGCGGGCCGGCGCCCGAATCAACGCCCACGGTCCTGGCGTGCGGTACGGAGCTCAAGAATACGTTCACCCTTCTCGATGGAAGTCGCGCGTACGTGAGCCAGCACATCGGCGACATGGAGAATCAGCCGACGCTCGAGTTCTACGAGGAGATGCTCGAGCGGTTTCTCAAATGGTTCCGGGTGGAGCCCGGGATCGTGGCTCATGATCTTCATCCCGACTATCTGGCAACGAGATTCGCCAAGCGCTATGTGGAGGAGGCCGACAGCCACGTGCGCCTCATCGGAGTGCAACACCATCACGCGCACATCGTGTCGGTGATGGCGGAGAACGGAGTCACCGACGCCGTGATCGGTCTTGCCCTCGACGGAACCGGATACGGCACGGACGGGGCGATCTGGGGCTGCGAGTTTCTCGTAGCCGACAGGAGCGACTTCGAGCGCGCGGGTCATCTCAAGTACACGCCGCTCCCCGGCGGCGACTCGGCGATCCGTCACCCGTACCGCGTGGCGCTTGCGCACCTCCACGCTGCAGGTGAGAGCAACCTGTCCGGCGTCGGGCGACGGCTCTTCCCTGAGATCGATGTTGGTGAACTCGATCTCGTCGTTCAGCAGATCGAGAGGAACCTGAACTGCATCGCGACATCGAGTGCGGGGCGCCTCTTCGACGCCGTCTCAGCAATCCTCGGTGTCTGCCACGAGATAAGCTATGAGGCGCAGGCCGCGATCGAACTCGAGTCGCTGATCAATCGAGATGATGATGGGGCGAGTGAGCCACACTACCCCTACGCACTCGTCGACTCCGAGAGGGGATTCGTGGTCGACGCGGGGCCGACGGTGCTGGCGGTCCTGGCCGATATGCTTGCGGGAACTCCGCGAGAGGTTGTGGCTAGGGCATTTCACAACACCGTCGTGCGGTTTGCAGCCGACGCCTGCGGCGTAGTGGCGCGGGCAACGGGCATTGGTACCGTGGCGCTCTCAGGCGGAGTCTTCCAGAATCGCTATCTCCTGACGAAACTCGTCTCGTTGCTCGAAACCGGGGGGTTCAGAGTGCTTCTCAATAGAGAAGTCCCGGCGAATGATGGTGGTGTCTCCTTGGGACAGGCAGTCGTTGCTGGCGAGCGGGCGGCGCGAGGCTTAGAATAGAGCGTTGCGGGAACTGTGTTCCGGAAGGCGGAGGAATCATGTGTCTGGCAGTACCGGGCAGGGTCATGTCGATAAAGCGTGACATTGCGAAGGTCGACTTCGGAGGAATCTCGCAGGAGGCGAACCTGACGCTCGTTCCTGAGGCAAAGGTCGGGGACTACGTTCTTGTCCACGCGGGTTTCGCGATCCAGCGGCTCGACGAGGCGGAGGCTGAGGAGACGTTGCGGCTCTTCCAGGAGTTGGCAGAGGCCGCGGACAGGGAAGAGCGCGAGAGGCGTAGGAGATGACCGATCCAATCATGGAAGTCGAGTCGTTCCGGTCCGAGTCTGCGGCCCGGGTTCTTCTCGGGCGAATAGAGCGTCTTCTCAAGAGAGCGGGTGCGACTACCGACGAGCCCGTAGCCTTGATGGAGGTTTGCGGAACTCACACAGTCGCCATCTCGCGCTTCGGTCTGAGATCGCTTCTTCCGGATTCGCTGCGGCTTCTCTCGGGTCCCGGGTGTCCGGTCTGCGTTACGCCGCTGATCGAGATAGACAGATCGATCGCGGTGGCGGAGACGCCGGGCACGATCGTCGTGACATTCGGCGACATGATGCGTGTCCCTGGATCACGGTCCTCTCTTGAGAGCGCGCGCATGGACGGAGCCGACGTCAGGATCGCCTACAGTCCGATGGACTCGCTTAAGATAGCGCGGGAGAACCCCGGACACGAGGTTGTCTTCCTGGGTGTTGGATTCGAGACGACGTCACCGACGATCGCGGCGACGATCGTGGCTGCGGAGCGGGAGGGCTTGGGCAACTTCTCTATTCTCCCGTTCTTCAAAACCGTCCCGGCCGCACTCGACATGCTGGCGTCGATTCCGAATCGTCCTCTCGACGGTTTCATCTGCCCGGGACACGCGAGCGTCATCATCGGCGCCGACGCCTACGCGCCTGTGGCCTGCAACCGCAATATGCCGTGCGTCGTCGTGGGGTTCGAACCACTCGACATCCTCTCCGGCATTGAGGCGCTGTTGGAGCAAGTGGCGGCGATCAGAGCCAACCAGGGCCACGCCGGAGTGGAGGTGCGATACAAGAGGGCCGTCACGGGCGAGGGCAACGTCGCTGCGCAGAAGCTTCTGCGAGACGTGTTTGAGGAGTGCGACGCGGAGTGGCGCGGCATCGGCGTCATTCCAGGAAGCGGCCATGACCTGAACGAACGCTATCGTGGCTTCGATGTGCGGGAACGGCTGTCGCTCGACGTGGAGAGCCCCGTTGAACAACCGGGCTGCGTTTGCGGGGAGATCATGCTGGGACGGAAGCTCCCGACTGATTGTCCGCTCTTTGGTGAGGAGTGTACGCCCCGTCGCCCCGTCGGGCCCTGTATGGTGTCCACTGAAGGATCGTGTGCAGCCTTCTACAAGTACGAGAGAGATGCAGCATAGATAGCTGCGTGCGAGGACTCTGGTACGCACGGGCGCGCCGTGAGACGTGGCCGCGCCGGGAGAGGTGACCTATTGGACAACGACGACAGGGTGAAGCTGGCGCACGGTAGCGGCGGGGCGCTCATGCACGAGCTGATCGAGAACCTGATCGTGCCGCGGCTCGCGAACCCGATCCTCGAGTCTCTCGACGACTCCGCGGAGCTCCCGGATCTGGGCGGCCACAAGCTTGAGGGTGGACGCGTCGCGTTCACGACCGACTCGTACGTCGTACAACCGCTCTTCTTCCCGGGTGGTGACATAGGGAAGCTCGCCGTGGCCGGTACCGTCAATGATCTTTCCATGAAGGGAGCGACCCCTCTCTATCTCACACTCGGCCTGATAATCGAAGAGGGCCTCAGGCTCTCCGTGCTTGAGGAGATCATCGATTCCATCGCGGAGGCGGCTGAGGCCGCCGGAGTGTCGATCGCCGCCGGCGACACCAAGGTTGTGGAACACGGGGCAGTGGGCGGCATCATAATCAACACCGCCGGTATCGGTGTCATCCCGGACGGCGTTTCGATCTCGGCCTCGCGCGCGGAGGAAGGCGACGTCGTGATTCTCTCCGGGACGATAGGGGATCACGAGACCGCCATTCTGGTCGCGCGTGAACAGCTCAAGCTGGACGAGGTCATCGAGAGCGATTGCGCGTGTCTGAACGGGCTTGTCGATGCCGTGCTTTGTGCCTATCCCGACATCCACGTGTTCAGGGACCCGACACGAGGAGGTCTCGGAACCACGCTCAACGAGATCGCCTCTAAGTCAGGTCTCGGCATCACGATTAGAGAATCGGACATCCCGGTGGCCAGGAAGGTCCGTACTGTCTGCGATATACTCGGATACGATCCGATCTACATGGCGAACGAGGGCAAAGTGATAGTCGTCGTTCCCGAGCGCGGCGCCGACATAGTTCTCAAGGCGATGCGGTCGCACCCGCTCGGACAGGATGCAACAACAATAGGAACCGTAGGTGGCAAGCGCGGGGTCTACCTTCGAACCGAGGTAGGGGGCCTACGGCCGATAGTGATGCTGGAGGGCGTCCAGCTGCCGCGGATCTGCTAGGCGCCACTGCGGATGCCGCCACTGTGGCCACGGGCCGGCGCTTCAGACCGCCGCCCCTGCCATGCTGTGAGGAGCTTTCGTGCACGAGCTGTCGATCTGCCAGAGCATGCTTGAGATCGTCGAGAAGACGATGGTCGAGCATCCGAACGCGACCTTGGAGCGTATCTTCCTTGATATCGGAAGAGGCTCGACGGTCGAGTCGACTCTGTTGAGCGAAGCGTTCGAAGTGATCACGTCCGGCGGTCCGTACGAGGGCGTCGAACTCGTGATCAACGACATACCAATCGCCGGCCGGTGCCGCTCGTGCGAGCGCGACTTCACCTACGAAGAGTTTGCGCTGGGATGCCCATCGTGCGGGTCGACCGACATCGAGATACACTCAGGTCTTGAACTGGACATCAAGCACCTCGAGATAAACGAGGACTAGCGGAGGGAATCGTGTCGAAGGTCAATGTCGAGAAGAAGATCCTGAGCGAGAATGACCGCGTTGCTATCGAGAACAGGCAGAGGTTCTCCGACGCGGGGGCCTTGGTGTTCAACATCATAAGCTCGCCCGGATCGGGGAAGACAACGTTGCTCGAGGCCACGCTCGACCGGCTTGCCGACAGGACAAAGATTCTTGTGATCGAAGGCGATGTCAGCACTGAGCGCGACATGGATCGGGTCCGGGCGCACGGAGCGGATGGGATACAGATCAACACGGGTGGAGGTTGTCACCTGAGCGCGAAGATGATCAGAGACGTGTTGGGTGAGCTCGCCCTCGAGGCTGCTGACATTGTCTTCATTGAGAACGTCGGCAACCTCATCTGTCCGTCGACGTACGACCTCGGCGAGGACATCCGGATGGTGCTGCTCTCGACTGCCGAGGGCGACGATAAACCGATGAAGTATCCATCCATATTCCACGAGGCGGAACTTGCCATCATCACCAAGATCGACCTCCTTCCGTATCTTGAGTTCGACGTTGAGAAGGTAGGAACGGAAATAGGCGTCCTGAATCCCGAGTGCGAAGTGCTCGAGCTTTCTGCACTCAAGGGCGAGGGGATGGACGTGTGGATAGAGTGGATCAGGAAGCGGCTTGAGATGAAACGTGCGGCGTGTTCCGCCGCCGGAGAGTGAGGTGGGCGTGCTGGGTCCTGTTCCGCTTGTAGTGCTCGTGCCACTCGTTCTTCTCGCGGCAGCCCTCTTCTTGCAGAAGTTTCGCAGCTGGCTCACGTCGATGCGTACCGCCATCTGGCTCCTGGTAGCCATGGCTGCCATTTCGATGATAGGCGCTCTCGTCGGCCAGCGGCTTCCGCTTGAGGCCTACACGGAGCGGTACGGAGATGCGTTCGGTCTCTTCCTCTTTCGCTCTGGTCTCACGAATGTCTTCAGAACCTGGTACTTCGCACAGCTGGGTGCGCTCGTTGTTGTGTCCACGGTCATGTGCACGTTCCGCCGCATCGTCCGACTAGTCAGACGTCCAGGGCGGCGACTCTCCGCGACGGGTTCACTTCTGACCCATCTTTCGATCGCAGTCATCGCCGCGGCCGGTCTCGTGACGGCTCTTGCGGGTTTCAAGTACCCGGCTCCGCGCTATCTCGAGGCGGGCGATATGATCGAGGTTCCCGAGGGAGGTTTTTCGATTCGCGTCGACGCCGCGCGGACGGAATTCACGGAAGACGGGAGCTTGAGCGAGTACCTTACCGACGTGACTGTGTTCGAAAACGGGGTTGAGGTCTTGAAGCGCCGCATCGAGGTCAACCACCCGCTTAATCACCGGGGGATCGGCGTCTATCAGTATGAGATGTTGCCGTCGTCCAGATCCATACGGCGTGCTTTCATTGGAGTAGTAGTTCCGGTTCCGGAGGGAGCGCCGCTACACAGGGACATCACGGCGGCGCCGGGGGAAACCGTGGAGATCGAGGGCACCGACCTGAGCCTCAAAGTGCTGGAGTTCCTTGCTGACTTCACCTACGATATCGAAACTGGGACAGCTGGATTAGCTTCGATCAGACATGACAATCCGGCAGTGCTTGTGGAGTTGTTGGAGGCGGGGGAACTGGTGGTCGAACGCTGGTTCTTCATGGGGCGACACGCCGGTCATCGCGACGACAGCGATCTCCCGTGTCGTATCTTCTTCCTGGACTACATCCCCGACTTTGACAATGGGCTGACGCGTTTCGAATACGCGAGACAGCCGGGCACGCCGCTTCTCTTTGCGGGGCTCGGGATTCTCTCTCTCGGACTCTGCCTGACGCTATGGACGAAGCGTCCACAAGGTGTCGCCTGATCAACGCTATGGACGAGGGCTCGCTGGGTGCTGCGCTCCACGGGGCCTGATGGACGTTCTCCCTGGAGGTTGCTGGGAATGGGCACAAGACCCGACATGATCTTTTTCTGGGTGGCCCTCTGGAGCTATCTGGCTGCTACCGTGGGCGCCTGCATCTACGCCGGCACGCGGACGCCGATTGTTCGCAGCATCGTATATGTGATCACGCTTGCTGGTCTGACCTCGCAGACGGTCGCACTGGGTGTGCGATGGGCGGCCTCCGGACACCCTCCGGTGACGGGTCCCTTCGACTACATGTTGCTTCTCTCGTGGGCGGCGGTCCTGGCGTTTATCGTAATGTGGAGAATGAAGGGACTGGAGCTCCTGACGGCTTTCGCTGCACCGGTGGGCGTGCTTGGAATGGGCGTGGCCTCTCTCTTTCCCTCCAGGATCGAGCAGCAGCTGATCCCGGCGCTGCAGAGCTACTGGCTATGGATCCACGTGTCACTCGCGGCGCTCGCCGAAGCGGCCTTCGCCGTGTCGTTCGTGGCGGCGGTCATGTACATGATAGGAGACTGGCGAGGGTGGGAGCGCCTCCCGGACAAGGAGACGCTCGATATGGTCACCTATCGCGCCATCGGCGTCGGCTTTCCACTCTTCACGATCGGCGCCCTTCTGGCCGGGGCCATATGGGCGAACAGCGCCTGGGGTGCGCCGTGGTCGTGGGATCCAAAGGAAACGAGTTCTCTCATCGTCTGGCTCGTGTATGCTATCTATCTGCACGCCAGATTCGTCAAGGGATGGCGTGGCGTGGGCGCGGCGAGACTGGCTGTTCTCGGGTTCCTCGTCACGTTGTTCACGGTGCTCGGGAGTCGTTTCCTGGGCGGTCTGCACTCCTATGGGGCGTGACGCCGCGCCCGTACGTACCTGTCACCCGGATTCCCATTGCGTCGCACAGGGCGCAGGCTGGAGAGATAGCGTGGTGTGGAAGAAGCTCAAGCCGTGGATTCCCGCGATAGCGTGGACGATCCTCATCTTCGGGCTCTCGTCCGTGTCGGTCTTCGCGAGCACGATCATAAAGCTCAAGATGGTCGACAAGCTTGCCCACGCGGCGGAGTACGGCGGACTGGGGCTCTTCCTTACCATAGGGTTCTTCGGGACACTGAAGGGAGCGAAGAGACGATGGGTAACGCTCTTCGCCATTCTCATGGGTCTCGCTATCGGTGCTCTCGATGAGATCTACCAGTTTACGGTTCCCGGACGGTGTTCCGATTTTCGTGACTGGCTCGCCGATTCTGTTGGTGTGATCATAGGCAACCGCATGGCGATCTGGTTCTACAGATGGAAGGCGGGAGGACGATGAAGTACACGGCGCCCAGGGGAACGCAGGACATTCTCCCCGCCGACAGCTGGAAATGGCAGCGTGTCGAACGAGTATTTCGCGAGACGGCGGAGCGATTCGGATACAAGGAGATAAGATTCCCGGTCTTCGAGGAGACCGAGCTGTTCGCCCGCGGGATCGGTGACTCGACCGATATTGTACGGAAGGAGATGTACACCTTCCCGGACCGCAAGGGTCGGAGTCTAACGCTCAGGCCTGAGGGAACGGCGAGCGTGGTACGTTCCTTCATCGAACACAGCATGGGTCGGGGCGCGCGCGTCACGAAGCTCAGATACTTCTGCCCGATGTTTCGCTATGAGCGTCCGCAGGCCGGGCGCTACCGGCAGTTCTGGCAGTGGGGGCTCGAGGCGATAGGGTCACTGAGCCCCGCCATAGACGCGGAGATCATTCTCTTCTCTGTTCGGTACTTCGAGGGGCTTGGTCTTGAACGAACCGAGGCGAGGATAAACAGCGCCGGATGCCCAAGTTGCACCCCGGCCTACAATGATCTTCTGAGGAAGGAACTCGCGCCCAGGCTTGAGCGGTTCTGCGATGACTGCCGCGAACGCTACGAGCGCAATCCGAGACGGATGTTCGACTGCAAGAACGAGAGCTGCCAGGCGCTTCTTTCTGACGCGCCTTCGATTCTCGATGCGCTGTGCGACGAGTGCCGAGATCATTTCGCAGGTGTGGAGGCGCATTTGAAAGCGGTCTCTGTTCCATATGTCATAGACAGCGGACTCGCACGCGGGCTCGACTACTACACGAAGACCATTTTCGAGATCCACTACACAAAGCTGGGAGCGCAAAGCGCGCTGTGCGGCGGCGGCCGATACGACGGACTGACGGAAGAGCTTGGAGGGAAACCGACTCCGGCCTGCGGAGTGTCGGCAGGTGTTGAGCGACTGATCTCCGCGCTCGAAGAGGAGGGAGCCTTTCCGAATGCGGCTCCGGGCCCCGACATCTACCTCGTGGCGGGAAGTGATGGGGCTGCCGAGCTGAACGTGGCTCTCGCGGCGCGGCTAAGGGAGACGTTCTCCGTCGAGATGGATTACCAGGGCCGAAGCTTCAACAAACAGATGCAGGAGGCCGGCCGCATGAACGCGCGGTTCGTGCTCGTTAATCAGGGCGAGGGTGGACCCCTCAAGCTGAGAGAGGCTGCGACCGGGTGGGAGGTAAGCCCCGGCGAGGGAGAAATTGAGAAGGCCATCCGGGACCGGCTCGCGTCACCGTAGATGACCGGCGCGACGGTTGACTTGACAACGACCAGGAGACAGGGAATCACGATGAAGCTGCAACCGAGAGACAGGGAATCACGATGAAGCTGCAACCGATGGGTGAACTTACGCGAACGCATACGTGCGGCGAGCTGAGAGCCGGAGCAGTCGGGTCGACAGTCGCCCTCGCGGGTTGGGTGCACCGGAGAAGGAATCTTGGAGGCCTTCTCTTCGTGGATCTGAGGGACAGATACGGGACGACGCAGATCGTTTTCAGACCGGAGGAGGACGCGGAGCTGCTGCAGGTGGCGGGGGGGCTCGGTTCTGAGTACGTGATAGCCATCCGCGGGGAGGTTGCTGCGAGGCCTGAGGGGACCGTGAATACGGATCTCTCGACGGGCGAGATCGAAGTCCTCGTGCGGGAGATGAGAGTGCTGAACGATTGCCTCACGCCGCCGTTCGTTCTCGAGGAGCCGATCAAGGCGAGCGATGACCTGAGACTGGAATACCGCTACCTGGATCTCAGGCGTCCGCACATGCAGAACCTCTTGATGACCCGCCACCGGGCGGCGAAGGCGGCGCGCGACTATCTCTGCGATCAGGGGCTGATCGAGATCGAGACACCGATGCTCGCGAAGAAGACGCCGGAGGGCGCGCGGGACTTCATCGTTCCGTCCCGAATCCACCCGGGGAAGGTCTACGCTCTGCCTCAGTCTCCCCAGCTTTACAAGCAGATCCTCATGGTGAGCGGCTTCGACCGCTATTTCCAGATCGCCCGCTGTCTGCGCGACGAGGGATTGCGCGCCGACCGGCAGCCGGAGCACACACAGATAGACATCGAGATGAGTTTCGTCACACAGGATGACATCTTCGCACTGACAGAGGGGCTGATCGCTTCGATCTGGCAGGAAGTGCTTGGGCAGAAGCTGGATGTGCCGTTTCCACACCTCACATATGCCGACGCCATGGCGCGTTACGGTTCGGACAAACCCGACACTCGCTTCGGGATGGAACTGATCGATCTGACGGACCTCTTGGGAAATGCGGAGTTCAGTGTCTTCCGCTCGGCGATCGACTCCGGTGGTGCGGTGAAGTGCCTTGTTGCGGCCGGTTGTGGAGATTGGTCGCGAAGCCGCATAGACAAGAAGGAAGAGCTCGCGAAGAGTTGGGGCGCCAAGGGTCTCGCCTATGTGAAGGTGACCGATGGCGCATTCGACGGGGGCATCAGCAAGTTCCTCTCAGAGGCCGAGACGGCAGCGATCATCGAGAGGGCGAAGGCCGTGGACGGCGACCTCCTCTTGTTCGGAGCCGACACTACAAGCAAGGTCAACAACGTGCTCGGGCGCTTGAGGCTCGCGTTCCGCGATGAGTTCGATCTTGCTCCCGACGGTCTTCTCAACTTCCTCTGGGTTACCGACTTCCCGATGTTCGCGTTCAACGAGGAAGCGAATGCTTGGGAGACCGAGCATCACATGTTCACAATGCCTCGCGATGAGGACATGCAGTATCTGGATACCGATCCCGGCAGAGTTCTGGGGCAGCTCTACGACCTGGTCATGAACGGTGTTGAACTCGCATCCGGTTCCATCCGGATCCACCGTCGCGACATCCAGGAACACGTGATGAAGGTCGTCGGGATGACCCCGGAGGACGCGGAGGAACGATTCGGGTTCCTGTTGAGGGCCTTCGACTACGGCGCACCGCCTCATGGAGGGATCGCGCCCGGACTCGACCGGATCGTGATGATGCTGACGGGTGAGGAATCGATCAGGGACGTCATCGCGTTCCCGAAGACCTACAAGGGTCTGTCGCTGATGGATGGTTCACCTTCCGAACCGGAGCGTGAAGTGATGGAGGAGCTTCACATCACATTTACGAAAAGGAAGGCGTAGATCTCCTCAAGAGCCCTAAGGCTAGGCCTGTTCAGGAAATGAGACTTGACAGTCGATGAGGGCTCTGCTAGTTTCTTGAGTAAGTGTAGTCGATTCATGCGGCGCGCCGATGTGTTTTCGCGCGTACAGTGTAAGTATGTCTGTTGGAAGGGGGGTGCCACGCGATGGCAAGAACGACGGGGAGAGTCATTGCTCTCGCATCGCTTCTGCTTGTCTTGGTGGCGGCTGTGATGGGCTGTGGGCCGAAGCCTCCGTGCGAAGGCGCGGATGTGACCGCAGTTGAGCTTGCGCAGGATGAGAGCGATGCAGCGTTGACCGAACTCGAAGCCGCGCGCAGTGAGCGGGCCGAGCTCGAGGCCGATCTGGCCGGAACAAGAAGTGAGATCGCCGATCTGGAGGGTCAGCCCGCAGCACTTGAGGCTCGCCTTTACGAACTGAAAAAGGGTAGCGGGCGCTAACTGGCCGCGAAACGCGAAGGAAGGAGATAAGACCGATGTTGCACAGAATATCAGTTGCACTGGTCCTCCTTGTAGCCCTCGCCCTCGTGACCGGCTGTGGTTCCGGAATTCAGAGGACCGCAGACCCGAGCGCCGGCGACTTCTACACGGAAGAGGAGTACCAGAAGCTCTCGAAGGATCAGAGAGAGGACTACTGCGTCGATCTTCTCAGAGAGTATGAGAATGCGCAGGACGGTGCTGCACGGGCCAGAGATGATATCGGCAAGGAGCAGGGCGCAGCCGCCGATCTGGACGCCGAAATGGCCAAGCTCACACCAAGGCTCAGGGAACTCAAGGGTGAGGTCGATGCACTGAACGGAGAGATCGCGTGGTTCGAGGGTCTGCCGAGAGTCTACATTGTCCAGAAGGGCGACTTTCTCTACAAGATCTCTGAGATGGACGAGATCTACGCCGACCCGCTCAAGTGGAAGCGTATCTACAGAGCGAATCGCGGGCTGATCGACGATCCGAATCTCATCTACCCCGATTGGGAGCTGACGATTCCGAGAGACTGGCCGCATAGCTACACGGTCGGCGTCGGTGAGAGCCTCTGGCGGATCGCCGGGTATTGGGAGATCTACGGCAACTCGACGATGTGGTCCAGGATCTACGAGGCCAATCAGGCCGAGATTTCGAACCCTGACGTCATTCAGCCGGGCCAGATCCTGACGATCCCGCGCTAGGGGATTCGCTGAGACCGACCGAGTCGGCCCGAAGCCGGTCGCTCGGATCTTGAACGGGGATGTGTGACGATCCCGGAGGGAGAGTCACTCGGCTACTGGAACTCCATTGCAGAACGGGCTCTTGGCCCCCGGCAGCGCCGTGGGAACCGGGAGCCCGATTGCATAGTTCCGCCGGAAATCCCGAGGGATCGATGATGGTGTTTCGATGGCGCAGGCAGTCCGCGCCGCTGGTATCCCGGACGTGCACGCGGGTGAGGTATCGTTGAAGCGGAAGATATCTGTCGCCGACATAGACTCTGTTCATCTCTACGGGCGGAACGACGCCAATCTTCGGTTGTTGCAGGACTCACTCGACGCTCATGTGACCGCGCGCGGCGGTGAGATAACCATCTCGGGCGACGGACCTGGGGCCGCCTTGGCGGAGACGGTTCTCAATGAGATGGCGAGGCTTGTGCGCCAGGGTCGGACAGTGCAGCGAGAGGATGTGGAGTACGCCATCAGCATGGTCAGGTCGGGCAGGGCAGAGGAACTGGCGCGCTTTCACGGAAGCGAGAAGAGGTTGAAGGATCTCAAGAAGCCTGTTGAGGCACGGACAGCGGGCCAGCAGTCCTACGTCGACGCTCTCAAGCAGTACGATATCGTGGTGGCCATCGGACCTGCCGGTACGGGGAAGACCTATCTGGCCGTGGCCATGGCCGTGGCTGCGCTCAGGCGCAAGGAGGTGGAGAGGATAGTCCTCGTCCGCCCAGCCGTGGAAGCCGGAGAGAGCCTCGGGTACCTTCCGGGCGACTTCAAGGAGAAGATTGCACCGTATCTTCAACCGCTCTACGATGCTCTTCGCGACATGATGGATCCCGAGAGGGTGAAACGGCTGATCGACGTGGGTACGATTGAGGTCATCCCGTTGGCATATATGCGAGGCAGGACGCTGAACGACGCTTTCGTCATTCTGGACGAGGCACAGAACAGCACGATGCCGCAGATGCAGATGTTCCTGACCAGGCTTGGATTCAACTCTCGAACTGCCATCACAGGAGACATCACACAGATTGATCTCGCCAACAGGGCGATGTCCGGCCTTGTTAAAATCCAGGATGTGTTGTCGGGGATCGATGGGATCAAGTTTGTCTATCTTACCGAGAGCGATGTCGTCAGGCACAGGCTCGTGCGTGAGATCGTGAAGGCCTTCGATAGGTATGGACGAGCGAAGGAAGAGCCGAACACATTGCAGAGAGGCGAAGGGAACGACTGATGGCAAGATGGTTCCGCCAGAGACAGGAGCCCCGAGCCAGAGCCGACCGCGTGAAGCTCGGCGCCGGCTCCGACGGCCCGCGTGCGGACTGGGCCACTCACAGGAACAGTCTTCTCTTTGGATTGCTGCTCATCGTGGGGTTCGTCATCGTCCTGGAGTTCCTGTTTCCGCAGGCCGTGCCCACAACAGAGAGCGAGATCAAGGTGGGGCAGGTGTCGCGTGCCGAAGTGGTCGCCCCCTTTGATTTCGTTGTGCTGAAGACAACCGATGAACTTGCCCAGGAACGGGAGATGGTTGCCGACGGTGTCGTGCCCGTCTTTCGCTACGATGAGGCGTCCCGCACAGAGAAGAGAACACGTTTCGGGGAACTCCTCATGCGGATCTACGACATCCGTGGCGGCAATGAGCCACTTCAGCAGAGACTCGAGTCGCTTGGTCAGCTCGGTGTCACACTCAGCGACGCTTCTCGCCGGATCCTTCTCGACCCCAGTCAGGCTGAGAGAGCAGAGGAGCGCGCAAGAGAGATAATGTTCGTTGTGTACGAACGGGGCATACTGAGTGAGCGCGGCACGCCTCCGCTTAAACCTGACGACACGGTGATGTTGATCAAGGCCGATGACGAGACGGTGGTCCGCATCCAATCGTTCATTCCTGAACGGCTTGTTGTAGAGACCGTGCAGCGTGAGGCCGCGAGGACCCTGGACGATCCAGACATGACGATCGCTGTGAAGGAGATCGTGACTCCGTTCCTCGAGGGGAACGTCGTCTACGATGTCGCTGAGAACGCGCGGAGAAAAGAGGCGGCTATGGCAGCCGTCGTCGAGTTGACCGGCCGGGATTTCAAGAAAGATGAAGTCGTTCTCCAGCGGGGGGAGAGGATCACGAGCGAGCATATCGTGGCCATCTTCTCGCTTGAGCGCAAGCGTGCGGAGCTTCTGATGGAGGAGGCCGGTTACCTCAGGTTCTTCCCGCGTCTCGGGAGGATGTTGGAGGCGATGCTCCTCCTGGGCATTTTCGCCCTCTACGTGCAGGCGCGTAAGCGCCGCATGGTCACAGAGATTCGCTACCCCATTCTCTTCATGATCCTCGTGGCCATAGTGATGGTTGGGGCAGCCCTCCTGGGTCGCATTCCCGGAGCATCGCCCTATCTGGTGCCGATAGCCATTCTTGCGATGTTTGCATCGATGCTCTTCGATTTCGAGACAGCCGTGATGGCCACGGTCGTTACGGTCATTCTGGTGGCAGTCTATACGAGCTTCGGACTGCCCTTCATCTTTGTGTCGCTTGTAGCAGGGACGATCGCAGCGCACTCCGTGCGGCGCGTCAGACATCGGGAGGACTTCTACTGGTCGGGGATCAAGGTCGTCGGTGCGTATGCACTTACGATAGCGATCGCCGACATTTCGATGGTGGACGTTGGTGTTCCCACTCTGACAAGAATGGGGTGGGGGGGGCTGAACGCGTTCGTCAGCATGGGCATTGTTATTGTGGCGTTGCCGCTCTTCGAGCGCGGATTCAAGGTGACTACTGACATCACCCTTCTGGAGCTCGGGGATATGAACAAGCCGCTGTTGAGACGGATGGCGATGACAGCTCCGGGGACGTATCATCACAGCATTGTTGTCGGCAATCTGGCTGAGGCGGCCGCGGAGGCCGTCGGAGCGAACGGACTCCTGACACGAGTAGGCGCCTACTACCACGACATCGGCAAGTTGGTCAATCCCGGTTACTTTATCGAAAACCAGCAGGGGCTTGACCAGACCCAGAGCAAGCACACCGGCCTCAAGCCTAAGGTCTCGAGCCTCATCATCCAGGCGCACGTCAAAGACGGGATCGAGCTTGCTCGCAAGGAGAAGTTGCCCGAACCGATCATCGACATGGTCCGCGAGCATCACGGGACGAGCGTCATGGAATTCTTCTACAAGAGGGCCTCAGAGGAGAGCGATGACCCGAGCGAAGTCAGCGAGGGCGAGTACAGCTACCCCGGTCCCAGGCCTCGGAGCAAGGAGTCGGCCATCGTCATGCTTGCCGATCTTCTTGAAGCTCGCACGAGATCGATAGGCGAATCGCTGACCCCGAAGCGTATCGAGGCAGAGATTGATGACGCCATCGAGAAGAGGTGGCGAACGCACCAGCTGGACGACGCGGAGTTGACTCTCTCCGATTTGAGGAAGATCCGCGAGGCGTTCTTTCGAGTGCTCGTCGGGATGTACCATCAGCGAGTCAAGTACCCTGACCAGAAGGTCAAGGAGGAGAACGAAGCTGCCGACGAAGCGACGGCTGCCGACGACTCGGGAAGTCCCGGGGACGCGGGCACGGCAAGTAGTTCCGGGAGCGGATAGAACGTGGCACTTAGAATCGTCAATAGACAGAAGATGGTCAAGGTTGACACCCGAGCCGTGCGGAGGCTTGTTGGCGCCGTGCTGGAGGAATGCGGACGGGCCGATTCTGATGTAACCGTTCTCTTCGCCGGGGACTCGTTTCTTCACAAGCTCAATCTGGAGTATCGGGGGATCGACAAGACCACAGACGTCTTGTCATTCGCGATGATGGAGGGTGACGAGTCGACGACCCCCGCGGAGGCGGAGAGCGTCCTTGGCGATGTGATAGTATCAGTTGAGCGGGCGTCTGTTCAGGCGCGCCGATACAGGAAACCGGTCGGGCATGAGATACTGAAGCTGGTTGCGCACGGCGTGCTGCATCTTGTCGGCTTCGATCATGCTTCCACAAACGAGCGCAAACGGATGCGCCGCATCGAGAACAGGCATCTGAAGGCTGTCCTCGACCAGGCGTAGAGAATGGCAATGCTCTATCTTGTGGCTGCAGGTGCAGGGTTTGCTATCCTGCTCTATCTATCATCGATCTTCTCAGGATCTGAGACGGCCTTCTTCTCGCTGTCCCGGTTGGACATCGGCGAGCTGGAGAAACACGGCCGTGTCCGGTCGCTGCTCGATCATCCGGATCGTCTGCTCATAACCATCCTGCTGGGCAATACCCTTGTCAACGTTGCTGCCGCGTCCCTTGGCGCCGTCGTCGCTCTAACGTTCGCGCGCTCACTCGGCTATTCCGAGACCGTCACTATCGCGCTTGAGGTAGGGGTGGTCACGCTTGTGATTCTCGTAGTAAGCGAAATCGCTCCAAAGATGTACGCGATCGAGCGGAATGCCAAGTTCGCACGACGAAGCGCCCCCGTGCTGTTTGCTGTAGGCAGTGTTCTCGCTCCCGTTATCAGTGTGCTTCACAACCTGGTGTCCACGCTGGGTGGCGGCGAGGCTGGAGGAGACCACCCGTTCGTGACTGCCGAAGAACTCCGCACCATTGTTGCGATAAGCGAGCACGACGGCACGCTGGACGAAGAGGAACGGGACATGATCGACAGCGTGATGGAGTTCGGCGGCACGGTTGTGCGTGAACTCATGATCCCTCGGGTGGATATCAAAGGACTCGAGGACGTCACAACCGTGAGTGAGGCCATCGCCCTGGTCCGCGAGGAGGGGCACTCTCGTCTGCCGGTGTATCGCGAGGACCTCGATCACATCACGGGTGTTCTCTACGCGAAGGATCTTCTCGGTGTTGATCCGCAGACGGGTGGAGGGCAGGCGATATCGGGTCTCGTGCGCGAGGCATACTACACTCCCGAAACCAAGAATGCGGGTGAGCTTCTGCGGGAACTGCAGCGCAGACGAACGCACATCGCGATCGTGGTTGACGAATATGGGGGTACTGCCGGCGTGATCACGCTCGAAGATCTCATAGAGGAGATAGTTGGGGAGATCCGGGACGAGCACGATGAAGAGAGACCGCTTCTGCAGGTGCTCGACATGAAGACCATCATTGCCGATGGTTCCATACGACTTGAGGACCTCGCTGAGGAACTCGCTGTGATGGATTTCCCGGGCGAGGGCATTGAGACGCTTGCCGGATACCTGCTTGATGCTTTCGGTCGCATTCCGTCCGAGGGAGAGAAGCTCGAGCGGGAGGGCCTCGAATTCACTATTGAGAGTCTGGACGAACAGAGGATCACGAGTGTGAGAATCGTGAAGCTGGAACTACCTCCGGACGGGGAGGAAGGGAAATGACCATTGTCCTTCTCGCGGTTGTAGGGTTGCTGCTTTCGGCTTTCTTCTCGGGGTCGGAGACCGCTCTCATATCCATCAACTGGATACGTCTCGAGCACTGGATCGAGAAGGGAAAGCGAGGCGCCCGTCCGCTCGAGAGGTTCGTCTCAGATCCGCAACGGTTGCTTGGGACCACGCTTGTGGGGACGAGCATCGCGACCGTGATGACATCGTCCCTGGTGTCGTGGAAGCTGTCGCACGGTCTGGACAGTCTTCCGCCGGGTGTGGTTGCGCTTCTCTCAACCGCAATCGTGACGCCCGTGCTTCTGGTGCTTGGCGAGATTGTCCCGAAGATTATCTGCCGGCGGCATAGCGACAGCATTACGCTCAAGCTGGTACTCCCGCTCAGGTTCTTCTACTGGCTGCTTGGCCCGATCATCTGGGTGGCAACCGGGCTCGCTCGCGGGATTCTTCGTCTTCTTGGCGTGCGCGTGACGGAGTGGAGGAGACGTCTAACGAAAGAGCAGTTGCGGGTTCTTCTCACGAGCGAAGGTGAGATCGCGGGCGCCGTAGACAAGGAAGAGACGAAGCTCCTCTCCGGCGTTTTTGAGTTCGCTCTGACGACGGTTGGAGAGGTCATGGTGCCGAGGACGGACATCGTCGGGATGCCCCCCGGCTCTACGGTCGGCGAGGCCGTCACCCTCATACGCGAGCATGGGTTCTCGCGGCTTCCGATCATCTCCGAGGACAGAGACCACATCGAGGCGATGATCCACTCACGTGATCTCCTCGGGCTGCCGCACGAGCTGGGGCTGGGTGACATCACTCGCAAGGTGCATCACGTGCCGGAGACCAAGACGTGCGACGAACTTTTCCGCGAGTTGCAGGCCAGGCGTCAGCACATGGCGGTCGTTGTGGACGAGCATGGGAGTATCGCGGGCATCGTGACACTGGAGGATCTGCTTGAGGAGCTTGTCGGCGAGATCGAGGACGAATACGATGTCAGGGAATCACTCATACGGCGCATCGATCACGACCTTTTCATGGTCGATGGGCGAGCTGAGATAGACGACGTTGGAGAAGCGGTAGGAGTGAAGCTTCCGGAGGGCGACTACAACACGATCGCCGGTCTCATACTCAAGGAACTCGGGAGGATCCCTGACGCCGGCGACGAGATGACCATCGGTCGTCTCGAACTCAGGATCATATCGGTAGGGCAGACGAGGATCGGGAAGGTAAGGATTAGAAGACGATGAACGAGAACGAGCGAGAGAACCGCACCACAATTCCGGGCGCCGCGGACCTCGATCGCGGAGCGGCACGCCGGGGTGGTGACGATGGCCACGGTTACGATCATGAGCGCCAGAATGTCGGTCGCATTCTCAGAAGGTATTTCTTCACGGGACTTCTCGTGATCCTCCCGATAACGATCAGCGTGCTTGTCCTCTGGCAGTTCTTCTTCGCGTTCGATCACATACTTGGGAGATTCGTCATAAGGCTCTATGGCCGAGAGATCCCCGGGCTCGGTCTTGTGGTTCTTGTTGCCATCATCGTCATCGTCGGTGCCGTTGCGAGCAATATCATCGGGCGTCGAGTGCTCAAACTGTGGGAACGCTTTATTGACAGGATTCCGCTCGTCAGGTGGATCTACGGAACGACGAAGACGGTGTTCACGGCCGTGCTGCACGAGAACTCGACCAGCTTTCGAAGAGTTGTTCTGATCGAGTTCCCACACAAGGGGATCTACAGCCTGGCATTCGTCACGTCCGAGTCCGGCGGGAGGATGGAGAATACAGTCGGCAAGAAGCTTGTGTCGGTTTTCCTTCCAACGACGCCTAATCCAACATCCGGTTACTTCCTTCTGATTCCCGAGGAGGATGTGCGGCCGCTGAACATGTCGGTTCAGGACGGGCTCCGGCATGTGGTCTCGGCCGGTGTCCTGTCAGATGAAGGTGGCGCCCAAAGGTAGCGCGTAGCGTAGCGAGGTAGAGCATGTCGGAGGGCCACGTCGACAAGAGGATCGTCCTCGACTCAGAGAGTGGACCTGCCTCCATGGCAGACACGCTCAGAGGGCTCCATCCGGCCGACATCGCTGCGGCGCTCGATCAGCTTGACGGGGAGATGGCAAAGTCTGTTCTTGCGGAGCTCGACACGGAGACGAGCGCCGATGTTATCATTCACCTCGATGAACATTCCCTCAGTGAAATCCTCGACGCCCTGGGTCCTATCGAAATCGCCGACATCACGCACGAGCTTGAATCAGACGATGCGGCGGACGTTGTCGGCATGCTGGAGGAGGAAGTCCGAGGAGAGGTTCTCTCCCGGCTCGAGGACGACGATCGGCGGGCGGTTGAAGAGCTTCTGCAGTACACGGACGAGTCGGCGGGCGGCATCATGGCGTCGGAGCTTGTGTTTCTCAAGCGCGACGCGAAGGTGAAGGATGCGATCGAGCTGATCAGAAGGGCGGCCGAGGAAGTTGATGAGATCCACAACGTCTATGTAACAGACGGAGACCGGAGACTTGTTGGAGTTCTGTCTCTCAGGGATCTAGTTCTGGCGGGAGGCGAGACTCCGCTTGCACAGATAATGGACCCGGACGTTGTGTCCGTCTCAACGGATACCGACCAGGAGGATGTCGCCTGGGTCTTCAGAAAGTACGATCTTGTCGCGATTCCTGTTGTGGCGCCGGACGGGAAACTCGTGGGACGAATCACCGTGGATGACATCATCGACGTCATCCACGATGAGGCCGAGGAAGACATGAGCCTCATGGCCGGTACTCGGGAGGACGAGCTGCATGAGGACTCGGCATTCAAGGTCTCCAGGATTCGTCTCCCGTGGCTCATCATAGGTGCGGTCGGAGGCCTTGGGTCGGCGCTCGTGATGCGGCATTTCAGTTTCTCACTCGAGAAAGTGATTGCTCTTGCCTTCTTTGTCCCGGTTATCACAGCGATGGGCGGGAACGTAGGCCTTCAGACTTCAACAATCATCGTGCGCAGCATGCACTCCGAGCGCGGCCTCGCTGGAGCCGCGATGGATCGCCTTGCGAAGGAGTGGAGAGTTGCCGGCTTGAATGCTCTCATTCTCGGCGTCAGCGTATGCGCGATTGTGGGATTCTGGCTCGGAGACTGGCGGCTTGCCGCCGTCGTCGGCTGCTCGCTCGCCTCCGTGATCCTCGTTGCGGCCACTCTCGGAACGCTTATACCTTTCGCCTTGAGAGGCGTAGGAATAGACCCCGCAGTTGCGCAAGGCCCATTCGTAACAACACTCAACGATGTCATTGGAATCCTCGTCTATCTCGGGATGGCGAGCGCCTTCCTCACGCGGATCCCGTAAGTCCGGAGCGAGCGTTCAGAATGGCACCGGTCGAATCCAGAGCCATCGTGCTTCGGAGCTACAAGCTCGGTGAGACGAGCAAGCTTGTGGTGTGCTATACTCAAGAGTTCGGGAAGGTGCGCCTCGTTGCGAAGGGTGGACGAAAGGGCGGCGGCCGTCTTGGGGCCGCTCTGGAGCCTCTCATGGTTTCCAGGGTGCTCTTCTACTTGAAAGAGGGACGCGCTCTCTCGCTCTTGTCGGGAGCTGAAATCGAGAGGGAGTTCCCGTCGATGAGGCGCGACGTTGTCCGCATGGCCTACGGGAGTGCCGTTGTGGAACTCGTCGACCGCACGATTCACGAGCGAGAGAAAGACACGGGCCTGTTCGATCACATTGAGCGCTCGCTTGCCGAAATGGATCAGGTGAGTGAGGATGAGCTCGATGACGCGTTGTGGCGCTTCGAGCTGAACCTGGCGGCTGCGCTCGGCTACGGTCCGGAGCTTTCCGCGTGCGTCCGGTGCGGGAGCGCCGACAATCGGTTGGCGGGCTTCAGCCCGACGCTCGGGGGTCTGGTCTGCGCGCGATGCGGAGCATCCGGATCCGGCATAGCGTTGACAACGGTGTCCGTCGCGGAGGTACTACGGCTCGTCGCCGTCGACGCTCGATCGGGATCCACTTCCGGAGTTGGTGTTCGGTTGACTCGTGCCGAACGCGATGATGTCACACGTGCCCTCCATGATTTCCTTGAGGAGCAGGGAGGGCATCGTCTCAGGATCAAGTCCATGGACTTCCTGGCACAGATCAGGAGGCTCGAGAGCGCAGGAACAGAGACAGGGGAGGGCAATGACTGAGAAGACAAAGGGACTGCTGTTTCAGGACATCATATTGAGACTTCAGGACTACTGGGCCGAGTACGGCTGCGTGATCCTGCAGCCTTACAACTCCGAGGTTGGGGCGGGAACATTCAATCCCGCTACCTTCCTGAGGTGCCTGGGTCCGGAGCCCTGGAAAGCTGCGTACGTTGAGCCATCCCGGCGGCCGAAGGATGGACGGTACGGGAAGAATCCAATCCGCATGCAGCAGTTTCTGCAGTACCAGGTTCTCCTCAAGCCGGCGCCGGAAGATGTGCTGGATCTCTATTTCAGAAGCCTTGAAGCGATCGGCATCGACCGCAGGAAGCACGATCTGAGACTTGTCGAAGACGATTGGGAATCGCCGACGCTGGGAGCGGCGGGACTCGGCTGGGAGGTCTGGATCGACGGAATGGAGATCACGCAGTTCACCTACTTCCAGCAGGCCGGGAGCATGGAGCTGGACGTGATCTCGGCTGAGATAACCTATGGGCTTGGAAGAATTGCCACGTTTCTTCAGGGAGTTGACAGCTTCTTTGAACTTGAGTGGGCGCCCGGTGTGTCGTTCGGCGAGATAAACCGCCGGATCGAGGTTGAGTTCTCGGAGTTCAATTTTGAGGAGGCCGACGTTCCATTCCACCGGGAGTTGTTTGACCGGTTCGAGTCGGAGGCGCATCGTCTCCTTGACAAGGGGATCCTCACTCCGGGATACGACTACGTGCTGAAGTGTTCGCACACCTTCAACGTACTCGACGCCCGCGGCGCCATAAGCGTGACTGAGCGGACCGGCTACATCACGAGGGTCCGGAAGCTGGCGAGGAAGACGGCCGTTCTCTACATGAAGCAGCGCAAGGAACTCGGCTACCCCCTGCTCCCCGAGGACGAGAGGGCGCGCCTTCTCGGTGATGGGGACGGCGCTACGGAAGGGGGGAACAGCTGATGGCCAAAGACCTGCTCTTCGAAATAGGTGTTGAGGAGATTCCTGCATCGTACATCCCGCCGGCCATCGATCAGCTCGCGGCCGCTGTTGAGAGGGAGCTCCACGCCGGGCGACTGAGCTTCGCAGGTCTCAGGACGTTCGCGACCCCGAGGCGTCTGGCCGTCATCGTATCTCAGGTGGACGACCGGCAGGAGGACGTGGAGCGGGACGTTGTCGGTCCGCCGGCCCGAGCGGCTTTCGCCGAGGACGGCACTCCGACCAAGGCCGCCATTGGATTCGCCAGATCGAAAGGTGTGGATGTCGCGGATCTCGAGGTGCGTGACACGGGTTCCGGCGACTACGTGCACGTGCACATCGTTGACCACGGCCGCCCATCGGACGAGGTCCTGCCTGAACTCATGCGCGCCGCTCTCGATTCGGTGAGCTTCCCAAAGACAATGCAGTGGGGAACGGGCGATCGCTTCGCCCGCCCTGTCAGGTGGCTCGTGGCCATGCTGGGCGGGGTCTCCCTCGACATGGAGTACGCGGGTGTTCGCGCTCTGCCGGAGACGTGGGGCCACAGACACTGGTCGCCCGGTCCGCATCCGCTCACGGGAGCCGGAGACTACCTGACCGTTCTCGAAAAGAACTACGTAGTCGCAGACGCGGAGAAGAGGCGGTCGTCGATTATCACTGCGGCCAAGAAGGGAGCAGAGGAATGCGGGGGTTCGCTCGTGAAAGACGATGCGCTCCTGGATGAAGTGACCTTCCTGGTGGAATACCCTTCGGTCTTTGCAGGGCGGTTCGATGAGCGGTTCCTTGTCCTTCCGCGGGAAGTGATAATCGTCGCGATGAGAAGCCACCAACGCTACTTTGCCGTCGAAGCTGGGGACGGAAGTCTCAAGCCCTTCTTCCTGTGCGTTGCGAACGCGCCTCAGGGGTCGCTCGACGGGATACGCGCCGGGAACGAGCGTGTTCTTGTCTCCAGACTCGACGATGCCGCCTTCTACTGGGAGGAAGACACACGCGAGTCGTTTGCAGGCAAAGTGGATGCGCTCAGGAGTGTTGTCTGGCTCGAGGGGTTGGGGTCACTGTTCGAGAAGACAGAGCGCCTCGAACGGCTCGCTCAGGCGGTCGGCAAGCTCCTGGCGTCAGCGGAGACAGACACTGCTGTGAGAGCCGCTCATCTTGCAAAGGCTGATCTCGTGACCGAGATGGTCAGAGACGGCAAGGAGTTCACAGAGCTACAGGGCGTTATGGGACGCGAGTATGCGCTAGCTTCGGATGAGCCTGCGGGTGTTGCTACCGCGATCTACGAGCACTATCTCCCGCGATTCGCCGGCGACCTCTTGCCTTCGACGGAGGCCGGAACCATCTTGAGCATAGCGGACCGACTCGATTCCATAATCGGTTGTTTCTCAGCGGGGTTCATCCCGTCGGGATCGCAGGATCCGTATGCGCTCAGGCGTCAGGCCATAGGTCTTGTGCGCATGATTCTCGAAGGGGATCTCGATCTGTCGCTTGGGGATCTTGTGCGAGCGGCCGAGAGAGGATTCGACGTTGCCCGCGATAGCGCCGAGCCGGTCTATGATGCCGTCATCAGTTTCATCCGGCAGCGCGCACGTTCGGTCTTCATAGAAGAGGGTTTTGCCTACGATCTTGTCGATGCAGTTCTCGAGACGTGTGCGGAGGATCTGGTCGGCGCAAGAAAGAGAATCGTGGCACTCTCGCATTTCCGGGAGGCCGATGACTTCGGTGGACTCGTGATCGGGTCGCGCAGAGTGGTCAATATTCTCAAGGGAAAGTCCCCCGGGGCGTTGGAGCCCCTGGCACTTGTGGAGGCTGCGTCGCGCTCGCTTGAGGAAGCGCGCGCCGGGGCGGAAGCGGGTGTCAAGTCCGCGGTGCTGGCGGACGATCTCGATGGCGCCGTCCGCGAGCTTCTCAGTCTCAGGCGGCCGATAGATGATTTCTTCGATTCAGTCATGGTCATGACCGAAGACGATGCACTCCGTGCGGCGAGGCTTGCTCTGTTGGGTGGGGTTCGCAACCTCTTCACCGGGATCGCGGATTTCTCGAAAGTCGTTCTTGAGGGAGAGCAGGTCAAGGAGTAGGCAGCGATGAGCGTTGACAAGCGGACCGTGGTTACGCAGCTGGTGCTGTTGCTTGCAGCGATCTCTCTCGTGCTCGGATCGGGATGCGCCGGTAGGCCCGAATCGCCCAAGGTTGTCCTTCTCGGTATTGACGGCATGGACTGGCGCGTGGCCGAGCCGCTGATCGAGGAAGGGAGACTTCCCAATATCGCGGCTGTCCTGGAGCGAGGCGTGAAGATGGACCTGCGCTCGATCGGGCCTGAGATGAAATCCCCGATCATCTGGACATCCATTGCGACCGGCAAGGTCCCGCAGAAGCACGGGATCGGCGATTTCCTCTCTGATGAGATACGGCTCTTCAACTCGCGTGGATGGAAGGCCCGGGCCGTGTGGGACATCTTGGGCGAGCGCGGGTACACCGTCGGCGTGGTCAACTGGTGGCTCAGCTGGCCCGCACAGGCCGTCAACGGCTACATGGTGACCGAGAGAATTGTGTATACGGCCGGCGATGGGTATCCCGAGGTAGTGGAAGTGACTGCTCCACCGGAACTCGGCCGGGAACTCGCATCACACACACGCTCGGTCAGTGGGACCACCAATAGTGAGATCGCGCCGTTCCTGAATGGCGACACCTGGGATGCTCCCGACGACAGCATGGTGGAAGAGGGAGTCAAGTCGTTCAGGGGGATCTTCGCGGCCGACCAGACCGTGCTCGATGTGTCGAAGTACCTGATAGGATCACGGGAACAGCCCGATTTCCTTGCGATTTATTTTCAGGGGCTGGACGTGACGTGCCATCGCTACTGGGGAGAATGGGATCCGACGTCTCTGGATCTCTACATGAGCGACGAGCTGATCGAGACCTTCAGCGATCTGATTCCACGGTACTATGAACGCATCGATGCGGCGATCGGGGAGATTCTGGATGTGGTCGATGAGAACTCGACTGTCATCATCTGTTCTGATCACGGATTCAGGGGTCCCTTCCGGTCTCCGGAGGGGATCAGGCTCGGCATATCGATGCATCGCGAGATCGGCGTTCTGGCAGCCGCCGGACCGGGGATTGCGCGTCTGTCCGAGCGAGTGAACGGGAGTGTCTTCGACATCACTCCGACACTGCTCGCGCTCTACAACGTTCCCGTAGGACGGGACATGGACGGCTTCGTGCTGAGCGAGATTCTCGATGAGGAGTTCATGGCGTCGCGAGCTGTTTCCTACATACCATCGCACGAGAACGGGAGCCGCGTGAAGTCGGATGAGCCCGAGGTCGGCGTAGTCGATGAGGCCATCAAGGAGAAGCTGAGATCGCTTGGCTACATCGAGTAGCAGGACAGCTTGCTCCCGGCAGGAGGACGAGAAGTGATCGGACGATGGAGGATTGCGAAAGCGACGCTTGGCCTTGTGACGGTCATCCTGCTGCTGTGCCTGGTGGCCGGTTGCAGGAGCAGAGGCGACGTCGTGGAGAGGCGGTTTGTCCTGGTTGGCCTCGACGGTCTTGAGTGGAGTGCCGTGGAGCCGCTCCTCGAGGAGGGAAGGCTTCCCAATCTCGAGGCGCTCATGAACCGCGGTGTCTGGTGCAGGCTCAGATCGCTTGAGCCGAAGCGCAAGTCACCCGTCATATGGACAACCATGTCGACAGGCAAGCTACCCGACAAGCATGGTATCAGCGATTACGTCGATCCGATGACCAAGAAGCTGTTCACGAGCAACGTCCGCACGGCGCGGACGTTCTGGGATATCCTTGGTGAGCGAGGGCTCACGGTGACCGTCATTGGATGGCTCGTGAGTTGGCCGGCCGAAGAGGTCAATGGGTACATGGTCACAGACTACTTCCGCTATCCGCCGAAGCCGGACCGTCCACTTCCGGAGAACCTGACCTATCCGGATGAGCTTCTTGCCGAGATCGAGCTGCTCCGCATTGTCGACAGGGATATCCCCGACAGCGAGGTCGAGCGATTCTTCGATCTCGCGGACGCGATGAGTGGAGAAGAGGCACAGCGACTGCCCGTGGAGAAGATGTTCCGCGAGATGAGGGCGATCAGCGAGTTCGAGGGACAGATCGAGCGTTTCAAGGACTTCTTCGCTGCGGACCGCACTTTCATGGCGGTCGCGCAGCACATCATTCGGAAGCACCCGACTGATATCTCCGTTGTCTATCTGCGCGGGACCGATTCGGTCAGCCATATGTTCTGGGCGGCCGGTTGGCCGGACGCCGTAGGGGTTGAGGTCGCTGAGACCGATGCGCGCGTCTTCGGAGAGACGGTCGAGCGCTATTACGTTTACGCCGACGAGATGCTGGGCGAGCTTGTTGCCGAGTTCGGGGACGACACCACGATCATGGTCTGCTCCGACCACGGCTTTGAGGGTCCCCGTTCTCCAAATGAGAGGGGCGGCATAAAGGACCACGGTCCGCTCGGCGTCTTCGTGCTCGCGGGGCCCGGCGTCAGGAGCGTGGGAGAGATAGAAGAGACCAGTGTACGTGACATCACGCCGACGATCCTGGAGCTCTTCGGGCTCCCGATCGGGGTGGACATGGACGGAGTGGTCATGATGGATGCGTTCGAGGACGACTATTTGAGCGCGCATCCAGTTCGGCAGATTCCGACCTACGAGATTTCGGAGGAAGAGTAGTGAGAATCACCCGTGTCGCGCTGAGCATCGCAGTCCTTGCATCACTTGCAGCCATTGGTTTGAGCTTGTCCTCCTGCTCGCAGGAAGAGATGGAACCGATCAAGCGAAGAGTGATGATCATCGGTGTCGATGGTCTCGAGTGGGATGTGATGGGGCCGTTGCTCGATGCCGGCAGGCTCCCGACGTTCTCGCGTCTTCTCGACGAGGGAGCATGGGGGGAGATACGGTCGCTCGACATCCTGGAGTCGCCCGTCATCTGGACCAGCATTGCGACGGGGAAGCTGTCCGAAAAGCACGGGATCACAGGATTCGCCAAGTCAAGGCGCGGCGCAACTGACCCCACACCAATCACATCCAACGTCAGGCGTGTCGAGGCCATTTGGAACATCCTGGGGGAACGGGGCCTCAGCGTCGGAATAGTCGGGTGGCTCGCAACCTGGCCCGCCGAACCTGTCAACGGCTACATGGTGTCGTCGTACTTCAATTACGGATGGGGCGACAGCCCGGGCGAGAAGAACAGACGGATCACTTTTCCGGAGGGTATCGCCGACGACCTGGCGGAGTACCGTATCGGCCCCGATGATGTCGGGGACGAGCAGCTCCTCGAATTTCTTGCTGGGGACACACGGTTGGGAGAACAGGGAAGTCTACTCGAAGGGCGCATCAAAGCGCTACGCGGAGCGATCGCGACTGACGAGACAACTAGGCGCGTAGCGCACTCTCTAGCGCTGAGTTTCCCGACTGACCTGTTCGCAGTCTACTTCAGGGGAGTGGACGGCCCGAGCCACAAGTTCTGGACCGACGCGTTTCCCGAGACCGGACCTCCGCTTACCGCGGAAGAAGAGCAGGTGTTCGGGCAGGTCGTTGTCAGGTACTACGAGTACATGGACCGCGTCGTTGGCGAGTTCCTCGAGTACGCTGACGAGAATACGACCGTGGTGGTCACGTCGGACCACGGCCACTCAGGTCCCAAGCTCCGGGGCGGGACATACCAATGGGGCATCGCGATGCACGATCCGTCGGGTGTCGTGGTGCTGTGGGGTCGCGACATCGTTCCCGGGCAGCTGTCCGATCCGAGTGTGCTCGATATCACCCCGACGATCCTCGCTCTGTACGGGCTTCCGGTAGCGGATGATATGGACGGGCGCGTACTCGCGGAGGCCATCGATCCAGCCTTTCTGAGAGCACATCCGATCATGTCCACGGCCACGTACGAGCCGGGCGAAGCCACGCCCGGCTCGCAGGATCAGGAACCGGTGGAATCGCCTGTCGATGACGAGGTGCGCGAGCGGCTGCGGTCGCTCGGGTACATAGAGTAGGAGTTCCCACATGACACGGCATCCAGTCCATCTGTCTTCAGCCGTTCTCCTGATCGCTATCCTCGTCCTTGTCATCACCGGATGCGAGTTCGGCTCACCGGTCGAAGGACCGCCCGGACCGATCCTGGTCATCGGCATAGACGGCGCTTCTGAAGAAGCAAGCTCAAGCTCTCGGCGGACTCGTCAGGGAATACTACAGGTACACCGATGAGCACGTGGGAAGACTGCTTGAGGTCTTTCCCGACGAGACCACCGTTCTCGTATGTTCAGATCACGGTTTCCGCGGCCCGGGAGTGTGGGGAGAACACCGGCCGTGGATGATGAGGTCAGAGAGAGGCTCCGATCACTTGGGTATATACAGTAGAAGCCGACCGACAGGAGAGTGACAAAGCATGAACCGCGAGAAGATCCTGGGTGTGCTCGTCGTCGCCGTGCTGGTCGCGGCGGTCGTGGTAGTCGTGATGAAGACCCGCGGACCGGAGGTAGAAGCGGGATCCGTTGAGGCGCCCGCGGCGTCCGAAACGAGCGCAGTCCGAATGCTCATCATAGGCATCGAGGGGCTTGAGCCTTCCCTTGTTGCGCGTTTCTCCGAGAAGGGGCAGCTGCCCAATCTCACGCGGCTCATGCAGGAGGGAGTCTCAGGAGAGTTCCAGGCTATGGAGAAGGGAACAGCACTGGAGATACCCTGGACATCGCTGGCCACCGGCATGAAGCCGGAGAACCAGGGCATCGGTGGGCAGGTCCTCTCTCCAAGGGGCGACATGATGGATGCCACTCTGGTGCCGGCGTCCCGAACTGTGGACGCGATCTGGACACATCTATCGACAATGGACCAGTCGGTGGGGGTGGTTGGGTGGCCCGGAACGTGGCCCGTGGAGAGAACGGGCGGAGTGATGGTGGGGCAGTACAGTCGTCTGGTTCTCGATCGCGCGCACCGGGGAGATATTGACGATCGTATCTATCCCGTCTCGCAGCAGCAGGTGCTTGACGCTCTCGTGATCGATGAACGTGAGATGACACGGAAATTCCTAGCCGGATTCATCGATCTTGATACGCCTATGGGGTTCGAAGCGCTCGTCGGACAGAATTACACGAGTCTTGCGCGTGCCTACGCGGCTGACAATTCAAACGCAAGGATCGCCATGGAGATCGCGGTCGATCCCGGGGTGGAGTATCTGCTTGTGCATCTGGAAGGTCTGGACAGCGTGAGTCAGCGATTCTGGCACTACATGGATCCGGAGTCGGTCATTGGCGGATCCTCTCTCGATGGTCGAGCACGCGCCGAGCTGATAGAGCAATCCAAGACGCTCGGGAGCACCATCGAGCGCTACTACAGCTTTCTGGACTCGATCGTGGGGATGCTGGCCGAACTCGTAGTGGAGGACGGCACAGTTGCCGTCGTGACCGACCACGGCTACATCGGTGTCAGACTGGATCGCGGCGACAGCCCGCTGGTTGGGTTCGATATGCACAGCAGTCGAGGCTTCTGGATCCTGACGGGTGCGAGTGTTGTCGAGAGCGGTCAGACGGTGGAGTGTGAACTCTTCGACTTCGCTCCGACCGTAATGAGGGCCGCAGGAGTAGCGTTTCCTGAAGGCACCGACGGCAGGGTTCTGGAGGAGGTACTTAGGTGATATCCAGGCGCTTCCCGATCGCGGTGCTGATGCTGACGATTGTCGCCGTCGTGGTCGCTCTCACCATGGCGGGGTGCGAGCGGCGGACGATTGATAGCAAGATTGCCCGGAGAGTCTTCCTCATAGGAATCGACGGTCTGGACTGGGACCGTGTAGCGAGGATGGTGGATGAGGGGCGGCTACCGAATCTTGCCGGACTCATCGACGAAGGATCTTCGGGCGTTCTGCATTCCGTCTACCCATATCTCTCACCCTGCATCTGGACGAGCATCGCGACCGGGAAGATCGAAGAGAAGCACGCGATCCACGGGTTTCTCGTCGACAGGGGGCTGACTTCCAATCCAACCCCGACCAGCAGCGATATGAGGGAGGCTCGCGCCTTCTGGCAGATCCTCTCAGATGAGGGCTACTCGGTCGGTGTGACCGGGTGGCTGGTGACGTGGCCGGCGGAGATCGTCAATGGATACATGGTCTCGTCGAGGATCAGCACGCTTCTCCGGGACGTAGGTGACCCGACCGGGAACGATGCACAACTGGAGAAGATGCGCCGGGGGATTCACCCGGAGGGGATGCTGGACGACCTCCTGGCTCTCAAGATCATGCACACGGACCTGACGGATGACGATGTCTCCAGATTCCTGGGCACCGACGCGATACCCGATCTGGAGGAGGCTCGCCTTCGCAGGGACGACATCGCGCGATTCTATGCAACCGACCTCACGTCGCTCAGAATGGCGGATCATCTCATGGAGTCCGTTCCAACGGAGCTTGCGGTTCTCTACTTGCGCGGGCTTGATCTCTTCTGCCACGCTTTCTGGAAATACATGGAGCCGGATGTCTGGCCCGATTCCATCTCCCCACAGATGCTCGACACCTTCGGTCCCGTCATAGAGCAATACTATGAGGTCGCGGACTCAATGGTCGGAGAGCTGCTCGAACACAGGGGGCCGGAGACAGTCGTCATCATTTGTTCTGATCACGGCTTTGCGGGGCACCAAGGCTATCCGGGCTTCGATGGTGAATTCGCCGTCGGCATCTCAATGCACCGCGAGGATGGCGTCATCATTATGTCGGGTCCCGGTGTCCGGAGGAACGGTAGGATTGAGGATGCATCCATTCTGGACGTGACCCCAACGTTGCTTTCACTCTTCGATCTGCCGGTCGGCCGGGACATGGATGGGCGCGTGCTGACGGAAGCCATGGAAGCCGATTTCCTTGACGCTCATCCAGTGACGTGGGTGGAGTCCCACGAAAGAGGAGAAGGCGGAGATGGTAAGGAGCCCATCTCCTCCACGGTCGACGAGGAAGTTCTGGAACGTCTGAGGTCGCTCGGCTACATCGAGTGACACGCAAGCTCCGACTGACGCGCAAGCCCCGATGCTTGCCGTCGCCGTCAGCGGTTCGGCCGGCGTTTCCCGACCGGCGCGGCTTCCCACGAGAGCTACCCATATGACGAAGAAGCGGAAGAGAATCGCGAGTTCATCCCCACCAGCAGACGCGGGTGCGTCGGAGCAGCGCTCCTCGTGGAGTATGCGCGTGTTGGGGTACCTTCGCACGCTTCCGGGGAGACCATGGTTCCTCCCCACCATCATCTTCCTTGTGGCTTTCGCACTTCGCGTGATCTACGTCGTCCAAGTGCGGCACACACCGTTCTTTCAGACGCTGGGACTTGACGCCAAGTTCTACGACGCGTGGGCGCGCCGGATCGCCGCCGGAACCGCGGAGCGCGAAGCCTTCTTCATGTCACCCCTCTATCCGTACTTCCTTGCAGCCATCTACCGGCTCTTCGGTCGTGACCTGCTCCTTGTCCGTCTCATCCAGTCCGGGGTGGGAGCCGCTGCCGCAGTGCTCGCCTACTCCATCGCTCGTCAGGTGTTCGACAGGAGAGTAGCAGTCATCGCCGGATTTGCGGTGGCGTGCTATGGCGCTCTCATATTCTACGATGGGGCCATTCTCCTGGAGCCGCTTCTCGTGTTCCTGAATCTTCTCGTCCTGCATCTCCTCTTGCGGGCGAACGCATCCGGGAGCCGCCGGCACTATCTGGCAGCCGGCGCCGTCCTGGGCGTGGCTGCAATAGGAAAGGCGACGGCTCTTCTGTTCGCTCCGGCAGCTGCACTCTGGATCTGGATCTGTGCGAGCAAGAGTCGCAGGGCCGATCGAGGACGCGCGGTGCTTCTCTTCCTGCTTGGCCTGACGGTTCTGATTGCTCCGATCACACTACGGAACTTCGCGGTGTCGCGCGACTTCGTGGTGATCACGTCCAACGGCGGGCTCAATTTCTACATAGGGAACAGCGAGATCTCGACGGGTGGGTATGTGAAACCCGAGGGACTCGATATCGTTGCCGATCCGGACGGGGAAGAGATAGCCGAGGCCGCGGTTGGGCGAGATCTCAAGGCATCCGAAGTCTCAGCCTACTGGTACTCTGAGGCTCGACGGTTCATCTCCGGCCACCCGGGCTCATGGGCGAAGCTGCTGGTGAAAAAACTGTCATTCGTCACGAGTTCGTATGAGCTTCCCCAGCTCGAGAACTACGACTTTCAGCGACGGTACTCAGCTCTTCTGAGGCTTCCGCTTCCCAGCTTTGCACTCGTGGCTCCGCTCGGCCTCGTGGGGCTCTTCCTTTCGATTCGAAGAAGAGCACCGCTCCTTCTCATGCTCTTCCTGGCAACACAGATTGTGGGTGTCGTGGCGTTCTTTGTTGTTGCGCGCTACCGGCTTCCGGTGGTGCCGGTTCTGATTGTCGGGGCCGCGTACGGCGTAACCGAGTTCTGGCGCATGGCACGCGAGCGTTCCTGGCGAGCACTTGCAATCGGAGCCGCCGCCATTGCCATACTGTCGGTCTTGGTCAACGGCAACCACTATCAGATAGACCGCGCGAAGAGCTTCGCGCAACCCCATTTCAGGCTCGGCATCATCTACGGGGAGAGGGGGGATACCGGGCGCGCGATCCGAGAGTACGAGCGCTCGATCAGGCTTGATCCGAACTATCCCAAGAGCCACTTGAATATCGGTGCAGTGCTTTCAGCAGAGGGACGCGTTCTGGAAGCGCGGGGGTATTTTCAGCGGGCTATCGCGCTCGACCCGGAGTACGCGGCGGCTCGCGTCAACCTTGCGATGCTGCTCGGGAGTGGGGGTGAGGAAGAAGCCGCACTTGCCCAGCTTGACACCGTGCTGGGAAAGGATCCGGCGAATGCCATGGCGCTCCGCGAGCGAGGCGTCATTCTCTATCGCATGGGGCGGATGGACGAGAGCGTCGACTACCTGCGAGCTGTGCTTTCGAGCGACGAAGGGGGAGACGAATCCGCCGAAGCCAGGTTCTATCTTGCGCTCATCGAGGGAGCGGGGTCTCAGAAGATCTCCGAGGCTGCGGCGGACGCGATGGCGGAGGCGGACTCGCTTCTCCGGCTCGGTCGGGTCGGGGAGGCGGTTACGGAACTTGAGCGGGCATGCGCACTTGCTCCGGCATCTGGAGAGCCTCTTCGGAGAATGGCCCTTCTCAGGCGCGAGATGGGATTGGGAGAGGAAGCCGTGGAGATGATGCGAACGGCGCTCACTTTGGATCCGATCCTTGAGCACGGCCACTTCTCATTGGGGGTTCTTCTCAGTGAGATGGGGCGGCACGATGAGGCCATTCGTGAATATGAGGCAGAACTCAGAATAGACTCAGATTTCCGGCCGGCGCATCTGAATCTGAGCCTGACGTACCGCTTTCACCTCGGCAACCCCAATCGAGCCATTCACCACTATGGACGCTACCGCGCTCTGGGTGGGGATGAGGTGAAAGCGATGGAGTCCCTCCTGCAATGATCTCAGTATCCTCCAGCGTATCTTGATTCCACAGCAGATTGTCGAGCGCGAGTTGTCTTGGCCGAACAGGTATTGACAGAGTCGTCGCGTGGTGGTATAATCCCAGCGAGTCGGGAAATAGGCGGGAGCGTTCTTTGCTCCTCGACCCAGTCTGTCTGTGTGAGAACGGAAGGTTTCGCGGGTGGGTTGTTTTACCTATCCGCAATGGAAATCGAAGCAGTGCTTACAGACTGGGGTTGTGCTGGCTTTATGTAGGCTACTCTCTTTGCAGGATCACGCCGACCACGCAAGAATTCTTGGGACGGCCGGCGTGATAACAACAGATGAGCTGGGTCACCTTCAGGCTAGAGGGGGGATTAGGCGAATGACAAATACACGCCTGGTAGTGCTGGTAGTTGGCGTGCTTCTTGTGGCTGGACTTGTTGGAGCGAAGGACTTCGACATGGTTCGTCACGAGACAGCAGTGCCGTTGCCGACGGTACCGGCTTCTGATAACGAGTTCCGGGGCGCGCGGCTTGAGACCGTGTGGTTCTTTCAGGCGGATTTCGAGGATGAGCTCGGCGACAACGCGGGCTGGACATCCTACGACCTGTCCGGAACTTTGGGTCAGGAGAACTACTGGCACAAAGACACCATCAGGCTGACCGAGACGTATCTCGGCGACAGCACTTGGTGGTGTGGAACAAACAATGTGTGTTGGGTCCAGGACCGTGGCTATGGCAACAACTGGACGCAGCTGATGTATCGCGATCTGGGGCTCGCAGCTCTGAGTGAGCTCGGCGATGACGTGAACATCGAGTTCGACCAGCGCTTTGCTATCGAGCACGATTACGATTACGGCTACGTCGACGTCTCGGACGATGGTGGTTCGAGCTGGACGACGATCTACACCGTAAACAATCCCGGTTTCGCGGGCAAGCCCGGCACGAGCCAGGATTGGGACAGCGCGACCTGGGGGCATCCGACCGTCAGTCTGAGCCCGTGGGCGGACATGGACATCACACTCCGCTTCCGGTTCGAGTCGGACGGCGCCTACTCGTCGCAGGACGAGTCGAACAACGGCCCGCCGAACAACTCGGTGAAGGACGGTGCGTGGCAGCTTGACAACTTCGACGTGACCGTGAACACGGTCTCTGTCTGGTCGGATGATGCCGAAGGTGCCGGGGACAACGGATGGATCCATGAGGATACCCAGCAGTCCGGTGAGACAGGTCTCGCGTTTCGCCGTGACCTGTATGGCGCCCCGTTTGGTTTCGACACGGGAGCAGGTTTCACGTGTGAGAACCGCACCGGCTGGATGATGGGAGCGACCGATCCGTTTACCAAGATCATGGTGGACGGTGAAAAGACGTATCTCCTCAGCCCGGCGATCAATGTCGACGGCGTCGACAGGCTGGTCGGTCTCTGGGATATGTGGGTCGACCTTCCGCTCATATCCAACAACAGGTTTGACCTGTGGCTGGCATCGAGCAATCTCGAGGAGTGTGTGACGACTCTCGACGGATTCAGGGATGAGAATCCCGGTGGTTGGTACGGCGGCCCGTTCTGGGGCGTCTGGGCCGACGATTGGGATGCTTTCGCAGGGAACACCTGGCTGGCAATCGAGTGGCAGCTTGAGAACTCTGAACCGGCTGCTTCGGGATCACACAGAGCCGGTATCCTCCTCACGCGCCAGTGGGTCGGTGAGCCAAGTGGTGACGCAGGTACGTCGTTCACCTACGGCGCCTGGGACCGTTTCAACGACTGGTACATCGAGCAGATGAATGAAGCACTCCTTGACTCGGCTGAGATCATGGTCAAGGATGCCGACGACATCGCGACTCTCACGCTCATGGCGTCGAACGACGACGGTGCGTCGTGGTCGGCATACCCATGTCGCCGTCTTGATGCTGAAGGCAACGACTGGATATGCCCGCCGCCGGCAACCGAGATGACCGCCGGCAGCGAGATCCACTACTACTTCGAGGCCATGGACGGTGTGGGCACCATTGCGACATACCCGGGCTCGGCTCCGGATGGCTATATCGAGTTCTCGATCCTTCCGATCGACGCTACGGTTTCGCAACCCGGCATCCTGCTTGTTGACAAGCACGGACGCCGCACGCCGGGCGAGGAGCGGAATTACCGCCACAGCTCTGAGTACTACTTCCGCGAGGCCTTGGAAATCCTTGGCTACGAGTGGGAGACGTACGACGTGGAGGTTCCGTCAGGCACAGCTCAGTCTGAGGGACCGGACACGATGGCGTGGAAGTACTATGATACGGTCATCTGGTTCGCGAACGAGTTCAATGCGTTCACGTTCTGGAACGTGGACCAGTCGAACATCATCAACTGGCTCAACCAGGCGGGTCTCGGCAAGACCAGGAACTTCCTTGTCACAGGCAACGACTGGTGCTACGAGATGATGGAGGCAGGTGGAGAGACGCTCGACTTCGTAACGCAGTGGCTGGCGGTGGATTATGTCCAGGACGCAGTTGGCGTTGTGACGGTCGACAGTATCCCGATCCTGCGCGACTCCGCGTCAGGCTCGAACACGTTCATGGACTACGACGATGGCCAGTGCATTGTGCGCGGCGGTTGTCCGAACCTGAACTACTTCGACGTCATCCAGCCGTACGCGGGTACCCCCGGTGCGGAGACGGCGGTCGAGTACGTCAAGGCCGACATGACGCCTCTTCCGGCTGGTGTCGCCTACACGAGCGCGTCGCTCAATTACAAGACGGTGGCGCTCGGATTCGGCATGGAGTTCATGATGGACAGTCTCCTGCCGAGTGGCTACTACATGACCGGCGTCGCTGACAGGGCCAACCTGATGCAGAACATCATGGACTACTTCGGCAAGCCAGTGCCGGGGGTTGGGGGAACGGATGTTCCTGTCGATGGAGGGTTCAGAAACATGCTCTCGCATGCGTCCCCGAACCCGTTCAACCCGGTCACGAAGATCGCTTACAGTATCAGCGAGGCCGGACCCGTGACGATCGAGGTCTACAACATCGCCGGTCGTGTTGTCCGCACTCTGCTCAACAATGAGCTGGATCCGGGCAGCGGCTACGTGATGTGGAACGGCACCGATGACTCCGGAGAGAAGTGCGCGAGCGGCGTCTACTTCTACCGGATCCAGGCGCCGGGCTTCGAAGACTCGAACAAGATGGTCATGCTCAAGTAGGAGCAGATTCGATGGGTCTGGAAGGTTCGGACCCGCCAAGTACTGTGTGGTAGAAGAGATGCGGGCGGCTCTACGTAAGCTGCCCGCATCTTGCGTCTGTCTCCCTCTTCCATAGGTGAGACATCATGATGCGCGAGGGGGGGGTGCCGGGTGTCTACCGGTCGGGAAACGGTGAGAATATCCGGGTGAGCGCAAATCAGCCAAAAGATGTCGTTACGTCAGGACTGCCTCTTGACAAATAGGCAGAAGGGTAGTACAATTACGTGTGATCAGGCACGCTCAGACAGCAAGGTTACGCAGGCGTGGTTGACATGTGCGTGAGGTGACGGTCCTCGCGCTGAGCGGAGAACCAACAGTCCGCACTGACCAAGGTGTAGTGGGACAACCCTGGGGAGGGGTGATCTAGAGACCAAGGCAGGTGACCCTGACCGGTGCAATCGCGCGCGGGTCATCAGCAAGAGAGGTCGCGTTCCCACCGTGACCTGCTCGACTGAGAGCAGTTGGGAGTGATAGTGTTTTATCTCTCGAGGGAGGACATGCAATGAAGAAGCTGGTCATAACGTTTGCCATTCTGGCCCTTTTCGTTAGCGTTGCGTCGGCAAAGATCTCAACCGATTACGCTACCGATTTCCAGGGTCCGACTAGGGTGAACGAACTCTACGGCTACTTCGACATGACTGACGTGACAGGATTCGTGACGGTCGACAACACGGCCATCGCGGTCCCGCATTTCCATGTCGATACGTACATG
>JAUXGN010000032.1 GCA_030622115.1 Candidatus Eiseniibacteriota bacterium
AACCCGGCGTTCTCGGCGGCCATCATCGAGAGGCCCGTCTGCGCAACCTCGAGACCGAAGATCTTCGTGACATTGGTCCCTGCGATGCCCGCGAACTTCCTGCTTCCGCCGACGGCGTTCTCTCCGGCTATCCTGCCCTGTTTGTTGGCCGTCGCACCGAGCGGAATCCACGTCGGCCGCCCCGTCACCATGTGTGTGGCCTCGGAGCAGTCGCCGGCGGCGAGAACCGAGGGCTGGCTTGTGACCTGACGCGCGTCCACGCGGATGGCCCCGCTCTCACCGAGTTCCAGACCGCCGCTCTCCGCGAGCGCCGTGTTCGGCCTGACCCCGGCTGATACGATAACCATCTCGGACGGAAGGCGCTGCCCGGAGGCTACCACGTACCCGACGCTGTCGCCCGCGCCTTTCTCGAAACCCTCGACCTTCGTCTCGGTGCGAACGGTGACGCCTCGATCCGCGAGTTCACGGCTGACAATCGCGCTCATGTCGGGATCGTAGTTCGAGAGTACGGTCGGAAGGAGTTCGAGAACCGTAGCAGTGATGCCTCGCTCGGCAAGCGCCTCGGCCATCTCGAGGCCGATGTAGCCTCCACCGAGAACGGCGGCGTTCTTGACGGCGTGATCTTCAATGAACTGCCTTATGGCATCACCGTCCGGGATGGTCCTCAGCACAAAGACGCCGGGAAGCTCCATCCCGGAGAGCGGCGGGATCGCCGCACGCGCTCCGGTCCCGATCACGAGCGCGTCGAACTCGATCGTCTCGGTACCACCGGGGTGATCGTAGGTGACGGTCTTCGCTCTCGGATCGAGAGCAAGAGCGTTCGATTCGAGACGGACATCTATGCGCCGTTCGCGCCGGAAGAAGTCGGCGTCGTAGGCGATGAGGTCGTCTCGCTTCTCGACCACGCCGGAGATGTAGTAAGGAAGCGAGCAGGCGCCATACGAGACTATCCGGCCGCGCTCCAGCACGACTATCTCCACGTCGGGTCTAAGCCTCCGCGCCCGACTGGCCGCGCTCATGCCGGCGGCATCACCTCCGACGACCAGTAGTCGTCCTCCCTCTCTCATGGCTGGGGGCACCTGTGTCATCCTCCTGTAGTGGTTGGACATGTTCGGGCAAAGAGCATCTCGCCCGTCAGTGGGAGAACGTCTCACCTCTCGGTGGCACATCGTCCTCCGCGAGCGGACCCGCAGACTCTGTACATGATTAGCACACTGAAGGACGTGTCGCAAGCGGGGTGGCAAAGAGGCGGGGCCCAAAGAAGGCCCCGCCTCATGTGTTGTTCCTCTGCATCTTCAAGCGCGACGCTGCTATCGCAGCAACACTTGAGACAGCACCTAGTCCTCGGGATCCATACACGCCCGGAGTGCAGTTATGAGCCCGCTGTGCACGTCTCGCGGCACAGCCGTGCACCGCGTCGTCCTGTAGTAGACGATGGTCTGCCGTAGCGTCTTCACAACCGCCTGGCAGCGCTCACAGTCGCCCATGTGCACCTCGAACTTGCCAACAAGCGCGAGATCGAGTTCCCCATCCTGATAATCGGACAGTAGTGCGAGGAACTGCATACACTCCTTGCACTCTTTGTGGTCATGCATACTCGTTGGTCCCTGTGAACTAGTGTCCTGATGTCTGGCTGCCTACTCCTGCACAGCAGTCTCTGAGCGCCCGCCCATATGCTTCGCGAAGAACGTCTCGACCTCGCCGTAGAACTTGAGGCGGTTCTCCGGTATCGCGAAACCGTGTCCCTCATTCCCGAACAGGATGTAGTTGACCTCGAGTCCCTTCTCCTCCATCGCATGCACGATCTGTTCCGACTCGGCCTGCTTGACCCTCGGATCGTTGGCGCCTTGAGCGACGAGCAACGGGATCTTGATCTCGTCGACCTTGAAGAGCGGCGACCTCGAAATCAGGAAGTCGGCCTCGGTCTCCGGATTGCCGACACGCTTGTACATGGACTGGATCATCGGGGTCCAGTACGGCGGGATCGTCTCGATGAATGTTATCAGGTTGCTCGGTCCCATCGCCGGAACGGCGCAGCAGTAGAGATCCGGCGTGAAGGTGGCGCCTGCAAGCGCGGCGTAGCCTCCGTACGATGCTCCGTAGATGGCGACACGCTCGGGGTCAGCGATCCCCTGATCGATCGCCCAGTTGACGGCGTCGGTGAGGTCGTCCTGCATCCTGCCGCCCCACTCCTTGTCGCCCGCGTTCAGGAAGTCCTTGCCGTAACCCGTTGATCCCCGGAAATTCACCTGAAGGCAGACGTAGCCACGGTTGGCCAGCCACTGCGCCTCCGGATTGAAACCCCACTGGTCACGAGCCCACGGTCCGCCGTGGACGTTCAGGACCATCGGAAGACCGGTGCGGCCAAGGCCTGGCGGATACGTGGCATAGCCGTGGATCGTAAGTCCATCGCGCGACGAGAATGAGATGGGTTCCATGGGAGCAAGTGTGTACTGATCAAGGTCGTTCCTGTGATTGAAGAGGAACGTGGCCGTCTTGCTCTCGCGATCGAAGCTGTAGTAGGAGACAGGCCCGTCGTCCTTCATGAAAGCGACTAGCCAGGTATCGTCCGCGTCGTCGCGGCTGTAGACGCCCCAGTCGCCGGTGTCGAGCTTCGCTATGGCCTCGAAGTCCGCAACCACCGTCTCGCTGATCGGCGTCCACTCGATCCTCTCTCTCAGGAAAGACACCGCTTCGATCTCATACGTGTCGGGATTGATCATGACATCCTCGACATCGTACTCAGCATCTTCCGCTATCACCTCATACTCCCCGGTAGCGATCTCATACTTGAGGAGGCGGCCGGCGTTGACGTTCCGTGAGTCAATGAGGTAGACAGACTCGCCGTCCTTCGTGAAGCTCAGGGGACCACTCGTGAAGTTGTCCTCCATACCCCAATGGATCAGTGACTCCCAGGTGTCGTCCTCTGTCTCGCGTATCAGAAGCTCGCTTCCACCATCGGGGGTCGCGGCAATCGCCCCGCGCACCTTGAGATCGAAGTCGGTCATCCATCCAAGGTAGTTGCCGGGATTGCGGGCGACTATCTCCATGTCCCCGGTCTCGAGGTCCAGACGGTATACGTCGTGTAGTCTCGGGTCCTGCTTGTTCATCGAGATAAGCATAGTGGTCGGATGGTGCTTGCTGTAGTCGACGATCCGAACCTGGACATCGTCGAACGGCGTGAGATCAAGCGTCTCTCCGGAGTCGAGGTCCACAGTGTAGAGACGCCAGTTCTCGTCACCGTCCGAATCTTGAAGATACATGATGTGATTGCTGTCCTGGTCCCAGAAGTAGCGGTAGATGCCTCGGTGCTCGTCGCTCGTGACGGCGTGATCGTCATCTTCACCGACGGTCTTGACCCAGACGTTCAGCACATCGTTCACGGGAGCAATGTAGGCCAGCATCTCGCCGTCGGGCGAGATGCGAGCACGCATCTTCTCCGGGTTTCCGAAGAGCACGGAACGCGGAATAATCTCTGACTGCCTCGTGCCGCATGACGATAATAGAACTGCACCCGCCACAATCACCAGGAGCAGTGCCGTCGCTGTCGCTCTTCTGCTTGTTCTGTTACGCATCTGTCCTCCGTAGTCTTTGTCCTGTGGCCCGTCAGCGGTTCCTCGTGTGGGCCAACCTGTTTGGATTCACTATCAGAAATCCCGATTCAGAAATATCCTCTATCAGGCCACGGCGCCCCCGGATGCATAGTAATGAGCAAGCCTCTCGCGAAGGAACAGCCTGGCTCGATGAAGGCGGGACTTAACGGCGGGAACACTCAACCCCAGGATATCCCCCGTCTCCTCGGTCGAGAGCCCGTGCACATCCCTGAGTACGAACACAATGCGATTGTTCGCTGGGAGTGCATTGATATGCTTGGTCAGAACACCGCCCAGCTCCTCATTCATGACCATCGAAGCCGGATCGGTCGTCCAGTCCGCGACATCGCGGGGAATCTCCGCCTCGCCGAGCTCAAGCGGCTGGTCAAGCGACACCGTATCGAGCTTCTTCTTCCGGATTCTCATGAGACATGCGTTGGTGGCGATACGGTAGATCCAGGTCGAGAACCTGGCTTCCTCGCGAAAGGAGGGAAGCGCTTTGTACGCCTTGACGAAGACTTCCTGAAGACAGTCCTCAGCGTCCTCGGGATTTCGGAGCATCTTGATACAGAGGCCGTAGACATTCGCCTCGTGCCGCTCCACGAGCAGGCCGAAGGCGTCATTGTCCCCGGCCCTTGCTCTGGCCACGAGCTCCGTATCGGTAGGATTTGTGTGATCGGTCATTCGACACCAGTCTGCGGAAGCGAGAGTCTAGATCCAGTTGCGCTCCGGCATCCTGTCACTGAATTCCTCGCGGATTATCTGCTCCACAAGTCGCGGAACAGCCTCGCGTGCCATCTCCAGCATCTCGCTGCTCCGCTCGGCGCCCGCGCCCACTTCTATGGCGTAGACGGATATTTCCTGAGGCATCGACGCGCCGCCCATGCCCGGAATCTCCACCGTGGCCGAGTACTCGGCCCCATACTCCGACTCATGAGTGGTCACGAGCTCAAGATCCTCGAGCCCTAGTCTTCTGAGCTCGCCGATGTCCCAATCATCACCCTGTACGCAGTCTACGATCACAACCTTGCGATAGCCGGCCACGACCCCGAGCAGATCTATCCCGGAGGCCGGGGTCTCAATGATGTCTATGTCGGGATCCTTGAGCAAGGCGTGAAGGCCACGGGCCACATCGAGCCCCATTCGCTCGTCGGCGAAGCCGGAGTTCCCGAGCCCCAGTATGAGTGTCTTGATCACTCCAGCGATCTCTCCCTTCACAGGCACAGGCGTTCCTGCTCCCTCCGGCGCCCACGACTATCCTCGAGTTCACCGCTACCTACGCGAGCGCGTTGATCTTCTTCTTCGCAGCTTCCGGCCGGCGGTACTCCGGCAGAAGCATCGGAGAGATCCGACCCTTCCCCACTCTCGCGCTCTTCAGTTCCTTGTGGAACTTGCTCAGGTGATCGAGGGAAAGCTTCCCGGCACGCTTGATGCCGGCCGCACGCTCCGCAGCGGCTGCGCCTGCCCGGCGTCCAAAGACGATAACGTCCAGAAGCGAATTGCCCATGAGACGGTTGCGACCATGCACGCCCCCGGCAGCCTCACCGGACGCGTAGAGATTCTTCACCTTGGTCTCACAGTGCGCATCTATCTTGAGACCACCGTTCTGGTAATGCTGCGTCGGGTAGATGAGAATCGGTACCTCCGACATGTCAATGCCGAAACGCTCGTACTGCCGGAACATCGCGGGGAGCCGTTTCTTGATGGTCCCGGCGCCATGCAGCACTTCGATGATCGGAGTGTCAAGCCAGACAGCCGGCTGCCCGGACGGCGTCTCGACCCCTTTCTTCTTCCCCAAGCACTCGCGAATGACGGCCGCTGCCTCGACATCGCGAGTCTCGAGTTCGTAGATGAAACGGTTCCCGTCAACATTGGTGATCTGGCCGCCGATGCTTCTCACTTTTTCCGTAACCAGCTGACCAAGGATCTGCTCCGGAAACGCCGCGCCCGTCGGATGGTACTGGATAGTATCCATGAACGTGAGCGGTGCGCCGACACGATACCCCAGGACGAGCCCGTCGGCAGTGGCCCCGTAGTGGTTCGTTGTCGGGAACCCCGAAACATGGAGGCGCCCTCCCCCGCCGGTCGCCAGAATGACCGTCTTGGCGCGGACGATGAGATACTCCTCCGTCTCCATGTTGTAGAGAACGGCTCCCGTCACCTTCTTGCCGTCGGTCAGGAGTTCGTACGCCGCCGCGAACTCCATGATCGGGACGTCGTGATTCAGGACTTCGTCTCTCAGCGTCTTCATCATCTCGCCGCCGGTGTAGTCCCGCGCGGCATGCATGCGCATACGAGACGTACCGCCGCCGTGAATCGTGGTCATTGTCCCATCGGGCTCTTTGTCGAACATGACGCCGAGCCGCTCGAGCCATGCCAGAACATCGGGTGCGTCGGAAACGAGCGCCTCAACCAGTTTTGGATCGTTGAAGTAACGACCGCCGCCCATCACGTCCAGATAGTGGATCGCAGGTGAGTCGTTCTCCTTGTCCGCTCCCTGGATTCCACCCTGCGCCATGACGGTGTTCGAGTCGCCGAGTCTGAGCTTCGTTACCAGAAGAACGTTGGCGCCGTGCTCTTGCGCGACCAGCGCTGCGGCTGCTCCAGCCCCACCACCACCCACAACAAGCACGTCAACGTCAAGGTCGACACTCGATAGATCAAACTTGGCCGGGTCTATCGCACTGTACGCTTCGAAGACGTCGGCGAACTCCTTGGGTGTCCGTTCTCCCTTGGACGGTCCAACCTTCAGCGTGCGGAAGATGGCTTCCTTGTAATCGGGATGAAAACCCTCAAGGAGTGACTGTCTGTCATCCGGCGAGAGAAGCGGAATCTCCTGGTGCAGCCGCTCTCCGCGAGTGGCCTCCAGGCGCTTCATGGACTCAAGAATCTTTCCCGTGTACACCTCGCGTCCTCCTGTTAGTCCGCCTTCTGGATCTCGCGCTCGCTGTAGAGTTTGGCGAGCTGGGATTTCTTCATCTTCATAAGCTTGGCGAGCTCTTTGTCGAACTTGCCCCTCTTGACTGCCTTGACGCGCTTGTCGAGATGCTTCGCGCGCGGCGCGATCTTGGCGGAATAGAGCCTGCGACAAAGGAGCGCCACGTTGTACTGCACTATCTCAGCAGGACAGCGCGATGCGCACAGACCGCAGAGTATGCAGTCAAAGGAGAGATCTGCCGCCTTCTCGATATCACCTCGTAGCGCCGCCTGGACGTACTCCATGACCTCGATATCCTGCGGACATGCCTTCGTGCATGCGTTGCAGGAGAGACAACGGAAAACCTCCGGGTAGAGCTTGAGCACCGTCTCTGAGTTTGGCTTCAACTTGTCGACGTTGTAGGTCGCCTTGTTGCCGGGGAAGAACGGTATCTCGGCCAGGTACATCTCGTCCTGAACCATTTCCTGACAGGCCAGTCCGACCTTGAGTCGGTAGTCGTCCTTCGTACGATAGACCGTGCCGCATGCCCCACAGAAGGCTCCCCTGCACCCACATCCTCTGATGAAGCGGTAGCCCGCGTACTCCATCGCCTTCATGATGGTAAGGTCTCTGGGAACCTCGTAAGCTTTCCCCATCACGTAGATGGTTACCATCTCTGATGCCATCTTGGATCTACCCCCTCCTGTCCTGACTGGAGCGTCCGGGGTAGGCGGGACTGCTGCCCGCCACCCTGCGATTCACCGTTCTATGATTTCTGCTCTACGACTTCTGCACCCTCGGGAGCTTCGGCGCCGCTCAACCTGTCCGTAAGATCGAGGTCCAGCGGGCCGAGGTCCCTCACGGTTTCGACGAACTCGTCCATCACGCGGACGACCTTGTCTCCCTCCGCGGCCGAGATCCACTCGAGGCATAGCCTGTCCGGCTCGATTCCAAGTGCCTCGAGCATGGGCTTCATTATCGATACGCGGCGCATCGTATTGTAGTTGCCGTCCTGATAATGGCAATCGCCGGGATGACAGCCACCTATCAACACCCCGTCTGCCCCCTCGCGAAAGGCCCAGAGGATGTGCTGCGGATCAATCCGACCGCTGCAGTTCACGCGCAGGACGACGCCGTTCGGCGCATACTGCTTGCGTGAGGTCCCGGCGAGATCAGCGCCCGCGTACGTGCACCACTTGCAGAAGAAGCAGATGATCTTGGGTTCGAACATGTCAATCCTCCAGAGCCGCCGAGACCATCTTATAGAGCTGGCTGTCTGTCAGGTTCCGCTGCTGTATCGTCGCCGACGGGCAGGCGGCGATGCATGCGCCGCACCCCTCGCAGATCGCTTCCTGAATACGGGAGATCCCCTTCTCACTATCGAATTCGATTGCGTCGTAGGGACAGACCGAGATGCAGACCTTGCAGCCGGAGCATTCGTCCTCATCGATCCAGGCGACTATGGGCTCCCGATGGTACTCCTTCTCGGAGAAGAGCGCGCAGACCTTGCTTGCGGAAGCCGACGCCTGAGCCACGGCATCCGGGATATCCTTCGGACCCTGGGCAGCTCCGGCCAGGTAGAAGCCGGGCGCCAGGCTCTCGACAGGCCTGAGCTTCGGATGCGCTTCAGAGTAGAAGCCCCACTCACTCACCTGTATCTTGAGCTTCTTCGACAGCTCAACGGCCGTCGAGTTCGGCACCATGGCCAGCCCGAGCACGACAAGGTCCGCCGCTATTTCGACCTTCCGGCCGGTCAGGGTGTCGACACCCCAGACCATCACCTTGCCGTCTTCTTCGAAGAGCTTGGATACCTTCCCGCGCAGGTAGAGAACGTCGTCCTCCTCCGTGGCACGCTGGTAGAATTCCTCGTACCCCTTGCCGCCCGTTCGCACATCCATGTAGAAGACGTATGCCTGCCCATCGTGCACATTGTGCTTGTAGAGCATCGCGTGCTTGGTGAGATACATGCAGCAGACTTTTGAGCAATAGGACACGTGGTTTTCGGGGTCACGCGATCCAACGCAGGTCAGGAAGACGACCTCCTTCGGAATCTTGCCGTCGGACGGCCTGCGCACCTCTCCCCCGGTCGGACCGGACGCTGAGAGAAGACGTTCAAATTGAAGGCTCGTCACGACGTCCTCGATAGAGCCGCCGCCGTACTCGCCGATGTTGACGACCGGGTAGAGATCGAATCCGGTCGCAACGACGATCGCCCCGACCTCCTCCTCTATGAACTCATCCTTCTGCTCGTAGTCGACCGCGTTTACGGGGCAAATCTTCTGGCAGATTCCGCACTTCCCACTCTCGAAGTAGGTGCAGTTGTCACGGTCGAGCACGGGCTTGTTGGGAACCGCCTGCGCGAACGGAGTGTAGATGGCCTTCCTGGTCGCAAGACCTTCCTCGAACTCCGATGCAACCGTGCGAGGACACTTCTCCACACAGAGACCGCAGCCGTTGCAGACATCACGGTTCACGTACGCGGCCTTTTTCCTGATCCTGACCTTGAAGTTGCCGACGTAGCCCGAGACGTCGTCTATCTCACAGTACGTGAGCAACCTGATCCGCGGGTGCTGGGACACCTCGACCATCTTCGGCGTCAGGATACATTGCGAGCAGTCCAGTGTCGGAAACGTCTCGGAGAGCTGCGCCATATGCCCGCCGACCGATGGGGACTTCTCAACAAGAACAACATCGTGCCCCGCATTCGCGATATCCAGAGCTGCCTGAATCCCGGCGATGCCACCACCAACGACAAGAGCGCGGTGCGTCATCGGAACCGAGATCGGCTCGAGCGCTTCGTTCTGCTTCACCTTCTCGATCATCGTCTTGATAATCTTGATGGCTTTCTCTGTGGCTTTCTCCTTGTCACCCCTGTGCACCCAACTGCAGTGCTCACGGATGTTCGCCATCTCCACCCTGTACTGGTTCAGGTCGGACGCCGCGCCGGCCCTGCGGAAGGTGGCCTCGTGCAGCGTGGGCGAGCACGCGGATACAACGACCCCCGTGAGACTGTGCTTCTTGATGGCATCCTTCACCATGTTCTGGCCCGGATCCGAACACATGTACAGGTAGTCGGTCGAGTAGGCCACACCGGGGTAGTCGGCCAGTTGCTCGGCAACGCGTTTCACATCCACCACACCGGCGATGTTCGAACCGCAGTGGCATACGAAAACGCCTATGCGATGCTCCATCACTCCCCCTAGACCAGGTTCTTCTCGGCCAGAGCAGGCCGCGGATCAACGTAGTTGTCGGAAAAATCCAGGTGCTCGTCATCGATCCCGAGCGCGATTCCAAGAAGCTGCGTGAAGTATATGACCGGGATCTTCCTGAACCCGCTCACTCTCTTCTCCATCTCCTTCTGCTTCCTGTCGAGATTGTATAGACAGAGAGGACACGTGGTGATGATAAGGTCCGCGTCCCGTTTGACGGCAGAGGCAACGACGGTCTGCGAACACGCAATGGCCGTCTCTTCGTCCCGCACTATCTGGAATCCACCGCAGCACTCGGTCTTCATCGGGAAGTCGACAACGTCACAACCGAGCGCCGTGAGAAAGTCTTCGAAGATCGTCGGCTGCTCCGGATGTTCATCAAACTTCATTTCCCCGTGCGGACGAAGCAGCATGCAACCGTAGTACGGCGCCACGCGCAAGCCTTCGAGACGAGTCTTCACGTGCTTCGCCATCTTATCGAACCCGACCACATCCCGGAGCATCTCGATGTAGTGCAACACATCGACCTGCCCAACATAGTCTTCCTTGAGGAAGCTCTCGATCTTGTCCCTTGTCTCAGTGTCGGCCCTGAGAAACAGATTTACCTTCTCTCGTCTCTCCCCATCCTCGCGCATGACCTTGTTTGTGCGCTTGAGAACGTTGTAGCAAAACGAGCAGAGCGTGACGACCTTGTCTCCCATTCTGGAGGCATAGGCCAGGTTTCTGACCGCCGCGAGAATCTCCATCACTGAATCAGTGGTAAGTGGAAAGACAGCCCCGCAGCACGTCCAGACAGGAAGCTCTTCGAGTTCCACACCGAGAACGTTCGCACATTCTCTTGATGCCTTGTCGAAGTCGAGAGCGCGTTCGTGAAGAGTGCAGCCCGGATAGTACGGTATCTTCATGCCTGCCTCCGGCTCCTCTTATCCGTTGAGCTTCCTGAGCGCACCAACCACACCCATCTGAGGAGCATCCGTCCGCATCACGCGCGACACGTCACCCGCATCCACGGATGGAGTGGTTATCCGTCTTCTCAGAACGATCGCTCTCAGTGCATCGCAGATGCTCGAGAACTCGACTCCTCGGGGACAGCGTGATGAGCACTGCAGACACGAGGCGCAGATCCATATGGTCTTCGAATCCAACACCTCTTCTATCTGGCCCAGTTGAAGAAGGCGAATAGCCTCATTGGGAAGGATGTCCATCTCGTCGGCAACCGGACAGCCGGCCGAGCAGCGCCCACACTGATAGCACATGGCGATATTCTGCCCGGACAGGTCTTCTACCCGCTTGACGAGATCATCCTTGATAACTTCTCCGCTCAGCCTGAGCCTCATCCATTCCTCCGGTATCGGCGGCTGTGCCCGAGACAAGTCGGTAGCCGCTGCTGTCAGCTGGACAGGCGCGTGCAAATGCTGATTGCCGCTCTACAATCCACACCGTGGAGCACTGCTCCACGGCGAAATCAGCTTTTGAGAATATCATCACCAATGTCCGAGTGTCAACGTGTTTTGGGGCTGGGCCGGGCGCAGAATTGTTGACCGCCTGGCCAGCTCGGCGTAGTATTGTTAGCTGTTTGTAGTAAGCGGATCTTCACGCGATCTGGACCAGGAATATCTGGATTACCCATCCGTTTAGCTCTGAATCCATGACTGTGGCGGTTTTGGCGCCGCACCGATGCCGGTAAGAGGGAGACAGCATGAGGATAGGAGTGTACGTGTGCCACTGCGGTGGCAATATATCAGAGACGGTGGACGTCAAGGCGGTCGCTGCGGCCGCGGAGCAACGTCCGGGTGTCGTGCTCGCACGTGACTACAGTCACATGTGTTCCGATCTCGGACAGAAGCTCATCCTGAAGGACATCAAGGAGCACAACCTCGACAGAGTCGTGGTTGCTGCGTGCTCGCCGCACTTCCAGGGTGCGACATTCATGAATGTACTTGAGACCGGTGGCTTAAGTCCATACGTGTTCGAAATGGCCAACATCCGCGAGCAGTGCGCGTGGCCTCACTTCGGCGAGCCGGAGACAGCTACGCTGAAATCGATAGAGCTCACGAACATGGCCATCGCGAAGGCCGGTCTCGACGAATCGCTCCAAAAGAAAACGATGCCGATCGGAAAAAGGGTGCTCGTCATAGGCGGGGGCATCGCGGGAATCCAAGCGTCTCTTGATCTTGCCGACTCGGGTTTCGAGGTCCACCTGGTTGAGAAGGACCCCTCGATCGGCGGCAAGATGGCACAGCTGTCGAGGACATTCCCGACCGAGGATTGCTCCGCGTGCATCCTGAGCCCGAAGATGGCGGACGTGCCTGCTAACCCGGATATCGAGCTGCTCACGTACTCGGAGATCGAGAGCGTCGAGGGTTACCTCGGCAATTTTGAGGTCACGGTCGTTAGGAAATCGACCTACGTTGATCCCGACCTGTGTACGGCGTGCGGACTCTGCGAAGACGCCTGCCCCGTCAAGGTCCCCAGTGAGTTCGAAGTAGGCCTGCGCGACCGCAAGGCCATCTACGTACCGTTCGACTTCGCGGTTCCTTACAAATACCTGATTGACGAAAGCGTGTGTCTGAGACTCACCAAGGGTGGCGAGGTCTGCGGACTCTGCCAAAAGGCGTGCCCAAAGGACGCGATTGATTTCAGCAGGAAGTCCGAGAAGATCCGCTTCACCGTCGATACGATCGTCGTTGCCACGGGGTACGACATCTTCGACGCGACGGAGAAGAAGGTCTATGGATACGGGGAGTACAAGAACGTCATTACGGCGCTCGAGATGGAACGCATGATCGTCAACGGAGCGGCAGGCACACCGATAAGACCGATCAAGGGCCGGATCGGCTTCATCCAGTGTGTGGGATCCAGAGACGAGCAGGTCGGCAACGAGTACTGCTCAAGAGTGTGCTGCATGTACGCAACAAAGCTCTCCCAACTGCTCAAGCGTTCCGACCCCACAAGAGAGATCTACGTTTTCTATACGGATCTCCGGGCGTTCGGGAAGGGGTTCGAGGAGTACTACAAGCGAGCGCAGACGGACGGTGTGAAATTCGTGCGTGGCCGCGTGGCTGAGCTCCTCGAGGATCCGGTTACGAAGAGCGTTACCGTCAAGGTAGAGGACACGCTCTCTCGCCAGATGATAGAGGCGGAGTTCGATCTCGTTATACTGTCGGTAGGACTCAAGCCGAACGCGGGCACGGAGAGGGTCGCCGAGATACTGAAGCTCACGAAGAGCCCCGATGGATTCCTGCAGGAGGCCCACCCCAAGTTCAGACCCGTCGACACTCTCAAGGAGGGCATATTCCTCGCGGGCGCCGTCCAGGGACCGAAGGACATCCCGGACGCCGTGGCTTCGGCAAGCGCGGCTGCGGCACGAGCCGTCCGGCTGATGAACCAAGGTGAGTTCTCGCTCGACCCGGTGCTCGCATACGTCCATGAGGATATCTGCGACGGCTGCAGCCTCTGTGTGGAGAGTTGTCTTCCCGGCGCCATCTCGATTTCGTCGAACGTCGCACAGATCAACGAGACGCTCTGCACGGGCTGCGGGATCTGCATTGCCGCGTGCCCAATCGATGCCATGGACCTCCACTGCTACGCGAATGACCAACTCCTGGCAGAGGTCGAGGCGGCTGTCTCCGAACGCCGCGACGGCGAAACCCGGATCATCGTCTTTGCCGATGACACGACGACGTATCGTCTTGCCGACAACGTGGGAACAGGAAAGCTCCCCTACGCGCCGGAGACAAGAATAATCAGGGTTCCCAGCGGCACGAGAGCGACGCCCGCTCTCATACTGAAGGCGCTCGCTCTTGGGATCGATGGTGTCTTTGTCGGTGAGAGCGAAAGCAAGTCATCACCGTACGCGGGTATCGGTCCCGCGCTGTCGCGCAACATCGAGCAGACGAGAGCCGTCTTGCGCGAGCATGGAATAGAACCGGAGCGCGTGCGTGCGAAGGAGTTCGTGACTATCATGCTGGGAGGATTCGTGGCCCAGCTCAACGAACTCACCGCGTTCGCAGAAAACGCCGGGCCGGTGTCGGAGAAAAAGAGAAAGGCGCTCGACGAGACCCTGGCGAACGGACTCCCACGCGCGGAAGCGCAGGTGGCACAATGACCAAGACAATGATGATAACCAAAGAGGGTGAAGCGTTCCTCGCCAGAATTCAGGAGATAAGTGGAGAGGCCATCACGGCATGTGACCAGTGCGGAACGTGTTCCGGCAGCTGTCCGATGGCATCAGAGATGGACATCACGCCCTCGGAAATGATCAGGAAGACGCAGATGGGGCAGCAGGATGTGCTCAGCACTAAGGCTATGTGGCTCTGCGCTGCCTGCTTCGCCTGCACTGTGAGATGTCCGAGAGGCATAGACTTGTCAAAGATCGCCGAGGCCCTCAGGCAGATATCTCTCAGACAGGCAGTAGACCATATCGACATCGCCGGAATTCCGGCGCCCGAACGCGCGAGGCTCCCGCAGATAGCTCTGGTCGGCGCGATGCGCAAGTTCACATCATAGGAGACTCCCTGTTGAAACCCACAACACAAGCCGAGAAGCGGCGCTCGACCAAGCGGGATGATTCGTCGCAGCCCGTTCACGCGCAATCATCGCGGACGATGTTCCCATACTACCCGGGATGCACTCTCAAGACGACGGCGCAGAACTTCGAGGACTCCGCGTTGGCTACCACGGCGATCATGGGAATAGACCTCATAGAGATCCCGCGGTGGAACTGCTGCGGCGTGGTCTCATCCCTCGTGGAGAATGACCGCATGCACCACGTTGCGCCCCTCAGGAACATCATCAGGGCGCAAGAGATGATCGCTGAGCGAGACGACGAGATAGAGAGTCGACTGGTCACGCTCTGTTCCATGTGTACTAACACGCTCAGAAGAACGGATCTGTTCCTGAAGCAGAACCCCGAGGATCTCAAGGCCATCAACGACTACATGTCTCTGGAGGATGACTACGAAGGCGGTGTCGAGATCGTTCATCTCCTTGAGATTCTGCGCGAGCGCGGCTTTGATGCAGTGACGGACAAGGTGTCGAATCCTCTCGAGGGCTTGAATGTCGCCGCGTACTACGGGTGCATGCTCCTCCGGCCGAAGGATATCGGCATCGACGATCCTGAGGATCCCACGATCCAGGAGGACCTGATCGGCGCGCTTGGCGCTACGACCGTGGACACACCGTACAAGAAGATGTGCTGTGGAAGCTATCAGACCGTGCAGGATAGATACGCCGTCGCTGAGCTGACCTACGACATCCTCACCCACGCACAGCGCGAGGGTGCGGAGGTAATTGTCACTGCGTGTCCTCTTTGCGCGTTCAACCTGGATGACCGCCAGAAAGAGGTACGCGAGCGGCATCCGGAGTTCAGAAGCATCCCTATTCTCTACTTCACCCAGCTAATGGCGCTGGCGTTCGGACTTGGCGAGGATGCGCTCGGCTTCGAGCTGAACAGCGTTGACCCGAGACCGCTCCTCATGGCAAAGGGGCTTCTTGCCCCGCGGTAGGGAGGTATGGCTGAGGAGCGATCCCCGATTCCCTCTGATCACGGGAACGCAGTAGCAACGACCGCACGCGGCACGCTGTACGGCGTTCTCGCGATCAACCCTCTGCGCAACACACAGCTCCGCCGGAACTTAGGCGTTGAGTGACGGCTCGCTGAATGCTAGTCTGCCGCCAGAGAGCCTGGCACGCCCCGGCTGAGAGGATTCACTCCGATGGACGACGCAGTATCACAGTCCAACCCCACCTCACGTCTCCCCCGCAATGTCTGGGTGATGACAATCACGAGTTTTCTCACGGACATCTCGTCTGAGATGATCGTCAACATCCTTCCTCTTTTCCTGTTCACGGTACTCGGCGTCTCGACGATGTTCATCGGTGTGGTCGAGGGCGTCGCCGAGACAACAGCCAGTGTGCTCAAGCTCTTCTCTGGCTGGTTCTCCGATCGTATCGGAAAGAGGAAGGGGCTCGCCGTTCTCGGCTACGGTATCTCCACTGTTGCGAAGCCCTTTCTCTACTTCGCGGCGAGCTGGAATGCCGTGCTCGTCGTGAGATTCGCCGACCGCATTGGAAAGGGCATTCGCACGGCCCCGCGTGACGCGCTCATCGCAGACAGCGTGAACGAGCGCCAACGCGGGATTGCGTTCGGACTCCACCGCATGGGTGACACGGCCGGAGCAGTCATCGGCATAGCCATCGCCCTTGGCATCCTGTTGGCCGTACAGAAGGACGTTCAGCTGCTGTCACAAGCGACTTTTCGAGTCATCGTTCTCGCCAGCATGATCCCGGCGGTACTGGCCGTCGTGGTCCTTGCGCTGGGCGCCAAGGAGATCGGGCTCGGCGATCGCAAACGCCTCCCATGCTTCTCGCTGGCCGGCTTCGACCGCAGATTCAAGCTCTTCCTCCTCATATCGATCGTGTTCACGCTCGGCAACTCATCGGACGCGTTCCTCATCCTCCGGGCACAGAATACGGGTCTCTCGGTCGCGGGCATACTTGGAATGATGATCACGTTCAACGTAGTCTACTCCGCGATATCGAAGCCTGCCGGCGCTCTCTCGGACCGCTTCGGCCGACGCCGCTTCATGATCATGGGATGGCTGCTCTACGCCGCCGTCTATCTCGGCTTCGCGCTTGCGCAACAGGGCTGGCATGCATGGATGCTCATGAGCTTCTACGGCGCCTACTACGGTCTGACATATGGAGTCGCGAAAGCGTACGTTGCAGACCTTGTCCCTACGGAACTCCGGGGGACCGCCTATGGGGTCTACAATGCGGCTCTCGGTGTAACAGCTCTCCCGGCAAGTCTCATCGCCGGAGGGCTCTGGCAGGGAGTCGGTCGCTGGTCCGGATTGGGACCGAAGGCTCCTTTTCTCTTTGGGGCCGTTCTCGCATTTGCGGCCGCCGTCATGCTCGCGGGACTTCGTGACAATCGAGCGGCTGATCTTTGACAGAGTAGGCGAGCGTTCATGGAAAAGCGTCTGCTTGCTCAGGCACGGTCTGTGCAAGCCAAGTAAGGTGTTTGCGAGATGATGGTGCGGTGGTAGGATACCCGCGCGGGCGACCGTGTGGGGTGAGCGCGCATACCGCGCATGCATTCCGGGGAGCCGGCCCGGCAGAACTGACGACGTGCAGCTCAGTTGCACGCTCCTGAGAGAACCATGGTGCGATGAAGAAACGCTTAACATACTACCTGTTCCTGTCCGCGTGCGCCGCCCTGGCGCTCTTCATGGCGCTCGCACCGGGCGCCCTGAGCGCGCAGGATACGCCTGCAGAGAACCCCGGAGCAGTCCCGGCGCTCCTCGTGCGAGGCGACGCCGGCTACCCACCATATGAGTTCCTCGATGAGCACGGTCATCCGACCGGATTCAACATCGATCTCCTGAGAGCCGTCGCCGAAGAGGCTGGGCTCAACATAGAGATAGACCTTGGGCCGTGGTCGGAAGTCAGAGAAGACTTCGAATCCGGGCGTGTCCGTATTCTCACCGGCATGTTCAGGTCGACTAAGAGAGGCGCGACCGCCAGTTTTTCGGATCCGTGCATCATTGTCTCTCACTCTGTCTTCGTCAGGAAAGGCTCTCACATTCGCTCGCTTGAGGACGCTGCTGGGATGTCCATGATCGTCCAAGAAAGCGACATCATGCACGACTACATCATGGAGACGGGACTGACCGACAGGATCGTGCTGGTTGAGAACCAATCGGAGGCTCTCTATCTCCTTGCTCAAGGGGAACACGATTGCGCCCTCCTCGCGAAAGGACCCGCCCTCCACCACATCCTTGCGGATGGACTCACCGGCGTCGTCGAGCCGATCGGTGAACCCCTTCTCGAGAGGGAGTTCTGCTTTGCGGTTGCTCAGGGAAACGCACCTCTCCTTCTTAAACTGAACATGGGCCTCGCCAGCGTCAGGGCATCGGGAAGATATGATGAGATCCACTCCAACTGGTTCTCATCGGCTGCATCCGGGGTTCTGCCGGCACGACTTCTCAAACTCGTTGTATGGGTCATCATCCCGCTCGCGCTTCTGCTCGGAGGAGCGCTCTACTGGTCTCGTGCACTTGAGAGAGAGGTCTCCAGAAAAACACGTGAGCTCAAGCGTGAACTCTCCGCACGTACCCAAGCGGAGGAAACCCTCACCAAACATGAGGACGAGCTTCGTCACATTCTCGAGAACATGCCGACCATGGTCTTCGCCTTCGATCATCTCTACCGCATCATCGCATGGAATCGCGAGTGTGAGCGGGTCACCGGTTACACGGCTGAGGAAATCATGGAAGCTCCGGATCCGATGGAGCTTCTCTACCCTGACCCGGACTACCGTGCCGCAATGACCAGGAAGTGGATCGAGCGCGGTCGCGACTACCGCGGATGGGAATGGGAGATCACGCACAAGGACGGCAGCAGCCGTCTTGTCTCGTGGTCGAATATCTCGGAGACAATGCCGATCGGAGGATGGAGCAACTGGGGAACAGGCGTGGATGTCACCTGGAAGAGAGACGCACAGGACTCTCTCAAGGATAGCGAGGAGCGCTACCGTCTCATCTCCGCGCTTACCTCTGACTACGCGTACGCGTTGAGGGTCGAGGAGGATCGATTCTCTGTCGAGTGGGTGACCGAGGCGATCACGCAGATCACAGGATTCACGGTAGCCGACATGAAGGCGAGCGGCGCATGGGGAAACCTGATCGATCCGCAGGACCTCGACGTCAGAATGGAACAGTTCAAGAGCCTCCGGCGCGGTGAGCCGAAGACGGTCGAGTATCGAGTAGTCACGAAGGATGGCTCGACTCGTTGGGTCAAGGACCACGCCAGACCGGTCATGGGAGACGACGAAACTACGGTGATCCATGTCTACGGGGCCGTCAGGGACATCACCCATGAGAAGCAGATCGAGATGTCAAGACATGAGAGCGAACAACGATACCGCGCGCTCTTTGCCCAGGCGAACGACGCAATCTTTCTGCTGCTCGGAGAGATGTTCATCGACTGCAACGCAAGAACCTTGGAGATGTTTGGATGCACACGTGACCAAATCATAGGACAGCCACCCTATCGCTTCTCGCCATCTGAGCAATCCGACGGCCGCGACTCCAAGGACAAGGCCCGCGAGAAGATAGGTGCGGCCTTAAGAGGCGCTCCGCAGGTATATGAGTGGACGCACTGCCGATACGACGGGACGACCTTCGACGCGGAAGTCAGCCTGAACGCCATCGAGCTTGACGGGCGAATGTATGTCCAGGCGTTCGTCCGCGATGTCAGTGAGCGACACCGGATGGACAGACTGACCCGTGTGCAAAGAGACTTGGGGCTCGCCCTCCACTCTGCCATGAATCTGGATCGGGCCCTCCATCTCTGTCTCGACGCCGCACTGCTCGTCTCGGACATGGATTCCGGAGGCATCTACCTGTTCGACGATGCCACGGGGGAACTCAGGATCAGATGTCACAGGGGAACCTCTGATGAGTTCGTTGCCGCAGCAAATTGCTACGGTCCCGATGAACCGAGTGTGGAGATCGTGGCTGCCGGGGAAACCATTTACGCCAAATATGACGACGTGGACGTTCCGAAGGATGAGAACCGTGCGAATGAGGGACTCCGCGCATTCGGACTACTCCCCCTCGTGCACGAAAGCCGGGTGATCGGGTGCCTGAATGTCGCCTCGCACTCGAGCGACGATGTCGCCCTTCTCGCGCAGTGCGGGCTCGAGGGGATAGCGTTCCAGATCGGGAGCGTTGTCGTCGAAGCCCTCGCGGTCGATGCGCTTCGCAGATCGGAGGAGAAGTTCCGTGGCTTCTTCAGTACGACCCGTGACGGCATCATCATCGCTACGACCGACGGCGTCGTGGAGGACGCCAACCCCGCTTTCCTGAACATGATCGGTTACACACTCGACGAATTCAGGGGGATGAGTCTCAAGGACATAACGCCGGAACGATGGCACGGGAAGGACGATGAAGCATTCCGCGGCCAAGTGGCCGCCAAGGGTTTCGCAAACGAGTATGAGAAGGAGTGCATAAGGAAAGACGGCTCAGTGATTCCTGTGTCCATCTGCGCCTGGCGCGTCAAAGGAGAGGCTGGAGCGCGTGATCTCAATTGGGGCAGCGTGCGTGACATCACCGAGCGGAGGACGGCTGAAGAGGTGCAGTCTGTGCTCTTCAACATCTCTGAGGCGGTCGGCAGCGCCGACACACTCGAGGAGCTTCTCGGCATCATTCGCGAGCAGCTCGGAAGGCTGATCGACACAGCCAACTTCTACGTTGCTCTCTACGATGATGAGACCGGACTCTACACCTTCCCCTATCACGTCGATGTCTGCGACGAGACGCCTACGGAACCCGTGAGACTCGAAGACAGCGTGACCGACTTCGTCAGGCGAACGGGGGAACCGTATCTCATCAACGAGCAGACACAGCAACGCCTCGAGGACGAAGAGAATATCACCGTCTACGGGAACGCATCGCCCATCTGGCTCGGAATACCCTTGAGGTCAACCAAGGGCGTCTTCGGTATCGTGGTCGTTCAGAGCTACGAGGAGAGCGAACTCTACGGAGAGCGAGAACTCGAGCTCATGAGATTCGTGTCCGGCAACATCTCTCTTGCCATCGAGCGCAAGCAGGCGGAGGAGAAGCGCCGCGAGCTTGAGGATCAGATTCGGCACACGCAGAAACTGGAGAGTCTCGGCGTGCTTGCGGGCGGAATCGCTCATGATTTCAACAACCTCCTGACCGGCATTCTCGGAAACGCAGATCTCGCGCTGATGGATCTCGGAATGTCGGGGGCGGCTCGCCTCAGTATCGAGGCGGTGCATGAGGCCGCGGGACGCGCAGCCGAGCTCAGCGGTCAAATGCTCGCGTACTCCGGCAGGGGATATCTCGCCGCGGAGCCGATCGACCTCAATGTGTTGATCAAGGAAATGGAGCAGCGTCTGACCGCGTCCACTTCGACAAGCGCCATTATGAGCTACTCCCTGGCCCAAAATCCCCCTCTCATCGTGGGCGACGCAACGCAGTTGCAGCAGGTGATCGTGAATATTGTCACTAACGCCTCCGACGCCATTGGCGATCAGAACGGCAAAATTGTGGTGACGACGGGAGCGGATTGGTTCGACAACTCCTCCCTGACTGAAGCATTCAAGGACGAGCAATTACCTGAGGGGCGGTATGTCTACATCGAGGTGCGTGACTCCGGCTGCGGCATAGATGACAAGACACTCTCCAGGATCTTCGATCCGTTCTTCACTACGAAATTCACCGGCAGAGGACTCGGGCTGGCGGCGGTTCTTGGGACCGTGCGGAGCCACAATGGAGGGATCACCGTCGAGAGCGTGCCGGGTGAAGGCACGACCTTCCGCATCCTCTTTCCGGCAGGATCCGACGAAGCATCGGCGGGCACAGGCAGACAAGAGGCTGTCGTGAACGCGCAGACAGAAGACACGGCGCAAGACGGCAGGTACACTGACGGCACGGTTCTGCTTGTCGATGACGAAGCCAAGGTCCGCAAGGTCACCCAGCAGATGCTCGAACGCGCCGGGTTCTCCGTCCTCACCGCATCAGACGGACTCAAGGCAATCGACACATACCGCAGGAACAGCGATGATATCGTCTGCGTGCTGCTCGATCTCACGATGCCGAATATGGGAGGCGAGGAGACCTTCAAGAAACTTCTCGGAATCCGCCCGGATGTCCGCGTCATCATGTCGAGCGGCTACGGCGAACGCGAAGTCGTCGAGCGATTCGTGGATCAAGGACTGGCCGGGGTCATCCAGAAGCCCTACCTTTCCGCGAAGCTCGTAACCAAGCTCCGCGAAGTGCTTGGAACCGCGTAGCCGACGCGCGCGCCAGGTAATGCGCTGCTTGCGCCGGCGTGGCTTCGTCCACTCACCTAGAGCACGGGCTTGATTCCCCACACGTCTCGCGCGTATTCACGGATGGTCCGGTCACTGGAGAAGCGACCGATTCTGGCCACGTTGAGTATGGCCTTCTTGCGCCAGAGCGGCTGATCCGCGTACTCGGCGCTCGCCCTGTCCTGCGCCTCAATGTACGAGGGTAGGTCCGCGAGGTGAAAGTAGTGATCGCCATCTTCAATCAGCGACTTGTAGATCCACTCGAAGAGCCCGGGCTCATGCCGGCTGAACCTGTTTGAGCTGAAGCAGTCCATGACCCGACGGATCTGCTCGTTGTTTGAGTAGATGTGGTGAGGATCGTAGCTGCCGGATCTTCTCATTTCCGAAATTTGATCTACCGTCAAGCCGAAGATGTAGATATTCTCCTCACCGACCTCCGCAAGTATCTCGACGTTGGCGCCATCCAGTGTCCCCATCGTGAGCGCGCCGTTCATACTCAACTTCATGTTCCCGGTTCCGGACGCCTCCGTCCCCGCCGTCGAAATCTGCTCGCTGATATCCGCAGCCGGGATGATGCGCTCCGCCAGTGAAACGCGATAGTCGGGAATGAAGGCGACCTTAATAAGACCGCGCACGCGCTCGTCGCGGTTGACAGTGGCGCCGATGTTGTTGATGAGCTTGATGATCTGCTTCGCTGCCCAGTAACCGGGAGCGGCCTTGCCGGCGAATATGTAGGTCCGGGGCACGGCCGGCTCCTTGCCGTCTTCGACGATCAACAGGTATTCGTGGACGATGCGGAGCACATTCAGAAGCTGCCGCTTGTACTCGTGCATTCGTTTGATGTGCACATCGAAGAGCGTGTGCGGATCCACAGATATTCCGGCTGTCTCGGCGATAGTCTCCGCAAGCCGCACCTTGTTGAGTTGCTTGACGTCGGCGAACGTCTCCTGAAAGCTCTGATCAGCCGCGTGCGGCTCGAGTGCATGAAGCGCGTCGAGATCCGTGATCCACTCGCTGCCAATGGTACTCGTCAGGAGATCAGCGAGAGGTGGATTCGCCTTCAACAGCCATCGCCTCTGCGTTACGCCGTTGGTCTTGTTGTGGAACCTCTCCGGCCACAGCTCATAGAACTCCGGAGCCAGCTCGCGTTTGATGAGCTCCGTGTGAAGCCCCGCAACGCCGTTCACCGCGTGACTACCTATGATGGAGAGGTTCGCCATCCGTACGTAGCCGCCGTTCTCCGGAGAGATGATCGCAACCCGTCGCGCTCGATCATCATCACCGGGCCAGATAAGGGAGACCCGTTCGAGGAAACGACTGTCGATCTCGCGGATTATCTGGAGGTGGCGCGGAACGATTCGCTCCATCAGCCTCACCGGCCAACTCTCGAGAGCCTCCGGCATAAGCGTGTGATTGGTGAATCCCAGTGTCTCCTTGGTTACCCGCCACGCCTTCTCCCAGACCACCCCCCTGTCGTCGATGAGGAAACGCATGAGTTCAGCGACGGTCAGGGCAGGATGGGTGTCGTTCAAATGGATGGCGACATGTGACGAGAACTCCTCAAAATCGTCATCCTCTCTCTCATACCGTCGCATGATGTCGCGCACGGCGCACGCTACCAGGAAGTACTCCTGGAGAAGCCGCAGTTCGCGACCTTTCTCAATCGAGTCCGACGGGTAGAGAACTTTGGAAACAGTCTCGGAGGCTATCTTCTGCTGGACGGCCCGCAGGTACTCTCCTTGATTGAAGATCTGCATATCGAAATCCTGCGATGAACGCGCCGAGAACAACCGTAGGTAGTTCACGGCCTTGCCGCCGTAACCGACCACCGGCATGTCGTGCGGAACGCCCACAACGACCTTCCAGTCTTTCCACACCGCACGCGGTGTGCCGTTCGCGTCACGTCCCTCTTCGACTCGACCGTAGACGGGAATCATCAGAGACTCGTTCGCTTTCTCGATGAGCCATGGATTGGAACTCGCCATCCAGTCGTCCGGGCGCTCCTTCTGATATCCGCGTTCGATGATCTGCTTGAAGAGACCGTACTGGTAGTTGATGCCGTATCCGAAACCGGGCATCCCAAGTGTCGCGAGTGAATCGAGGAAGCAGGCCGCAAGCCTGCCCAACCCTCCGTTTCCCAGAGCGGCGTCACGCTCACATTCTCGCACCTCCTCCAGATCAACCCCGAGACCGAGAAGCGCATCGTTGCAGACATCGTGGATACCAAGGTTGTAGAGATTGTTGCCGAGCGATCTCCCCATGAGGAACTCCATGGAGAGGTAGTACAGCCGTTTGGCGTCGGCGCGCTCGTAGCGATGCTCGGTCTCGAGCATGCCGTCGATCAGAAGATCGCGTGCCGCCATGCTGACAGCCTTGAACATGTCATCGCATGTCATCTCGTCCCACTCGAGGCCGAGTGAGTACCTGGCGTGCCGGCGGATGGACGCCTGTAGAGACGAGACCAGAAGTTGGTGCTGTGAAACTGTATCCTCGTGCATCTCTCCCTCACATCCAGCCGGGGCTCTCGGAACTCCATGCGTCAGAATCAGAAGACGACGGTCTGTCGTGTCTATCATTAATAGTCCTGAAATCGTTCAGGTCAATCATGGTGAACCATGCATCTTGTGTGCCCGAAGACGTGGCCGTGCAAATGCGGCTTGAAGCCTGAACCCGTGCAGGAAAGGGGAGTTCCTGATGGATTGATGAATAGTCAGTCAATATCGCCTCCGCCCTCATCCATATCTATGCACGGAGGCTCGACACTGCGGCTTTGACTCGCCGCACGCCGTCCGCTAGAGTCGAATTGCTCGGCCTCTCTTCGGAGAGGCCGTCGCCCGGTCGAGCTCATATCGCTATCATATGGGAGACGAGGTCCTAAAAATGACAGACAGAACCGACAAGTCACCGTGTGCTCCGGATGCATCTTCCCCCCCCCACGTCGGACGCAGTGTCACGCGAGTCGATGCGGAGGACAAGGTCAGGGGCACGGCCCGGTACGTGGACGACCTAACCTTCCCGAACATGTTGCACGCGGCCCTCGTGTTCCCCGGAGTCGCCCACGCACATCTCAAGGGCGTGGATCCGTCACCTGCGCTTGCTATTCCGGGTGTCCACGCCGTCGCCGTAGCGGCAGACATACCCGGTGAGAACCAGATCGGCTGCGTGGACAAGGATCAGCCACTCATGCCGGAGGATCGCATCCGCTACACGGGTGATGCCGTGGCGGTAGTCGTGGCCGATACGCCGACGCTCGCCCGCGAGGCGGCTCTTGCGGTACGCGTGGATACTGCAGAGCTGCCGGCGGTATTCGACGCCGAGGAGGCCATGAGACCCGACGCGCCATCTGTTCACGACGGCGGCAACACCTTCCTCCACTTCAGGGTCAGGAAGGGCGACATCGCCAAAGGGTTCGAAGAAGCGGACACCGTGGTCGAACGCGTGTTTCATACGTACCACCAGGAGCATTCCTACCTCGAGCCTTTGGGAACGATCGCGGTGCCGGAAGAGGGCGGGTCCATAACCATCTACGGCACAATGCAATGCCCGTACTACGTCCAGAAAGCGGTGGCCACAGTGCTCGGCCTCCCTCTTTCGCGAGTGCGTGTCCGCCAGACGGTCACGGGAGGTGGCTTCGGCGGCAAGGAGGATGCGCCAAATGAGATCTGCGCCTGCGCGGCGCTCGCGGCCTGGAAGACGGGTCGCCCCGTAAAGCTCATCCACACGCGAGAGGAAGATTTCTACCGTTCGAGCAAACGTCACCCTATGTCCGTCTCGTTCAAACTGGGCGCCAAAGCGAACGGGCGCTTCACTGCAGTAGAGATCCGTGTCGTCGCGGACGCCGGTGCATATTCCACCTTGAGCCCAGTCGTCATCTTCCGTGCTGCGGCGCACGCCACCGGCCCCTACGAGATACCGAACGTCAAGACCGACGCCTACGGCGTGTACACAAATCGCCAGACCACAGGAGCCTTCCGTGGATTCGGGCAGCCCCAGACCATCTTTGCGAACGAATCGGTGGTGGACGAGATGGCTGAGAGACTTGGGATCGATCCGGTCGAGCTCCGGCTGAAGAACTGCCTGGCCGTCGGGAAACGCACGGCAACGGGGCAACTCCTCACGGAGAGTGTCGGTCTCCCAGAGACGATCGAGAAGGCTCGCGACGTTTCGGACTGGGAAAAGAAGCGAGTGAGCTACGCCGGGGACAACGGTCGAATCCGGAGGGGCATCGGGATCGGCTCCATCTACTACGGAGTGAGCCTCGGCGCGAAGGGGCTTCTCCTCGACGCCTCGGGCGCACATCTGAACGTCTACCGTGACGGCTCCGTGAGGATCGCAGTCGGGGGGACGGAGATGGGTCAGGGGCTTCTCACTGTGCTCTGCCAGATTGCAGCAGACAGCCTCGGCGCCCCCATCGAGTCAATCCACGTCGACCATGTGGATACAAGCGTGGTCCCTGATAGCGGACCGAGTGTCGCGTCCCGCACAACGCTCATGTCAGGCAACGCCGTTATCGACGCGGCGACGAAGCTCAAAGCCACGATGGGAAAGGTCGCCGCCGACATGCTCGGCGCTTCTCCCGACGCCATCGAGTTTCGTGGCGGATTCGTACGTGGCGGCGGTGGATCGGTGACGTTTGCCGACGTCGCCAACGAGTGCTGGCTAAGGAATGTCAATACTGCCGCCGAAGGCTGGTATGCCGCTCCCGAGTCCACGTTCGACGAGAACGGTCAAGGCAATGCCTATGCTGTGTATTCCTATGCGACCCATGTGGCGGAGGTTGAGGTCGACACCGAGTCCGGCGAGATCCGCCTGATCCGCGTCACCGCCGCCCACGATGTCGGCCGGATCCTCAATCCGGTCACGCTCGAAGGACAGATCGAGGGCGGCGTGCTTCAGTGCGCGGGAATGGGTCTCTACGAGCGAATGAAGACGAGCAGCGGCGACATCACGACTCCTGACTTTTCCACATATATCATCCCGACCGCTATGGACGTTCCGGAGATAGAATCCGTGTTCATCGAGGCGCGATACTCAAAGGGGCCGTTCGGCGCCAAGGGTATCGGTGAGACTCCGGCCATGCCCGGCGCGGTCGCGATCGCCAATGCCGTTACACACGCCACGGGCATCCGTTTCTACGAGCTACCCGTCACAGCCGAGGCCGTGCGGTTGGCATTGTCGGAGAGGAGAGATCAATGAGACCCAGAGATCTGCTCTCGATGATTCTGCTCGCGGTCACGCTCGTGCTCCCGGCCACCCCGGCTGCGGCAGCAGATGGTTTCACCACTCCCGAGAGCATGCACGAGGCCATGGATGACGCCCTCCGCGCTATCGCGATGACAAGATCAGACCTTGGTTTCCGGACGGACTATGCCGACAGTCCTGACTCGTTCCGCCTGACAATCGCCGACCATCTGCTTGAGGTCCCACTGGAAACGAATGGCTATGTGCACGGGCTGGCCGACGATGTCGCCGGTGTTCGGGATCTGACGCTACTGGTAGCACTGGCTGCGTGCGAACTTGATCTCGAAGTCGATATCGGCGCCTGCGGCATGGAGTCTCCAGGAGGCGCGACCGCTGTTGGAGAGCTTCTGAGGGGCATCGACAAGGCGGAAGCAGAACTCAGAAGAGCCTTCGAGCGACTGACCCCGGATGAAATCAAGTTCATCATGAGCCACGCACCCGCCCTCCTCGAAGAGGAGGAGTTCGATCCGGACAAGCCCATAGAGATGCGTGAGAAGGAAGCGGAGGACAAGGAGATCCTCGGTGATGAACTGCTCGGGATAGCAGGAAACATCGACTACTCGCGTATCGCACGCGCTGGGATGATTCTCGCCTCAGCCACTGACGCCGCCCTCGCCATCATCCAGGCGAGCCGACCGGGCGACATGAACTCGATTCTCCCGGCGGACAAAAGCGGGAGCAAGAGACGCTCCGGTTTTCCCCGGGAATGGGTAGCATCCGGGGACGTGCTCGATATCATCGAGACCGAGGCCGGACTCGTCGTTATCGGCGGCCCAGGCGCAACCACGTATCATCGGACATGCGCGATCATTATCGATCTCGGGGGGAACGACACCTACGAACAACCCGCATCAGGCCGGTGGGAGGTCCATCCCTTCTCCATAGTAGTAGATGTCGCGGGCGACGACACATACTCCGGCGGCGACCATACTCTGGGCGCTGGATTCGGAGGGGTGGGGGTGCTCGTAGATGTCGAGGGTGATGACACCTACATGTCCGGGAGCTTCTCGATCGGCTCAGGTCTCTTCGGTGTCGGTATCATTCTGGATAAAAGCGGAAACGACTACTACGCAGGCGATACCTGCGTGCAGGGCGCGGGCGCCTTCGGCATCGGCATTCAAGTGGATGAATCGGGAAACGATTTGTACCACGCCGCGCTCTTCTCCCAGGCGTTCGGTTTCGTGAAGGGCTTCGGACTCCTGTACGATTCTCTTGGCAACGACCTCTACTTCGCCGGGGGCAAGTACACCGACGAGATCCGTTACTTCGATCACTTTCTCAGCCTCTCTCAAGGATTCGGATTCGGCTGGCGACCTGACGCCTCCGGCGGCATCGGCCTCCTGGTCGATGCGGCTGGAAACGATGTCTACGTTTCCGACATCTTCGGACAGGGCTCGAGCTACTGGTTCTCCGTCGGCGGGCTCGTTGACTTCGCAGGAAACGACCAGTACATCTCGTACCAGTATGCGCAGGGCGCCGCAACGCACATAACAGCAGCAGCCCTCATCGACTGCGCCGGTGATGATAACTATGTGTCCAAGGGTGTGTCCCAGGGATGCGGACACGACCTCGCGGTCGGAATCCTCCACGACCTGGCCGGAGATGACAACTACTCGTGCCACGACCTGTCGCAGGCAGCCGGCAACGCAAACGGGATCGGGATCCTGCTCGATGATGGCGGCAACGACACCTACTCGGTGCG
>JAUXGN010000063.1 GCA_030622115.1 Candidatus Eiseniibacteriota bacterium
GCCGTGCTCTCGAAGCTCGACGGTGACACCAGAGGGGGCGCAGCAGTCTCCCTCAGGGCAGTGACCGGGAAGCCGATCAAGTTCGCCGGAGTGGGCGAGAAGGTCGATGCGCTGGAGCCTTTCCATCCGGACCGGATGGCATCGCGAATCCTTGGGATGGGTGATGTCGTTTCGCTGGTGGAGAAGGTACAGGACGCGACCGATCTCAAGCAGGCGGCCAGACTTGAGGAGAAGCTCCGGAAGCAGGCGTTCACGCTTGAAGATTTCCAGGAGCAGCTTCAGGCGCTCAAGAAGATGGGGCCGATGGAGCAACTCCTCGGGATGCTGCCGGGCGGAAGCAAGCTCGCAGCCGGGGCCGTGGACGAAAGGGCGCTGGTCGGAGTCGAGGCTATCATCATGTCGATGACCCCTGAGGAACGACGACGTCCGGACGTTATCGATGGAAGCAGGAGAAAGCGGATCGCCCGCGGGAGCGGGTCGAGCGTTCAGGACGTGAACCGCCTTCTCAAACAGTTCGAGATGATGAAGAAGATGATGAAGCAGTTCGGGAAGAAGGGGAAGAAGGGACAGGTCCCCGGTCTTCCGCCCTTCGGGTTCTAGATGAAGAGGGTCCGGCAAATGTGCCGGAGGTCTTTGAGGAGGTTCTGAGAGTGGCGGTAAAGATCCGATTGCAGCGCAAGGGCGCCAAGCATAGGGCGTTCTATCGAGTGGTCGTGGCAGATTCCCGCGCGCCGCGGGATGGGCGGTGTGTCGAGCAGCTCGGTTACTACGATCCTCTCACGAATCCGCCTGACATCAAGGTGGAGACGGACAAGGTGATCGCCTGGCTGGGGAAGGGGGCGCAGCCGACTGACACGGTTCGCTCGCTCCTCTCAAGTGTCGGCATCATGCAGATGTGGCACGAGCACAAGCAGGGCAAGTCCCTCGACGAGCTTCGCCACATTGAGGATGAGGCCCGACAGAAGCTCGAAGTCAAGGCAGCCATGGGTACGAGGAAGAAGGAAGAGGCCAAGGTCGCTGCGAAGAGCGCAGCGGAGAAGGAGGCCAGGCAAGAGGCGGCGAAGGCTGAGAAGGAAGCGGCGGAGAAGGCCGAAAAGGAAGCGGCGGAGAAGGCCGAGAAGGAAGCGGCGGAGAAGGCCGCGGAGACGCCCGAGGCCGGCGAGACAGAGGACAAGCCGGAGAGCGGCGCCGCAGAGGCCCCCGCTGATGATCCTCCCGCCGAGCCGGAGCCCGCAGGCGAAGCGCAGGCGGACGCACAGGGAAGCGCTGACGGAGACGACACCAAGGCCGAAGGATAGAGGACTGGAGTCCTCACTCCGGGGCCATACGTGACCTCTTAGTTTCCCGGAAAGGCTGGTGCGATGTTCGAGGAAGAGACCAAGGTCGCTGGAGAGAGCGATTTCTCGCTTCTGGATCTTGTCGAGTATGTAGCTCGCGGTCTCGTTACGAGGCCGGACGAGGTCAATGTGACCGAGACCACGAAGGGCGATATGATCGTCTACGAGGTCAGAGTTGCGGACGATGACAAGGGGCGAGTCATCGGCAAGAACGGTCGGACCGCCAAGGCGATGCGTGCCATCGTGGGGGCGGCAGCGACGAAGGCCGAGCGCAAGGCTACCGTTGAGATCATCGACTGATCCGTGCCTCTGCCGGACCGGTTCGTTTGGAGAGGGCGGATGAAGGAACTCGACAAGTGGATCGAGGCCGGTACTATAGTGCGTCCGCATGGTCTTGCCGGAGATGTTGTTGTCGACATCAGGAAAGACCTGGCGGACCTGGTCTCAGATGCGACCGCGCTTCGAGCAACACACGGTGAGGGCAAGGAACGGCTTCTCACGGTAGAGAGCGTGCGGGGGCATGTTGGGCGGCCTATCTTCAAGTTCGGAGCGTGCGACACACGCGACCAGGCGCAGCTTCTACGATCGTGGGTGCTGTGGGTCAGCAGGGAAGACCTGGGTGAACTTGAGGCAGACCGCTGGCTTGTGCAGGATATCCTCGGACTCGATGTCGTGGCGGATGACGGAGAGTGCCTGGGCAAGATCGCCGAGGTGATGCCGCAGCCCGCAAGCGACATTTTTGTGGTGAAGGGCAATGGGGAGGAGATACTCCTTCCCGTCATAAAGGAAGTAGTCTTGGACGTGGACGTGTCGGCCGGCAGAGTGGTCGTGCACCTGATCGAGGGCATGAGGCGGGGGACGAAGTGAGGATCGATATTCTCACGCTCTTTCCCGAGATGTTCGAGGGGCCGCTGAGCGAGAGCATTCTCAGACAGGCGCGTGAAAAGGGCATCCTCGACGTCAGGCTTGTGAACATCCGGGACTTCGCGCTGGACAAGCACAGGACCGCCGACGACTACCAGTACGGCGGCGGCAGCGGGATGGTGATGAAGCCCGACCCGGTCCTGGGCGCTCTTGAGAGTGTGATGGCCGACAACTCGAAGGAGTCCACTGCGGTTGTGCTCTTGAGTGCTCGTGGCCGCCTGTTCGATCAGGCGACCGCGCTTGATTTCTCCCGTCGCAGTCGTGTGGTTCTTATCTGCGGCCGGTACAAGGGAGTCGACGAGCGAGTGCTTGACGCCGTTACGGATGAGATATCGATAGGGGACTACATTCTCACCGGTGGAGAGCTGGGCGCAATGATCCTGGTGGATGCCGTGACGCGGCTCATACCAGGCGTCCTCGGAGATATCGAATCGGCGGAGACAGATTCCTTCTACGAGGGAATCCTGGGACCGCCGGTCTACACGCGGCCTGAGGAGTTTCGCGGAATGCGTGTGCCGGAAGTGCTTCTGTCCGGAAACCACGAGTGGATTCGTCGGTGGCGGAGGGAGCAGGCTCTGGGGGCGACGCTTGAACGGAGACCCGATCTGCTGGAGAAGGCGGATCTGACGGATGAAGACCGGGAGATACTGAGAGAGATGAAGGCGGAGCAGTAGCACGGGCCCACTGAAGAGGCCTCGATCCACATGGGAGTTTGGGAATGAACGAGAAGGTGAGAGAGATAGAGCTTCTGAGCGAGCGTACCGATGCACCTGAATTCGCGATCGGTGATACGATCCGCGTGGACGTGCGCATCAGGGAAGGCGGCAAGGAGCGGACCCAGGCGTTCGAAGGCACAGTGCTTGCCAGACGAGGGAGCGGTGTGAACGAGACGTTCATCATGCGGCGGGTGAGCCAGGGTATCGGTGTCGAGAGGATCTTCCCCCTGAGGTCGCCCAACGTTCAGAAGATCAGAGTCACGCGCCGCGGCAAGGCAAGAAGGGCGAAGCTCTTCTACCTGAGGAAGAGGACGGGCAAGTCCGCGAAGACGAAGGCCAGGGGAATCTCCTAGCGTCCCCGATCTTTGGCCCCTCGGGAATCGGCGTCCCCTTGTTGACGGATGGGAGAGAAGGCTCATGTCCGACCTGAAGGTGGATCTATCGGGTCTGAGCATTCGCAGCATACGTGAGATGGTCGCCGGAGTTCTTCCCGAACCCGGCGATCTTCTTTGGCTGGCGATGGAAGCTGATCCGCGCAAGGGCGTGAGGCTCATCGCGGAAGGCCTGTCCAGGCGGCGGGTGGCCGAGACGAGGGAGCGACGGCGGATTCTGGAAATGCGCCGCCACGAGATGAAGCTCTGGGATGAGGGCGTGACTGTCGTGGCCGGTGTTGATGAGGTCGGACGCGGTCCGCTGGCCGGACCGGTCATGGCGGCGGCCGTTGTACTTCCACGCGAGATGGCGCTCGATGGACTCAACGACTCCAAGAAGCTGACTCCCGAGCGTCGCGAGGAACTGCATGACCTCATCCGGGGTACTGCTCTGGCGGTCGGCGTGGGAAGCGTGTCTCACGAGGCCATCGACGAGATCAATATCCTCCACGCTACCCTGCGTGCCATGCGCGACGCAGTGGCGAACCTCGGCCTGAGTCCCGACCACGTTCTTGTCGATGGGTCGCACACGATCCCTGATGTCGAAACACCTCAGACCAGCATCCAGCGAGGAGATGAGCGTTCCGCTCCGATCGCGGCCGCTTCCATTGTAGCCAAGGTCACGCGTGACCGGATGATGGTCGAGATGGCGGAGAAGTACCCCGGATACGGGTTCGCGCGCCACAAGGGCTACGGAACGCCGGAGCACATCGCTGCGCTGACCAAGCTCGGGCCGTGCAGTATCCATCGTCGCTCGTTCAGAATCGTGCTCGAGTCGGCCGGTGGATTCTCTCTCAAGTACAATCAGTTCCGGCGGGGTCTCAAGGAATCCTTGACGCAGAGCGACCTCGATGCTGTCGGGTCGCTTATTGCCGCCGACAGTGAGGAACTCGATCCCTACGAACTCTCGCGCCTACGCGGTCTGTACAAACGTTGTGTCGTGCGGCTGCGCACGGATCTGGTCCGGAAGCGGTAGCCGAACACCCCCATTCGAGATTCCTTCCCCACATGCGCTTCGAGCGCAGAACCCCCTTACGGCCCCTGTCTCTCTATGCCCTGGATCGGGTGGCAATGGACAGACGCGCATCGGGCGCCGTCGCCGAGTGGATGGCCGCGGCGTTCCTCCGGCTCAACGGATACAGAATCCTCGAACGTCAGTACAGGTATCGCACGAAAGAGATCGACATCATCGCCTGGGACGGACATCGGGTGGTCTTCGTCGAAGTGAAGTTCCGGCGGTCCGATCGATGGGGAACACCGGGCGAAGCAGTCGGTGTTCGGAAGAGGAAACAGATACTGTTCGCGGCCCACGGCTACCTGCGAGAACGCTCGATTCAAGACGTAGGCTGCCGGTTCGACGTGATTGAGGTGCTTCTTGAGGATGGCGGATTGGGGCTCAGCCTGAATCACATCCCGGGGGCGTTCGGTGAGGGAGGACGGGCGTGCTTTCGATCGTATTGAGTGGGGGAGTGACCGGCATCGATGGGTATGTGGTCAGGGTTGAAACTGATGTCACTCGGGGGCTGCCGGCGTTTGCGACCGTGGGGCTCGGGGACAGTGCCGTACGCGAGGGCCGTGATCGTGTCGCGTCGGCGATTCGCAACGCGGGGTTCCGCTTTCCGATGGATCGGATCACGGTCAACCTCGCGCCCGCAGGTGTCAGAAAGGAGGGGGCCAGATTCGATCTCCCGATAGCGCTTGGCCTCCTAGCGGCCACCGATCAGGTCGACCCCGGCGCGCTCGAACGTATGGTTGTCGTAGGGGAGCTGGCACTGGACGGATCGACAAGACCCGTGAGTGGCGTACTGCCCATCGCTCTTGCGGCCGAACGGGAGGGTGTGTCGTCGATCATGGCGCCTTCGGGCAACGCGGCGGAGGCGTCCGCTCTCGATTCGCTGCGTGTTCTCCCCGTCGCGAGTCTGGGGAGTGCGGTCAGAGTGCTGTCCGGAGGAGAAGCGGATCCTTGTCCACGGGCGCCGCGAGCGGACGTTTCCGATGTGGCCGGGTGCGACCTGTGCGACGTCAAGGGGCAGCTCTTCGCGAAACGCGCGCTCGAGATAGCTGCGGCGGGTGGTCACAATCTTCTCATGGTCGGTCCGCCCGGCGCCGGCAAGACCATGCTGGCGAGGAGGCTGCCGACCATCTTGCCGCCGCTCACGCGCGGCGAGTCCGTGACCGCCACGGCGATCCACAGCGTATCCGGACTACTGCCTCCGGGGAGTGGTCTCCTCGAGACGAGACCGTTCAGGTCGCCTCATCACACTATCTCCAGTTCCGGGATCATAGGAGGAGGGCGCGTTCCCCATCCGGGGGAGGTCAGCCTGGCGCATACGGGCGTTCTCTTTCTCGATGAGCTTCCGGAGTTCCGTCGGGACGTGCTCGAAGCGCTCCGCCAGCCGCTTGAGGACGGGTACGTGACTATCGTGCGTTCGATGGTCAGCGTGCGCGTTCCGGCTTCGTTCGCACTCATCGCGAGCATGAACCCATGTCCGTGCGGACATCTCGGCGATCCGGGGAGCAAGTGCCTGTGCACCCCCGCAGCCGTACGGCGGTATCGTCTAAAACTGTCCGGTCCTCTGCTTGACAGAATCGACATCCGAGTGCCGGTGACGGCGCCTGGAGTGAAGGAACTCCAGGAAGGAGGGCAAGAGCCCGAGTCGGAGGTCGTTCGTCGACGTGTGGAAGCGGCGAGGGAGATGCAGCGCGAGCGGTACCACGATCTCGCCGACGTGTGGTGGAACGCGAGCGTTCCGGTAGCAGCGCTGATTGAGAGGGTAAGGACGCGCCCGGAGGCGATTGAGGCCGCAGGCGCGGCGATGAGCAGGCTCAGGCTCTCGGCCAGGGCCTATCACAGGGTGCTGCGCGTGGCTCGAACTATCGCGGATCTGGCGAGTGAGGAGACCATTCTCGCCCTCCATGTTCTGGAGGCGCTCCAGTACAGGGGGGCAGAGTGACGCGTGAGACATTGATCCCGTGGGCAGCCTGTAGAAACCGGACAAGAATGGTCACGTTTATGCTACCAACCGTACTTGAGAGGCTTACGAGTGCTTGTATTCATGCAGTGATACCGTACGTAAGCGGTTTGTAGACAGGGGTCCTCGCATGCAGCGCTGAGAACTCGGGAGAGTGCGTTTTGCGCATGCTGGATGTCCCTGTGCAATGAGAGCGAGTCAACTGAGCAACCTGAAGAACCAAACTGTTGAGGAGGGACGTCTATGCACCTAGGGGCAGGGTCTAGGAGCCTGCTTCTGAATCAGAGTGTTTCAGTTCAAGGTGATGGTCGTAGTCTCAATATTGGCGGCGGCTCCTGCTCCGCAGGAAGAGCCGTCCGGAGGAGAGAGAATGAGGACGATAATAGTCACACTTACAATCCTGGTGTTCTGCATGGGTGTTGCTTCAGCCAAGGTCCAGACAGAGTACCCGGTAGACACGTTCAAGGGTCCGAACAGGACCAACGATCTCTTTGGTTACTTCGACATGACTGACGTGACAGGATTCGTGACGGTCGACAACACGGCCATCGCGGTCCCGCATTTCCATGTCGATACGTACATGGCCTACGACGTGAACCATTGGTGGTGCGGTGTACTCGATCCCACCTTTGCCAGCGGCGACGGTTATGGCAACGGCTGGAACGACCTTCTCATCATTCCGACGACGGACGTCACGGGTGCTACGTACCCGATTCTGACGTTTGTGCACTACTACGACAGTGAGCCCGGCTACGACTACACGTATGTTGAGCTCATGGTCGGTGGTGCCTACGTTGCGCAGAACTCTGGCTACAACGGCCAGATTCCTGGTGGCACGTGGGTCGACCTCGGCGCCTACGGATTCGTTCTGACTGCTGGCGCCCCGATGATCGATGCCCGTTTCCACTTCGTTTCTGATGGTGCCTGGTCGGATGAGGACGGCGATTACGATTCAGCCGGCGGCGCCTACATGGTCGACAACATCAAGATCTTCGACTTCTACAGCGGTCTTGTGTACTTCCTGGACGATGCTGAGACCGGCGGTCTCTGCATGCCGGGCGTTCCGGCGTCTGCTGGTGACTACTGGCATCTGGTCGATGACATCTGCTCGTCGAACGTGATCCCGTCGTGGTGGTGTGGTGATGATGCCGACACGAGCCTCATCCCGCCGAACCTTGACAACTCACTGATCTCTGCCGGTATCGACATCAGCTCAGCCGTCACCTGCACGGTTCGCTGGGCGATCCATGCTGAGGTCCCGACAGTCGACAACGACTACTGGACGGACTGGGTGATCGTTGATGGCCTCCTGTACCAGACTGGCGCATGGTGGGGCGATTTCGCAGGCTGCGCGGGCTTCGGTTCGTCAGGTCTGAACGGTATCGACATCAGCGGGCTTCTGCCTGCCAGTGAA
>JAUXGN010000023.1 GCA_030622115.1 Candidatus Eiseniibacteriota bacterium
GAGCTCGTCCTCCATCCGGAGCAGCTTCTCGCTCTCCTCCTGTGCCAGCTTCCTGACTGGGATGCCGGTCATTGAGGCGACAACCGCGGCGACATCCTCAGCCGATACGGTCGCCTTCCTCTCGTGCTTCGCCTGGATAAGTTCCTTCCTCGAACTCTCGAGCTTGCTTCTGAGTTCCCGCTCCCGATCCCTCAGTTCGGCCGCCCGCTCGAACGCCTGCGACTCGCTGGCGGCTCTCTTCTCGTCCATGACGGAATCCAGCGCCTTCTCCAGCTCGCGGACCTCCAGAGGAATCGTGCTTATCTCCATGCGAGCTCGTGCACCGGCCTCATCTATCACGTCTATGGCCTTGTCGGGCATGAATCTGTCTGAGATGTAGCGGTCGGCCAGCTTCGCGGCGGCCACAAGTGCCTCGTCGGAGATACTGGCCATGTGATGCTCCTCATACTTCCCCCTGAGGCCCCTCAGAATCTCTATGGTTTCCAGAACGCTCGGAGCGTCCACGACGATCGGCTGGAACCGGCGCTCGAGAGCCCCGTCCTTCTCGATGTGTTTTCTGTACTCGTCCAACGTCGTGGCCCCGATACACTGCAATTCTCCTCGAGCCAAGGCTGGCTTCAGCATGTTCGCCGCGTCGATAGCACCCTCCGCGCCGCCGGCTCCCACGATCGTGTGAAGCTCATCGATGAAGACGATAACGTTCTCACTCTCCCTGATCTCGCTTATGAGGGTCTTCAGGCGTTCCTCAAACTGACCGCGGTATTTCGTCCCCGCGACCGTCGACGAAAGATCGAGCATGACCAGGCGCCTGTCCTTCAGAATACCCGGCACCTCATTCGCCACGATCTTCTGCGCCAAGCCCTCGACGATCGCCGTCTTCCCCACTCCCGGCTCGCCGATCAGAACAGGGTTGTTCTTCTTGCGACGGGAGAGAACCTGGAGCACACGCTCGATCTCATTCGTGCGGCCGATGACAGGGTCGAGTTCTCCTCGCCTTGCCATCCTGGTGAGATCCCGACCGTACTGGTCGAGTGTGGGAGTCTCCGTCTCTTCAGTGGTCGGGACGTCTTGAGCTGCCATTCCTCCGCCTCCGCCGCCGCCACCCAGAACCTTCATCACCATCTCGCGCGCAGTCCTCAGGTCCACATCCAGATCCTTGAGCGCCTTTGCTGCGACTCCGTCTCCCTCACGTATCAATGCCAGAAGCAGATGTTCGGTTCCGATGTACTGGTGATGGAGTATCCGAGCCTCTTCACGCGCCAGTTCGAGAACCGTCTTGGCCCGGGGAGTCCACTGGGTCTCCTTCATGGAGGCGCCATAGCTGCCGCGAGCAACGTGTGATTCGACCATCTCTCTCACGGTGTCGAGGTCGATGGCAAGTTCACGCAGAACCGTTGCCGCAACACCCTCACCCTCCCGAACAATGCCGAGTAGAAGGTGCTCCGTACCCAGGTAGTCGTGGTGAAGACGCGTGGCTTCCTCTCGCGCGAAATACAGAACTCGCCTGACGCGCGGCGTGAAGTCCGTATGTCTGTACATTCTCCCCTCCGTTCATCAGGAAGCTTAGGCTCTGCTTCCCGACGCCAGTTCCCTGCGGATAAGATCCGCCCTGATGCGATCGCGCCGGTCCGGCCCGGGATCCCTGCCATCGAAGTGCTTGAGATGACCAGGCTGTGTAGAGACGAGAAGCCCGTTTGCCGTGGCCAGATTGACCGAATCGATGAACCCCTCGGTGATACCGAATCTCAGCGATGAACAGAGCGCCATCATCTCATCCGATGAGATGATCCTCGCACTCGTCAGGATGCCGTACGCTCTGTGCACCTCGTCCTCGATCCTGTGTCCGCCCTTCTTCGTCAGTTCGCTCCTGGCCTCAAGTTCGAGAGAGACCAATTGCCCCGCCACTCTCTCAACAGTGTAGGCTATGTCATCCTCTGATTGTCCAAGCGTCATTTGGTTCGAAACCTGAAAGAAGCCTCCGAGAGCTGCACTCTTCTCGCCGTAGAACCCTCTCACAGAAAGCCCAAGCTTTGATATGCTGCCAAGGACCTGCGCGATGCGGTTGCTTCTGACAAGTCCCACCAGATGCATGAGAACAGATACCCGCATTCCTGTACCCACATTCGTGGGGCAAGATGTCAGGTATCCCCAGTCGCTGGAATATGCATAATGCAAGTTCTGCTCCAGTTCGGTATCGAGCCGTTCGACCAGACGCCAGGCATCCATCGGCATGAGACCAGACTTGATACACGCTAACCTGAGGTGATCCTCCTCGTTGATCACTGCGCTAACGAGTTCACCGTCACCTATGATGACCGCACGTCCGGGACCGGCTCCCAGAAACTCCCGGCCTGTCAGGTGACGCTCCACCAGGATCTGTCGTCGCGACTGCGCCTTCTCATCCACGATCAGGACCAGCGCGTTTGCCAGGTAGTTGCCCGCGGACGCCGCGGCCAGTGCGCGATCTCTCACGCGCTCAAGATCAGAGCTACCGGCCCTCATGGGAAACGGTACGCCCTCGAGATTTCGGGCCAATCGTACTCTGGTCGAGAGGACAACATTGGAGATCGGCCCGGATGCGTCAAGCCAGCTGGGCGGAGTGGCAAGCATCTGCTCAAACGTCTCCATCGTCACCCCCGCCGCATTGCGCCGATTCGAGACTCCGGATCTGGTCACGGAGTTCGGCCGCACGCTCATACTCCTCACCTCTGACTGCCCTGTCCAGGTCCAGCTTGAGACGCCTGACCTCCCGGATCGACTCTGCGTCCTCGGGAGCCTTTGATGGGATCTTGCCGGTGTGTCGACTGCTACCGTTGATGCGACGTATGAGGGGTCTCAGTTCCTTCTCAAATGACGTGTAGCAGACCGCGCACCCGAGCTTGCCAGTTCGACGAAACTCGGCATATGACAACCCGCACTCGGAACACGCTGATCCCTGCGCTTCCACGGGTTCGTCCGCTCCCGCCTCCTCCAGAAACCCCATGAGCAAGTTCACGATGGGGCCTGCGAGAGGAGCGAACGACAGACCTATGCCTCGCGCCCCGGCGCATTCCCCGCAGAGCTGCATCACCCGCATCTCGCCGTTCACCGTCTCTACAAACCGGATGGTCGCTGGCCTGCCACACTCGTCGCAGATCATCTCTCCGGCTCCTTCGTCAGATGCTGACCGTCGTTCCTTCTCTGAGTTCCACGACCCTATCCGCTCTCTCATAGAGCGCGGGATTGTGGGTCACTATCACGAATGTCTGTCCAAGCTCTTCCCGCATGCGCCAGATGAGATCGTGAAGCTCGCTGCCGCCGGCACGATCGAGGTTGCCCGACGGTTCGTCGGCCAAGACCACGGAAGGACCGTTGACAAGCGCTCTTGCCACAGCCACACGCTGCTCCTCGCCGCCCGAGAGTTCTCCCGGCCTGTGGTGGGCGCGGGGAGCCAGGTGCACCTGCTCAAGCGTCGCAAAAGCTCGCTCCCTGGCGGCCGAACCACTCATCCCAGCTATGAGACAGGGCATCATGATGTTCTCGAGAGCGGTCAGCTCGCGCATGAGGTGGTGGAATTGGAACACGAATCCGACGGTCCTGTTTCTGAAACCCGCGCGCTCTACTTCCGGCAGAGCGAAAACGTCCGTCGAATCTATGAAGACGCTGCCGGATGTGGGGCGATCGAGCGTACCCATGATGTGAAGCAGAGTGCTCTTACCAACGCCGGACGGTCCGACGATGGCAACGATCTCGCCTCGTCTCACGGCCATATCAACGCCTCTAAGAACGTGCAGTTCCTCCGCCCCTGATGTAAAGGACTTGGTCACACCTTCGACCGTCAGCATGGCCCCACCCGGACCCGGTGTGCGGTTACTCATTGCGGATGGCCTCCACCGGAGCCAATCTGGCTGCCTTCCATGCCGGATAGAGAGCTGCGAGGAAGCTGATCAGGATCGCCGCGCCCGCGACGATCACGAAATCACTGAGCTTCATGAGCACGGGGAGTGTCTCCACGGGATACACATCCCCCGGGAGAGATATGAATTCATACCTATCGAGGAGCGACGCCAGAACGAATCCACTGATGCTGCCGATGAACATTCCAAGGACTCCTATCACGAGCCCCTCGGCGATGAATATCCTGAGAATCGACCGGGCGGTCGCTCCCATCGACTTCATCACGCCGATGTCTTTGGTCTTCTCCATGACAACCATGATGAGAGTGCTCGCGATATTGAACGCGGCCACCATGATGATAAGGGACAGTATCCAGAACATGACCTTCTTCTCAGTCCTCATCCACGTGAAGAGGTTGCGGTTCAAGTAGATCCAGTTGTTCGCGCGGTAGGGAAACCCCCCGACAGCCTCTACCACCGCACTTCCAACCTCGGGAGCTCGCCAAGGATCGTCTACCCGTATCTCGATACCCGTAACTCCGTCCCCCATACCGAACAGGCGCTGCGCCACGGGTAGGTCTATGTACACCAGTTGCTGGTCGTACTCGTACATCCCCGAACTGTAGAGTCCGACGACCCTGAACTGTGAAACGGATGTCATCACCCCCATTGGCGTGACGACGTAGTCGAAAGGCGAAGACAGAGCAACCGTGTCCCCGACGGTGACCCTGAGCCTCAGGGCCAGCTCGTCACCGATGATCATCAGGGGAATTTCACCGGGCTCACTCGCCAGTGTCTCAAGCCGGGGCTCGATGTTCTCCATGATGTCGGTGACTCTTGCCTCGCTCTCAAGATCCGCCCCACGGATGACCGCGCCATCGCAGCGTTCGTAACCCTTGATAACGCCCTTCGAATACGTGAACGGCGCCGCCGCGACAACCTCAGGAACGGTCTCAGCAATGCCAATGATCGTCTGGAAGTCCCGGATCGGTTCGGCTCCGTACTTGAGCAGTATCACGTGGGCGTTGATGCCGATGATCCGTCGGTGTATCTCCTCCTCGAAACCGTTCATCACGCCAAGAACAACCGTCAGTGCCATGACCCCAACTGCCACGCCCACGACCGAGATGATCGTGATTATCGAGATGAATCTGGTCTTGCGGCGCGCCCTGAGATAGCGCCACGCGACGAACCACTCAAATGACAAGAATGGACTCCTCTCCATCATCGGTATGCCGACTCCCAGCGACCACTACTTGTCTCTCTCCGGCCGCATCGCCGGGAACAGAATGACGTCACGGATCCCGGGGGAGTCCGTCAGCAGCATGACCACCCTGTCCACTCCGATGCCCAGCCCCCCCGTTGGGGGCATGCCGTGCTTGAGCGCCATGATGAAATCATCGTCCATCCCGTGTGCCTCTTCATCACCCTGAGCGCGCTTGTCCACCTGCGCGCTCAGGCGCCGTACCTGCTCGTCCGGGTCGTTCAACTCTGTGAACGAGTTGCCGAGTTCGATCCCGGCTATGAAGACCTCGAACCTCTCGACGATCGTGGGATCGCCCGGCGTCTGCTTTGCAAGCGGCGAGATCTCGAGCGGATAGTCGATCAAGAAAGTCGGCTCCATGAGCTTCGGTTCCACGAGTTCGCTCAGGATCTTCTCCACAAGCTCTCCGAAACCCGGGAGTTCATCGCCCACGGGGTCACCCAGATCGAGATCGGCCGCCCGGGCCGCCGCCGCCAGAGCCTCCCTGCTCTTGAGTGCATCGGCCCCGACCGCGTCCGCCACGGCCTCCATTACCTTAACACGCTTCCACGGCGCCTTGACGTCGATCTCACGCCCCTGCCATGTGAAGCTGGTGCCGCCGGTGAGTTCGAAGGCGAGCCGCTCGAAGAGCGATTCTGTTGTCTCCATCATCACATTGTAGTCTGCGTAGGCCTGATAGAGTTCGAGCTGCGTAAACTCCGGGCTGTGTGTCCTGTCCATGCCCTCGTTGCGGAAGTCCTTGCCGATCTCAAAAACGCGTTCGAACCCCCCGACGATCAATCGCTTGAGATAGAGTTCGTCTGCGATCCTCAGATAGAGCTTGAGATCAAGCGAGTGATGGTGCGTCTCAAAGGCGCGCGCGAAGGCCCCACCGTAGATCGGCTGGAGTATCGGCGTCTCGACCTCCAGGAAGCCCCGCTCCGTCAGGAAATCCCGCATGATATGAACGATCCTGCTCCTCGCGCGGAAGACGCTCCGCGTCTCCTCATTCGAGATAAGATCCAGGTACCGCCTGCGATACCTGATCTCCTTGTCCTTGAGACCGTGCCACTTCTCCGGAAGCGGAAGAAGGGCCTTCGCAAGAAGCGTGAGTTCCTTCACCTTGATGCTTACTTCACCTGATCTGGTCTTGAAAACCTCGCCGCGCGCACCGACGATGTCACCAACGTCGAGGAGTTTCCAAACCGCGAACTGCTCGTCTCCGACCTCGTCTCGCCGCACGTAGAGCTGCATCTTCCCCTTCTCGTCCACGAGATCGGCGAAGCCTGCTTTCCCATGGCCTCTCGTCGCCATCAGGCGTCCGGCCACTGTCACCTCGCTGCCCTCAAGACGGTCGAAATCATCCACGACTTCGCGCGAGAGGCGCGATCTCTCGAAGCGACGCGGATACGGATCGACTCCGCTCTCCCTCAGGCTCTCGAGGTTCGCTCGCATCTGTTCCTGAGCGACGCCCTCCGGTCTTTCCAAATCACTAGCCTCCTGGCTCACGGTCAATCCCGCGATGTTCCTCTACCAATTCAATGCGAATCCGGACGGCCGCCGCATTGGAGAACTAAGTTGCCCGTCCGACCCACTCAACTCCCCTGCAGTCGGAGACGCTTCGCTGTCTGATACACGGCCCCAGTATATCCCATGTCGGCGCCGGGGCGTGCCTGCAATCCGCACGGCGGCCACCGGTGCCATCGCAGGCCTTTATCCAGTCGCCTTAAGAAATGCTTCGATGAATGGGTTAAGAGCGCCATCAAGCACACCGTTCACGTCGGACGTCTCGACTCCGGTCCGGTTATCCTTGACCATCTGATACGGATGGAGAACGTATGACCGTATCTGGCTGCCCCAGGCTATCTCCAGCTTCTCTCCCGCTTTTGCCTGCTGTTCCTTTCTGCGTTCATCCTCTCGGACGGCGTACAGACGAGCCTTCAGCACCTTCATCGCATTCTCGCGGTTCCGGAACTGCGACCGTTCACTCTGGCAATTGACGACAATGCCGGTCGGCAGATGCGTCAGTCGGATGGCCGTGGAGCTCTTGTTGACGTGCTGGCCACCGGGACCGCTCGCCCCGAAGACGTCCGTCCTGATATCCGACTCGCTGACCTCGATGGCCGTCTCCTCGTCGACCTCAGGATAGACAGCCACGGATGCGAACGATGTGTGCCGGCGGTGGTTCGCATCGAACGGTGAGAGACGAACCAGGCGATGAACACCGATCTCAGCTTTCAGGTAACCGTACGCGTACGATCCCTTCACGAGGACCGTGGCGCTCTTGATGCCGGCCTCGTCGGCCGACTGAATGTCTATGACCTCCGCCGAAAAGCCGCGCTTCTCTGTCCAGGCCATGTACATTCTGAAGAGCATCTGCGCCCAGTCCTGCGAGTCGGTGCCGCCGGCGCCCGGATGAACCGATAGGATCGCGTTCCGTTCGTCGTCCTTTCCCGAGAGCATCTTCCTGAACTCGAGATCGTCGAGCGCCTTCGAGGCAACTGCGAGTTCCTTCGCAGCCTCCACCTCGGCCTCGCCACCCTCTTCCTCTGCCATCTCAAGCAGGGTCTCCAGATCCAAAACACGCTCTTTGAGCGACGCCACAGGCGCAAGCCAGGCCTTGAGCGAGGATATCTCCCCGACGACTCCCTTGGCACGCTCCGGGTCCAGCCAGAAATCGGAAGCGGCCGTCATCGTCTCAAGCTCGCCCATTCGCTTCTGCTTGCCCGGGATGTCAAAGATACTCCTCGAGCTCACCTACGCGCCTGGCTATGTCCTTGAGTGTTCTCGCTCTGTCGTTGCTCATGTGTCATTCCTTTCCCCGGACACGCACTCCGTCCAGAAGTCCCTGATCCTCACACCAAGCTCCTCGATCGAACCGTCATTCTCAATCACGACATCCGCCACTTCCAGCAGCCGCTCGCGCGGCAGCTGCGCCCGCATCCTGTTGAGAGCAGCGCTCCTCGAGAACCCCATCCCGGCAAGTCTGTCGAGCTTGGTCTCGAGCGACGCATCGATGACGAGCACGATATCGAAGAGATCCAGGATACCCCACTCAGCAAGGAGAGCGGCGTCCACGACAAGCACGTCGACATCTCCGGCATTCTCCACACGCTCAATGGTCGCCCTTATGGCATTCACAAGCGACGGGTGTGTCGCGGCGTTCAGTCTCCTGAGAGCTCCGTCTGAAACAAAGGCCGCCTCGGCCAGTTCTGCACGGTTCAACCGTCCATCATCCAGGAGGATCTCGTCGCCGAACTCCACACGGAGAACGTCGAGAACGGGCGATCCCGGTCTCGTCAGATCGCGTGCGAGGTCGTCTGCAACGACAACGTGTGCTCCAAGTCGAGCGAGCACGCGGGCCGCCTCGCTCTTCCCGGAACCGATCCCCCCGGTGAGACCGATCCTGATCATCTTCACCTCAGTTTGTGTCTCATGGGCTCCCGGCGCATCAGTGCGCCTCGAACCAGCTATTGCCGTGTCCGATATCAACAACGACGGGAACGGACAGTTCGACCCCCTTCGGTCGTGCCATCTCCTCGCGAACGATCGAGGCAAGCTGATCGACCGCTCCATTCTCCACCTCGAGAATCAGTTCGTCGTGAACCTGGAGGATCAGGGAGCACGGAAAATTCTCCCTCTCGATCCTTTGAGCGAGTCCGATCATTGCCACCTTGATCATGTCGGCAGCGCTCCCTTGGATCGGCGTGTTCACGGCCACCCTCTCGGCCATACCTCGGATGCGTCCGTTCTCCGAATCAAGCCCCGACACCTTGCGCCTTCGTCCCAGCAGTGTCGAAACGTATCCGGTCTCGAGGACCTCCCGCTTGACACGCTCAGTGTACGCGAGTACGGCCGGATAGCTCTCAAAGTAGCGGTCGATGAAAACCTCGGCCGCGTCGTTTGAGATCCCGAGCTGTCGAGCCAACCCGAACGAACTCATGCCGTACATGATCCCGAAGTTCACCGTTTTCGCCCAGTCGCGCTCAGATGGCTCGACATCCTCCTCGTTCTTCTCGAGTATCAGCGCGGCCGTGGCTCTGTGGAGATCCTTCCCCTCATCGAATGCCATCTTCATATTCTCGTCGCCGGAGATGTGAGCCATGATCCTGAGTTCTATCTGAGAGTAGTCCGCCGACATCAGGATCGAGCCATCGTCAGCCACGAACGCCTTCCTGATCTCCCGCCCCAGGACGGTTCTGGTCGGGATATTCTGGAGATTGGGATTACTGCTCGAGAGCCGCCCGGTGGCCGCAACAGCCTGGTTGAAAGACGTGTGAACACGTCCCGTCCTTCTGTTCACAAGTCTTGGAAGCGCATCGAGATAGCCCGATTTCAACTTCGTGAGCTGACGGTACGACAGTATCAGGCGCGCTATCTCGTGCTCGTGACTGAGATCACCGAGAACCCTGTTGTCTGTCGAGTACCCTGTTTTGGTCTTCCTCCCCCTTGGAAGTCCAAGGCGTTCGAAGAGGACCTCACTCACTTGTTTGGGGGAATCAAGATTGAACTCGATTCCTGAGAGCTCGTGCACATCGGCGCGGAGCTCACCTATCGTCTTTCCGAAGCGGTCGCCCAACCTGCACAGAATGCCCGTATCAAGAGCCACACCCTTGAGTTCCATGTGCGCCAGCACACGCAGGAGCGGCATCTCGACGTCCGCCATAAGCGGCGTGAGGCCGGCATGGGAGAGCTCTGGTCGCAACTCTTCCGTCAACGCGTACGCAACCTCGGCGTCCTCACAAGCGTAGTCGCCTGCCTTGTCCACATCGACATCTGCGAACGAAAGCTGGTTCGTGCCCTTGCCTATCAGATCTTCTATCGGGGTCACGCTCCTCCCCAGGTATTCAAGCGCGAGAGCAGCGAGGTTGTGGCGACGCCTCCCCGGGTCCAGCAGATAGGAGGCCAGCATCGTATCGAATTCCATGCCGCGCATCTCGATACCGTGCACTCTGAGGATCTCGTAGTCGTATTTCAGGTTCTGTCCATATTTCCTGACTCCGTCGTCCTCAAGGAGAGGACGCAGTCTCTTGAGCAGGCTTTTTCTCTGAACACCGGGAGAGCCCTTCTTCTTGACGGGAATGTACGTGCCCTTCTGAGCAGCACAGGAGACCGAGACCCCCACTATGTCCGCTGAGAAGGGATCAAGGGAGGTCGTCTCCAGATCGACCGCAAACGCTCCGGCTTGGGCTAGTTCCAGAACAAGCTGGTCGAGTTCCTGGATGGACTTGACCATCCGGTATTCGAACTCACCCGAATCTGTCTTCGCAACAGGGAGACGCTTCTGGAGCGATGGAAATTCCAGTTCTCTGAAGAGCTCAGTTGCGCGCGCGACATCCATGGGGCCGTTCGACAGATCCTCAACACCCATATCGACCGGCGCGTTGAGTTCGATCGTGACAAGAACCCTGCTCTCGATCGCCTGATCCCGATACACATCAAGATTCTCGCGCCTCTTGGCACCGCTCACGGAGTCCAGGTTCTTGAGCACATCCTCAATGGTCCCGAACGATCGAATGAGATCCACGGCCGTCTTCTTGCCGATACCCGGAACTCCCGGAACGTTGTCCGACGAGTCCCCCATGAGTCCAAGAACCTCGGTGACCTGCCTGGGCGGTACGCCGAACTTCTCGACCACGCCATCGGCATCGTACTGAACCTTCTTGCTTGGATCATAGATCGAGACATCATCGCAAACGAGCTGGTAGAAATCCTTGTCGCCCGAGACAATGATCGTATGAACACCGAGCGAGCGAGCACGGACGGTCAGTGTTCCAATGACGTCGTCGGCCTCGTAGCCCGGAGACTCGAGCACTGAGATCCCAAGCGCACCGACGGTCTCCCGGATCATCGGAAGCTGCGAGATCATTTCCTCGGGAGCCGCCTCCCGCGTCGCTTTGTAGTCCTCGAACATCTTGTGTCGGAAGGTCGGCTCTGGAGTGTCGAAAACGACCGCGATGTACTCCGGCTCAAACCGATCGAGCAGATCCATCACCGATGCGATGAACCCGAAGACGGCGCTGACGTTCTCGCCCTTCGAGTTGACAAGCGGGTTTCGGATGAAAGCATAGTGAGATCTGTAGACCAGGGCGCTCCCGTCGATGAGACAGAGGACCGGGACGTCCCGTCCTGCAGCTTCGACGCTGGTCATGAGTAGAGGTTCTTCTCTCTTATGTAGGATTCGACGGCCGGTGGAACAAGGTAGCGAATCGAGCGTCCCTCCCTCGCAAGCCATCTGATACGACTGCTTGATATCTCCATGAGGGGACTGTCGAGAACAAGCACTCTCTCAAGCGCCGCGGGATCGGCGTCGCGCTCATCCACTCCCGGCCTGCCGACGACGACGATCTCGACCTCGTCAAGCAGGTGTTCCGGCGCCTTCCACGATGAAAGCTGTGTCAGACTGTCAGCTCCCATAATGAAACAGATGCGCTCATTCGGACCGAGCACGCGCCTCACCTCACGAACAGTCTCGATCGTGTACGACTTGCCTTCCCGTCGTGTTTCGATATCGGACAGTTCCAGACGGGGATTGTCCTCAATCGCAAGCCGGACCATCTCGATCCGGTCCTCTATCGAACTCACCCCACCCTCGCTCTTGTGGGGAGGGCGGGCCGACGGAACAAGGAGGACACGATCGAGACCGCACTGTTCGAGCGCCACCTCCGCAATTATGAGGTGCGCGACATGTATCGGATCGAAGGTCCCTCCCATCAATCCTGTCGCCACAGACGACCTCCCCCGGGCCCTGTTATTCAGAGCCCCCCGGCTCGGCCAGGAGATTCTCTGCTTCCACGGCCTCGGCGGTGTTTGGGTATAATTCATCCAGACGCCCGAGCGTCTCCCTCGCGTGTGCCGTCTCCCCCCTTGCAACGTAGCTCCGCACGAGTTCGAGCAACGCTCTGGGAGCCCAAGGGGTGTTCGGATACTCGGCAGGAATCGACTCCAGGTAGACTCTGGCCGCGGCGGGGCTTCCGAGCTTGACGTAGAGCATTGCCGTCTCGAAGTCCTTCTGCGCCAGACGGGCCCTCAGCTCTCTCAAGTACTCCCTCGCACCGTCTGAAAATTCACCATCCGGGTAGCTTCGCAGAAAGCGTCTGAATTGCTCGATGGCTTCGTCCGTCGTCGATTGATCCAGCGCGGCCGGCTTCGACTGCTCGAAGTAGACAACTCCAAGCTTGTACTCAGCCTCGGGCACAAAGTCGGATCGGGGGTAGTCGGAGAGCAGCCGGAGATATTCACCTTCAGCGGATGCATAGTCGTCCATGTCGAGGTACGCATCTCCCAACGCCATCAGAGCATCGTCCGCCCTCTCATCCAGTGGCCAGGACATCGAAATGCGCTTGAAGGCCTCGATGGCCACCATGTAATCCCCGCGCTCCTGCGCCTCCTGCCCTATCGCGTACAAATCCTCCACGCTCGTCTCACCAAACTCGGGGATCGGCGAGCAGCCGATAGCGAACGCAACGATTGCAGCTAAGAGAAAGAGAGTAACTCCCGCGCGTGCGCGAGGCTCTAGAAACGACATTCTGTGACCTCCCTATTCGCTCGACTTGCTTGTGTAAAAGAGGTAGATGAGTCCTCCCACGATGCCGGCCACAACGACCGGCTCGATGACTTTATCCCATCCCCCTGGCTCGATCTCGGGTGACGTGAACGACTGTCCCGGGGTGCCCAGGGTGTCGAGTCGCGAACCAGGTACAATGTCCCGCCGCTCACGCTCCTCGCTCCCGGCCCAGACGATGGCATTTGAGGTATCGGCAAGCCGGAAGTAGATATCGACCGACGACCGGCGCTCGACCTTCCTGGCCCCCACCATCCACTCCCGCCACACACGCGTGTAGGTAGCATCGCAGGATACGATGCGATAAGATACGTCATACGACTCCACTTCGTCGACTCGGGCCACCATCCCGCCCCCGGCGGGCAGCGTGGCGGCGGTCCTCACGGTGTGACCCCGGTCAGTCAGTTCCTCCAGGAGGATGGACTGCACCAGCCAGTTTGCCCCGTGCGTGTCGATCTGATCTATGCGCACTTCGGCGCCGGCTGAGATACCCATCGCATCCAGGGCGTCACCTACCACGATGCGCGTGAGATCGGACAGGACGTTGATATTCGACATTGGGATCGACAATTCTTCAAGTGTCCCTCTGTAGGCCGCGCCCTCCGCCTGCTCAGCCGGCGTGACGCCGCCGAGTCCGGCCGATAACGCCAGCCAGTGTGTCCCACCAAGATCGGTCGGACGATAGGCGTAGTCGATCGCCCACCGCTCGTCCCAATTCAGCCCGACACCCCCGGTGAAGGACGAGAGAGCCGTGCCGCCACCGAGTATCATCCCTCCTCGCAGATCGATATAGCGCACAGGGGAATACTCCACACCGGCACGTGTTGTGACATCCAGGTCGTTCACCTTCTCGAAATCGAGCGCGAAGACGGCGTCATTCCAGAGATACGAGGCGCCGACCGTGATCGTCGAGGGCAGTGGATCGCTCTCCCCCTCAAAAGTCAGTCCGGGACCCAGATTTCTGACTGCGGCGCCGACCCTGACCGACCTCGACGGCGCATAGACGGCGCCGATATCGAAGGCATAGGAGGACGCACTCGCGTCACCGAGTGAACTCGTGAGATACTTCAGACTCCCGCCCACTCCGAGGTTCGGGCGGATGCGGCGTCCATAGCCAACGACACCGGAAAAGTCGCCGGCCTCGAAGGCGCCGTCACCGGTGTTGTCCCACGACAGAGACCCCTGTTCAAGCGCAAGCCCCACCGATCCATCCGAACCGAGCGGAGTGGCGAACGACGCGTACTGATACGAAGCATCATCCAGCCACGAGACGTGAGACACATCGAGCCGCATCCCGGCAGTCTGCGAGAGCCCTGCAGGGTTCCAGTAGAGCGCGGAACCATCGTCGGCGAGGGAAACATACGCTCCACCCATACCCACAGACCGTGCACCCATACCTATCCCGAGAAACTGCGCCCCCGACGTCCCCTGCGACCAGCACTCGACAGATGGAACTACGGCAAGAAACAGTGCAGCGAAAACCACGAACCGCTTCGACACCATGCTCGGACCTCCCGGGTTCCTTTACTTGACAATGGCTACCTTGCGGACAGCGTTGCCCTCGTCGGTGACGATCTTAAGGAAGTAGACTCCACTGGCGACCAACTGGTCGTTGTCGCTCCTGCCGTTCCACGTCAGGCTCTGTGCGTCCTCGGCTTCCAGTCTTCTGACCAGCGTACCGGTCATGTTGAAGATCTCAACGACGACCTTCCCGGAATACGATCCGAGATCCATTTCCAGCACGTCGCCTTCCGCCGGATTGAAGAAATTGCGATCCAACGACAGCTCCGACGGCTCACCGGAGCCGGGAAGCAAAACCACGATCACTGATGAATCGGCGAGAGAGCGCTCAAAGTGGTCAGTTGCCTCTATTCTCACTCGCGCCATCGAGACCGGGGTGATCGCATTCGGAGAGATCGTGTAGCTCACGATATACTTGCCTGTGCCCGAGTCGGAGACAGACACGTCCTCAGGATCGAAGTTGCTATCTACGGCACTGAAATCGACATCCAGATCGTACCCGTCGTCGTCCCACTCGCTCCATATTGTAACCGTCTGACCGGGGTAATAGGTGTTGTCGTCGTCCTTGATCGTGCTCTCGTCGTGATAGGGACCGGCGACGTCAAACGTGACGAGGAATGAGAGAACTGGCGAACCGCTTACGATGCCATTGACGTGCCCCTCGCCGTCGGCCGTGTCGACGCCGTCGTGCCCGCGCACGTAGACCGAGAGAGCTTCGTCGCTTGTGCCGGGAACACAACCGGAGCACGCAAGCGTGTGCTCCCACCAGACAGTGTCCGGACCCGAAAACGAGATCTCGACCCAGTCCACCTGATCAAGCGAGAGCTCTACGCTCGTGACGCCCGCGCGGTCGTACGCCCAGCCGTTCACGATCGCCAGCGTGTCATTGACCCTGACCTCGGACAGAATGCTATCGGGGTAGATCACCCCCAGATACGGAGCGCACAGGTCCAGATCGATAAGAACCTCAGTCCGCGACACATTGCCGGCCGGATCACGGGCTTCGATGTCCACCGAGTAGAGCGCGTCGGGCGATTCGGCGCCGCTATCGTGGATACCGTTCCAATGGACGACCACAGACTCCGCACCGACGGATGAGAAGAGCTGTTTCACCTCCCCGCCGTCCAGATCAAGCACGAGAACTGAGACCTGCCCTCCACCGCCCGTGTAGTCCACGTTGAACGAGACAGCAACGCTGTCGGCGACTCCATCGCCGTCGGGAGTGAAACGATTGGGGACCGCACTCACGTCCGAGATGATGGGGGCCTCCGTGTCAACCCTGACCGGAATCTCCAGGTCTTCGGGTCCACCCGCCTGAGGGATGGCCTGGATCAGGAAGTAGTAGCCGCCATCCGGGACCACCGTCCTCTGATCACTGCCGTTCCACCAGTGCCGATGCTCCCCGGGTTCCTCCCACCCCGACCAAAGCATGAGGATCTCAGATAGAGTCGAGTCAGCTACGGAGATCACGATCGCGGACGTGTCTGAGAGCGTGTAGAAGACTGCCGTAGAATCGTTGGCTCCATCCGCGTTTGGCGAGAAGGGGCTGGGTATGACCCCGGCATCAGTGATCAACCCTGCCACAGCCGCCGGGGCAAGCCCTGCGATGACGACAAGAACCAGCCAGCCCGATCGGATCGGGGTCGCTCTCTGCATAGCACCTCCAGATCTTGTATTGGGCGACGGCCCCCCGGAAGGGACCACTCTGCAACAGGATACAACGTTATCCGTCCGCCGTGTCAAGCCCAAACGGGCGTCGGCTCCCGAACATCAGAAATGAAGTAGAACAGAGATGAGATGGCGCGGTCCGGCCCCCCCCTTCAGGAGGACCGCGTAGTTCAGAACAAAGCTGTCGGCCCGAAACGCATCCTGTCTCTTGAAACACGCGGTCATGGGGATAGCGCCGGCGCCAAGTGATAAGACGACCGACTCACCATCATCTTCACGATAGAGACCTCCTCGAAAGGCACCGCGTCCCCAGAGATTCCACTCGGCGCCGAATCGGGGCTCAAGGGCGGTGTCAGGGTGCTTCTCAGCCAGATCCCTGAGATCGAACGCCAGAACCAGATTCTTCGTGGGCCTGAACGTCAGACCCGCATTCATCGTGCGACTCGCCAGTCCCTCGATCTCGCGGCGATAGTTGTTGAACCCGTTGGCAACGTCATAGTAGATGAACCCGACGGTGACGCGGTCGTTGGGCTCGAGCATTGCGCCATAGACGCGACCTCCTCCGTAGAGTCGCTCTCCCGAGCCATCCAATCCGCTGAAGATCACCTGACTCAGACCGATCGAGACAGCCGGCGCCAGGATGAAACCGACGGTCAGGGTCGAGTAGTATGCGTCCAGGAGACGTGTCGGATCGGACAAGCCTTGGTCCTCTTCAAGGCCGGCTGGATCCAGTTGCTCCTCGAGAAGCAGCATCCCTATGGCCAGACCGCCCCGACGCACCGTCACTCCCTTGACAACACTCCCGATCGCTACGAAGAGCTTCTCTCCGTCAGGCAGTTCACTGAATGGTTCGGTGTACACGCCTGACAGGAGACCCGTTTCTCTGATCACCGCAGGACCGCCGAGGATATTGGCGTGCACGCGTAGATTCACCCCAGTTCGGCAGCGCGGGGGATTGAGGCCGGCAGGATTCCACGCCATGGCTGCGAGTTCACCTCGAATAGCCACGAAGGCGCCTCCCATGCCCAGCGGACGCGGCGCAACCGTGCTCACGCTCCCTACGCCGCTTGCCGGAGAGAATGCAAGAGACAGACAGAGAACAACCATCAGGAAGCTCGGGACGGATCCCATGTTCCAGACGTATCGAGAAGGGCGCATCATGATCGGTAGTATACCACCAAAGGTTCACCGGTCACAAGCGGCCCTGCCCGTTTGCCGTTGACACTGCAGAGTTCCCCTGATACGGTACATTTGAAGGCTTATGATCAAGGGCAATTCAAGGTTTCAGGAAGGAAGGTGGATTCACAATGAGGTGGATACTCGTTCTTCTGGTAGGTGCACTACTCGTGGCAGGCGGTATTCCTGCTGCTGCTATTGGACCGAGTGACAGCACAGGAACTGCTCCGGTGTCTTCCCCGGGACGCTTGGTTTCGTCCACGGGATTCGCCACAACGAGTGAAACATCGATCGACGGCATGGTCATGAACCTGGACGGCTATCCTCTCGGTGATGTCACTGTGAAGCTCTACGTCGGCGGCGTTCTCCTCGCAGAAAAGATGACATCGCCGGATGGAACGTACGAGATCGTCGAACTGATCGACTACGCCAGGGACGCGACGATCTCTCTCTGGTTCGTCTCGGACGATCCGAACCTGGTCATGGAGAATATCCTTCTGAAGGAGAGCGCGGCTGCGGTGCAGCAGAGTCTCTACAGCCCGTGTGTCAAGCGGATTCGGATCGACCCTCTGACCTATGTGCCCGTGAAGCTCATGGATCTCGACAGCAGAACACGCTGGCTGAGTGAATCCGATTGCGCCGGTTAGGATCCGTTTGATCGGCGAACCAAGTAGCGAGCGCCCGGCTGTTTACCAGCCGGGCGTCTTGTCAATCTCCCCAAGGTACTCGCCTCTCCCGACGTCCAGTGTGTGCCCACGGTGCTAGGCAGTATGGATGGAAACGCCAAGAACTCCCGCGGCCGCCTCCATTACTGATTCCGACAACGTCGGGTGCGCATGAATAACTCCCGCGATGTCATCCGCCGAAAGATCGTTCGCTATCGCGATGCCTATCTCGTGGACGAGCACGCTGGCATTGGCGCCCACAACAACGCCGCCAACCACGCGGCCGGAAACCGCTTCGGCGATCACCTTCACGAAACCCGTGGTCTCTCCCTCCGCGAGTGCCTTCCCCAAGGCCGCGAACGGGAATCGCCCCACATCCACTTCGAGGCCCCGCTCGGCCGCCTCCACCTCCGTGACGCCTACACTGGCTATCTCCGGATGAGTGAACGTGCATCGAGGAACTGCGCGGTAGTCCATGGAGAGATCGTGCCCGGCGGCGCGACTTGCGGCAACGATACCCTCACGAGAGGCGACGTGTGCCAGCAACCAACCTCCGACCAGATCGCCTATCGCATAGACACCCTCAAGCGACGTCTCCATGTGATCGTTGACCACGACTGCCCCGCTCCTGATCTCGACTCCACTTTCGATGATCCACGCATCCTCTACTGCGGGTCTGCGCCCCATGGCCAGAAGAGCGACCGCGGCTTCGATGGGCTCTCCTTCAGACAGCTCGGCTCTGACACGTGTGTCGCCCGGGGTGAGGGACTCGACCCTGACGCCGGTCCTGATGTCTACTCCGCGCTTCTTGAGAGCTCTCTTCAGAAGTCTCACGGCCGACGCGTCCTCACCCGGGAGTATCTCAGGAAGCATCTCCAGCAGCACCACATCTACGCCCATCGCAGCGTAGAAGCCGGCGAACTCGCATCCTATCGCACCGGTCCCGATCACGATCAGGCTCCCCGGAAGATCCACCATCGAGAGAGCCTCGGTGCTGGTGATGACTCGCCTCCCATCGTAGCCGAACGCTGAAGGCACAATGGGTGTGGACCCCGTCGCCAGAATGACGCTCGACGATTCGAGCAGGCGTTCGCCTTGAGCCTCTTCCACCCTCACGACGCCGGGTTCGAGAAGCGCGCCAACGCCCTTCACAACCACGACGGCCCGCTTCTTCAGGAGTTTCTCAACTCCGCTTCTCAACCGCTCCACGATTGCGTCTTTCCTCGCAAAGACGGCCGGCAGATCGACACGAGGATCGCCCACCAAGATCCCGTACTCCCCCGCTCGCCCGATGCTCTCAAGGATCCTGGCGCTCGCAAGGAGCGCCTTGGTGGGAATGCCTCCCTCATTCAAGCAGACGCCCCCAAGCCTGTCCTTTTCGACGAGGGCGACCTTGAGACCAAGCTGGGCAGCTCGAATCGCCGCGACGTAGCCTCCGGGGCCCCCGCCAACCACGGTCAGATCGAATCTCTCCGGCATCGATTCCTCTCTTTCCACACGCAGAACGCTTCACGCAGGCTTTGTCTTAAGCCTATCGGTCGCAGCCTTGCCGTGTCAACCGCTGGCTCGCGGAGGCCCGGCGGGAACGGGGGATCCCGTATGCGTCCACTGGGCTTCCGGGCCGCCCGCCTCCACCCCGCTTCGGGCGACGAAGAGTACGAAGCAGCAAGCCGTCTGACCCGTCAGACACATTGACGCGCTCTACACAATGTGCTACACGAGTGAGATAGCTGATCGTGGAAGGTGAATCAATGGCCGTTATCGTACAGAAATATGGTGGCACGTCTGTTCAGGACCACGAACTGGTCCTGCGCGTTGCCCACAGGGTGGCCGATCTCAGGACGCAGGGGAACGACGTGGTCGTCGTAGTCTCCGCTCGTGGTGAGACGACCGACCGCCTCGTACAGGAGGCCCGACGCTTCACTGACGCTCCCGAGCAACGTGAGCTCGACATGCTCATGAGCGCCGGGGAGCGCATATCAATGTCGCTTCTCGCGATAGCCCTCAACTCGATCGGATGCCCGGCAGTCTCGTTCACTGGTTCGCAGGCCGGGATAATCACGGACACTCGCCACACTGATGCGCGTGTTCTGGAGGTGAGACCGTTCAGAGTTGTGAGGGAGCTTGAGCGGGGCAACGTCGTCGTCGTCGGCGGATTCCAGGGTGTCAGCACGGCGAAGGACGTCACGACACTCGGCCGTGGAGGATCGGACACAACGGCCGTCGCTCTGGCAGCCGCTCTCAAGGCCGATCTCTGCGAGATCCTGACCGATGTCGACGCTGTCTACACCGCGGATCCCCGTGTCGTGCCGGCGGCGCGCGCGATCGACGAGATAGCGTACGATGACATGGCAGAACTGGCTCGCTTCGGCGCGCGGATACTGAAGGAGGAAGCCGTCCGCTTCGCTGAGCGCAACGGCATCAGGATCCGCATCGCCGGGAGCAATAGCGATGCAGCTGGGACGATCATTCTCAAGGAACCGCACGGAGAGGAACCACCGATCATCGGCCTCTCGCTTCTCGAGGACCATGTCTTTCTGTCGGCTCCTTCTGCGGATCACGACCGGACAACGTCGTGGATGGAACCGAAGGCATCTCCCCTCCTCATCGTCCATTCAGGTGACCGGATCGAGATTGTGGTGTCGGGCCTGGCGGACGGGATCATCGTGCCCGACGATACTGCGAGGGAGGGCATCTCCGGGCTTCCAACCGGCGTGACTGCTGTGAACGTGGACGTGGTCTCAATCGTGGGAAGCGGCGCGGCTCGCGGAGGAGTGATCACCGACGCCATTGCTGAACTGGAGGTGTCCGGGACGAAGTGTATCTACGCCGTGACCGTGGGGCGCCTGGCACTCCTTGTGCTGCCGATCGGGAGCGGCGCTCGCGCCGAACTCCGCTTGCACGATTCTTTGATCGGAACGGGGCAGTGACATGCATGACCGGTAGGCGGGCGGCCTAGACCGGAAGGACGAGTTTGTGCCCTTCTCTGTAGAGGCCATTGACTGCTATCTCACGAATGCCGTTCGGTGAAACCTCAAACGGGTCTTCCCCAAGCACAACGAAGCTGGCCTCCTTGCCGGGTTCCAGCGTCCCCCTCCGCTCCTCATCGAATGATATCCAGGCCGCGGCGCTCGTGAACAACGAAACGGCTTCGAAAACCGATGTGCGTTCGGCCTCATTCGGCCTGTTGACGGCCGCGTGGATGCCCAGAAGGCAGTCCATCGGGGTCACGTACGAGTCAGACCCGCCGGCCAGCGGAACGCCGGCCTCGAGCAGAGTTCCGTATGGGTTGCTGCGCGCGGCTCTTGCCGCTCCAAGACGCTTCTCCATCATTCCGCCGGGGCCACCCCACATGAGTTCGAACGTCGGCTGGACACACGGTGCCACGCCGAGTCTCAGAATGGATGCGATGTGCGCGGCCGAAGGTAGCTCACAGTGCTCGATCCTGTGGCGCGAGGATGCGGAATCGTGTCCGCACGCCGCCTCATAGCACGCGAGCGCCTGCCCGATGGCCCGCCCGCCAATGGCATGCACAGAGAGCTGAAGACCTCGTTCGTTCGCCGACCGGAAGAATCCGGTCAGCTCATCATCGGTGTAGTAGAGAACGCCTCGCCCTTCACGGTCCGCGTACGGATCAACAAGCGCCGCGGTTCCCGAACTGAACGAGCCATCAAGAAGAAGACAGCCTCCGATCCTCGGAAGTCCAAGACCGGCGACGCGCCCAACGTCCTCCGTCTGTGCAAACACGACGAGTTCTATCGGCAGTTGATCCTGGACGTCCAAGATCAACTCGATGTCGGAATCGCTCGGATCCTTGTTTCCCACGAGCGCGTGCACGACGCCAATCCCTCGTTCCACCGCCTTCCACGCGGCGGCGTGGAAGCACGAGATCCGCTCATCTCTTGTCAGCGATTCCCTCGACGCGAGCGCAGCGACCGCGTTGGCCCCAAGTCTCAGCACACCGGTTGAGCGGCCTGCCTCGTCCTTCTCAACCCCGGGGAGATCATCGCTCACACCGAGCGCAGTCATCGCTCGACTGTTGACCGCGCAGGAATGTCCATCGCGGCGCCTGATGAATATGGGGATATCGCTCGATATCGCATCCAGCTCGTCTCTTGTGGGGTAGCGCCCGTCAGCAAGGAGATCAGGATCAAAGGAGTGCGCTCTGAGCATGGAGCCTGAGACTGCCCGAGAAGCCTCGTAGATGAGTTCCAGAACATCGTCGAATCGGGTTGCCTGCCCGAGATCGAGGTCTATCTCAAGAAGGCCTGTCTCCAGAAAGTGGACGTGGCAGTCGCAGAGGGTGGGCAGAATAGTCTCTTCGGACAGATCAAGCTCGGGCAGACCACCCGCTGATGATTCCGGAGCAGGCCCGCGGCCGAGACGTTCGATGACGCCGTCATGGAGAATCATCCAGTCGTGCGGCTCTTCCATCCTGGCCATCGAACGGATGCGGCCTCGCACCAGAGTTCTCATTGGCTCCCTCCAGGACCATCCTAGATCCGTGTCATCTCGACAAGCGAGTAGTCCCCGAAGCCCTGTCTGTCCACAAACACGAATTTCTTGTGCTCACCGTAGTAGTACCAGGACTCCCAAGCGTGCATAGAGGCCCCGCTCGGCACACTGTCCACATCGTCCGGTTCGCCGTGCTGGATGAAGATGCGGCCCATGTCGGTCTGCCACCCCTCGATGAGCGACGTGAATCGACTGTTGGCGTAGCCCAGCCGCCGAAGGAATTCCTCCTTGAATTCGTTCCAGTCGGTCGTGGGGTCAGGATCTCGATTCCTCCAGAAGGCGTCCCACGCCTCGTCCCGCTCATCGGGAGCCGCCGAAGAGAGCCGAGCGACCTCATCACGAGTCGCGACGTACCCGATCTGCACGATCATCTTCTCGAAATCGTCGCCCCAGCTCTTCGGAGAGGTCAGAACTCTGAACGGCGACTCGATGTACGATTCGTTCCCCCCGGGAGCCAAAACTCTCACATCCAGAAGATAGTCGCCCACCTCGAAATCAACGACGGAGAACTGCCGGACGTGTCTTGTCACCCACGCGGTCTGCACGACCGTGTCGCGCATGGTCATCTGAGTCTGATTGTCAGGCGTTCTAGCTCTGAGTTCGAGCGTGTAGATGACCCCACTGTCTCCGTGAGCGGGCACGTGCACGCGAACGGTGGAGTTCTCCCGCCCATATTGCCTTGAAGGATTCGGAACGAATTCGGCGGTACCGGAAGGCAGACTCCGGCTTGCCATTTCGAACTCGACCGTGCCGAGCGCAATGTATCCCTCTGCAAGCGCGTCTACGTCGATTCGCCGCTCGGCCACGCCGCGCTCTCGGGAGCTGAGACTCGACAGCTCCACCTTGAGCTTGTAGGAACCCGGCTCCACTCCTATGCTCAAGACGTCCCTTGCGGCGTTCTTCCTGGAGTTGGTCTCACCGTAACCCCGGACATCTACCGACCTCACCCAGGAGTCTCCGGCCACTTGTCTGCCGCGGTCGTCGTACAGGATAGCCGTGACCTCGTAGCGAGCTCTGTAGCCGTCGCCGTGCTTCAGAAACGTCAGCTCGTTGTGGACGACCGAGTAGCCTATCTCGACCGCGGTGCCACCGTCGGCTGTCGGCAACGCCGCGATGTCCAGAGTGAATCGGATATCTCCAAAGCTGGATGGTGTGATCGAATAGGGGGACACGGTCTCTGCGACGGCGTCCAACGACGCCGTCACAATCAGAGCAAGTGCTACGGACAGCAGCACCGCGTCACACAACCGGAGCATACGCATCTACTCGTACCTCAGTGATTCGATGGGATCGAGCTTCGCCGCCTTTGATGCGGGATAGAAGCCGAAGAACAAGCCGACGGATACGGACACGCCGAGCGCGAGGATGATCGACCAGAGCTCGATCGATGCGGGGATCGGCGTTGCGGAGGCGACCGCCTTCGTCAAGCCCACGGCTGCAAGGAGACCGAAGATGCCCCCGATTCCCGAGAGCACCGCGGCTTCAACGAGGAACTGAGTGAGCACGTCGCGCGACTGCGCCCCCACGGCCTTTCTGATCCCGATCTCCCTCGTGCGCTCGGTAACGGAGACCATCATGATATTCATGATGCCCACGCCGCCTACGATCAGTGCAATCGCAGACACACCGATCATCACGATCCATGTGATCCTGGTTAAATTCTCATACATCTCGGTTAACTGTGATTGAGTGATGATCTCGAAGTTGTTCCGGTCAGCCGGCTTGAGTCCCCGGCGGATCCTTAATGTAGTCTCCACCTGTTCTAGGGCGGCGTCAACATCTTCCCCGCTTCTGGCCTTGACTGAGAGCCTTGTCATCAACCTCGAGCCATACAGCTTGCTGACTGTCCTGAAAGGAATGATCACGTAGTCATCGAGACTCTGGCCGAACATCTCTCCCATAGGGGTCATCACACCGACCACGCGGAATCGTCTGTTGCCTATGAGGACGCTCTGCCCCATTGGATCCCGCTCGCCAAAGAGATGCTCCGCCACGGGATGCCCGAGTACGACAACCTGCCGCTTGCGATCTGATTCCGGCCACGCGAAGAAACGACCGTCCCCCAGGTCCGCGTCGGAGACGTACTGATATTCCGGCGTCACGCCAAGCACCGCAATCTCCTTCGTGGATCTCGATCCCTGTTTGACCTTTCTGAGAACGATCGCCTGAGGGGAGACAGCGACTACCGCAGGGCACTGCTCGGCAATCGCCTCCGCATCCGCATATGTGAAATCGGGACGTCGCATGTACTCAAGGTACTCGGCATAGTTGAAGTTGCCTGCGGGCATCTTCGTCACGATAAACGAGTTAGTACCCATCGAGCTGAACAGGTCAGCGACACTCTGGTTGACTCCGGAAATAAGGCCAACCATGCCTACGACATTCATGACGCCTATCAGTATGCCAAGCGAGGTAAGAAGGGAACGCGTCCGATTCGCCCGAATGGCCTTGAGTGCAGACACCACGCTCTCAAGGAATCTGCCGGCGGGCAGAAGCGATCCGCTCGCCTCTTGAGTTCCCGCTCCGCCACCAGCTCCGATAGCGTGCAGCGCTCGCGTCATCTCTCTCTTCTTGTCGTGTTCATTCATCATTCGTAGCTCAGCGCCTGTATGGGATTAAGTCGACCCGCTCTGAGAGCCGGATAGACGCCGAAGACGATACCTGTTATCAGCGAGAATGCGACGGCCAGCCCCACGGACCCCGGAGTCGTGGCTGCCGGCAGAGGTGTCGCGACGCGTACCAGGACACCTATTCCGGCTCCGCCGCCGATCCCAAGAGCACCTCCAAGAACTGTGAGAATAACCGACTCAATCAAGAACTGGAATGTCACGTCACGCCGGCGGGCCCCAATGGCCTTCCTCACACCGATCTCCCTCGTGCGCTCTGCCACAGACACAAGCATCACATTCATAACTCCGATGCCGCCTACGAGGAGCGCCAGTGCAACAATGCCCGTCATCGCGAAGTAGAGAACACCTGTGAGTTGCTTGTAGGAAGCAGTCAGATCTTCCTGCGTGTTGATCGCGAAATCATCGGGCTTGTCCCTCGGAACCTGTCTCCGGATCCGCATGAGCGCACGGATATCATCGATGGCACGAGTCATCGTTACACCGTCGGCGGGCTGACAGTCCACGACGACAGACCTCCGCGACCCGAATGCCTTCTTGAATGCCGTGAAGGGAATGATCACATGCTCGTCAAGACTCTCGCCGAAGATGTCACCCTTCTCCTCGAGGATCCCGATGACCAGGAATATCTTCCCACCGATCCGCATCTCCTTCGCGATGGGATCCCTGAGACCGAACAGCTTCTCTGAGACATCCGATCCGATAACGACAACCTGCCGCCTGCGCTCAACGTCGAACTGGGTAATGAAGCGACCGGATTCCACAGAGTAGTTGTCGATCGTCTCATACTCGGGCGTGGTCCCGGAAACACGCACACGTCTCATGCTCTCTCCGCCGTACGACAAACCGCGTCTGGTGTGTATATTGGGAGCCACAAGGCCGATCGAGGGGAGACTTGCGATCGCGTCTGAGTCGTGGATGGTTATGCTCTTGCGGTTCCGGTATTCGTCGGAGTCCCCCATCTGCACCCAGGGGAAGTGGCTGACGGATATGATATCGGTTCCGACCGACTGGAATTGCGCAGTCACGCTCTGATTGAGTCCGGCTATGAGCGACATCACGGCCACGAGCGAGCCGGCCCCGATGATGATCCCAAGCATCGTGAGGGCGGATCGCATCTTGTGCGAACCGAGCGTTCGGAGCGCGCTCAGGAATGTCTCGCGGAACTCCATGCTACGTTCTCTCGGCCGAACCGACCGGCCTTGTTGGGGACGCCCCACGGGCCGCGCGCTCATCGCTGGAAATCAGCCCGTCATGCAACCTGATAATCCTGTTGGCGTGCTCTGCTATGTACTCCTCGTGTGTGACGAGGATGATCGTGTTCCCTGCTCGGTGAAGCCCTTCGAATACCTGCATGATCTCTTCACCCGTACCAGAATCAAGGTTCCCGGTAGGCTCGTCCGCGAGGATTATCGAAGGATTGTTGATGAGAGCTCTTGCGATGGCGACACGCTGCCGCTGTCCTCCCGACAACTCATTCGGCCGGTGCAGCGCCCTTTCCCTGAGACCGACTGCGTCCATCACACTCCACACGCGCTCCGCCCGCGTCCGCCTGTGTGCCTTGCTGTAGATGAGCGGTAGCTCGACATTCTGAAAGGCGGTCATCCTCGGAAGCAGATTGAAGGTCTGGAAGACAAAACCAATCTCTGCGCTTCTGATCTCCGCCAGCTCGTCATCGTCAAGATCCCCTACCTCCTGGTCCTTCAGGCGGTACGAACCCGAGGTGGGCGTATCGAGACAGCCGATAACATTCATCAGCGTTGATTTGCCGGAGCCGGATGGCCCCATGATGGCGAGATACTCGTTCTTCTCAATGGAGAGCGAGACGCCCCCAAGCGCGTTGACCTTCTCAGTTCCCACCTCGTAGATCTTGGTCACGCCCTCAAGCTGGATCAGCACGGGCTACTCCTTCCCATCGTCCGACGAGTCTTTCTCGTCTATCTTGAGAGCTGCGCCGTTCTTGAGATTCCTCAGGATCTTGTACGGCCCGGACACAACTCTCTGTCCCGCCTCCAGATCCCCCCTGACTTCGAGGCTGAGCTCATCGGCGATTCCCGTCACGACGGGTACGAAACGAGCATCGTCATTCTCGTCGACGATGAAGACGCCCTCGAGTTCTTCCTCATCCTTCCGTTCATTTCTCTTGAGTCTCGGCTCGTCCTCAGCCTTGTCCTCGTCCGTGTCCTCCTTGAGTTCGGAAGGCGTGCGGGAGACCACTGCCTGGATAGGGACATTCAGTACATCCACGTGCTCCGCGGTCACGATACTCACGGTCGCCGTCATGCCCGGCTTGAGCCCAGGGTGAGCATCATCCAGAAGGACGGACACAAGGAAGTTCGTCACCTCTTCCTGGGTCCCGGCCATGCCGGTGATCCCCGAGTTGCCGACCTCGGTCACTGTCCCGACAAGGACTGTGTCGGCAAGAGCCTCGACCTCAACCTCGGCCTTCTGGCCGATGGCGACATCTACGATATCCGTCTCATCGATCTCGATCTCCACTTCCATGTGCGACAGATCGGAGATCGTCATGATCACGGTACCGGGAGCGTTCATGGTTCCCGTGACGACATTCTCGCCGGCCTCTACATTCAAACGCGTGACAACGCCGGAGATCGGAGAGTAGAAAACCGTCTTGTTGAATTGGTCCTCGGCGGCCCTCAGCGATGCGAGCGCCTCCTGGTGCGTCTGGCGGTAGGCGATGGCCAGCGCACGCACCTCATCGCGCTCGCGCTCAGAGACCAACCCCACATCGAACTGTTCGTCGTAGTCCGACAGATCACGCTCAGCGGTCGATAGCTGGGCCTGAGCTCGCTGGGCGCCGGCCTTGGCCTGCTCAACGCGCGACTTGTAGTAGACGTCGTCCAGCGCGAGAAGGAACTCCCCCTCCTCCACGACATCGCCCTCGTCGACACCGAGCCGCACGACCTTCGCCATGACGCTCGAACTGATCTGGACCTTGGTCTCAGCCCTCACTCTGCCGGGACCCGACACCTTCGCAACCAAGTCTCCGCGCTCGACCTCCTCGACTGTAACGTCGCTCCTGTCCTTCCTGTCGATGCCGAGATTGGCGAACAGAGCAGCCGCAATGACAACCGCGATCACGACAAGGACAATGATGTTCCTCTTCTTGCTGGCCATGAACCACACCCCCAGATGTTCCGTGCGCTTCCCCGCGTCTAGCTAGTAGCCGAGCACAGTCTTGAGTTCGGCCTCGGCGATCTCATGGTCGTAGCGAGCTTTCACCAGATCTGCTCTTGCCCGCGAGTAGGCCAATCTCGCGTGGATGAGATCGAGCATGCTCGCTGCGCGAAGACGGAATCGTTCCTCAGAGATCCTGAGCTCTTCACTGGCCTGTTCGACGACCTTCTCCGACACTTCAACACTACGACGCTGCTCGATCACGCTGATCCGCGCAGCTTCAATCTCGTATGCGGCATAGAGCCTTACGTCCCGCAGTGATAGTTCATAACTTCTCAGACTCGCCCTGCTGTTGTCTATGCTCGCCTTGGTCGCGAGGCCGTTGAAGACCGGCAAGGACAGGGTCAGACCGAGCGATCGTGTGTAGTCTTCATCGTAGTGTTCGCCGAGGTCGCCCAAGGTGTTCCCGCCTGTCCCGTACGATGCTGTGAGAGACAACGACGGCAGCCGACCAGCCTTCGCCGACGAAAGCGATTTCCTGGCGGCCTCGAGCGCTTCCTCCTGTGCGCGCACGTCCGGACGGCGCTTGAGAGCCCGCTCCACATCCAGATCGAGCGGTTCGTCCTCGCCGAGTTCTGCCGGATCGGCAACCTCCAGCTCCGTACCGATGTCGATGCCGATGGTGTACAGAAGCCAGAGGCGAGCCGTGTGCACGCCCGAATCCGCCGCAATCCTCGCCAGCTCCGCCTGCCCGACCTCGACCTCAGCCTTCAGGTAGTCTGATTTCGAGGCCGACCCAAGCTTGTAGAGGCTCTCGGCCTTTCTCAACTGCTCCAACGCCAGACCGACGGCCTCGTTCTGCACCTCGAGGAGTCTCTCTGCTTTGAGGACTCCATAGTAGGCACGTCTCGTAGCCAGCATGGCATCGCTTCTGGACGACTCCAGCGTGTGTGCGGCCGAGTTTCTGCTGTGGCTAGCGCCGGAGATCCCCGAGAATGTCCCCCAATCGAAGAGCGTCTGACTGAGACCGATGTTGCCACTGTAGCTCTCGTTTCCAGTGCTCATTCCCCCGACCGCCGTCGTGACATCGGAGTAAGACAGACTCGCGGACACGTGTGGAAGAGCGCCCGACCAACTCGACATCAACCCGGCATCTGCACTCGACAGACTCGCCTCCGACCTCGCAAGCGAGGTGTTGTTTGCAGCGGCGATCTCAAGGCACTCGTCCAGCTCATACACGCGGGCGCCGACATCCGCCGCCGGAGCAACCACGAGCGCGGCTGCGATGGCGAGAACACCGAGAATCTGCCGAAGATCCACTCTAGCCCGAAACACCGAATCCACCTCCTGGTATCATTGCGATGAGCGCCGACACGGCGAGCCAGGCAAGCACGACCACGGTCGCCGCCTTGCCCTTTGAGACTCTGTAGCCGACTGCCAGACCTATGATGAGAATGACGAGCCACCATATCGAAAACAGATCGAGGCCCGTGAACAGGAACTTGTAGAGCTTGTCGGAAGGCTCCAGCTGAGGCAGGAAGATCGTCGGACCCAGCTCAACGAACATCGTCTCCTTGGATATCATTATGGGGAGCTTCACAAGGCTCCCGATGGTACCGATGATCATGCCGTATCCGACCACGGCACGCGCATTTCTGAATGAGCCCTTCCCGCCGACCATGCGAAAGAGCAGATGGAAGACACCAGCAACCGCAAAGAGCATCACAAACGTCTGGATTGGCGCACCTATCACGGCGGATGGCAGCGCGAACTTGGAAGCCATGGAGAGCGCCATCTCAGCGTCCTCTGGGCTACCTCCACGATCGACGATCGACGCGCGGATCGCCTCGGCCTGCATAGGCATCACGATGTTGGGAACAATATACAGGGAGACAACGATCGCGATGATCGCCGTGACGATCACGGGGAGCCACCATCTCGTGTGATCACGCGTCTTGTCGGGATTGCCTCGTTCTTCGACTGCCACGTTCGCGGCGATCTGTGTGAAGGTGTTGCCCGGATCCATCACGACCCCGGCCATCCATCCCCATGGATTTGGGCGATTGTTCGTCGGTGTGAACTCGGGAACAACTGGGGATCCTCCGTCCCTCTCTCTTTCTGACATCTCTCTCCTCCTGCGTCTTACCCGGGACACCAATTGGCGACCCCACCATCCGCGACCACGCTCCCGCGGACGGCGCGGCGTTTCTATAGACCTGGCGCTACTCCCCTGAAATAGACAAAAGGGCAGCGGCTCGGGCCCGCGCTGCCCTTTCTGACACACACAAACTCATTATGGTTTCATTCAAGGCTCATTGATGCGCTTTTTGGCGCACTCCACCCCGCCCAAGCACCCCAATTCACACTCGCGCCTGTGCCTGGATCCCGGCCGCACCCGATACTCCCCCCGAGATCGATGCCGCCGGATGTCCCCACGCGCGCGGGCTAGCCTGTGAGCGTAAACCTGATCGGCACAGATATCCGCACCGGAACAGCTTCGTCTCGCTGCTTGGCCGGACTGAACTTCCACTGGTAGACGGCATCCAGTGCCGCCTGATCGAGGCCGGGTACCGACTGGATAACGGTCGCTTCCACGACGTTCCCGAACTCGTCGATCCCGATCAACACGCGCACCACACCCTCCAACTCCGCATCCCTCGCCATGTCGGGATACTTCGGCGTGACCTGCTTGAGAACCACAGGCGCCGTGTCGTACGACAGGAAGAACTCCGCCCTCGTCCGTGCCGGCGGAAGCTCCGGCGGAGCCTCGACATCCAGCTCCGTCGACGCGATCGTCTCTTCCGCGGCCGCGTCATCACTCGGCGCGATCTCGGTCACGATCTGCTTCTTGACCTCCTCCTTAGGAGGTGGCGGAACCTCAAACTGGTCCGGAATCGCGATCGCCTCGATCGACTGCTTCTCACGAAGCCTGTACGGGCGGATCGTGGGTTCCGGGACTGTGAGGAAAGCCAAGACATGCACAACGAACGCTATCAGGAACGCATTCCTGAACATCCTGGAATACGAATCCTTAAGGCGCTGCTCTGCCGTCATGTGCACCATCATGTAAGGACTCATTCTCTCACGCCTTTCACTTCATCTTCTGGTCACTGAAGTCCGGGCGGTCCGGCTAGCTCTCCTCAAGCGTCGTAGTAAACGAGACGCTCAGAGCGTTCGCTCGCTTCAACTGCTCCATCGCATCGTCCATCACGCCGTACGGTGCGTTCGCATCGGTGTTGAATGCAATAATGAGCGCCGGATTCTCCCGCAGCTTCGCCAGCACAAGAGGTTCGATATCGCTTATGCCGATGACGAGATCATCAATGGCCACGGTCCCCGCAGCGTCCACCCAGATGTGAGCTATTTTCTCTCTCGGGATCTTCTCACCGGCCGCCGATCTTGGTAGCGAGATCGGCAGTCCCTCCTCGAGCTTGAAGATCGTGGTGACCATGAAGAAAATGATCAGCAGAAACGCGATGTCCGCCATCGAAGACGTCGGGATCTTCGCTCCACTTCCCTCTTTTCTTCTCAGATTCAATTGATACCTCCAACCGCTATTCTAGTCCGAGCGCCTTGAGCGAGATGCGTTTCTCACGCACGATGCCTTCCAGTCTGAGTTCGTCGTAGACGACCCAGACTGAGTCCAGCACCTCGACCATGCTGCCATAAGGCGCCTCGGGATGAGTCTCGATCGAAATAATCAGGTTCTCGTTCTCTGCCAGCCGCTCTTTCAACAGAACTTTGATCTGCGGCAACTCGGTCGGTTCCATCTCGAGATTGATGAAGTGAGCGCCGCTCCTCGCGGTCACGACCTGAATAACGTTCTCGCGCTTGATCTGCTTCACGTCGCCTTGTGAACTCGGCAGAATCAGTGGAAGGCCGATCTCCGGGAACGACGTGCTGACAATAAAAAAGATCAAGAGCAGAAAAGCGACATCGGACATGGCCGAATCACCGACCATATCGGCAGATATCTTCGACCTTCTACTGAACATTGCCATTCGAGAGCCTTCCTCGCGTTGCGGACAGCCGGTACCCTGCTACTTGCCGATGAAATTCATGTCCTGCAAGGTATCGAGCATTTCGGAAGCGCTGTCCTCCATCTCGACCACAAAGCGGTCGATGCGCTGAACGTACAGGTTGTGCGCGACCTGGAATGGAATCGCGATCATGAGACCCGTCATGGTGGTAATCAGGGCCTCAGAGATACCGCTGGCAACAAGCTTCGCGCTGACCTGCTCGGCCTGGGCGATCGCCTCGAACGCGCCGATCATTCCCGAAACCGTTCCAAGGAAACCAAGAAGCGGAGCGACGTTCGCAACCGTGGCGAGAAGGATCAGTCCTCTTTCCAGGAACGACATCTCGATGATACCGGCCGTCTCGATGGACTTCTCCATTGCTTCTGTGCCCTTGCCGACCTTCAGAAGCCCTGCATGGAGAACCTGCGGGATCGGGCCCCGGGTGTCGGCGCAGATCGCGAGGGCATCTTCCATCTTGCCCTTCTTGAGAGCGCCTACGACACGTTCCATGAGCTTGCGGACGTCGGTGGTCGCCTTGTGTAGAGTGATTCCTCGTTCTATCGTGACCGCCAGACCCAGAATCGAGAGCGCAAGAAGCGCCCACATGAACCTGCCACCCTTGTTGAAAAACTCGACGAGACCGCTTGTACGAAAACCACCGCCGGACGTTGTCTCGGTCTCGGCGACGGGCGCAACGGGTTCTTCAACCACGGCAGCCAACGAATCGGCGGCGGCGGTATCTGCCAGTGCGGCGTCGACGGCAGTGGTCTCCGCTATCGTTGCAGCACCACCCTCCATCTGCGCACTTGCCGGTCCGACCAGCATCATGACCATCAGTACGACTGGAACGATGTAGAGGATTCTTCTCATTACTCTGATTCCCCCCTCTGTGCCACGCCTCTACCGTAGGTCTCGGCGGGCAGACTCCAATGCTCGGATGAGCCGCGGCATCCTGGCTCAGCATCGTCTTCAGGGCCTCCAACTGGAGACCCAAGCCAACACTCGGTCCCAACTTTCCCCTATGCATCTGTTGTGAAAACGGTAGGGAGTCCGGTCCCATACTCTCAGTAATCTCAAGCGGAGGATGCTCGCGCCAGCTCTCCGCTTAGTTGGGATTGTACAGACGCCCGCATCCGCTGTCAATGGAATTGTGGCCTCTGGAATCGCCTAACCTGTTGCGGGACATGCAATCCCGCCATCCCGGCACGCGGTTTTTGGTATTGACATGTGTCCCTTGAGCAGTATAATGACCTTGCGTTCCCCTCGTCTCAAGGTAGCCCATTGTGGGAGGCGCATGAGCATCCGGTCTCTGCACCTGATGCGATCTCAGCCGGGAGCAAGAGCATGCGACGGGTGGACTCGCGGGCGCAGAGCTGATAGAACCAGCCCCCAGGATTCGTGTGCGCCTTCACCAACAAACAGAGTACGGAGGGACAGACAATTATGATTCCGTTCCGGAGACTGGCAGCCGGCACCCTCGCAACCGTCTTGCTCGCGCTACCACTGGTAGCGATGCTTTTCATGACAGGCTGTCGCAAGGAGGAGAAGCTCCTGGTCGACACGAACCTCTCCCCCGATACGCGCCTGACAAGCGCTCCTGCCCCCTACGATCAGACGAACTACAGAGTGAACATACACTGGGCCGGGTCCGATCCGGATGGGTTCGTGGCAGGCTACTATTTCGCGTGGGACGACACCCTGCCGGGCGTGGGAGCCAACCCCAGCGCCTGGACGTTCACGGACAGTACACACCGGCTCTTCAAGGCGCAGATCGACACAGCGGGTGAGACACGACGGCACACGTTCTTCGTGCGCGCAATCGACAACGAGGGAGCACTGGATCCAAGCCCCGCGCGAGTTCGCTTCGACGCCTGGACCGTCCAGCCCGTCGTCGATTCTCTCATTAGGGAGAACGGCCCCGAGGATCCCGCCGGCGACAACTATAACCCGGGCTACAAGGACACGGTCCTTATGTCCACTCCCTGTGTTTTCCTGTGGGATGGCCACGACCCCGACGGTGAAGGGGCCTCGGTTGAATTCAGCTACAGGCTTGACTCTGACCCATTCTCCGAGTGGTCGAATGCCACGACTGCGACCGAAGAGGACGTCGCGAGTGGGACGCACTTCTTCTACGTTAAGGCCAAGGACGAAACCGGGTCGGAGAACTTCCCCGAAAACGCCAAGTTCGTCATGAACTACGATCCTGACTCCGATATCATCGAGCCGAGCGAGCCCAGCGGCACGCTCACCGTGGCCGATCGCGACACGATCTGGTTCCGTTGGGACGCTCACGACCCCGAAGAGGTTGAGGGACTCGAAGGCGGCGTTATCGAGATCTGGATCACGCTCGATGTCGGATTCCAAAAGAGGTTCGTGTACGATGGACCACCCTACACGGGCGAATGGTACTTCACATCGAACACGTACCCGTCGGATGAGCACTACACATCCAGCCTCAACAACCCGACCGGCGGCAACAAGGTTCATGAGTTTGCTATCTACGCGAAGGATGTCGAGAACCGATTTGAGACGACCAGCACTCTCATATCCGATCGTGAGATATACGAGTTCTGGTACAACTTCTCTCCGGTGAGCGCAATCACGTACCCTGCTGAAGGTGACACGGTCCCTCCTGACTTCACGGTGACGTGGGAAGGAACCGACACTGACGGAGAAATCGTTCACTACATGTTCAGTCTTGACCCCGTGATAAACACCTGGCTGATAACCGAGGACAACTTCAAGGAATACGAGGGTGTCGCAATCGGCGAGCATACGTTCAAGGTCCGCGCATGGGACAACGCCGAATGCTGGGAGGTAGGCTATCAGGAAGTGTCATTCACCGTGTCAGACAGCAAGTAGGAGTGGGGCCCCCTGTGTGCGACAGATACGAGGAGGAGTAGAAGACAATGATGGGTTTCAAGCGAACTCTGGCGGTACTCCTGATTGTCGGGGTCTTGATCGTAGTCCTGCTGGCCGGATGCACCAAGTTCAGCCCGGGCGACCCAGCAGAAAACATTCGCCCGGAGACGACGCTCTCCTTCGCACCGGATCAGGACGATAACGCGAGCTATCGTGTGAGGATGAACTGGTTCGGGTGGGATCCCGACGGGAAGGTAGCTTACTACTGGACGAAGTGGGACACGATGGATTGGGTAAGGGTCGTGAGCACGGATAGTGTCTTCCTCGTCTCCGCGCATGCTGACAGCGTCGACTCGCTGAAGGGCTACGAGTACCACAGCTTCAGCGTGAAAGCCGTCGACAACGACGGAGACGAAGATCTGTCGCCGGAGAGCATATCCTTCACTGCTTTCACTCTGGTTCCTGATACGGATATCGTGCGAGGGCCGTCCGGTGTCACCGGACCGATGGTCACGTTCGAGTGGCTGGGTACGGACCGTGACGGCGTCATCGCATCCTACGCGTACAAGCTCTTCCGCTGGGAGATCTCGACACTTGAGTGGATTCAGGTCTCGAGCCAGGACAGCCTGGATGCTGACTGTACTGTTGCGAATTTCGGACCTCTGGCAGGATTGCACAGGTTTGAGGTCTGGTCGACCGACGATGCCGGGGCATCGGACCAGAGCCCCGCGGTCAGGGAGTTCACATGCAACCCGGATCTCGCCGGTCCCAAGCTGTACGCCTACTCCAACGTATTCGGCCTGAGGGTGTTCCGGGGACCAGTGTGGAACCCGGACTACAACCTACCGACTCCGATCTTCGCCGGAGAGAGGCTCACTTTCCGATGGTCAGCATCGGCTGAGTCATACGGTGGTCAGGTAATGGGGTACCGCCACGCATACGACGACACGTCTACCTGGCCTGCATGGTCGGTCTACGACACGGAGTTCTCAGTCACTCCTACCCTCGGCAGGCATTCGCTCTTCATCTCAGCCATCGACAATTCAAATGTCGTGACGCGAGGCAGATTCTACTTCGATGTCGTCGAGGCCACTCTCGATGAATTCATACTGATTGTCGATGATTGGGATGATGGTGAGGGCGACGTAGGTATGGCGACTGACGAAGAACGTAGCGGCTTCTGGAACGACCTGCTCTCGGGCTACGAGCACGAGCGTGTGGAGTGGCAGCCAGACCAGCATGAGCAAGGCAGCGGGCCAGAGCCACCGGATGTGGAGACCTTGAGGAGCGCCTCCACCGTGATCTGGTATACGGACCTGTGGCAAGAGACGCCGTCAGCAACGGAACTCGGCGATCTGTTCAATCCGCAACTGTCCGGGTACAACGCGCTGGCGGGCTACATGCGGGTCGGCGGAAACCTTATCCTCTCCGGATACAGATGCCTCGAGCAGATAACTCGCATGACCTACCCAATGGAGATCGCGGACACGGACACGACTGAGGGCGCTCGCTTCGTCAGAGACATACTGCACATCAGCGCGGCAGACGCAAGCGGGACCCTTCCCAACAAGAACTCCCCGTGGAAGTACGGCTACTGCCTCTATGGCGACGTGCCGAGCGACGCCGGTGAATCCTACGGCTTCGAGCCCATGTATATCGACAGCGTGGGGCCGGGCGGCTACCCGGATCCCGGGAAGTGGTACATGTATGTGTTATCATACCCAAACTACTCCCGCTGCGGTCTCCCCGATGTGGAGAAGCTCGAAACATATCTAGGTGCCGGTCTCGAGATCTACACCATCGATTCGTTTCTCAACATGAACTACGAAGGCATGACATCTTGCGTTCTCTACCTTTCGGGCGATGATCGCGGCAACACATGCTACTTCGGTCACCCGCTGTATTTCTTCCAGGCGGATCAGGTCGCGCCCAACTTCGACCGGATCATGGCGCTCTTTGGAGAGCAGAAGCTGACTGTGGCCGGGCAGGACTAGAAGCCGGCCCTCTACGAACCAGTACGGAACGCCTGGAGCTTCCAAAGCTCCAGGCGTTCCGTCGTTGTGGCATGACGCAGGCTCTCTCAGCCCGCAAGCTCAAGGCTCAGGCGGACCAAGCACCTCTGGCTCCCTCTCCGGATCCTCCCGCACAACAGCCGCACATCAGCTGCGAGCTAGGGCCGGCGCGGCAGGTGAAGGCGGCGTAGCCCCGGCGCGTGCTCCGCACGCGATAGCAGTCAGCGTGACGGCCAAGCTCGGCGGCTGCATGCGCTAGTTAGGCATCGCGCCCTAGAACTCAACGCCGACCAAAGCCCAGATCGCTCTGGTACGGATGTACGGATCTTCCTCCACGACGTCAATGAGACCGACCGATAGGCGCGCTTCGACGAGGATCCGATTGTTCGGAGTCGCGATCGCGTAGCCGAGACCGATGTTCGCTGCCACATCGAACTGACGGTAGCTCCATGAGCGCGACCCGCCCTCGCTTCGGTCGGCGTCGGGGCCCATGGGCTCAACTGGATCGTCGGATACACGCAACCCAAGCTCTGGACCGAGCAAGACGTAGCCACCAGAGCGCGAAGCGGTGTCGGTCCATCGAAAGTATGGGCAGACCGTGAGGTAACGAGTTCGCTCCGAACCCTGCTCAAACTGCGCACCCTTCTCTACTAGTAGGACATCGAATCCAAATGATGCGCGCCTACTTGACTCCGAAGAGATCCCGGCACCGATGACAAACTGGCTCAGGGAGCGTGCGTCCTCATGTGTCAGACGGCCCGCGCTGAAGCCAGCCTTCGCCTGTATGACCGCCGGTGCGTCGGTGACCCCGGCGCACGCAATCGCAAGACCGACGAACGTGACGGCGAGACCGCGCGCGAGACCAGACACCTTGAGTACCTCCCTACCCATACTGGGCGCGTATGCCTAACTCCAAGTAGTAGCGCCCAAGGGCAGTAACTGCCCCTGGGCGCTTATCGATCTCTCGGAAATCTGCTCGATTCCTAGAAGATGAACGTCACCGAGAATCTATCAATGTGATCCAGATTCCCCATATCCGCGTAAGCGTAGTCGACACGAATCGACGCCTCGCTGGTCGGAAAGAGCAGGCCGGCTCCGAGTGTCAGTCCCTCTTCATCGTAGTTCAAGCGGTAACCGGCACGCCCAAACAGGAAAAGGTTGCCCTTGTTGAATGTGTACTCGGTCCCAGCGCTCATGCGATTCGCCCCGCCGGGCGTTCTCTTGTAATCCGCCGCCACGGTGACGCGGTGAGTCACGATATCAAAGACCCTCATCGAAGCGCCAGCTCTATAGGTGGTCGGCATCGGAAATTCGTCCCCGAAGCCGCTCTCGGAACCCGTTCTGGCCCACTGGTTCGCAGGACCGAGGTTCATCACAGAGGCTCCCACACGTAGATTCCGCACGCGGGTTTCATAGAGAACACCAAGATCTGCGATCACACCCTCACAGAACGCGTCCGCCATCCCCAAGTGGTACCACCGAACAGTCGCGCCGGCAGAAAGACCATCGCCGAAATCCCAGCAGTAGCTACCTCCGAACGCCATGTCCCCCGCATCGACCTTTGCTCCAGTACCGATTCCCAGCTCGCTATCGGGATCGTAATACTCGGTCTTCTCGGAGTACGGATTCATCTGCATCACGGCCCAACTGAACGCGAAAGTACCAGGCAGAACGCTGTGATGGAATCCGTAGCTCACGTGCTGGTATGAGATATCCCCAGGCCAGGTGGACGTTTCGATGTGGATCTCGCTCGCCTCCATCAGCCTGAGTCCCGCGGGATTGTAGAAGACGGTGAGTGCATCGTCGGCGAGTCCCGTAAACGCGCCTCCCATCCCGATCTGCCTCGCACCTGCATCCACCTCGAGAAAACTGGCAAGATGCGTCCCGGCTCCACCGGCGAAGCCCGCCTGTGGAACGCAGATCAGCAGTGATAGCGCGCCTATCGCAAGCAGGTGTCGTCGCAAGTAGTATCTCCTTTCAACATCCCCCGGTCGAAGACACCCAGAAGGGGGATACTTCACTTGGCGGAACAATCGGGTCTGGAGTATCAGAAGGCAACTGTCATCCCCACGCGGTGAATGGCTCCAAGATAGCCAAAGTCCACGTAGCTGTAGTCAACTCCGATCCAACCGAGAGAACCAACGAAGACCCTTGCCCCACCTCCAGCTGAAAATGTCTCCTCATCGTAGTTCATCTTGTAGCCGACGCGCGCGAAGTACATCTCATTGAGAGCATACTCCGCCCCCACATTGATCTTCTCCGATGTATCGGAGGGATGCCTGAACTCGGCTGCGACCGTCACCCTCTGCCCCGGTGTGTCGATAACCCTCATCGAGACACCGAACTTGAACGTCGCCGGCATCGGAACATCATCGTTAATGTAGGTGGCGCCCGGGCCCATATTCTGGATTGCCAGGCCTATCTTCAGGGAACGGAAACCCGTGTCGTAGAGAGTCCCGAAGTCCATCAGGAGTCCCTCCACGTAGTAGTCGTCCAGCCCCTCAATTCCCAGCACAGAGAGGTCGCCGAGGCTTGAGTGAACCCACTTCAGCGTACCGCCGGCCGAAAACTTGTCGGTGAAGATCCTGGTGTAGGTAACACCAACGGCCAGGTCGCTGCACTGAAAATCAACACCAACACCCTCTGGGACATCCGCAGTCCTCACGGCCATGGGATCCATGGAGACCGATGTCACGCTGATGCCGAGGACGCCTGGAATGAAACCGGGACGCATTGCGTAGCCGAAATACTGATGGGCGATATCCGCCGGCCAGGTCGCATACGTGAAAAGAGCCGTCGGCTTGGTCACAAACCTCAGCCCCGCGGGGTTCCAGTAGAGCGACTCGATCCCCTCTACCGCTCCGACCATTGCCTCACCCATCGCCGTCCCGCGAGCCCCCGCTCCGATCTCCAGGAACTGAAAGCCGACTGTGCCGACCTTCTCGAACATCTCTGTGGCTGACGCCGGCACCGCCAGAACACCCACAGCGAGCAGGGCCAGTAGAAGCTTCCGAGTCAAGAACTCC
>JAUXGN010000074.1 GCA_030622115.1 Candidatus Eiseniibacteriota bacterium
GAGTGTTCTCCAGTCCTACCTGCTCGTCTATGAACCGGAACAGATCGGCCAGAAGACGGTCAACCCGCAAGACGTTGTCTTCGGCCTCGAGGCTCGAGGGCCCGAACACGTGACCGATGTAGTCGGTCACCGAGGAACTGATCGCCATGAAGTCGGTGTGCTCGCCCTGCCCGAGCTTCTCGGCCTCGATCAGCGTCTTGGCGAAGTCTGCCGTCAGCTCATCCCCGAAGGGGGTCGCTATCAGTGACGCGTAGAAGTACTTGGAATCCCCCTTCACGGGATGCGGGAACGTCGTTCCAAGACCAAGCATGTCTACTTCGAAAGGACGGTCGTCGTCCTCGCCGAACACATAGGTCGACACGTCGTGCAGCAGTTCCCACGATGTGTCCTTGTACCTGTCAGCGAACTTACCGGCGTTCCACTGCTTGACCCAGTCGGGGTACTCTTCGTAGTAGTAGGTGCTGCTGACGAAGGAGCCGTCGCTCTTGGAATACCAAAAGGCCTTGCCTGTGTGGCCGCCGGGCAGGATCGCGCCGCGGTCTTTGATGGACACGCTGAACACCCTGGAGCGACCGTTGTTGGAGATGACCAGCTCATCGCCGATCGTGGAAGACAACAGATTGGTGGGCGCCCTGCCCTTTCCCTGTGCCGGTTCCTTTCCGATCATCGGATAGCGGTCATCCTCACAGTTGTAGATGACCCGCCCCTTGTCCATGTCGAACCAGTTGCCGGCTACAATGCCGTTGTACGCGGGGTAGGTGCCCGTGAACAGCGCCGCATGCCCGATGGGCGTCTCGGTATCCGCGTGCTGGAAGTGAGCGTTCGTGTACTGAGTCCCTTCATCCATCAGATACCGGAACCCGCCTTCACCCAATCGGTCTTCGTAGCGCATGGGGAAATCACCACGCATCTGGTCGATCGTGATCTGAAGTACGAGCTTGGGCTCCCCTAAAGCCGTCCCGGCAACCGCCGGAGCAGCGAACACAAATGCCGCGAGCACAAACATCACAACGGCGATTACTCTCGCCTTCATGAGTCCCCCCCCATTGAATCCGCAGAACAGCTATGGCTCATCAGAAGAACAGAAGCCTGGCCCTGAGTCCAAACAGTACGATCCGGTCGACGTCGGGGTTCAGCGCCGGGTCATTGAGGAACTGAATGGAAGGTGTGATCGCCAGATTCGGGATCACATTCCATCGATAGAACACTTCCATCCCGCTCTGGCCGTGAAGATCGCGGTGAGACAGATCCTGCCACCACGCGCCGATGCCCAGTTGGTCGGAGCGCCTCGGAACGTTGAACATCAGACCCGTGGTCAGCTGCTGCCGGACCTGCGGCGCGTCGCCCTCGGACAGACCCCAGCGGAGGAAGGGCATCCACCGCTCAGCAAATGTCCAGTTGCCCGACGCGGCCATGCCGTAGCTCTCCTCCAGTCCGCTCGCTGGTCGCTCATCCTGGTGCCAGAGGGTCACGTGCAGGGCATTCGTGAAGCGCCTGCTGCGGGTCGGCGTCCAGCTCACGCGGGCCTGTTCGAACAGCCTGAGGGTCCCCTCGAAACAGTTGAACTCAGTCTGCTGGCCGTTGGCGTCGTGCGCGGTCGTGGCGATCACCCAGTGTTCGTTGACCCTGAATCCGACACCCGCACCACAACCCACATCGGGCGACGCGATCGACATGTTGCTCAGGACCGCCGCGTTCTGGAAGGAACTCCATTGGTTGCCGACACCCAGAATGTCCGTGAAGTCAGTGGGGTCCAGTCGACCCGCCACGACCCCCAGGTGGCCGTCGGCGAAGAACTGTTCCCAGTAGAGAGGTGCGAGGAACACGCCCACATCGGTGAATCCAAGCCCGGCAACACCGTGGTAGCCGAGCTCCGGCGCCAGTTGCCCGGGTGCAACGTCACCGCTCAGATGATGACGGTACTCCACTCTGGCGACCAGCGTACCGGCATGGCCAGTGCCACAGCCCACCAGCGTCCATCGGCCGTACAACCGGAGCACTCCTCCAAGACCGGTGTCCGCGCCGGTCAGCGAGTCGTCTGCATACTGAAACAGCGTGGCGTAGTCCACACTCACGGCAAGTCCGTGCTGGTCGATCAGACGCACCCTGAACTCGCCAAGACCAAACGCATTTGCACTATCGACTTCGCTTGCTTCCAGGAGTTCCTTCCCAATAGACGTTGGACCACCCAGAAACGCGTCGCCCGCCTCACCCAGCTGCGATGCATGCGCAGACGAGGCTGCGAGAAACAGACCGATGAGAAGGCCACTGAACAACTTCATCTATGAAGCTCCCTGTGCTCCGTCCGCGCACCAAGCAGGTCAGCCGCACCATCGCTCACGGCGCGGTTGCTCGGCATCATGTCTCTTGCGGCCGCTACTCCAGCAGGCCGGATCTCTTCATCTCGTCCGCGGCAACGGCGGACAGCTCGATGATCATGCTCTGCACGTGGTTGGGGTTCATCGTCTCACTGACACCGGCCCACAGGAGCTTGTCCTGGGTCACCGAGTAAACCAGCGTCTCAACTGAGACGATGACGTCCGTCTCCAGATACCCCGGCTCATGCACCGTGGTCCAGCTCGGTCCCCAGTAGCCCGACATCGAGGAGTAGTGGGCGGGGGCGTGATAGGTCGATCCCGGCACATAACGAGTCTCCGTCTCCTTACCAATCACGCGCATGATCACGGCACCTTCGATGCCCTCCGCCCTGAGCTGCTCTTTGACCCACTCTTCGTCCACGGCCTCGGCCGCTGACATCAGTGTGAAGCCAGGAATCCCCTCAGCCCCGTGGGACGTGACCTCGCCGGCGAGGACCTCCTCCACTATGCGCCGCGTACTCTCTTTGTTGCTGAGCAAGAACGTTGCTACCTTCTTCCCGGCCAGGCTTACGGGGCCTTCCAGGGACGAATCCACCCACGTTGAGACGAAATAGGTCGACGAACAGCCCAGACCAAGACCCAGGACCAACAGCGCGACGGCGACAACTTTTGAGATGCGCAACATGTGCCTTCCTTCTGTGAGGCGGTTGACTACAAGGACCTCTTCTGACTCGACGTGCATAGCAGGACTCCTGCGCGCCACCTACACTACACTACACTAGAGCAGGCTACTTCTCAACTGCCACTCTCGCTCCAGGAACCTCACGACGCTGTCCTCGCCGTTCGGACCGATCACTTCGGCCGCCAGCGACTTGAGCTCGGCGGACGCGTTGGCCACGGCGACACCCCTGTCGGCGAATCGGAACAGGGGAACGTCGTTGTCGCTGTCGCCGAACGCGACAACCTCGGCACCATCGAGATCGCAGAACTCCAGCAGCGTGGCGAGCGCCCGGTCCTTCGTGGCTCGCACGTCGTGAACAGTGAGCCAATCCCAGCCACCGAAATACTCGTTGCTGAACCGTCTCACAGAAAGCCTGCCCTCGAACCGCTCCACCAGTGCTGCACGGAGCTCTTCCACCACTTCGGGCCGGTCGATCACGGTCAGACACGCTACCTGCTCGGAGAGAGTTGCTGCGAGGTCGGCGGTCTTGCTCAGTCGCCTGTCGTTGTTCGAGAGACGGTCGTCCAGATACCACTTCATACCCGGATTGCCAATCTCTGAGTAATAGAGGCGATCGAACTCACCATCGAACGAAGACACGAAGGGCACGCAGCCCGCTGCGTGAATGAGCTCATATGTCCCCACGGCGAGCTCCGTCTTCAGTGCGTTCGTTACCAGGTGCCGCCCCGTCCCAAGATCTGAGATCAACGCCCCGTTGAGCTCGATGACCGGAAGAGGCAGTCGAAGACCCGCGAGTATCGACTGCATGGCTACGACGCTCCTGGCGCTCGCGACCGTCAGCATGAGCCCGCTTCCGAGAAGCGTGACCAGGCCGGTCCGCGTCTTGTCGGACAGGCGCGCATCCTCCCCCAGGAGCGTGCCGTCGAGATCCGTCACGTATACTCTGCGTCTGGAGGAGTCCATATCAACGTCCCGACCGTAGCTACCTCAGGTGTCTCCAGCGGCGGTGAATCCTCGCATCCTGCGCGATGCCATCGTTGAATTCCTCAGCCGAAGCCTCGCGGAAGCCAGGGTTCGGGCTCTGCGCCCGCGCGAACTCAAGATTGCTCTCGTTCACCCACCCGGGGATGGGCGTGACACCCGCGTACTCCGAGATCGGCTTCGTGTAGATCCAACCGTCGCAGAAACCCGCCAGCTTGAAGTCTTCGTATCCGTGGCGGTAGACGGCATCCTCGACGCGCAGTTCCCCGAACGGACCATCGCCAAGATCGAACCCCATCGGACGCGGGCCCTCTGCGAGCATGAGGGCGTCGATCACCCCGCCCGCCGGATGACGCATACGCGAGCCATACCCTTCCTGCCCGTTCCACGGAGCGTGCAAGAAGACCGTCACCGCGCGCTTACCTAAAGCGGCGAAGACGTGGTTCCCGCAGCGAAGGCTGGAATCGAAGCGCCTGAACTCCCCGTCTATCACTACGGGCTGGCGGTACTCGGTGAAGGCGTGGTGGATGCCGGAGTACACCAACACCTGCTCGCCCGACTCCACTGCAGCCAGGATCACATCCGCCCAATCCTTCTCGCTCGTGCCACCCCACACCTGTCGCATGATGGTCCCGTCGTTCCGGTCCGCCTCGGTCGTGATGAAGCTCCAGTCCGGGGAATCGTTGATACCGAGTATCCTGAACGGCCGGGCTCCGTCGGGCAATCCCTGGTTCAATGCCCACGCGGACCGAAAGACGTCGACGTACTCACGATAGCCCCAGAAGACGGACTGCCGAAACGCGATCTCGCGGGCCAGATCCTCGTCCCATTCCGGTGCAGCGAGCAGTGAGTCGATCTCGGCTTGATCTTCCCTGCGACCGAACTCCGTGGCCAGGATCCGCACACCTGCCTTGTAGAGTCGCTCGATCAGAGACTGCACGAGTAGGACATCATGCTTCACCCGGTGCTGCTCACCCAGGAAGACCACGTCGTGGTCTGAGAAGAGGCCGACTACATAGTCCTCGGGCGTCTCTCCTTCTACCTCGAGCCATGCAGCCAGCTGCGACTGGAGTGCAGGATCGATGGACGGGGCATTCCCCTGCTCCGTCGTGTCGGTCGAGCATGCAGAGAGAACGAGAAGACTGATGAGCACCAGACCTGTCACCACTCTCATAGCGGCCCCCTTATGCGGCAGCTACGCACGATTCACGGGCTTCCGTACCCGAACGCACAGCACGCGAGGACGCCGCATGAGCTGTGCATACTCCTCCGGCTCGACCCGTGCGAACTCCTCGGTCGGCACAGGCTCAACCACCCTCTCGATGGAGAAACCGGCACGGACCATTGGGTCGACCATGTGCGAGAACGGTCGCCGGTAGCACGGCACGACGATGGGGGCGCCGAGACCGCGCCAGGTATACTCACGTAGCTCGGTCGAGAAGTAGTCGTCCGTCTCGTTGAGCGTGTACTCCGAGCACGGATGACCGACAGAGAGGACAACGCATCCCCCCGGCCTCAGCACTCGAAAGAACTCCCGGAACAGCGCCTGCCAGTCCTGGATGTAGCCCAGTGTCCCCGAGCTGAGGATGACGTCGAGCGACGAGTCCGCCAGGAAGGGCATCGGTTGCTCGAGGTCGGCCACGTGCAGGACGGCCGCTTCGCCGACACGCTGCTCTGCGAGCTTGAGCATGTTGGCACTCACGTCGACCCCCACAACGGCCGCTCCCTGAGCGAGAAGCCACTCCATCATCACTCCAGGACCGCATCCCGCATCCAGAACTCGCCGGCCGGATACATCGGGCAACAAGCTCAGAAGAGCCGGACGCTCGTAGTAGGCGCTGCGAGGGTTCTCTTCGATAGCCGCCGCATACGCTTCCGCCATCGAGTCGTAGGCATCCAGAGCCACAGGCCGCGGGCGATCCTCATCATCGCTCTCCTGTTTTTCTGCGGGTGGCTCCCCGCGTCGCTCCATGAGCACGAACGGCAGCGCCGTTCCGTGCTTGTCGATCTCCGTGGCCCCTATCTCTACGAAGCCGCGTGCCTCGTAGAAACCGACCGCGTTCAGAGTTGACTTGAGCTGGATCGGTCCCTCATGACCCCGCCACGCCAGTCGGAGCGCATGTTCCAGCAGGGCGCTGCCTACACCTCGACCGGCCCAGCCCGGCTCGACGAAGACCGCCTGCACCTCGCCCTGAGTCGCGTGTCCAAAACCGGTCATGCGACCGTCAGATTCCGTCACAAACATCTCGCCACGCTCGATGGCCGGCACGTAACCTTCAGCTGTTCTGCCTATCAGGAGAACGTTGATCTGCTCGTCGCTGTAGTGCCCCCTGCAGAAGGCATCCACTGCCCGGGCATGGAGCTCATGCATGTCACTGGCGTCCGACACGCACGCTCCTCGTATGAGAAATTTCTCTGCTTCCATTTCCCCCTCAGCTGTCATCTAGTCCCGCGCACGCGGTGGCGCTGCGGA
>JAUXGN010000057.1 GCA_030622115.1 Candidatus Eiseniibacteriota bacterium
CAGCACACCCCGCGCCACCCTTAACGCTCGCGGGTTATACGCGGTCCGTTAGGTGCCATTCCTTAAGGACAGAGGGAATCTGATGGAGAGACGACAACGCCTGGTCTTCCTCGGCTGCTGTTTGCTGTTGCTCCTGGTGGTTGGAGTTCTGGTCACCGGGTCACTCAAGTTCGTCTTCGGAGACTTCTGGTTTGTCTCCGGCCTCCTGCTCCTCATTCTCTTGAGCGTGGTAGACCAACCCTTCTTCACGAGAGACGCGAATGTCTTCATGAACGGCGTCGCGGGAGTAATCTCCCTCGCATCAGTCCAGTCTGCTGACCGCAGCTTCCTTTGGTTCGTGTTCCTCGGCTGGTCTGCATACCTTGTATCGTCAAGCTACCTCGTGATGCTGAAGCGAACCCGAGCGCTTCCGGAAGAGTCCCCCTGGATCATGTTCATATCACGTCTGAACAGGCAGTTGGGCCGACCCGAGTCGCTATTCTCCGCGTTCTTCCTCTGGGGGGTCTGGGTGCAGTTCACTCCCGACTCCAGTGCGTATCGGGTCCTGCTTCTGTATTGGGCTGCTTTCATCATCCTGAATCTCCCTGTGGTCTCCCGCAGCATAGCGACCCTGCTATCACGATCGCGCGAGCGGGAGCCAGATGTGGCTGTGGGCTACGTCACTGCGTTTCACTCGCCTAGGGTGCTTGAGTGCAAGCTGTCGCACGACGCGCCCGAGCTCGCGCCGGGCTCCCTCGTGGGGATTAAGCTGGACGATGGCACTGAACTGGCCCGCGGCCGTCTGATACAGGACCGCCTTCTCGACGGGGCCCGCGCGGCACGCATCGCAGTCAGCGAGCCCTCGGACGCGTGGCGGCACGTGGCACGACCGCGGGAGGGACGTGGCCCGGTCAGAATCGTCCTAACATCACCCGCAGATGGTGCGACTGCCCAGCCTGCGGGTGTGGTCAGTGCAGGCTCAGACATCGGGACCCTCCGATTCATAGCGGACGCAGATGCAGATCTCGTAGAGGGAGAGGTGGTAGCCGTAGACCTGCCAAGCATACGCGCCTATTACCAAATCTTCGCCGCGACCCTGCGAGACACGTCGCTGTCGGACGGTCAGTTCATACAAGAAGTGGAAGTCCTTGCGAGCCAGCTTGGTTTCTGGAAGGAGAAACGCTGCAGGTTCGAACCCATTTCGTGGGTACCACCGGCCGGTGGAATCGTGCTTCGCTTGACGGATGGCCTTGGTCAAACTCACGAAGTCCCAGGTGGCCACCTTGAGGTCGGCGGCGTGCCGAACTCGCAGTTCCCCGTCCATCTCTGCTTGGAGGATGCCGTGACCCACAACACGGCGATTCTGGGCGTAACGGGAAGCGGCAAGTCCTACCTTGCCTTCTGGACGATAATGGGGCTCGTAGAGCACGGTGTGCGTGTCCTCATTCTCGACGTCACGAGGCAGCATTGGGTCTTCCTGAACCGCTTGAGTCCGACTCCCATCAAGAAACTCGATGATGTCAAGACTTGGCTTGACTCTGATTCGAAGATCGCCGTGCACCAGTTCGCCCAGTCTGCCAGCTACCCAACTACAACGGCCGACATAGCAGCGCGTGTCCTAGGCTACATGAAAGAGAAGATCACCCTCAGAGCAGGTGAGAACGAGCCTGCCCGTCTGTGCATTGTCTTTGAGGAAGCTCACTCACTCATCCCAGAGTGGAATCAAGTCGCGCGAGAGGGTGATAAACAGGAGGTCAACCGTACAGCTCGGACAGTGCTGCAAGGTAGGAAGTATGGCATCGGGTGCCTTGTGATATCTCAGCGTACTGCCAACGTGACCAAAACAATCTTGAATCAGTGCAACACCATCATTGCCTTGCAGTCGTTTGACCAGACGGGGCTCGATTTCCTCGGGAACTACATGGGGTCGGCATACGCCAATGTGATATGCACGCTGCCTCCTCGCCACGCGGTTCTGGTGGGCAAAGCGTCGTCATCGACGCGGCCGGTTCTGTTTGGCATCCGCGATCTCGGAGACCAGTGGCCGGCCAAGACCGAGGAATCGGCACCGCCGGCAACAGGCAGCCCCGAGGAAGGCGAGCGAAGTGGAGACGAGACGGCCGAGAAGCCGTGACGGAATGGGACTAGCGTGTACAGCCGACGAGCTTGGCTGTCACGCCGACTGCACCGCGGGCTGTCGCCCGCGACGCACCCGACGCGCCAGCCATAACGCTCGTGGCTGATACGCGGTCCGTTAGGCTGGCGGTCTGCGGGAGGTTGGGGAGTTGCCCTTCAACTGGTTCAGGCGAAGTGGACGGAAGACTGAGAAGCCAGCGAGGCGGAGGGTGCCGAGGGGCACTCCTTCCGAGCTACTCAAGTCAGCCACCGCGATGAAGAAAGACGGCGACATGGAGGGAGCCGTCGCCTGTCTCAGAGCGGCATATCGGGGCATTGCAGGAGACACGGTTGAGTATCCCGTGAGCACCTTTCTGCGGCTTCCCCTGTACCTGCATGCCTTCGGGCGAACTGATGAGGCTTGGCGAGAGTTCAACAGGCTAATCGCAGAGGGGTATCCGAATCAGATCCGGAAGGTGTCACTGATTCCAATGGATCACTCGTCGATCTACGACAAGATGCGTCTCTGCCTTCAGAGGGAGAAGCGCCCCAGAGAGGCAGTGAAACTGGGTGTCTTCTCCGACGTGTGTTGGGAGATTGGCCTCAAGAAGCAGAGACGCGGTGGTGGGTTCTACATTCCCGATGACGTCGAGGACATGCTCAAGCCATTGCTCAAGAAGGCGAGAGCGGGCGACCTGATGGACGAGCTGATTCCCGTTGTAGCCAAGCACGTGAAGGCTCTGACCAAGGTGAATCTGGCTGCGCTCGGGCGGGACATCGATGAAGTCATGCTCCGCCGGCGCGATGAAGAAGACCGCCAGCCTAGCTAGCGCCTGCAGCCGACGGGCTTGGCTGTCACGCCGGCTGCAGGCGCGGCTTCGCCGCAGCACCCGCCGTGCCAGCCTTAACGCTCGCGGCTGATACGCGGTCCGCTAGGTGGACGGCCACACATGTGAAGGAGCACACATGAGGAATCTGAGGTTGATTGTCGTTGCGGGTGTGTTCTTCGTTCTCGGGGTTGTCTTTGGCTCGATGCCGATTCAGTGGACCAGCAAGCAACGGGAGTCGTCGGGTTGTCCGTGAGCTCCGAGAACGGGCTCATTGCCCTCGATGAGACAGGTCACTCTTGGAGGATTCAGGGAGGCAGCTGGATCGAGAACGCCCTTGCCCCGCTCCCTGTGCCGGTCGCAGAGATCAAGCTGTGGGCAGTCGAGTACTTCGTCACTTACGACAACACCGCTTGGTCTTACGACCCAACGAATGGGTGGGAGAGCATCGGTCCGTGGCCGGGTGGTGCCTCGCCAGTTTCCTCCACCACCTGGGGTACATTGAAAGCGGGTTACAGGTAGTGGCCGCCGCCCAGGCCACAGGGAATCCAGGAAAGGGGAGTCCATATGCCGCAGTACAAGAACAGCTTCCGGAGTCCGACCTACGTTGAGCAGAAGATCGTCGATGACACAGGTACGGTCATAGGCACGATTCGCATCAAGCCGTCGCGTGTCCTCTGGAAGCCAAGAGCTGCCAGGAAGTTCTACTCGGTGAACCTGACCGACTTCGCGGATTGGATCACGGCCCCGGATGCACCGGCTCGCCGGACCAAGAGTTGACAGCGCCGGCTGATTGGGGTATGCACGCGACGATCGGCGGCATCACGTAGCCCGCAAGGGGGCTGTCAGCAGCAACGACACGTTCCGCGCCACCGCACGCTCGCGGCTGATACGCGGGTCGTTAGGCCAAAGCGCTCTAGAGAAACAAGGAGATCAGGATGTCGCAACTAGGACGCCTGAAGAGGGTGGACCTGCGAGCAGTCTGGGCCAACGAAGCAGAGCACTTCACCCCGTGGCTCGCCCAGCAGGAGAACCTCGGGCTCCTCGGTGACACGATCGGGGTCGAGCTGGAGCTTGAGGCCCGAGAGAAGGACGTGGGGCCCTTCCGCGCTGACATCCTCTGCAAGGACACGGCGACCGACAACTGGGTCCTCATCGAGAACCAACTGGCTCGGACTGACCACACTCATCTAGGGCAGCTCATCACTTACGCGGCTGGCCTCCGTGCTGTTACCATCGTCTGGCTTGCACACCGGTTCAGTGAAGAGCACCGCGCAGCTTTGGATTGGCTCAATGGCATCACGGACAGTGATGTCAACTTCTTCGGGCTTGAGGTTGAGCTCTGGCAGATCGGGGACTCTCCCATAGCCCCCAAGTTCAACATCGTGTCGAAGCCTAACGACTGGAGTCGTACAGTCAGCGAGGCGGCATCGCGAGGGGAACTCACGGACGTCAAGGAGACACAGCTGGCTTTCTGGACCGCGTTCAAGAGCTACGCCGTAGATCGGGAGACGACGGTCCGAACGACAAAGGCTCATCCGCAGCACTGGATGGCAATGGGCATAGGGCGTTCCGGGTTCAATGTCTTCGCAGTAGCCTCCTTCTGGGACTCCGAGGCAGAGAGCTTCGATTCCCACGAGATACGTGCGGAGCTCGTTCTCTCTGATCGGCGAGCCAAGGAGTACTTCGGAGTCCTGCAGGAGGAACGTGAGTCCATCGAGTCAGCACTGGGCTATTCTCTGACATGGTACAACCCGCCAGACAAGATGATGTGTCGGCTCTATGTCCGGCAACCGGTGGAAGATCTTCGCGACCAGCAGGATTGGCCTGAGCTGCACGAGTGGCTCCTGACGCACTTGGAGGATCTCCACCGGGTATTGAAGCCTCGTGTGTTGGCGCTGGAGTTGCCCGGTGCCGCGGAGCCGAGTGAAGTGAGTTCGGAGCGTGCGGCCTAGCTGAACCGTTGCGGGTTTCACGGAGGCTCGCGCTCCGCAAGCACGGGTCTGTTGCGTTCGGGACCATCCGAGGGCTGCGGAGCTCATTCCCGATTGTGGCGAGGAGAGCATGCCGAGCAACAGGGATCTGCTCCAGTTCATGATTGAGTGTGCCAGGCTTGTCTCTGAAGAATGAGGAGTAGAATGTCGAAAAGCGGGAAGAAGCCCACAGCCAGGAAGAACGACGGGGCCACCGTTGGCTACGAGGCCGAGCTCTGGCAGATGGCCGACACGCTGCGCGGTTCGATGGACGCCGCCGAGTACAAGCACGTTGTCCTCGGTCTCATCTTCCTTAAGTACATCTCCGACGCGTTCGAGGAGGTCCACGCCCGCCTCAAAGCCGAGCGCGACCAGGGCGCCGACCCCGAGGACCCGGACGAGTACCGCGCCCAGACCATCTTCTGGGTGCCGCCCGAGGCGCGGTGGTCGAACCTCAAGAACCAAGCCAAGCAGTCCACCATCGGCCAGCTCGTTGACGATGCCATGGCCGCCATCGAGCGGGACAATCCGAGCCTGAAGGGCGTGCTACCCAAGGACTACGCTCGTCCGGCGCTTGACAAGACCCGCCTCGGCCAGCTCATCGATCTTGTCAGTAACATCCGCGTTGGCGACGAGGAGGCCCGCTCGAAGGACGTGCTCGGCCGCGTCTACGAGTACTTCCTCTCCCGATTTGCCAGCGCCGAGGGTAAGAAGGGCGGCGAGTTCTACACGCCCCGTTGCGTGGTGAAGCTCCTCGTCGAGATGCTCGAGCCCTACCGGGGACGTGTCTACGATCCCTGCTGCGGTTCGTCTGGCATGTTCGTACAGTCGGTTGAGTTCATCCAGGCGCACGCCAGCGGAAACGGCAACGGCGGCAGGGTCAGGGCCGACATCTCCATCTACGGCCAGGAATCGAACTACACCACCTGGCGCCTGGCCAAGATGAACCTCGCCATCCGCGGGATCGAGGCCCAGATTGCCCGTGGTGACACCTTCCACAACGACCGCCACCCAGACCTCAAGGCAGACTTCATCCTGGCCAATCCGCCCTTCAACGTGAGCGACTGGGGCGGCGAGCGCCTGAAGGACGACCAGCGTTGGAAGTACGGCGTTCCGCCCAAAGGGAACGCCAACTTCGCCTGGGTGCAGCACATCGTTCACCACCTCGCGCCCACCGGCGGGGCGGGCTTCGTCCTTGCCAACGGCTCTATGAGTTCGCAGCAGTCCGGCGAGGGCGAGATCCGCAAGAACCTCGTCGAGGCCGACTTGGTGGACTGCATGGTAGCCCTGCCCGGACAGCTCTTCTACTCCACTCAGATCCCGGCCTGCCTCTGGTTCCTGGCCCGCGACCGCAGGAACGGGAGGTTCCGCGAGCGTTGCGGCGAGGTTCTCTTCATCGACGCCCGCAGGATGGGCTGGATGGCGGATCGCACCCACCGCGAGCTGACCGGCGAGGATATCGAGCGCATCGCCCGTACCTACCACGTCTGGCGCGGAGAGAGGGGCGCTGGTGAATACGAGGACGTCCCCGGCTTCTGCAAGAGCGTGACCATCGAGGAGATCGGCAGGCACGGCCACGTGCTCACCCCTGGCCGCTACGTCGGCGCCGAGGTTCAGGATGACGACGGCGAGCCCTTCGAGGAGACGATGAAGAGACTCGCCGCACAGTGGCGAGAACAGGTGGAGGAAGCGCGAAAGCTGGACGCGGCGATCGAGGCGAATCTCAGGGAGCTGGGATATGGGGGATGAATGGGCACGTGCGCCGCTCGATCAACTGGTGGATGATATCTTGGATCGCCGAGGCGTCACACCGAAGAAGCTCGATTCCGATTTCGTTGCGACCGGTTACCGTGTGATTTCGGCGAAGCTAATCAAGAACAAGCGGATAGACTTGTCCGCGGGTGAGTCGCGCTACGTTGACGAGTCAACCTACAGGAAGTGGATGCGGACGCCACTTCTTGAGGATGACGTGATCCTCACTTCGGAAGCTCCCTTGGGCGAACCTGCCTACGTTAAGCAAGGAGTTGAATGGTGCCTGGGCCAACGGCTCTTCGGAATCAGGACCAGGAAAGACCGACTCAACGGCCGCTTTCTCTACTACGCGCTCCAGTCTCACGCTGTGAGCCAAGATCTACAATCCAGAGCCACTGGAACGACAGTAGAGGGAATTCGGCAAACGGAGCTCCGGCGCGTTCTCATTCCTTTGCCACCACTCGCCGCACAACGCGGCATCGCTCACATTCTCGGCACGCTGGACGACGCGATCGAGCTGCACCGGCGGACGAACGAGACGCTGGAGGCGATGGCGCGGGCACTGTTCAAGTCTTGGCTCGTGGACTTCGATCCTGTCCGCGCCAAGGTGGACAGGCGCTGGAGGCGCGGCCAGTCCCTTCCTGGTCTCCCTGCCAGCCTATACGACCTTCTGCCTGACCGTTTCGTTCCCTCCGAACTGGGGGAGATTCCGGAGGGGTGGGGGCGGGGGACGCTCGGCGAGGTTGCTGAGCACCTGCGCCGCGGCGTGCAGCCTGATAGGATCGAGCCAGGCACACCCTACATCGCGCTGGAGCACATGCCAAGAGGCTGCATCGCGTTGTCTGATTGGAGCAAGGCGGACGGTTTGAAGAGCAACAAGTTCGAGTTCCAGCAGGGCGAGATCCTGTTCGGGAAGCTCCGACCGTACTTCCACAAGGTCGGTGTCGCGCCAGTCAACGGTGTCTGCTCCACGGACATCGTAGTCGTTGGACCGACACGCGAGCAGTGGTTCGGTTTCGTGCTCGGTCACATGTCCAGCACTGAGTTCGTCGACTACACGAACGCTGGTTCCACAGGCACCAAGATGCCGCGGACAAGCTGGGCTTACATGGCGCGCTACGGCATCGTGCTACCACCGGATCCCGTAGTTGAGGCATTCAGCCACCAGGTGCGACCCTCTATTGAACGCCTCATCGCGGGCATCCATGAATCCCGCACGCTTGCTGCGCTGCGCGATACGTTGCTACCCAAGCTCATCTCCGGCAAACTGCGCGTGAAGGATGCGGAGGGCATCATGGGGGAAGCGATCTGATGGCCATCCAGCAAGTGACGTGGCTGCGCGACTGCCGCATCTTTCGCGACTTCACATGGCCAAATGATCTGCCGAGTTTCGGACGGTACAACCTGATCTACGGTTGGAACGGCTCGGGGAAGACCACGATAAGCAAGCTCCTGCGGGACCTGGAGCTGCAGAGAGCGCCGGATATCGGACACGTAGCGCTCCGGATCGCCGATCACGACGTTTGCGGGGAGGACTTCCCGCGTTCAACACTTCCCGTGCGGGTGTTCAACAGGGATTTCGTCAACGAGAATGTGTTCTCGGTCGGTGGCGACGACATGCCCCCGATCTTCGTGGTCGGCAAGGAGCACGTCGAGAAGCAGAAGGAAGTGAATCGGCTCAAGGAAGAACGAACGAAGGCGGAGGATGACTGCGGATCGGCGCGCTCGAAGACGCAGGCTGCAGATGGGGCGTTCGACAGGTTTTGTATCGACCGGGCCAAGGTCGTCAAGGACACGCTGAGGTCGTCCGGCTCGAACCCGTACAACGAGTACGACAAGCGACGTTTTCAGGACCGCGCGCAACAGATGGCAGCCGACAGCGACGCGGCGATCTTTCGGCTTGGGGAGCCCGAACGCGACAGACTCCTTGCCCAGCACCACGCCAAGCTCAAGCCGAAGGTGGTGGAGGTGGCGTATCAGCTGCCGGCTCTTGAGGAGCTCGTCCCCTCGGTATCTGAGCTTCTGGAAGCCACAGTTGCTTCAGCGGCGATTCAGGCGCTCAAGGACGACAGAAGGCTCGCGGAATGGACCCGAGACGGTCTTCGTCTGCACAGGAACCTCCGGACCGAGAAGTGTCTGTTCTGCGAGCAGCCTTTGCCCGCTAGCCGGCTGCGTGCGCTTGAGGCTCATTTCAGCGCGCAGTACGAGGAGCTCTTGCGCAAGCTGGAGGGGCAGATCGATAAGTTGGAGAGTTCCTCGACGGATGCTAGAGGACTGCGACTACCGTACCGTGCCGAACTCTACGACGATCTGGTGTCGGACTACGACCCGGCTGAGCAGGCACTACGCACTACCCTCAACTCTATCCGAGTGTTCTCCGATGCACTGATCCAGAAGCTGAAGGAGAAGAAGGGCCGTCCTTTTGATCATATCGAGCTGGATGTGTCTATTCCTGAACTGGATGCCGGCGTTGTTGATCGGCTTAACGAGATCATCCGCACGCACAATGAGGTGTGCGACGAGTTTGAGAAGCGCACAAGCGACGCGAGAGATCGTCTGGCACTGGACATGATCGCCCGAGAGCTTGAGGACCTTGTCGCGCTCAGAGACGCCGCAGAAAAGGCGGGCAGTGCCGTGTTGGCAGCCGAGGAGGAGGTGCGACGCCGGACCGGAGAGATCGAGCAGCTGGAGCGCGATATCATCGAGCACGGGCAGCCCGCTGAGGAGCTCAATGAAGACCTGCGAAAGTACCTCGGCCACGGGGAACTGCAACTGGCGGTCAAGGAAGCAGGCTACGCCATTACCAGAAGCGGCGAGCCAGCGCAGATGCTCAGCGAAGGTGAGACGACCGCGATTGCTCTCCTCTACTTCCTCAAGTCCCTGGAGGACAGAGCGTTCGACCTGGAAAGCGGCGTGGTGGTCCTGGATGATCCGGTATCGAGTCTTGATCAGAACGCGCTCTTTGGAGCCTTTGGGTACATACGCAGTCGCACCCAGGCCGCAGGACAGGTCATCATCCTTACGCACAACTTCCTGTTCTTCCGGCTCGTTCGAGAGTGGTTCCGTAACCTACGCGGTCCAGTCAAGCGTGCGTGGCAAGTATTCATGCTGGAATTCGCGTTCGACGGCGCGGCTCGCAATGCGAGAATCCAAGCGATCGATCCGTTGCTGATGGATTTCGACTCAGAGTACCATTACTTGTTTGCCCAGCTCTATCGCATAGCCACTGGGCCACGGGCTGCGTCGCTCGAAGAGTACTACTGGACGCCGAGTATTGCTCGCCGAGTGCTTGAGACTTTCTTGGCATTTCGGGTCCCGGATATGGGCGGCCGCAGCGGTCTTTGGGGCAAGATGTGCGCTGTCTCATCCGACGAGGAAAAGAAGTCGCGCATCTATCGGTACGTGCAGACGCACTCACATCGTGGCGCGGTGGGCGATGCCGACGAGGATATGACGCTTCTTGGTGAGAGTCGTGCAGTTATGGAAGATGTGCTTGATTTCATGCGAGCTGCAGACGTTGATCACGTGACAAGGATGATCGCGCTGGTCACTGAAGGTGGCGGAAAGGACACGGCATGAGCGTATACCTCAACGAAGCCCAGGTCGAGTCCGCCGCTCTCGCCTGGCTCGAGGGCCTCGACTGGACCGTCGCGTACGGGCCTGACATTGCGCCGGACATGCCCGACGCCGAGCGCACAGACTACGGCCAGGTTGTGCTGGAGCAGCGCGTGCGCGATGCCCTCACACGCCTCAATCCCAATCTGCCCGCAGGAGCTCTCGACGATGCCTTCCGCAAACTGACCCGCCTGGAGGGGTCGACGCCTGAGGCCCGCAACCGTGCTTTCCACCGCCTGCTGGTGGACGGTGTGGCGGTGGAGTACCGTGCTGACGACGGCACGATACGCGGGGCGCAGGCGTGGGTGATCGACTTCGACGATCCCGCGAACGACGACTGGCTCGCGGTCAACCAGTTCACCGTCACAGAGAACAAGCACACGCGGCGGCCGGACGTGGTGCTCTTCGTCAATGGCTTGCCCGTAGGCGTGATCGAACTCAAGAACGCGGCCGACGAGGACGCCACGATCTGGACCGCCTGGCAGCAGCTGCAGACCTACAAGGCCGAGCTGCCGACGCTCTTCTCGATGAACGAGTTGCTGATGGTCTCCGACGGGACCCAGGCGCGCGTGGGCACGCTCACCGCCGGACGGGAGTGGTTCAAGCCATGGAGGACGATCTCCGGAGAGACCATCGCCGACCCCACGCTTCCTGAGATGCAGGTAGCGATCGAGGGGCTGCTAGTCCCGGGACGATTCCTGGTCGTGCTTCGCGACTTCATCGTCTTCGAGGACGGGGGGGGAGAGAAGCTCGTCAAGAAGATGGCGGGGTACCACCAGTTCCACGCTGTGCAGGTGGCGGTGGGCGAGACGCTGCGCGCAGCGGAGCTGCGACACGAGGCTGACCGTCTGACAGAGGACACTGGTCATTACGAAGCCGGCCGTACTCCTGGTGGCAAGCCGGGCGACCGGCGCATTGGCGTGGTCTGGCACACGCAGGGCTCGGGCAAGAGCCTGACCATGGCGTTCTATGCTGGACGCATTGTCCGCGAGCTCGCAATGGAGAACCCGACCCTGGTTGTTCTCACCGACCGCAACGATCTTGACGAGCAGCTCTTCGGCACGTTCTCACGCTGCCAGGAGCTGTTGCGCCAGCCGCCTGTGCAGGCCGGGAGCCGGACAGACCTGCGTGAGAAGCTCTCGGTGGAGTCTGGTGGCGTGGTGTTCACGACCATCCACAAGTTCTTCCCAGAGGAGAGGGGCGACCGTCATCCGGTGCTCTCTGAGCGTCGCAACATCGTGGTCATTGCCGACGAGGCCCACCGCAGCCAGTACGACTTTATAGATGGCTTTGC
>JAUXGN010000030.1 GCA_030622115.1 Candidatus Eiseniibacteriota bacterium
ACAGCCGGAATGGCACCAGAGTGGACGGACGTGCAGTGAACGGTACCGTGGAACTCTCACCCGGGTCGGAAATCGAGTTTGCAGGCCTGGTCCTATCGCTGGTGGAAGAGGGGCGCGAGGGCGGACTGAATCGCGGACGGGACGGCGGTAGGCCCGGCACGGACAGCGAACGCGAGTACCGGTTGGACGATTCCTCAATAGAGTGCTCGTCCATCTCCCGTGGCGACATATTCGCCACGGGTGCCGACGTTGGGTCGGATACAAGCTACAACCTGTTCCGCGTTCTCGCGGATGCGGGTGGATTTCTCACAACGGATCGTCCACTCGAGGAGACCTACGAGCTGGTCCTGGATCTGGTAGGGCGAATCGTCAGTACGGATCGAATGCTGTTGCTTCTCATCGAGGACGACGAGGTGGAACCGGTCGTCGCGGCGTCACGCTTTCAGGACGGTGCTGAGGAAGGCGGCATAGTTCTCAGCAGCACGATGGTTCGGAAGGTCCTGGACGACGGAGAAGCGCTTCTGACCACGGATGCTCAGGAGGATTCCCGGTTCGGCGGTGCGAACAGCATCGTCCAGCAGGCCATCAGGTCTGCGATGGCAGCTCCTCTCTTCGATAACGAGAACGTGATCGGAATCCTCTATGCAGACACGAAGGATCCCGCATCGTGGTATCGAGAGGACGAACTCAGGACCTTCACCTCGCTTGCCAATATCATAGCGGTCAAGATCACGCATGCGCGTCTCGCCTCTCTTGAGGAAGAGAGAAAACGCCTTGAGCGTGAGCTGTCGACCGCGAGGGGCATCATCAGCAACATCCTTCCCTCGGAGATCGGGGATGTACCAGGGTACGAGATAGCCGTCTACAACGAATCGTGTACGGAGGTCGGCGGCGACCTGTACGACGTCCGGCCGCTTGAGGACGGGCGATGCATGATCCTCCTCGGTGACGTCGCGGGCAAGGGGTTGGGAGCGGCGCTCCTGGTCTCCTGCATCGTACCTGTTGTTCAGGTGCTGATGAATCGCCCGGGGGATCTTGCGGAGACGGCGGGACTCATCAACGGACAGGTCTGGCAATCGACCGATGCAGTGAAGTACGCGACACTGTTCCTTGGTGTTCTCGATCCATCGACAGGGCGGTTCGACTACGTCAATGCCGGTCACAACCCGCCGTATCTTGTGACGCAGGATGGAAGCTTAAGCGAGCTCGCTCCCACGGGAATGCCTGTCGGGATGGTGGAGAGTGTACCGTACGGCGCCGAGTCCGTGATGCTCGATCCGGGCACGGTGATCGCGATTTTCAGCGACGGCATCACCGAAGCCGAAAACGGAAGAGACGAGTTCTATGGGGAAGAGCGGCTGATGGAGAAGCTGATCCTGGAGCGCGCGGGGGAAGCCGATGTCATTCTCGATCGCGTACACTCCGACGTAGCCGCCTTTGCCGGCGACAGATCGCAGTCGGACGACATAACCCTGCTGATCCTGCGCAGATTACCATGACCGGCGCCGGGAGGATGGTGCTCGGACTGTAGATCCCGCGGGTGCGCGGCGCTCGACCCGTTGGACTATGTGGGTGGCGGCGCACCGCGATCGCGTAGCGCCCACAGATGATGGTGTATTGCCGCCGTGACGATCAGGGATCCCCCAACAAGACTCAGCCAGTCCGGAATCTCACCCCAGAACACAAGACCGATGACCAGAGCGAAGATAAGGTGGGCGTAGTTGTAGATAGACAGCCTCGATGCCGGCGACTGGTGATACCCGTACGTCAACGAGAACTGACCAACGGTTGCGAATACCCCGGCGGCAAGGAGGTATCCGACCTGATCGAGTGTCGGGCGCACGTACCGGATCAGCGTCGGTGGCAACGTCACCGCTGTCGCGACGAGTGCGAAGTAGAAGACAACTCTATACGGTGGCTCCTTGCCCCTGAGTGAGCGGACTATCGCGTACGCGGCTCCGGAGCAGATCGCGGATACGATCCCTGCGACGGCGGGAACGGCACGGAGATCCAGCTGTGGCTTGATCACAAGGGCGGCGCCCACGAAGGCGATGGAGAGCGAAGGAATAGTGTAGCGCGGTAGCTTCTCCTTCAGGAATGCCACCGCGAACACAATGACGAAGAACGGCGACAGCTTGTTTAGAAGAGTCGCGTCCGCCAAGGTCAAGTGGCCGATGGCGTAGAAATAGAGAATCATTGCACACGTCCCGAATGCGCCGCGCACAATGAGTGCCGGGATGTGCGGGTTTGCCCTGAATGGGTTGTCGTGGTGATGGAATGCTATCGCGCCCGTCACGGTGAGCGAGACCAGACTTCTGATGAGCGCCTTCTCATAGACCGGCAACGTTCCAGAGAGCTTGATCATCGTGCCGACGAGGGCGAACGAGAGCGCGGAGAGAAGTATAGCGAGCACCGCGCGCGTGTGGTTGTCACGAGTGACAGGGTCGCGACCTCTGCTTCTGTCCCTCACTATCTTTCCTTCCGGAGGAGCCTGTCGAAAGAGCGAACGGCGATCTCGACCTGCCCTATCCACGTTCCTAGTCTGTCCGGCGATCCGGGGTAGTTCTGGTAGAGCCGGTGAATCGCTGAGACGCTGTGCGCAGACTCAAGCAGTAGCTTGAGAAGCGCGGGTCTTCTAACGGCCCTTCCGACTGTCCCGAGTATCTCGCGGACACGGAGTTCCGGTGATCCGCTGTAGAGGGATCTGAAGGCCCGGCCGGCGCCGGCTATCTCTTTCGCAACGAACGCCATCTCATTGGGTGGGAGATGACCCAGAAGGCGGCGAATGAGGTCCTGTGCGGCATGCGGAGCGCCCAGCAATCGCATCGTCTCGACGCCGTACTCCCACAACCCGGCTGCCGAGCAGTCGCCCGTGTGCACCGCCGCTGCTGCCACACGCCCGGCGACCGAGCCTGCGATGATCGAGGGGGCGATTCCGCCGCCGTGGAGCGGGTTGGCTTGGCACGCGGCATCACCCACCGAGAGGAAGCCGTCGCCGATCAGGCCGGCCAGAGGGCGCCTGAGTGGGATCATCCCGGAGCCGGATCGAAGAGAACCTGTCCAACGCTCGCTCTCAACCGCGTTTGCGACATCACCGCCGCCTGTTTCGGGGGCGTGGACGTCGATGAGATTCGATTCACACAGGTAAGAGTGCAAGCGTCTCTTGAGGGATCGGTCGGCCGTCGCAAGCGATGCTCCTATGCCTGCGTTCGCGAGGCGGCTCCCCATGGGGAATATCCAGGCATAGCCATCGCGGGCGCCTTCCGGAGCGATCTGAACGACGGCTCTATTGGGTCTGGCAAGGTCCTTTGCCAGAGGCAGTATCTCGTAGTAGCCGATGCCTATCTCGGAGCGCTTGAGAGCGTCCGGGTGCGTAGGTCCCCCGGTCCGTGTCAGGACTGACCGAAAGCCTGTGGCATCTACGAGGACGAGTCCGGCGACGTTGGTCTCTGTTCCGTCTGGACGGCGGATGCCGACAGTCCGGCAGCGGCGGTCTCTCCATCCGGTGCACGTGTGACCAGTCATCAGCGTGACTCCGCTCTCCACGGCATCGTAGAGGAGGCGCTGCCCGAGGAGCGGACGGTTGAGAATGACACCCGGCTCGTCGAGTTCAATCGCGGGTGAAGCTCCAGGCAATCCAAGAAGGCCGGAAGTGACCGTACCGGCGATCTCGGCGCTCGTCAGCGGTTCCACTATCTCCGATATCGTCCGGACAGCGTCCGACGAAAGGGCGCCACCACAGGCCTTGCGTCCGACGTCGTCGACGGCTCTGCTTTCCAGGAGCAGGACCGAGACACCGGCGCGTGCGGCTGCGATCGCGGCCACGCACCCACCCGTGCCACCGCCGATCACGATCACATCCGTGTTGTTTGAATCCAGTCCGACCATAGTGGAGCAGAGCCTACCAGCCGTTGCTCGGGGGGTCAAATGCGGGAATCTGCGGGAGCGTGTCGTATCGAGCCGGAGGCGCATCGTCAAGCCTATTGAAATCCGGTACAGATCATGCTATAATACTGTTTGTCAAGAATCTAGCGGCTGGTTGCCCCCCGCAAGCGGTAGCGCTTAGTCATGTGCGTTATCAAGGAGTGGAGACAGATGAGTTCTGATCCAGGGAAGCTCGCACGCTTTCTCGTCGGTGTCCTGATCGTGTTGGTGACAGTTCTCGTCATGGCAGACTTGCCGGCCGTAGCGAGCGTCGACAGAGAGGTATCGGTAGAGGAACAAGCGTGGATTGATGAGATCGATGCCTACATCGCCGAGATGGGATACGACTGGGTTGCGGGACCGACCAGCGTGTCGAACCTGTCGCCTGAGGAGAGGGCCCGGAGGCTCGGTGGCGAGATGCCGGCCGATATTGCCGCGATCTTCGACACACTGCAGCCACCACCCGAGGTTCGGGGAATGACGTTTCGCTCGAGCTTCGACTGGCGTGACTTCGACGGTGTGACTCCCGCCAAAGATCAGGAGGACTGCGGTTCCTGCTGGGCTTTCGGCGCATGCAGCGCGACTGAGGCTCATGTCAGGATCTATGAGGGTGTGTTGCTGGATATTTCGGAGCAGCAGACGATCGACTGCAACGATCAGGGCGCGGGCTGTGACGGTGGCTGGGCGGACGCCGCCTATGCCGTTCACTATAATCCGGGCGCGGTGAGCGAGGATGACATTCCCTACTTGGCCACCGACGGCAACTCGTGCCGCCAGAAGCGCCATGACAAGGTCGCCATCATTGACGGGAGCGGCAACGTCTCGAACACAGTGACGAGTCTCAAGTACGCCATCGAGACCTATGGTCCGCTCTCGGTCGGTATGTGTGTGTACGAGGATTTCTACGGCTACACAGGCGGGTGTTATGAACACGCGGGCACCGATTGGACCAACCACGTGGTTCTCATGCTTGGGTGGGACGACGAGATGTGTGGAGGTGACGGCGCTTGGATATGCAAGAACAGCTGGGGTGGTGGTTTCGGTGAGGGCGGGTTCTTCTACATCAAGTACGGGACGTGCCGCATCGGCTCAGGCGCGATGCGACCCGTGAACGCGCACATCCCGAAGACCATACTCGTCCCGGACCAGTATGCATCCATCCAGACGGCGATCGACAATTCCAACAGAGGCGATGTCATCAAGGTCGCCGAAGGCACCTACGTCGAGAACATAGTCATAGGAGACTACAGGTCGCTCATCGGTGGGTACGATGCGACCTTCACATACCGGGATCCGGGGACCCATCCCGTTATCATTGACGCGGGGGGATTGGGTCACGGCATCTACGTGGAGAACGAAGAGAAGATCGTCATTGACGGAGTCATGGTGACGAACTCCGGGTCAGGCTACGCGGGCATCTACCTCAAGGACACTGAGGCGATCGTGAGAGATGTCGACGTCTACGGTTGCTGGAGAGGATTGGTCGCGACCTACGGAGGCGGGGGCACCGACGGGGCCCTCTACATAGAGATGTCGAGCTTCCATGACAACACCGGAGCGGGTGTCTTCATCAACGATCCGCCAAATGCCGACATCAGCCTTGCCTATGTCGCAAGCTACGACAACGGAGCCGCGGGCATCTACTCATACTCAACTGATGTCGAGATCGTGAACTGCACACTCACGGGGAACGGTCTGGAAGGTGGTATCGACCTGCGGGTGTCGACCGACAACGTGATCAAGAACAACATTATTGCTTCGAATACCGGATACGGGATCACGTGCACGAGCGCGACGCCGGATTTGAGCTACAACGATGTCTGGGACAACTCGAGCGGCGACTACAACGGCTGTAGCGCCGGTGTGGGAGACTCGTCAGTCGATCCCGTTTTCTGCGACGCCGGGGCGGGGTTCTATGCTGTCCACGCGACGTCACCAACCGTAACCGGAGGCGAGGGAGGCACGGCGCAGGGCGCTCTTGGCATAGGTTGCCCGGAGGGTCCAGAGGATCTCCTCCTGGCACAGGACGGCGCATCGATACTCATTTCGTGGAGTCCACCGCCGTGGCGGCGGGCCACAGTCGACTACTATGTAGTGTACCGTGACACGACGGGGCTTCCTGGCACACAGATAGCAACGGTTGCTGCGCCGGACACGAGCTTCGTCGACATCACCATCCCGGCATGCGAACTCAACTACTATCGCGTGTCCGCTGTCGATGACGGTGGCCTGGAAGGCGCACCGTCCAACAGGGTGTTCGGGAGCATCTGCTACGATGCACCTTCAGATCTCGATGTGCAGTTCGTGGAGGGGGCGAACGAGATGTCGTGGAGGGCCGCCGATGGTCCGCTCGACTACTATGTTGTCAATCGTGGCAATGTCACCGCAGATCCGGAATCGTTGGCGTGGGTCTCTGGCGCAGACACGTCTTTCGTGGACATATGGACGTCCGCGTGCCCGAGGGACAACTTCTCATACGAGATCGTTCCAGTCTATGATACCGGCTGGCATGGGCGATCATCCAACGAGGCTTCGGTGGATCCAGCGCCGTCTCCGCCGTCCGGCATAGTCGTGGAGTGGGTCGGAAACGATATCGTGCTCACATGGGACGAGAACTGCGAGAGCGATTTGGCACACTATCGAGTCTACCGGGACAGCATGCCGTTCTCTGATCCTCTTGACTCGGAACTGCGGGTCGGGCTCACCCCTGACCTCACATACACTGATGAGGACATGCTCCCGCATACCATGTGGTTCTACCGGCTGGCCGCAAGCGATGCCAGCTCCCAGAAGAGCGTCTATTCCGAGATGCTCTGGCTCGGCACCGGTCAGAAACTCGAAGTGCCGTCGCCGTACGCCACGATCCAGGCGGCCATCGATGCCGCCGCCGCCATAGACACTGTCTGGGTGAGCCCCGGAACATACGATGAGAACATCACTCTCAAGAACGCGGTTCTGGTGATGAGCTCAGATGGAGCGGCCACGACGACGATACGTTCATCGACCGGACCGGTCGTCTCCGCGATAGGTCTCGGTGATCTCTCGCTTCTCGAAGGCTTTACGATTGACGGGCAGGGGACGGCCGCGAACGGTCTGGCCGCGACATCGGGCGTGATGCGCGTTACCGATTGCGTCTTCCAGAATTGCAGCAACGGTGCGAACTTCGACTTCGGGGCTCTGTTGACGATGACGGGAAACACGTTCACGCTCTGTTCGAACGGTGTGACAGTTGCTGACTCAGCTGCCCCGTTCTTCTCGGGCTGCACGTTTTCCAACAACACGTTCACCGGTGTCTACAGCAACAGTGATCCTGGTCCTGAGGTTGGACGTACACTTGCTGACGCGAACGATTTCGAGAACAACACGTACTTCCAGGTGTTCAATCTGAACGCCGCGACGGTGGATGCGGACTATAACTACTGGGGTGATGTGTGCGTGGAGGCGGACTGGTTCTACGGGCCAGTCGATTACATCCCGTGGACGGATGCCGCGCATGAGAACACCTACACAGAGTGCCCGAACTCAGTGCCGGATGATGAGGTACCCGAGAGGGCGTTCTCGAGCTATAACTTCCCGAATCCGTTCAATCCGACTACCGCGATCAGATATGCGATCCCGGCGCCGGGTGGACGCGTTGTTCTCTCGATCTATGATCTTTCCGGGCGCAGGGTGAAGATTCTTATCAACGCCGATGTCGCGCCCGGTACGTACACGACGACCTGGCGCGGTCTTGACGACACGGGTCGACAGCTCGGATCCGGCGTCTACTTCTACAAGCTTGACGCGCCGGGCTTCAGCGAGCAGAGGAAAATGGTAATGCTGAAGTAGATCGAGCCAGGCCTGCGCATAGGGAAGCCCCTGCCGAGAGGCGGGGGCTTCTTCATTTCGGGTCGACAAGTGAGAGCTAATCAGTGGCTTCTTGTGCAAAGTTATGCAAAACGCGGAAGTCGCTTTCAACCTCAAGTGGAAGGAATAGGCAATGCGGAATTGCTGCGAGTTGCGCTGGCGTCGAGGGCTTCGGGGGTGCTGAAGCGCGCTCCAGCAGCATCAGAGAGCGAGGACGACGACGCCCAGAGTCATGAGTGCCGCGCCATGACGGCTGTCGGCTATCCGGCGTGAGGGGAAGAGCCCCTCCTCCGAAGTTGCCCGCGACGGGCCGGCGTGCTAGGCTACGCGCCATGGAGATTCTCGCCATATATCCTTGGCCCGAGTTCTGGTCGATGGGGGAGGGACGCGGTGCGCCGTCGTTCTTTCTGTCGATCACGAGCTTCCCGAAACATGGCCATGAACTCCACATCCTGATGCCGGGTCCCCCGGGCACTCCGCTCCAGGAGGACTATCACGGCGTCCACCTCCACCGCTTCCACACCACGGTCGACTACATGCCCGAGGCCGATAGCGGCAAGCTTGTGCAGCACATCAGGCTCTTTACCTCCTACAGGCACTGGCTTTCACACGCGACGCGGCTTGCGCGTGAACTCGGGGAGAAGCTTGGGCCCGACGCCATGTTCGGGATGGGGGCTCTCGGAGCGCCCGTGGCGCGCACCATCGCTGAGGAGCGAGGCGTGCCGAATGTCACCCGTCTTTTCGGGACCTCGATCGGCGAGGTGATCGATCATCCCATCAAGTTCCGACTTCGCTACCGCGAGATACGGGCGTTCACAACACCGGCCGACTATCTCATTCTACACAATGATGGCTCAGGCGGCGACGAGGTCGCCGGGCGCCTGGGCGTCGATATGGACAGATTCCTGTTCTGGTCGAACGGTCTCGACAGGGCGCCGTACATGAAGAGGCCGGACGTTGCCAAGGTGCGGCGCCGGATCGGGCTAGCGGGCTCCGGCCCCGTCATCCTTACCGTCACCCGCCTGCATCCCGAGAAGCATGTTGAGAGGCTTCTGAACGGGGCGAAGGAGGTACTGGCCGAGCGGAGCGACGCCACGTTTCTCATTGTGGGGGATGGGGAGAAGCGTGCCTCTCTTGAGGAGCTCTCCGTGAAGCTGGGGCTCGGTCGGAACGTCATATTCGCAGGCGCCATAGACAGGAGCGAACTCCCGGACATCTACGGCATTGCCGACGTCTTCGTCGCCCTCTCGGACAGGACGAACGCGGGTAACCCCACAGACGAAGCGATGATGTCGGGGTTGGCCGTGGTCGCTCTCGACACCGGAGGCACTGCCGACGTCGTGCGAGACGGACAGAACGGTGTTCTGTTGCCGGTCGATGAACTCCCGAGACTTGCCGGGATTCTGCTCGATCTTCTGGCGGATAACGACGGGCGGCGGAGGCTGGGTGAAGCCGCGCGTGCGGATGTCGACAGCCGGCTGCCAACGGTCGAGGAGCGTCAGGCGATGGAGGTCGGGGCAGTCGAGCGCGCCGTTTCCGAGCGGATGGGGGAGAAGCCCTGAGCGCGTAGCGCGGATGCAGGAGCGAGAGGAACCTGGAGCCTGTGAGGAAGATAGAGTGAACCGGCCGAGTGCGAGAGCGAACAGGGGCCAAGCGGACGGCCGGGATGTGGAGAGCCACGGCCGTACGGTGCTCCGGCACAGCCTGATGACGTTCGGCACGCGAATGGGCATAGTTCTCGTCAATATCCCCACTTCGATCCTTATCGCGCGCCTTCTGGGTACCGAGGGTCAAGGCACTTATGCATCGGCAGTGGCATTCCCCACGATGTTCGCGTTCATCGGACTCATGGGGATAGACTCGGCGCACACGTACTTGCTTTCGAGACGGCGCTACCCGCTATCCCAGATCAACGCTCAGAGTCTCATCCTCACACTGGCTTTCACGGCCGTCATCGTGCCTCTCTATCTACTCTTCCTCAAGTACTACGATGGCGCGTCAGACCCTGCGCTCCGCTCCATCCTCACGATGGGTGTATTTCTGGTGCCCATTCTGCTGGCGAAGTACTTCGCGATCGCTCTGTTCCTTGGGCTTCAGCGTATCCGCTGGTTCAATGCGGCGAATTTCATTCAGGCCGCAGCGCTCCTGGGTTTCATGTGTGTGAATCTCTTCGTCATCAAGGGAGGCGCCATGGGAGCCCTCACCGCCTACATGGCGAGCGAGGTGCTCGTGGTGGCGGTAGGGGTTGGGGTAGCGGTCCGCGGCTCGCGGGACGGGAATCCGGGCGCCGAGATCGGTGATGACACGCAGCGGGGAGCGGTCCTGTCGATGCCGTCACTCGGCCTCCTCAGGAAGTCGCTTGTCTACGGGGTTCAGGGGCACGTAGGCAACATCCTCACGCAGTTCACATATCGCTTCGACATGTTCCTCGTGCTCTCCATGGTCGGCCTCAAGGGGCAGGGACTCTATTCCATCTCCGTACTCATGGCCGAGAAGTTGTCGCACATACCCCAGTCGGTGCAGGTCGTGCTCTTTCCCAAACTCTCGTCAATGACGGTCGAGGAGGCCAACGAACTCACGCCCCGTGTCATGAGAAGCTCGCTCCTTCTGACTGCAGTTGCCGGAGTGGTTTTGTATCTTCTCAGCGGGCCGCTGCTCGTTCTCTTCTACTCTGTGGAGTTCGCTCCCGCCCTGAGCGCCTTCAGGATTCTGATACCGGGCATCGTGGCTCTCTCCATTGCCAAGATCCTGTCCAGCGATTTCTCCGGCCGCGACAAGCGTATCTATCAGACCATAGCGACAGCGATCGCTTTTGGGGTGAACGTGGTGCTCTGCTTCGCTTGGATTCCGAGATATGGGATCGAAGGGGCGGCTTGGGCGTCAACGGCGGCGTACACGCTGCAGAGCAGCATCATGGTCGTTCTCTTCAGTAGGCTCTCGGGTCGCGGCGTGTTTGAAAGCCTGATAGTCAGAGGTGAGGATCTTGCGCTCTACGGCAGGACGCTCCGGAGACTCGTGACGCGCGGCGATTGACGGCTGCATCGGGGGAGCGCTCTACCTTGTTCCTGCGGTCCTGTGATGGTATACTATTGCCCCGGTTGCAACGGGGCGCATTCGGTGCGCCCGCGCAACCGGGGACTGTTTTATTCATCCAAAGCTAATGGAAGGCCGTTCACCCTGAACCGGCTGGAGCGGAGGGCACCAAGTGGCGAAGCCGAAGGTAGCTTTCTACTGGAACGCATCGTGCGGCGGTTGCGAAGAGGCCGTGATCGACCTTGCCGAGGACATTCTCAAGGTCGTCGATGCAGTGGATATCGTCCTCTGGCCCGTGGCCATGGACTTCAAGAAAAAGGACATCCTGGCTCTTGAGGATGGGGAGCTTGCAGTTGCCTTCTTGAACGGCGCCGTCAGGACATCGGAGCAGGAGGAGTGGTCCAGGCTTCTCAGGAAGAAGGCCGGGCTGATTGTCGCGTTCGGCGCGTGCGCGGGTCTTGGCGGCATCCCCGGGCTTGCGAACTTCTTCGACCGCGATTCGATCGTTGACTGGGTCTACAAGAAACAATGGGGGGTCGACAACCCGAAGGGCATCGAACCGCAGACAGAGATCAAAGTGCCCGAGGGAGAGCTCAAGCTTCCTACTATCTACGACACAGTCTACCCGCTGGATCAGGTCATTGACGTTGACTACTACCTTCCGGGATGCTCACCGCCTCCCAACCTCATCATGGATGCGGTGATGGCCATCCTCTCCGGCGATCTTCCTCCGAAGGGCTCGGTGCTGGCGCCATCGAAGTCGCTCTGTGACGAGTGCGCAAGGAACGATTCAAAGCCGGACAAGATCAAGATCAAGGATCTCAAGCGTCCACATGAGGTGATCGCCGACCCCGAGAAGTGCTTCCTTGCGGAAGGCATTATCTGCATGGGTCCGGCGACTCGGGCCGGCTGTGGCGAGCGCTGCATCAACGCGAACATGCCGTGCCGCGGTTGCTTCGGGGCGACCGACGACGTCAAGGATCAGGGGGCCAAATTCCTTTCGGCGCTCGGGTCAATCATTGACACCAATGACCCCGATGAGATGGAGCGGATAACCGAGTCGCTTCCCGATCCGGCCGGCCTCTTCTATATGTACAGTCTGGCCAGTTCGCTTCTCAAGAGAAGGAAACTCGACAGCGAGGTGGGATCGCGAGGCTGAACCGTCCGGGCGGCCGGATTCGCAGCACGGGGGAATCATGAAGAGAAGAGTAACGATCGATCCGATCACACGTCTCGAGGGGCACGGGAAGATCGAAATCTTTCTGGACAAGAACGGTGACGTCGAGAACGCGTATTTTCAGGTTCCCGAGCTTCGTGGTTTCGAGAAGTTCTCGGAGGGGCGGATGTGTGAGGAGATGCCACGGATAACGCCCAAGATCTGCGGTGTCTGTCCGATGGCTCACCACATGGCGGCGACGAAAACGCTCGACGATCTGTACAAGGTCGAGCCGACATATACGGCGCGCCTGATCCGTGAGCTTACGTACAACGCATTCACGTTTGAAGACCACGCCCTCCATTTCTACTTCCTGGGCGGTCCCGACTTTGTTGTCGGTCCCGACGCGCCTGCGGCCGAGCGGAACATCCTCGGTGTGATCGCTAAGGTCGGACTTGAGATCGGCGGCCAGGTGATCGATATTCGCAAGCGCGTGAGGAACATCATCACGACTCTGGGTGGTCGTGTGATTCATCCGGTCAGTGGTCTGCCCGGAGGCGTGTCCAGAGGGCTCACGAAAGAGAACTACGATGAGTTCGTGAAGACAACGGCCGATGCGGTTGAGTTTGCGAAGTTCACGCTTCAGCTCTTCGATGATGTTGTTCTCAAGAACAAGAGCTACCTTGATCTCATCGTCGGCGATGTGTACAAGCATGAGACATACTACATGGGCGTCGTGACCGAGAACAACGAGGTGGATTTCTACGACGGCATGATCCGTGTTGTTGATCCTGCCGGCAAGGAATTCGCGAAGTTCAAGGCACGGGACTATCTGAAGCATATATCAGAACACGTGGAGCCGTGGAGCTACATCAAGTTCCCGTTTCTCAAGAAGATAGGCTGGAAGGGGTTCGTGGACGGCGCGAACAGCGGCATCTACCGGGTGGCGCCTCTGGCGCGTCTGAATGCCTCGGAGCGGATGCGGACTCCGGAGGCGCAGGTGGCTCGCGAGGCCATGTTCGAGACGCTGGGCCGGCCGGCTCACAACACGTTGGCCTTCCATTGGGCTCGCCTTGTGGAGATTCTCCAGGCCGCGGAGCGCATGGTCGAGATCATGGCCGATCCCGAGATCATGGGTGATGATCTAAGGAACCTTCCAACGGAGACGCCGACCGAGGGCGTAGGCATTGTCGAGGCGCCCCGCGGGACCCTGATCCATCACTACAAGACCGATGAACGCGGCATCATCACGCAGGCGAAGCTGATGGTCGCGACTGTTCACAACGCGGCTCCGATCTGCATGTCTGTCGAGCGGGCGGCCCGTGGTCTTATCAAGGGTGGGGTGGTGAACGACGGACTCCTGAACATGGTGGAGATGGCGTTCAGGGCGTACGACCCCTGCTTCGGTTGCGCGACACACTCACTTCCGGGCCGGATGCCGCTTGAGGTCCTCGTGAAGGATCAGGACGGCGGCATTGTGAAGAGGTTCTCGCAGTTCATCCGCGAGTAGTTGGAGTGTCTGATTGTGATACCAGCACCCCGGCGTTGCTCACGCGCGGCGCCGGGGTGTTTCTCTCTGGTTCGAGGGACGAAAGCTGAAGACGCTCATACTTGGACTGGGCAGTTCGATCCTTTCCGACGATTCGATCGGGCTCTTCGTGGCGAGGGCTGTGGGTAGCCGTCGCGGTGACCGGGACGACGTGGATGTGGTGGGGAACGAGGAGGGGGGCTTTTCCCTGCTCGAAGAATCGCTGGGATACGATCGGCTCGTCGTCGTAGACTCAATAATGATCGGGGACGCTCTGGGTACGATGACGCGGTTCGGACTCAAGGAACTCGCCCGGACCATTCACGCGTGCTCGCCGCACGGCATGAATCTGGCCACGGTCATGGAGTTCGGCCGCAGGCAGGGGCTCGACGTTCCCGAAGAGACGATCATCTACGCGATCGAGGTGAGGGACGTACTGACTTTTGGAGAGCGTCCGTGCCCGGAACTCGAACTGATGGTAGATAGCTTCGCAGAGACAATAGCGAGCGAGATCTTTCCCGACTAGACGCAGGTTAATCATGAGCCACGAACTCTACAACCTTCCCCTCTACTACGACATCGCATTCACCTGGGATCTGAACCCCGAGCTGGATTTCTTCGAACGGCTCTTCAAAAAACACGTACCGTTCGACGTTCACAGGATACTCGAGCCGGCGTGCGGGACCGGCCGCTTCCTGCGCGCGTTCCCGGCGCGCGGATATGCGATCACGGGCTACGACAGTAGCACCAGTATGCTGGCCTTCGCACGCAAAGGAATCGCCGCGGCCGGTGTCGTGGGGATGGCGGAGGCGGTCCGGGGGGAGATGACGGGTGTGAAGTACGATCGCGAGTTCGGTATGGCCTTGAACTCGATCAACAGCCTGGGCTACCTTCTAACTGACGAGGAGATCATCTCGCATTTCAGGCTGACCGGTGAGGCGCTGAGACCCGGAGGGATCTACGTCGTTCACATCGCGTGCGCCCTTGATTGCGAGCCGGATCCAGCGGGCGACACGTGGACCGTGGAACGTGACGGCGTCTCCGTGACGACGACATGGGGTGTCGTGCGCGAGGAGAGGGACGCGCGCTTAAGCCACCAGCTCTGTCGGATGGAGATAGATGACCACGGGCGGGCGATGACCCTTGCCGAACCGCATGTCGTGAGGCTGTGGTTCTACAACGAGTTCTGCGATCTCGTGGGGGAATCGGGGACGCTTGAGCTCGAGGCCATCTACTCGGAGAGATTCGACGAGATACCCCGTGATTCGCAGATCACCGGCGAGATGGGGAATCTCTACTACGTACTCAAGGCTATCCAGAACTCTGATGGCCGCCGGAGTAAGGACTCTGTGCCCGGGCGGCGGCAGATCAGGACGGACTGAGATCGGGGAGGTCGGACATGAAGCGTGATGTGGACAGACTTATGGAAGAACGTGGGATCGATGTCGCAGTCATCGAGGGAGAGGTCAAGGGCAACGCGACCATGTTCTACATGATCAACGGGGCCAAGCTCTCTCACGCCACCGTCATCAAGAAACGCGGCGAGGAGCCGGTCCTGCTGTGTGGAACGATGGAGCGTGAAGAGGCCGAGGAGAGCGGACTCCGAGTCATCGATACTTCGAAGTACGATTTCACGAAGATCATGAAGGACGCGGGTGGTGATCGACTGAAGGCGTCAGTCGAGTACTACCGGATCGTCTTCGATGAGCTCGGTGTGTCGGGGAACGTGGCGTTCTATGGCAAGGGGGACACGGGGGCCAACCTCGTCCGCTTGAGAGCCCTCGACGAGGCCTTGCTGAACGTCAATGTGATGGGTGAGTACAGCGACGATGTCTTTATCACGGCCCGTGCAACCAAGGAGCCGTACGAGGTCGAGAGGATTCGTGAGGTCGGCAGGCTGACGTGTGAGGTTGTTCAGCACGTCATCGATTTCTGGAAGTCGCACCGGCTTGAGGGTGACACCCTCATGAAAGCAGATGGAACACCGCTCACGATCGGTGACTGCAAGACCGAGATACGAATCGCGCTGGCCGCAAGGACGCTCGTGGAGGAGGTCGACACCATCTTCGCGATCGGCAGAGACGCCGGCATACCTCACAGCAGGGGTAACGACGCGGATCCGATCATGACGGGCAAGACGATCGTATTCGATATCTTCCCGCAGGAGCAGGGCGCCGGTTACTTCTTCGACATGACGAGGACGTTTGTGCTGGGGGAGGCTCCTTCCGAGATCCTGGATGCCTATGCGGAGCTTTCGGAGATCCACGAGTCGGTCCTCGCCGCTCTTAAGATCGGAGAGCGCGCCGGTAAGTATCAGGGAATGGTGTGCGATTTCTTCGAGAGTCACGGACACGAGACACCGAAGACAAACCCCCAGGTGAGAAACGGCTATGTGCACAGCCTCGGCCATGGAGTCGGGCTCAACATTCACGAGAACCCGCGCCTGTCAGGCTCGCCGGGAATCGAGGATGTGCTCGAGCCGGGGCACGTCTTCACCGTCGAGCCCGGGCTCTACTACCCCGACAAGGGGTGGGGTATGCGGATAGAGGACGTGGTCTACGTGCACGAGGATGGAACGATGGAGAACCTGACGAAGTTCCCGAAGGATCTCGTCGTCAAGCTCTAGGAGCGATGGACAATAATGAGCGCTGAAGTGAAAGCCGTGTCGCCGAAGGGCGAAGGACTTGCCGGCTGCACAATCATCGATTCATCATCGAAGATCATCGAGTCGTACGCCGACTATCTGACAGACGAGTCGGGCTTCGGCCCGTCATCGGCCGACCGTCTGGTCTTCGCGAGAAGCGAGAAGCAGGTAGCCCTTGTGCTCAAGGACGTGCGCGAGCGCGGAGAGCCTGTGACGGTGTCCGCCGGGAGAACGGGCATCGTCGGCGGAGCAGTACCGACCGGCGGCACGCTCCTCTCGCTTGCGGAAATGAACCGCATCATCGGCATTCGCAGACTGAAGGACGGGACGTTCGCCCTGACGGCCGAGCCGGGCGTCACCATAGCCGAACTCAACGACCGTGTGGCTCGAAAGGAGCTCGGCATCGCCGCCGATCTTGTCACGCAGGAACTCCGTTCTGAACTCGAAGCCTTCGTGGCGGACGATCACATGTACTTCTACCCGCCCGACCCCACGGAGGACACGGCGCATCTCGGAGCCACGGTGGCCACCAACGCATCGGGAGCAAGGAGCTTCCTCTATGGGGCGACGCGCCGGCACGTGCACCGTCTGCGCATCTGCCTGTCGAGCGGGGACGTGATCGATGTCGAACGAGGAGTCTACACGGCCGGTGATGGAGAGTTCGAGATCGTGCTGGGCGAGGGGAGGAGCATCAGTATCGAGGTTCCCAGGTACTCGATGCCTGAGACTAAGAACGCCGCGGGCTATTTCGTTCATCCCAACGTTGATCTCATTGATCTCTTCATAGCTTCGGAGGGAACGCTCGGGGTGATCACGGAGGTAGAGGTTATCCTTCGCAGACGCCCGACTGGAATACTGAGTGCACTGGCCTTCTTCGCGAGCGACAACGACGCGATCGAGTTCGTGCGGCAGGCGCGCGGAGACTTCGATGATCGGCCACGACCGGGCGCGGTTGCTCCGCTGGCGCTTGAGTTCTTCGACTCGAGAAGCTTCGACTTCCTCCGCCTGCGCAAGGAGGAAGAAGGTTCTGCATCGGAGATACCCGAGCTTCCCGACGGCGCGCGCGCCGGGGTTCTCTTCGAGCAGGAGTTCGAGGATGAGGACTTGCTGATGGCGGCGTATGAAGGGTGGGAGGAGCTGCTGGATGGTCATGGTTCCTCGATGGAGCGGACCTGGGGCGGAATGGAGGAGAGTGATCTCGCCCGCTTGAGGGCGCTAAGGCACAGCATCGCCGAACAGGTGAACGGAGTCATTGCTCGGGCGAAGGCGAGACACCCTGAGATCCACAAGATCGGAACTGATATCGCCGTTCCGCGCGACAGGCTCGAAGAGATGTTTGCCTACTACAGGGATACACTCGCCGGGGTAGATCTTGAGTACGTTGTGTTCGGCCACATCGGCGACAGCCACCTCCACCTGAACATCATGCCCGCCGATCTCGATCAACTAAGAGAGGCGGAGGGGTTGGCGCTTCAGTTCGCGCGTGAGGCGGTCAGGATGGGTGGCACGGTCTCTGCAGAACACGGGATAGGCAAGCTCAAGCATGAGTTTCTCGAGGCTCTCTACGGTGAGAAGGGGCTCAGAGAAATGGCCGCGCTCAAGAAGGCATTCGATCCGGGCGGGATGCTCAACAGGGGTGTGATGTTCTCCGCCGACCTGCTCACATGACCGGGATCATGCACTCATGATAGAACTCCGGGAATACGATCATCTTGACGACAAACAACTGATCGAGGCGTGGATGACGCTCGAATCATCCGGAGCCTGCCCAAGCCTGTTTCAGAGCAGAGCTTGGGTGGAGCCATGGGCGAAGCAGTTTGGGGATGAGTTCAGACCGTCGATCCTGGTGGGATACGACGGCACTGATGCGGTCGGGATTGCGCCTCTCTTCGCGACACCACGCGAGACGCTCGAGCTGCCCGTCAATTTTCTTGCTCACAGGGGTGGACTGATAGCCCTGGATGACGCCAGAGGAGAATTCGTGATGGCGGTTGTCCAACGGTTGGATGAGTGGGGAAGGGGGGCTCTTCTGAGAGGGCTGCCGGTGGACGGTCCCTCCCACGCTGCCGTTTCCCGCGCTCTGAAGGCAACCGGTTGTTCCGTGCGCGAACGCCGGAGTCGCGTGTCACCACACGTCGATATCTCCTCAAGCTGGGAGGAGTTCCTGAAGTCCAAGCCCAGCAAGGTGAGCCGCGAGTGGAGACGGAAGATGCGGAAGCTCGGCCGCGAGGGCTTGGTGGAAGTCAAGCGCATGGACTCGGGGAGCAGCCCCCGCGATCTCATCGATGAGTTTGTGGGCGTTGAGAGCAGAAGCTGGAAAGAGGAGGCGGGCACGTCGATCTCCGGCCGAGGCATAGGGATGTTCTACCACGAGCTGACCGAGAGCCTCACGAGGGCGGGGGCATTCCGTCCTTTCTGGATCGAGTTCGATGGTCGGATGATCGGATTTCTGCTGGGAGCCGTCCACGGCGGCGTCTACTACGCTCTCAAGACATCGTTCGATGAGGCCTTCGGGAAGCTGTCACCGGGAGTGACGCTCTTTGATCACGCCATACGCGACGCCTTCAGTGAGGGGCTCGACCGGTTCGATTTCACCGGCCGGCGGGCACGGTGGAAGGACGAATGGGCGACCGGTCACACCGAGCACGTGGATGTGAGGCTGTACCCGCGGGGAGTAGGGGGCACTCTTGCCTGTTTCCTCGATTCATATGCCAAGCCTGTGGTGAGACGTCTTCTCAGGAGAGACTCATGAGTGGGGCGCGCGAAAGAGACGAGCGTCGCTCCCGTCCGGTCGCGGAGACGCGGGGCGAATATGAGGGTTACCTCTCCAAGGCGACGAAAGGGGCGGGTTTCACGTTCATCGGTCGCATCTTCGCACTCCTCTTTGGTTTCATTGCATCCGCGGTCATCGCCCGCGTTCTCGGAGCGGATATTCTCGGTGTCTATGTTCTTGCGTGGACGGTCGTTCTCGCCGCCGTCATTCTGACGACGTTCGGTTTTGAAGGTGGTTTCGTCAAGTACATCTCGATGTACGTCGCGCAAGGTAAGACACGTGAAGCACACGCGGTCTACGTACGTGGAATCCGCTTCGGGGTGGTCGCGGCCGTCATCGCCACAGCCGCCATAGCACTTCTCCGCAGGCCGATCGCGATCGGGCTCTTCAAGGAGCCGCGCCTGGAGCACGCCCTTCTCCTTGTGTCGCTTGCGATGATCCCGTACACACTGACGCGGCTGCAGGCCGCCGGCCTGAGGGCTCTCAAAGACATGAGGCACAGTATCATTGGGGCCGAATTCTGGTTCCGGATCCCTCGGCTGGCTGTGTTTCTTGCCATCTACTACATCGGTCTCAGGTTCTACCGTCCTGATCTGGGACTTCTCGGGGTCGTGCTCGCGAGCGTTGCCGCCTCCATAACCTCCGCAATCGCGACGTTCATCTACCTGAAGAAGAGTGGACCGTATCTCTTCGATCGCGGTCCCAGGGTGGAGATCCCGACCGGCGAAGTGGTTCGATATTCTGCGTCAATGCTCGCTGAGACAGTCACGGCATTTGCGCTGCTTGAGGGGGGTCGTCTGATCCTCGGCTTCTTCCTCGAATCGGCCGAGGTCGGCGTCTACAACATCGTCGTTCTTCTTGCGATGATCGCCACGCTTTTCACGTTTTCTTTCAACGCGATATTCTCTCCGATCATCGCCGACGTCTATCACAGGGGGCGCGTGGAGCTCATGCGGTCACTCCTGAGGGCCATCACGAGGTGGATCGTGCTTCTCACGCTGCCGGTCTACGCTTGGATCATCCTGTCGGGTGAGACCGTGCTGGGGATCTTCGGTAACGACTTCGTGAGAGGCTATCCGGCGCTTGTGATCCTGGCGACCGCGCAGCTTCTCGACAGCACCGCAGGCTCCGTGGCGAGCTGTCTCGCGATGACGAAGTATCAACGCTACAACGTCTATAACACCATAGCCATGGCCGTCGTGAGCATAGGTCTCAACATCTGGCTGATTCCCCGCATGGGGATCGCCGGTGCAGCCATTGCCACAGCGTGCTCCATTGTGCTCGTCAACGTGGCTCGGCTGATCGAGGGGAAACTCCTGCTTGAGGTCATGCCGTATGACCGCTCGACGCTGAAGGTAGTCGCGACTGGAGTTCTGCTCATTGCTGCAGCCTTCCTGCTTCGGGGAACCCCGCTTGCACCAACGACCTGGTACTGGGCCGGCGGAGCGCTTGCAGCATTCTATGTGGCTGCGTTTGGCCTGACGGCTCTCATGGGGACAAAAGAAGAGGACCGCATGGTCATCAGCGCGGTCCTCCAGAAGCTGTCACGCACTCGCTAGCTCTCGTCGAAGTAGTCGAGCTTGTGGAGAGGCATTACGACACTCGATGAGATGTTCGACAGGTGCAGGCTGATCCGTTTCAGGTATCTCGCAGTCAGCGCGTACAGCACGGCCTCCTTGCAGACCAGATCCTGTTCAACAAGATTGTCGATCAAGGCGTCGCACTCCCGTGCGAGCTCGCGTCCCTTTCGCAGGGCATCGTGTCCCATATCCTTGTCGGACATCCGGAACGCTTCGACAGTCGGCTCGAAAAGCGACTCGGTCGCGATGAGAAGCTCGCGGAAGCGATCGTCGTACTTGCCCTCCTTGAAAGCTCCACCCTGCGCCTCGGCTACTTCCAGGAGGTTCTTCGTGATGTCTCCTACGCGCTCTGCATCCTTGATGATGCTCATGAGGACGAGGCTTATCGGAACATCCGTGCCGGGTGAGACGATGAGGTGTTGCACGAGTTGCTTGCGTATCTTCCGCTGAAGATGGTTGATACCCCTGTCTATCTCGTAGATCCGGTCATGAGTCTGCGTTGTGAGCGTCTCCTGCCCGGTGAGTATCGCCGAGATCATTCGATACATCTCGGCTCCGGAGTCCAGCATCTGCTCCATCTCGTCAAACATCTGTATCAGAAGCGGTCGCCTCTTGAGTGCGTCTATGAATTCTCTGAACATCCGTGTCTCCTAGCGAAGTAGCTTGCCTATCAGTATAAGCGCACCGGGCACTACATAGAAGAGGCCAATCACGAAGATGGCGACGTACAGCTTCGACCGAACGGCAGCATCCGCGAGCTTCCGTGCGAGAATCATGGGAATCTTCCGGATCGGGCGATAGGGATAGATGAGGAGGATGCCCGCGATGTTGAAGAGCAGATGAACGAGCGCGATCGTGAGGCCGCGCGAGTCGCCGGCGAGTGAGGCAAGAAGCGCCGTGACCGTCGTGCCGAGGTTTGCACCCAGCGCCACCGGGAAGATCTGCTCGAGTCTGACGATGCCGGCGCCCGCAAGCGGGACGAGAAGCGAGGTCGTGACTGAGCTGCTCTGAATGACGGCCGTGACGCCTGCCCCCACGACGATGCCGGTCGCTCCGCTCCTGCCCATCAGACGATCTATCACGACCTCCGCGCGACCGAGTGCCAGGGCCTTCATCTGCAGAACCAGCAGGTAGAGCGACGCCACCAGGAGTGCAAAAGCGACAATCACAAGAAGGAGGGCCGCGCGCTCGCCGGCGAGTCCCTCCGCGAAATCGACCATGATGTGAACGGCCGGGCCGACAACGCGCTTGACCGGGCTGGCGAACGCCACGCTCTCGCTTCCTGTCAAGAATTGGGCGAGTGCGGTCGCGGTGCGCCGGAGAAACCCTGTCGCTATCTCAAGGGGAAACAGTATGAGCACGGTCATGAGGTTGAAAAAATCATGGACGCTGGCCGCAGCGAACGCTCTTCTGAACTCCTCGCGGCGACCGACGTGTCCGAGCGACACGATGGCGCAGGTTACCGTCGTCCCGATATTGGCGCCCATGACGATGGGAACGGCATTCTCGATCGAAAGCATTCCCATGGCCACAAAGCCAACAACAGTCGATGTCGTCGTTGATGAGCTCTGGACTATGCTGGTTGCCAGTATGCCGATGAACAGGCCGACAAAGGGATTCGAAGTCGAAGCGATGAGGCGTTCGGAGAAGTCGCTTCCGAACATCTTGAAGCCGGTACCGAGCAGCTTGATGCTGACAAGGAATATGTAGAGAATCACCGCGACAGTAAGCACGCGGATGATTCCCTGGAGGACTGGCGGGAGTCCAGAACCGGTAGGCTTGAGCTTACCGGTCGCGTCTCTGCGGGTAATCTCGTTGATCGAAAGCTCTCCGGGTCGGTCTTCGTGCTCTGCTTTTGGGAGGCCACTCGCACCGGCCCCGCTCTGAAGCCGCCCGTTCGAGGGCGGCCCCTCGCCCGTTGTCGATCAGCTGTCCGGGGAGTGGACCCAAGATTTCGACCGGAAGTCTAGCACGCCCCGGAATCGTGTCAAGTGACATGAGGCGCAGCGCTCCGCTCGCCCGAACGCGCCCCGATAAGACCTGGGTGACCGGAGCCTTGCGGCCCAGGTTGAGACCCGGGCGACCGGAGCCTTGCGGGCCAGGTTGAGATGCGAGCGATAGGCTTTGACGGCCTCGGGGGCTGGGAGTAGAATTACTAAAGAGCCATTCTGGTGCCCGAAGCAGCTTCGGGCTGTCTTTACGTAGGAGGGGGATAAATGGAGCACGAGAAGCTCACTGCGCACTTCCTCGAACTCATCAGGCGGGCGTCTACCTCGCTTCCGCCGGATGTCGTGGAGGCTCTTCGCAGGGGCATCGAGAATGAGGAGCCCGGCTCGTCGGCGGCGTCCACGCTCGGCCTGCTTCTGGAGAACTCCCAGAAGGCCAAGGAGGCGGAGACTCCGATCTGTCAAGATACGGGAGCCCTCTACTTCTTCATAGAATATGGTCCGGACTACCGGCAGAGCCAGCTCGTTGAGGCGATAGAGGCCGCGACAGCAGAGGCGACGGCACGATACTATCTGAGACCGAACGCAGTCGATTCGATCACCGGCAAGAACTCCGGCGACAATCTGGGGGCCGGGGCGCCGAACTACCACTTCACCGAGAGAGACGAGAACGGGCTTCGTGTCAAGCTTCTTCTCAAGGGCGGCGGTTCGGAGAATGTGTGCGCGCAGTATAAGCTTCCCGACGGGCGGTTCAAGGCCGGGCGCGATCTCGACGGTGTGAGAAAATGCGTGGTGGATGCTGTCTTCCAGGCACAGGGCAAAGGCTGCTCGCCCGGAATCATGGGGGTCGGCGTAGGTGGGAATCGTGACTCATCGTACGGTGTGGCCAAGAAGCAGCTTCTGCGTGATCTTGGCGACACCAATGCGGATCCGGAGCTCGCCGGCCTGGAGAAGCAGCTCATGGGTGAGTTGAACTCGCTGGGCATAGGTCCGATGGGCCTGGGCGGCAAGACGACGGTGATCGGCGTGAAGGCGGGCCAGCTCCACAGGTTGCCTGCCTGTTTCTTCGTTTCCATCGCCTACCTGTGTTGGGCGGCCCGCAAGGCCTTCATGACGATCGAGGGAGAGGAGGTCGCGTATGATTGGGATTAAACTACCGGTCTCTGCCGACGAGATCCGCAAGCTCAAGGCGGGTGATGAGGTCTCGATCACAGGTGTCATGGTCACGGCCCGCGACGCGGCCCACAAATATCTCGTGGAGACCGACGGCGAGGATGTGAGGGATCTGCTCAAGGGCAGCATGATCTACCACTGTGGTCCGGTCGTCAAGAAAGGCGAGGACGGCAAGTACACATTCGTTGCTGCCGGTCCGACGACTAGCATTCGCGAGGAACCGTACGAAGCCAAGGTCTTCGAGAAGTACGACGTGCGTGCGGCGATCGGCAAGGGGGGCATGGGTGGCGACACGCTGGCCGCATGCAGCGAGTTCGGGAGCGTCTATCTCTCCGCGATCGGCGGAATCGCTACGACTCTGGCGCAGTCGGTCGTAGAAGTTCTCGATGTCAAGAAGCTCGAGGAGTTCGGTGTGCCTGAGGCCTTCTGGGTCATCAGGGTTGAGAACTTCCCGGCTATCGTGACGATGGACTCGCACGGCAATTCGCTCCATGATGAGATCCTGGAGGAATCGAGGGGAGCGTACGAGAAGCTGGTGGAGTAGAAACGGCCGCCTGTATGTTCGCTACCGGCATCCTCTTATGGCAGACGGGCTGAACGCTGCGCCGGTGATGTTAGGCGCTCGTGCGGGTTCAACGAGGCACGCTTCTTGTACTTGACATGTCTGACATGGACCGCTATAATACCTTGCGATGGAGGCGATGAGGCCTCCGTGTTGTAGAAGTCGCCGGTGACGGGTGCAGATCATCTGGTCTCCGGCAGGGCGTAGTCGGCAAGAGTGGCGATGTCGCTCCCCGGCTGGATCGAAAGAGGTAGGGATCAGTGAGCACGACAGGCAGAGTGAAGTGGTTCAATGACAGTAAGGGCTTTGGGTTTATCACTCCTGACGACGGATCGAAGGACGTATTCGTGCACTTCTCCGCCATCAAGAGCGATGCGGGCTTCAAGAGCCTGAACGAAGGCGATCACGTGGAGTTCGACATCGTTGATGGTGAGAAGGGCCCGGCGGCAGAGAACGTCGTCATGGTTGAGGAATAGCTTCTGACCAATCTGTAGGTAGTATCTCAAGAGGCGGGGTCGACCGGTAGCCCGGACGACCCCGTTTTCTTTGCGCCGGAACGACTCCGGAACTCATCGCCGATGAAGACTACCCCTTCTTCCCGCGTCTGACTCTACCCATCATGCGCCCGATCAGCATCCTGTCCTCCTCTTCGATCCCCAGAAGCGCGAGCACTCCCAGGAAGACCGCAAAGGTGCCGATCAGCAGGAGAAGTATCGGAATGAACTGGAGTATCGGCAGGCTCGACCGTAGGTAGAAGATGCCGGTCGACGTGACCGCGGCGGCAGCCACAAGCTTGAGGTACGAGAGCCTATAGGGCCAGATCCCGACCAGCAGCTTCACTTCGATGAGCCCGACCACGTTGATCACCGCAAGCGAGATCGCTGTGGCGATCGCGGCGCCAAGCACCCCGTAGCGCGGGATCAGGAATAGGTTCAGCACGATGTTGGCCGCCGTTACCACGGCGATGTTGACGGCGTTGTAGACTTGGTGCCCGGACAGCATGAGGATCGTACCGACCGAGCCGACCGCGCAGCGTGTGAGAACTCCCGCTCCAAGGATCACCATCGCCAGATAGCCCACGCCGAAGTCTTTTCCGAAGAACAGAAGCAGGTCATCACCGAACCCGACTATCCAGATCAGCGCCGGGAGTACGATGACGAGAACAGTGCGTGTGAGAGAGGAGTAGAGGCTGTTGAGCTCGTCCTTCTTCCCGTTGTGGTAGAGTTCCGAGATGAGTGGTGAGAAAGCGTTGTTGAACCCCATGAACACGAGCGCGAGCATGTTCGAGATGAGAAAGGCGATGTTGTAGACACCAACGTCACTGGATGTGCTGAGGATTCCGAGCATTGTCCGGTCGGTGATGCTCAGACTGTAGTTCATGAACGCGACGAACGTCATCGTGGCACTGAACGTGATGACCCGTCCGATCGGGATCGTTGTCGCGCGCGGTCCGCGGGTCAGGTAGCGCGCATGACGATCAATGATGAAGACCATAGCTACTGCCGCCGCTGCATACGAGACCGTGAGCGCCCAGGTAATGCCTGTCAGCTTAAGCCCGGCTGAGAGGAGAACAAAGAAGACCAGCAACTTCGCGCTCTTGGCTACGATCTCCAGACAGAACGTCTCCCGATAAGTCTGCTTGATAGCCCTGAGCAGGAAGCCCAACACCTTCACATAGGCTGCCGGCAGAATGGCGATCGCAATGATGGGGGTCAAGTCGAGGAGTCGGGGTTCGTTGAAGACCCGGTACGCGAGGAAGTTGCGTCCGAGGAGCAGAACGGCCACCGTGATCGCGCTCGTGATGAGCACGATGCGCGTACCGACGGCGAGGACACCTGCGGCGCTCTCCCTGTCTCCGCGACTCAGTGAGACAGGAATGAATCGGAGCAGCATCGGGCCGACGCCGAACGATGCAACGAGAGAGAGAACCAGAAGCGTCGTCTGTGCCAGCACGAAGACGCCCAGAAGCTCTGCTCCCAGGATGCGTGCGAAGATGAGGTTCGAGCCGAAGCCGAGTGCGACGCCTATGAACTGATAGGTCATCACACCCGTAGCCTGCTTCGCAACGTGGATCAGGTGGCCGTCGGAATCCGTCTTGCTCACGCCGCGGCCTCCTGATTGCCGCCTGAGGTTGCGCCGCCCAAGTCATCCGGATCATCGCGTGTGCCGGGCGTTCCAGCTTCCGACGGAAGTCCGGCAGCCTGCATCATCACGCGGAACGAATCCCTGATGTGCGTCGGTTCGGGGTCTACCGCGAAGCTTGAGGCAAGCATCGCATACGAGTCTTTGTGCTCGGGGCTGAACCCATGCATCCCGCGAGGGGCACTCCCGCCCATATAGCTTGGGACGATGAGCTTCGTCGGGTTCATCAGGAAGATCAACTCTCCGAAACGTCTATCGTCGAACAAGACGCCTTCCCTTCGGAGATCGTCGTCGGAGAGAACGGTCCCATAGTCAAGTTTCTTGAGGGCATCGGTGATTGCATCGCGCGCGCGGGGAGACTCGAACCAGAACCTCGCCATCGTGGAATCATAGAACACGTGGTAATCGCTGCCCTGTCCAAGTCCAAGCGCTGTCACGACGCTCATGACGTCGTGCTCAGCCGTGGTCTCTGCCATCCCATGGTCGGAGAAGATGACGACATTCACATCGCCGCGGGTCTCGCGAGCGAGTTCGACCACGCGTACTATCTTCTTCTCAATGAGCGCAACAGCGCCGGCCACGGCCTTGTCGTCGCCGATGTGGCCGTGGAGGAAGGCGTCTATGTAGGGAGTGTAGTGAAGCGCGAAGCGCAGCTCGCGGTCGTTGCGAATGGCCGCTTCGAATTCGGCGAAGCCCTCGTTCAGTTCGTCTTTCCAGGTCCAGACCCGGTACGGAACGCCGCCATCTGCGAGGTGGTCGAAGATCGACTTCGCGCCCGAAGCGAATGCGCCGGGGGCGTAGATGTCTCTCTTCTCGATGAGGTCGAATTTCCCAAAGAGATGGAACGGGATTCGATAGAGGCTGTAGTAACCGGTGAAACCCGTGCGTTTCCGATGGTACTTCAATAGAGGTCCGCGGAATCTGCGGTGGGTCGATATGGTCTTCGGAAGGAATCTCAAAGAGCGAAGCGCCCTCATGTCCGATCGCTCGGTGCGATAGAACATCCCCCAGTGTCCATGCTCATCCGGCATGAGTCCAGTGAGTATCGTCGGCTGAGCGGCGCAGCTGTAGCCGAGAACCGTGCGCTGGCGATAGGAGTATGGTGCGATGTCACGGAAGCAGTCGAGTTTTCGCGCGACTTCCCATCCCAGGGCGTCAACGAAGAACACAAGCGTGAGTCTATTGGCCGTCATCAGCTCTCCTTCACGCGCCTGCCGAGCAGCATCGCCTGGTGGAAGAAGGCAAGCTTGCCCATGAGAACGTCCTCGCGCTCCTTGTCGCTCATCGCTCTGAAGCTAACGGGGAGCGAGAACGGAGCATACCGCACGATGGCACCGCGCGTCCATTCGCGATCCGCGTTCTCTGCGTGACTGAAGAGCGTGATGAGCGCCGTCAGATAGGCGAGCGCCAAAGGAGAGGCGAAGAACATGCGTCGCACGATTCCCACCCTTGAGAGCAGTCCCTTCGGAGCGGCCGCGGGCTTAAGCAGTCTCAGCGTCCGCACGATCTTTCTTGGCAGGCTCTCCAACTTCCCGAAGTACTCGGCGATAGCCGGAAGGGGCAAGCGTGAGACATCCTGCCCCAGCGTTGATCCGAAGATGCTCTTCCAGAGTTCCTCCGCATAAGGGATGTACTTGTACCAGAGGTCGGACGCGAGGTGTTGAAGGGCCGGAGCGTCTGCCGTCGTCCCGAAATGTGACGCCAGGCGGTTGAGGTCACCGGATGTCTTGAATGCGGCCCAGGCAGGCAGATCATCGATGAAGGGTTCGAGCGCTGTGGCGAGCGCCGCGAACTTGTCACGCCTAAGGTAGTCCTCAATGAAGAGCTTGACCCTGGCTTCGTAGCCGAGCGGTGTGTTGCGTCTCACGAAGAGGAACGCACTTACGAGATCAAGCGCGAGCTTGGCCGTCCGGTAGAGCGAAGAGAGAGCCGTCGAGAAATCCGCCGGACCTTCCTGAGTCGGTGGTCGTGCGATCATGTGTTCGAAACAGCGGTTGTGGACGAATCGCAGAGCATCCGCGACCGGGATCTCATCGGGATCAACCTTGGCGATCGATGACAGCACGTTTTCGTTTCCGTACAAGCAGACGGGCGAACGGGCGAACTCGTAGTTTGAGATGAGAGGATAGGGAGAGGTGAGATGGACGTGCGTCTTGAACGACATGTCGATGCCGGAGCAGTCCGGAGTGAGTTCTCTGTTGAGTCTCGCCATGAGAGGTGCGACGCGCAAGCGTAGTTCCGAGCGGTTCGTCGACGGCCGGGTGACGCAGATGAGGTCGATGTCGCTAAGGCTGTAGAGGCCGGACGGAGTGTCCACGACCGTGACCTCACCGCGAGTTGGGGCGCCAATCATGAGCAACGCCTCAATGTCGTCCTCGCTGACGGCGTGAGCAATCTCATCCACGCACCGCTCGAGGAGCTTGGCGAAGAATTCGTGCTTCTCTGGGATCGAAGAGTAGACCATGGTTCGTCCTGATTCCGGTCAATCCGTGAGTCTGACCTGAAGTACGCTCGGCGCGGGGGCATCCACTCGCCCACCGGGCTCGGTGATGCACCTCGTTACTTGCACCAGACTAGCACTTCGTGTTCCTAACCCCAAGCCTAGCGCATATTTCCCACCACGCAACCCCCAGAGTATCTACCTGCCTGAATTGATAGGCGGTCGCAAGAAGGAATTCCGAGTCTACGAGATCGGGGCCGTGAGCTGGCTTCCAGTCATGTTTGTTCCTGACTGAGCGCCAGGACGCCTACATCTACGAGAAGCTCGTATCGTTCCGGCACAACTGTAGTTACGATTTCCGGACGACGGCCGACTATCTCCATGTCATGGTTCCCAGACACGGCTCGGTTGAGTATCAGCTTCCTGTATGGATCAACTCGGGCAACGCACGAAGTGTTGCGAATCAACACACCTATGTGTTATAATCTATGCATGTACTTTTTAGAGACGCAATGCGTCCCGGGAGGGTCGGGTCGTGTTGCAGGACTGATGACAACAGGCGATTGGTCTGCAGTCAATCGCGTGGTGTGTGCATATCCATGCCACGCTCAGCACAGAAGGAGGACACGCATGAAGTCCATGCGCGCACTGGTTGTTCTCGCTCTCTTCGTTCTGGTGGCGATGCCGGCATCGCTGTCTGCCAGATGGATCGAATTCGAGGCGGCGGAGCCTTATGGGGCTCCGGAAGTGACGCTCCTTTCGTCGGATATCTCAGGTGCGGTTCTTTCCATCGAGATTCCAGGCGTTGACGCGGCCGACATGGCCACAGACCTCGGTCTCTTCACGCGACTGACCATCCCGGGGAGTGCCTACACTATCGACATCGGCGCACCAATGCTTCCGGTGATCCGCGAGTTCCTGGAGATACCTCAGGGTGCTGTGCCGAGGCTCTCCATTGTGAGCGCGGACTATGTGGAAGTGTCGCTTGCGGATCTCGGTGTGGCGCACAGACTCGTTCCGGTGCAGCCATCCATCGAGAAACTCCCGGGCGCCCGCGAGGCGGCCCGCTTTGTGATGGATGATGCAGCGTACGCAGCGCGCGGATTCTCACCGGATGTGGCAGCTGCGCTCGGCGAGATCGGACAGATGAGAGCTCACCGCTTTGTGGAGCTCGAGATCTTCCCCGTGCGGTACGACGCATCGACCGGCACCATTCGTTACCTCCAGAGCATCGAGCTTTCGGTTGAGTTCGACGGCGGTGACTGGACCGAGACAAGCAGGGTGCTCGATCGCTTCGCATCGAGGGACTTCGACACCTTCGCAACGAAGCACTTCGTGAACGCCGACGCCTTCGCAGGCCGCGGCTTCCCGGCTCTTCCCATCGGCTACCTCATCATCACCTATGATGACTACTATGAGGAAATCGAGACGTTCGCCGGCCTGAGGCATCGCCTCGGCTACGAGACGACCGTGACGAAGCTATCGGAGATCCCGGGTGGGGCGACGACGACGAACATTCAGAACTACATCATCGATGCTTACAATACATGGGACGTGCCACCGACCTTCGTCCTTCTGGTCGGCGACACGCCGCAGCTTCCCCCGTTCACTGGGGTTGCGTCATCGTGCGCGACTGACCTCTACTACGTCTGCGTGGATGGGGCGAGCGACTGGCTGCCCGACATGTACGTCGGTCGTTTCTCGTGCGACAGCGAAGCCGACGTGACGCTTCTCGCCGACAAGTCGATGAGCTACATGCGCTTTGCGCTCTCGAGTGGGACGGACTGGGTCAGCAATGCGACGTTCATGGCGTCGAGCGACAACTACACGGTGTCGGAGGGCACGCACAACTACTGCATCGGCACGTGGGTTGAGCCTGCCGGTTATACTGTCAACAAGCGCTACTCGGTCACGTACAGCGCGACGACCCAGCAGTGTCTCGATGACATCAACGGCGGCATCTCGATGCTGACCTACTCCGGGCATGGGGGGACCAATAGCTGGGCCGACGGTCCGCCGATCTCTGCCAGCCAGGTGCAGGCGCTCACCAACGTCGACATGCTCCCGATGGTGCAGTCGTATGCGTGCGCCACGGGCGAGTTCGACGGCGCCTGCTTCGGCGAAACCTGGACGCTTGCCGCGAACGGTGGTGTTCTCTTCCTGGGCGCTTCGAACAGCTCGTACTGGGACGAGGACGACATCATGGAGAAGGCAGTGTACGACGCGTGGTTCGGGAACGACATCACGTGGGTGCGCGGCATGTTCAACGACGGGCTATGGGCCGTCTACGAGGCGTACTCGGGTGGTGGTCGCTCGCGGTACTACTACGAGGTATACACTGTCTTTGGCGATCCGGCTCTCGATCCATGGGCGGCGGGTGGACCTCTGGAGCTTGAGGCGACATACAATGGTGTCCTGCCGCTTGGGCAGAGCACGTTTGCCGTCGACGTCGGGGCTGTTGCCGGACGCGACCCCATCGAGGACGCGCTCGTCTGTCTCTATATGGACGGTGAGTTCTACGCAACCGGTCTGACCAATCTTGACGGTCACGTCGACATCACGATCGACACGCCACCGAACGACGTAGGTTCGATGGACGTCTGGGTGAGCAAGCACAACTACAAGCCCGTATCCGGAAGTGTGGACGTTGTCGTTCCGGTGACCTACACGATCGTCCCGTCGTCGATTCCGATCGATACTGCGACCGATCTCGTGGTGACAGTGTGGGACAGCGCCGGCGTTGAGCTTCCGAACGTTGAGATCACGATCGATGGCTGGGGCATCGACCCGGTCGTAGATGTGACCGACGTAAATGGAGAGGCAACTTTCAACATCACGGCGCCGTACGGTGAGGATCTTGTCGTCATCGCAAGCGAGATCGGCGAGTCGTACAACTGCTTCGAGGATGTGATCCCTGTGACAGGGGGTGTGCCCTTCACGAGTGCCGACATCGATGCGGCGGTGGCGTCGATCGGTCTCTACGGTGCACTTGCTCCCTTCATCGAGGGCACGGTGACATTCACCAACTCCGAGACCGGCTTTGATTACACGATCCAGGGTTGTGGCCTGAACATCTCCAGCGACTCCGGTGCTCAGTCAGCGCTTGACGTAGCTGTGACCCCGACGAGCGCGGGCACAGTCGCGGCGACTATGGGCAAGGCTGGCTTCAACGTCTACTCTGAAGACATCAC
>JAUXGN010000059.1 GCA_030622115.1 Candidatus Eiseniibacteriota bacterium
AGGGCGCCATGTTCATGGAGGAGAGCTTCGCGCAGTACTCCGCGCTCATGGTGATGGAACAGGACTACGGGCGCGAGCAGATGGAGAAATTCCTCTCGTACGAGCTCGACCGCTATCTGCGGGGGAGGTCCCAGGAGCGCAAGGAGGAGCCGCCGCTCATGCTCGCCGGTGAGGAGAGCTACGTCTACTACCAGAAGGGCAGCCTCGTGACGTACGCGCTTCGCGACTACATCGGTGAGGAGCGGATGAACACCGCGCTCAGGGGTTTCATCGAGCGGAACAGATACGTCGGACCGCCGTATCCGAATGCGCTGGACTTGGTCGAGGCCCTCCGTGAGGCGACGCCCGACGAGTACGACTACCTGATCGAGGACATGATCGAGAACATCACGCTCTACGACAACCGGGCCGAGGAGGCGACGGTCGAGGAGCTGGAGGACGGCCGGTACCGCGTGGCGCTGACCGTGCAGTCGCGGAAGATGCGGGCGGACGGGCGCGGAGTCGAGACCGAGGTGTCGCAGGACGACTGGATCGAGATCGGTGTCTACGGGGAAGAGAACGAGGACGGGGAACAGCCCTTCCTCTATCTCGACAAGCACAAGCTCACCGGCGGCACGCACGAGATCGAGCTCGTGGTCGACGCGCGGCCGGTCAGGGTGGGCATCGACCCCAGACACCTTCTCATCGACCGGGTGCCGGACGACAACGTGAGGAAGGTAACCGGGTAGGATACGCTCGGCACTTCACCTGGTGGCGCTGCTCGGAGGGCCCCGCGGTCCGGCCGCGGGATCCCCCACGCGCATGGGCTCAGCAAGTCCGCCACCCTCGGTGGTGTCCGCACACAGGCCAGGGCGTCTTCTATCTGCGCAACGCCCTTTTCAGCACTGCGGCGAAGAGGGGCAGATCCTCTCGTTGCACGAGAACGGTCTCCACGATGCTCCTTCGGGATACCTTCTTGAAGAACGCGAGCATGGCGAGACTCCGGACCGTGTAGGCGACAGTCGATGCCCACGCCGCTCCCTCGAGTCCGATGCGCGGGATCCACATCCAACAGAGCAACAGGTTCACGGCGAAGCCGGCCGCGCTGGCAATCGTAAGGTAGATCCTCTTGTCCCTTGCTGAGAGAGCGCCCGAGAGGATCGTCGAAAAAGACAGCATGGCTATGCCGGGTATGAGGATTCGGAAGGGACGGAGGGCGGCGAGATACTGACTTCCGTAGAAGAGCTGCAGGATAGGTTTTCCCACCAAGTAGAGCAGGATCGCGAAGATAACAGTCAGGAGAAATGAACTTCTTGTGACCGTCGGAGTCAGCTCATCCACGTCGTCTGCATCCAGCGACGAGAGCTTTGGGAAGAGGACGATCTGAACGGATCGAGCGATGTGCGTCAGTTTCTCGGCTAGGACTACGGCGACCGAGTAGATCCCCTGCGCGCCGAGACCGACGATCGATAGCACAAGGAACATATCGAAGCGGTACATCAGCGCAACGAGCACTTCCCCGACATGCCCCTGAAGACCATACCTCACGGACCTTCTGAAGAGCCCCGGAGGTGGCTTCTCCAGCAACCGCCCGGAGCCGACCGCCCGCCGGGCGACACCGAACGCGACGAGAATCACGGTGATCTCGCTCGTGAGGTATGCGATCAGCGCGCCGCGCGTCCCGCCCCGGAACACGAACAGATTGACACACATCAGAACCAGGAGCCCAGATGCCTGCAGGAGGTTCGCCCCGTTGAACCAGCGCATCCGCTGGAGTCCCAAGAGGAACGCGACGGAGAGGGACTTCGCCATGAGGACGGGGATCAGCAGAGCAGCAAGGCCGAGGACTGATTTGAGCTCGGGCCCGGCCACTCCGCCGTAGAAGCGGACGAAGACGAGATACGCGGGCGTCGCGATGGCGGAGAGAACGATGGTCAGAAGGACGCTCTGGCCGTTGATCTGGGCAATCGAGTACTGCTTCTTGGCGAGAAGATACGTGTGTGATGCGTCGATCCCCAGCAAGCCGACGAAAGCGAAGAGCATGGGGAAAACGATCGCCGAGGCGTAAGTACCCTGACCCTCAGGGCCCAGCAGCCGGGCGACGAGGACGGAGGTCGGGATATTGACAAGGGTGATGGCGACTCTCGTCCCCATCGTCATGATGCTGTAGCGGAAGATGGCTCCCGCGTGATCTCCGGCGAGCGAATCTGCATCCCGGTACGCCATACGTGCGCTACCTCGCAAGGTTCCCCGACAGGAACTCTGCTCCGTGTCTTCTACGGCTCACTCGCCTCCATCCCGGCGCGCCGAAGTGGAGACGAGCGCCCCGCGACCACCGGCGAGGCTCCGAAGATGACGCGAATGTAGCACTCACGCGCTCACTCTGCAAGTTTGCCTCCAGGCACGTCAGCGCACCAACTCCGGCGGAGTCATCACCGCTGAAGTTGACCGTGCCATCCGCACGGGTGTACCATTCAGGTGTCTAGCACATCGACCGAAGTTGCAATGTGCATCCCGCAGTGGAAGGTGAGCCCTCCATGAGATGGCGTTCCTGGGACGGGCCTCCTGAGCAGAGGAGACTCGCGGAGGTAGCGGCGCGGCGGTCGGGGTGGTTCCTGCGGCACACCAGTCCGCTGAGGCTGGCCAACATGGCCATCGCTGTCGCTCAGTACGTCGGCAAGTGTGACCGGATCGTTGCCTGGCCCGTCGTACTGAAGATAGACATCTCTCCCCTCTGCAACTTGAGGTGCCCGACCTGCGTCCACGCCGACCCGGGAGGAAACGAGGCGCTGGAGAACCAGAGCTTCCACGCGGGTCAGCTGATGACTGTCGACCAGTACCGGCGCATCATCGATGAATGCGGGGACAGGTCCGCCGCGGTCTCACTGTACTACCTTGGCGATCCCCTCGTGCACCCTGACCTGTTTAGGATGTGCGGGATCGCGCGGGATGCGGGACTCAACGTCCACATCAGCACGAACCTCAGTTTCCCCCTGACGGACGAGCGTATTGCGCAGCTGGTGAGGAGCGGCCTGACTCACCTCAGCGTCTGTGTCGATGGGATGAGCCAGACGACATACCAGCTCACGAGAGCCGGAGGCCGAATCGATTGGGTGCTGTCGAATCTGGAGCGCATCTGCTCGTTCAGAAGAGAGACCGGTCAAGTCTATCCCAGAGTCGAGGTCCAGTACATCAGGTTCCAACACAACTCCGACGAGCTGGATGAAGCTAGGCTCCGATTCCAGGAGATCGGTGTGGACGAGGCCGTCGCGTTCTGGGGATCGCTCGACAACTACGTTGACTGCGATCCCGGCACGTATGACGTGCGCGGGCCCAAGAGGAAGCGACTCTTGCCCCGGTGCTACTGGCCCTACCTCTTCATGGTCATCAAGTACAACGGGGACGTGATACCCTGCTGCAACCATCGCGTCGGTGCGCAATACGGCAGCGCGGCCGACCCGCGAACCGTAGGCAACGTCTTCAGAACGAGCGTCCGCGAGGTCTGGAATTCGCCCGAGTACCGGGCAGTGCGGCGACTGGTCTCGAACCCCGGGCTGATGGAGTCAGACGCGTCTCTGGGAGCCAGTTTCTGCTGCGACTGCCCCCGGCTCTTCGATACCGATCGCGGTGAGAACCTCCGCCACGGACAGCAGTACGCGTTTGAGGATCTCTACGAGATCGGACCGAACGGCACCCCAGTCAGAAAACGTCACGACTCCTCCGCGGGGACGCCCGTGCCCCGCCGCGATGGACGCTGATTTCGCACGGGTTCTCCCGGGTTTCTGAGCGCCGCGTGCCGGTGGTGTGTGGGGGGAGGGGGAGTGCCCTTGGCAGCCGGTGCGGGCGATTGGGGGTTCACCGTCCGGGCGACACCAGGGTCAGACCCTCGATCTCATCGGTCATCTCGTGCGCGCTGAGGCCGAAGGCGGTCGAGAGGAACTCCTCAACAGACAGAACTCGGCTCGCGCGCAGGATCTCCTCGAGCTTCCGTTGCGTTGTGCTTCTGCCTCCGTAGTACCTCACGCGTCTCACGATTCCGGTTGGGGTGGTACGGCCCGCCGGGTTCAGGTCGCGCGGATGGATGTAGTAGACGACCGGTGTCCCGCTGCCCGCCACTCTGCGAGAACTCCAACGGACGAACCACGCCGGGAGAAGTCGGAGGAAGCCACCACCCGAAAACGCTACCGGGAAGCCAGCAATCCTCACCGCCGGGATCGGGACCTCCCAGAATGAAGGCTTCCTGCTGTCCGTTGGGTGGGGAGCGACTGGTGCTCTTGGCTGGCCACGGCCGGGCAGGAAACCGGCGAGCACGCTCGCGTCGTAGGAAAGCCCGCATCTTCGCAGAACCTCCAAGTAGGAGAACGAGCAATCCCGGACCCCGAAGTACGGCGCACGGTATCCCCGCGCGGTCACACCCGTGATCGCGGCGGTCTCTCTTTGGCAGCGAAGAAGATCCTCTTGGAATTCGACCTCCGACATCCTGTTTGGTGGAGTGTGGAAGTAGCTGTGCAGTCCGATCCGATGACCGCGTCTGACGATCTCGCGAAGCGTGTCAGGCGTGCGAGCGGCAAGCCAACCCACAACGAAGAACGTTGCCTTGGCATTGTGCTGGTCGAGCACGTCCAATAGGTGATGGGTGTCATCCTCGATGTCCGACGGGAGATCGTCCCAGACAGCGGGATCACACGCCGCAGGGTGCGCCACGTGAAACCAGTCCTCGTAGTCGACCGTCAGGATGCTGGCTGCCTTCGCGGGCGCAGTCGACCTCATTTGCTTACCCTCCTGTTGGTCTTCAGGAGGTTCAGGACCACCAGGACCACCAGGCGCAGAGCGATGGCGGGATACACAGCGAGCAGCACCGGATTCCACGGCCTGTAGTGCTTCCTGCAGTACAGTGCCATTGACCGGTGGAAATGGTAAAGCATGCGGAAGGGTGAGCGTCTCGTAATCTCACCCTTGACGTGCACGATCGTGCCCGAAGGGTCGTATCCTATCGACCAACCACGCAGATGCGCGCGCCTGCACCAGTCCATCTCTTCCGCGTACATGAAGAAGCGCTCGTCGAACAGCCCGATGTCGTCGACGGCTTCCCGACGAATCATCATGTAGCAGCCGTCGATCAGAGGAACCTCTTGGCGACAGTTCTCGTCAAGCTGCCGCGCGTCGTACCTGGCAAAGAGCGTGCTCTGGGGGAAGAACTTGCTGAGTCCCAGCATGCGGCACAGAGCGTCCCAGGGCGACGGGAAGTTGCGCTTGCAGGATAGGTCCATGCTACCGTCGGGGCGGAGGATCTTGCAGCCGCAGGCGGCCAGCCTTGGGGAACTCTGCATGTACTCCCAAGTGCTCAGGAACGTGCCCCCCGCAACCAAGGTGTCCGGGTTGAGCAGGAGCACGTAGTCGCCGCGGGATTCCCGGATGCCCAGGTTACAGCCCTTGGCGAAACCCAGGTTCGTACTGTTAGCGAAGAAACGTGTTTCGGGGGAACTGCGGCTAATCCACTCGCGCGTACCGTCGCCTGACGCGTTGTCCACGACAATGACCTCGTACGTCATTGAGCGGGCGCCTGTGCGTATCGAGGCAAGACACTTCTGGAGGAGCGCCAGGCAGTCGTAGGAGACGATGACAACGCTGAGGGTAGGGTGCTGCTGTGGGTGGGGTGCTGTCGGGCACACTGCATCTGTGCGTGTCCAGCGGGAGGGCATTCCCCCATCCGGGTGTGCTCCTATGCCAGAGGTCGCGGCCGCCATAGGTACGCATTACGGTGCCGACTTGCCAGTGTACTGACACCACCTTTCGAATACGAATGCTAGCACACCTTGCGCAATGTGTCAATAGCCTGGACGGATGCGTGGACGGATGCGAGGGGGCGGTACTACAAGCAGTATTTCTGGGGAAACACCTGACGTGTGAGGGGGATGCTGACGCTCTTGAGGCCTGTGTGATCCGGGGGGTTTCTGACCGCGCTGCGGATCTCACGGTCTCGGAGATAGACGCGAGTCGCCTCAGGGCGGGGCGTGTAGAAGGTCACTCCCTGGAGTTCCTCCAGCGTGGGTATCCGGAGACCGCCCAACGGTTCATCCACGCCGCCAATGCGGACGGCCAGGTCACTTCCAGTGTTGTCCATCTCCCAAGCCAGATGGTTGTGAACGAGGTTGTAGATGAGCAGCTTTTTCGTGGTCGTCACGCAGATCCTGCCGCGTCGGTGTCTGTCTGCAAGGAGGCGAAGGGCGTCCTGAGTCTGCTGCGGAAGGACGGCGGGGCGTTCCCGATTCCTCCAGAGATGCGTGTAGATGATCGTGTAGCCGCCCTTCGCCTGAAGTTCGTCGAGGACGCGCTTGGAAATCAACTCGGGCAGCTCCTCGGATCCTGCCCTGCGCAGACCACGGCGCTTGCCCCCGAATCTCCTGAAAGCGTACACAAGCTGCCCGTCGTCCAGGCGTAGGATCCCGAGCAGTCTGTTCGAGAAGAGCGACCGGGCTTTCCACTCTCCTGTTCGCACGGCATACAGGAGAAGCTCGACCGTTTGTTTCAGTCTATCCGAGAGGTTGCACGATGCGTCCTGTCCGACGGTGTGGATGATCTCGAACCTCTCCGCGAACCTGATCCCGTAGGCGAGAAGGAGGTCCGTGTGGTACTCCTCGGCATCCCTGTTGTCTCCCCTCTGCTCCGGTAGCCTCCCGATCTGTTGAGTGTTGCGGTCGCCGCCGTGGTTCACCCAGACCTGCAGTCGGAGGTTTCTGGCCGCCAGGTACTCCAATCCCTGCTCGGCATGTCGGCGCTCGAAGCCTCCCTCGCTGAAATCGCCGTAACCGTGGATGAAGTCCAAGTGTCCGGACTCGATCAGGTCTTCAATCAACTGCGCGTTACTGGAGCGCTGAGAGGAGACGCCCTGGAAGAGCGTGAAGTCGCACGCACCGCACGCATCATACAACCAGAAACCATACCCGGTCTCGAGGCCGAGCCCCGGGCCCATCGCTGTCTCACCGGTCGTGTTAAGGAAGCGAGCTACAGCCAGGAAGTCTTCCCGGTTGCGGAGGTCGTCAGGATCGCACGATATCGCCAGAGCCGCGACATATGGATAGGGGAAGTCCCTCAGTGCCGCCGGTCCGTGTCGCATTGAGGGATTGGCGGGTCGTTGTCCTCGACTCCTTACCATGCAGACCTCCGCGTGCGGCCGCCCGCGTGTAGGTCTCGTGTCGTACCGAAGAGGTTTCTGTCCCAGCGACCAAAGCATACCATGATATCTCTATAATATGCTACGCCAAGTTCGCTCATATGTTGCGCGAGGCTCCATCTGCCGGCGCCGCACGGCACCTTGGTCAGCGGTCGCTCGCATCCGCAGACAGGCCGGTGGATCCCTCTCACAGCGGAACCCCCTTTACTGAACCACCGGCGAGCTGTAGGCTCTCGTCATGGCCAACAGGCACGGATGCTCCTCGCGAGCCAAGTATCTGCGGACGCGTGTCGAACGGTTTCGGCGGCTCTCGTTCGGCCAGCGGCACAGATTCCTCCTCAATCGTTTCGAACGGGCCACCGGGGCGGAGACACTGCGGGCGGGACCGAGAACTCTCGATATCGTCCCGACGCATCGCTGTAACCTCCGCTGTGTGGGTTGCGTGCACTATGAGACCGAGGGCCCTCCTGACCTCAGCATCGAGTTCTTCCGAGAGGTACTCGAGGAGAGTGCTCCTTGGGCGATCCAATACAGGCTCTGCAGCCTCGGCGAGCCTTTTCTCAATCGAGACGTGCCGGAGATGCTTCGCATGGCCGCCGAGCGCGGGATCGGCTGCAACATCATGACGAACGGCATGCTCGTGACTCCGGAGCTGGCCGATTTCCTCGTACGTTCCGCGCGGATCGACATGTTCACTTTCTCGATCGACGGTGCGAAGGCGGAGACCGTCGAGCGGCTACGCAGGGGCCTGCGTTTCGACCGGTTGCTGTCTGGGATCGCCGCCGTTGTCGAGGCAAAGAAACGTCGCGGTTCGAGCGTGCCGGTGGTTCAGGGGAGCTTCGTCGCGATGCGCGAGAGCATCGAGGAACTCGTTGACCTCGTGCGCCTGGCCGCCGACGTCGGCATCGAGGACCTAAACGTCAACTACCTTACGGTGGAGGGAGAGACCGGCCAGGCCGACTCCCTCTTCAGCCATCCCGAACTGCAGAGAAGGGTGTTCGAGGAAGCGAGACGCGTTGCGGAGGAAACGGGGATCGTGCTGCATCTCCCGCCCGACATCCAGGACGACAGCTTCCGGACGCGGTGCGTTCTGCCGTGGGACACGATGATCATCGACACGGACGGGACGGCGCGGATGTGCTACTCGTCCTGGGAGGAGAGTGTCGGGAACGTGCGCACGGACGGAGGGATACGGGCGGTCTGGAACAACGGCATCTATCGCGAGGTCAGAAGGACCATAGAGTCAGGTTCGCCCTTCTATCGGTACTGCGAGCACTGCGGGCGGCGCGTGGGCTTCTCACGTCTCGAGGCTCACGTGGGTAAGGGTGAGGGAAACGCCAGGCTATTCCGGTTCGATTGGGATCGTCCGGGTGCTCCAGAGCGTCCGCACGGGACGAAGCTCGTGAATCCCGATGCCAAGGCCGCTCCATAGAGGTTCAGTGAGGGACGTCCGCGCGCAGACTCACCGCGCAGACTCACGGGGCCCTTCGCGCGGCGCCGGCTCCATTCGGCACGATCCGTTAGCCTCGTTCCGCTAGCGCCGCCGCCGTCCGCCTCGTCTCGCTCGGTGTTCGTTGACCACACGTTCCACGATCTCCACCTCGATCGCCTGACGTTCCTCCATTGTTGGGATTCTCTCGTCTGCGGCCCTCCGGCCGGCCTCCGCCAGTGCCTCTCTCTTCTCGTCGTTTGCCAGAAGCTCGAGGATGATCCGGGGAAGTCCCGAGAGATCATCCACTTCGAGCAGGATCCCAGTCCTTCCGTCCTCGATGGCGCGAGCCGTTGTTCCCGTGTTGAGTGCGATGACCGGTACACCTGACATCATCGCCTCGTAGAGGGTATTGGTAGCGTTCGAGCGGTTCGATAGCATCACCTGGAGATCGGCGCTTCCGTAGACACCTGGCAGGTCCTCGTGCGGGATTGCACCGGCGAAGATGACGTGGTCGGCGATTCCGAGTTGGTCGGCCAGCTCGCCGAGCGCTGGTCTTTCCTCCCCGGTGCCGACAATAAGAAAGGCGACATCGCCGCGCAGCGAAAGGATCTCCGGCGCAGCGCGAAGCAGACGGTCCACGTGTTTCTCTTGATCGAGCCTCCCGACGCTGAGAACCACCCTGTTCCCCTTGGGAACGCCCAGGTCCGTGGCACTCGGACCCACGGGCTCGACAGCCATGAAGCCCGCCTTGTCAAGGCCGTTGGGCAGGAAGGCGAACCTCTCCATGTCGACCCCGAGCATCGCGGCCATCTCGTCGCCTGCGGAGCCATCGTCGCACATAATGATGAAGTCGGCCGGTGCTCTGAACGCGCAGATGTCGCGGTAGCGGAGCATGAACTTGAGTCTGTGTCCGACGACCATGTTCAGTTCGGACCCGAAAAGACGTGTGACGTTGGGGATGCCGCTGAGGAACGCCACCAGAGACGCCGCAGGGGCTCCCAGCTTCTCCATGCCGAAGATGACATCGGGTGAGACGCGCGCCGCGAGGGCCAGACCCGCGGGCACTGCGCGAACGAACCAGTAGACGTATGTGGTGAGGAGTCTGATGTGGTGGAGGATCCGGCCTCCACGGAATGCCGGCACGAACGCCACCCCTGTTCGGAACCGGTGAAGCACAGCCCCGCGGTACTTCTCCTCGCGAGGCACTCCGCGCGGGCCGGGGACCAGAACGTGCATCTCGTGCCCGTGCTTCGGGAAGCTCGTCACGGACGCCATGAACGACGGCGTCCCGCAGCCCTCGCCCATGGACCAGAACTCCGGCCATGAGTACATCGCCAGGATGACCATCCGCGAGTTCTGAGGAGGCATTTCAGTCATCACCTTGAGAACCATCCGAGCTGGAGACTCGCCCTCAATCACACCACTTCTGCTTGGTGTTCCACGGATGTTGTGGTCTGCTACTGCAGAAGGCTCCGAGTCGCGTGGCAGCACACGGCTTGCGGAAGCCTAGCACGGTGGGTGCGGCCCCGCAAGGTGTCGGGGCGTCCGTGCCGGCCCTCGTTCCCACTGGAATCCGTTGCGTCCCCGTCCCGCGGGCTGTAGTATGCAATCGGCGTGGCAGTCGCACGCCGGTTTTCGTACATCAGGCGCACGAACCGCTGAACTGGCCCAGCCGCGACGGGGTCAAGTGAGCGCCGGTGCTGCGGCCGCACGACCGGCGTCATATGGGCTCATTCTCAGGCGGAGGCACAGCCGACCATGTGGTGGCACGACGAAGACATTGAGGAGGACGAGCAACACGTACGGAGGATACCGCTCCGCGTGATGCTCCGGCGCATCCTGCCGCTCTTCAAACCCCACAGGCGAACGCTCGCGGGGGCGCTCGCACTGCTCCTTGTCACGGTCGCAGCCGAGCTGGGCGGACCGCTGATCATACGTCACGTGCTCGACACCGACATTCCGGCCAAGGATGGGACCGGCGTCCTCATCCGGGGCCTCATGTACGCCGCCCTCTACGCGGTGGGCATGTGGGTCGCTTACATACAGGTCATCATGG
>JAUXGN010000097.1 GCA_030622115.1 Candidatus Eiseniibacteriota bacterium
CAGCAACTACATCAAGGATTGCTCTGGGAACCGAGAGGCTGAGGGGTCTACGGAGCTCTGTTCTGTCCGGGGGTTCGAGATGTTCGTCGGCCGGTCTGTGATCGGCCATGCTGATAGAGGGCCCAGGAGCCGCTGTGCCGGTCGGCTCTTCTGCGTTTGTGATGAGTGAGAAGGTATCCAGGGTGGTGAGGTCACGGTACTTGAGATGGGTGCGCCCGTTCCTCTCGACCTGTTCGATACGTCGCATGTACCCGAGTTCGCAGAGGTGTTCCAGCAGGTTGATCGTGCAGCTCTCGAGCTCTTCATGAGACCGACAATGGGTCAGGGCGTGATAGAACTCGAGCCCCCGTGCATCCAGACGACTCAGGGGTACAAGGTCACGGATAAACTGAGTGTGGGAAAGCTGCTTTCGTCTGGCGGTCATGATAGAAGCAATTATAGCTGCTAGTCAAGAATGAGTCAATCACAGTGTGTAAGCTAAGCGTAAATGTCCTCTCTAACTGCAAAGCTAAAATGTCCTCTCCAGCAGCGGTGGTATAATGCGCCCCAAGGAGGGGTGCACATGAGAGGGGACATCATTTTGAGTCAAGAAGAGGCCCACAGGGCCAAGGTCTTTGGCGAAGTCAGCAAAGGAACCATGACCTTGAGAGAAGCCGCTGTAGTACTGAGGATCAGCTATCGTCATACCAGGCGTGTGCACGTGCGCTACCTGGAGGAGGGCGTAGCAGGCCTGGCACACAGACGCCGTGGCGAACCCGCCCGCAACGCGATCGACACGGACCTCAGGTCTTGTATCCTCCAGCTGCACGAACTGGACTACGGCAACTTCAACGACACCCACTTCACTGAGATGCTTGAGGAACACAACGGCATCTCGGTCAGCCGCGAGACCGTACGCTCCATCCTGCGCTCCGCCGGAAAACCGCCCAAGCGCAAACGCCGTCCGCGTAAGCACCGATCGCGGCGTCCACGCAAATCAAGGACCGGCATCATGATGCAATGGGACGGAAGTCCGCATCACTGGCTTGGACCCGACCAACCTCCATGCTGTCTGATGAGTGCCGTCGACGACGCCGACAGCAGACTTCTGGGAGCCGTCTTTGTCCCTGCCGAGTGCGCCGTCGGATACCTTCGCCTTCTCGATATCGTTGTCAGAAGGCACGGAAAGCCCCTATCTGTCTATCAGGATCGCCACACCATACTCAGACGGTCTGACGATCACTGGAGCATCGAGGAAGAGATCGCCGGTGTTCGCTTCCCCACCCACGTCGGAAGAGTCCTCGATGAACTCGGTATCGCCGCCATCCCTGCCTACTCGCCACAGGCGAAGGGAAGAATCGAACGAAGCTTCGGCGTCCTTCAGGATCGCCTCATCGCTGAACTCGAGTTCCACGGCATCACCGATATCGAGAGCGCCAACCGATGGCTCGAGGAGGTCTTCATCGACCGCTACAACAAGCGCTTCGCGAAGACGCCGGAGCAGAAGGGATCTGCCTTCTCAAGGGTCTCAAAGCGAGACCGATACCAAAGAATAGCCTTCGGGTACGAGGCCACCGTCGCAAACGACAACTGCGTCAGACTCGGTGGACTCATCATAGACATACCGCCGGGAAGACCACGGAGGAGCTATGCCAAAGCAAAGGTCCTTATCAGACAGCACCTCGACGGGGCATGGTCCGTCTGGTACCAAGGCAAGCGCATAGCCTCTCATCCGCCAACAGAGCTCAGAGATCCCATCCGAACATGGAAAAGGAGGCGCAAGGGCGACCCAAAGGGGGCAAAACACATGATCCAGGTATACATGGCTTCAAGACCTGCTCCTTAGACCAAGAGGACATTTATGCTCTGCAGTTAAGAGGACACTTTCGCTTTGCTACAACAGAATGGGCAGTCCTAGCCACCGATCAACGCCCCGCGGACCAGTACACTTCCAGCACAGGAGGGTTCAACTGCTGGTCCACCGTCGCGATCGCGTGGCCGCACACAGCGGGAAGCAGGATGATCACGCCGTAGTTCTCGGTTTCATCGCTCACCCTGTGCTGCAGAGATCTTGTGGTAACCCTGCCTCACATGGTAGACTATTGGTGGTTGGTCCTCATGTCAAGCGGAGGTTTCAGGCTATGCGTGCGCTCCATCGCTCTCCCGCCCCTGTGGTCATCTTGGCTGTGCAGCTTGCGACCATTTCGAGTGCAGCACTGGCCGCGACCATCTACGTCGACCACGCTGGAGGCGGTGACTACCTCACCATCCAAGAGGGCATCGACGCAGTTTCGTACGGCGACACTGTCCTTGTGGCGCCGGGCACGTACTACGAGCATCTCCATATGGGACCCACCGCGGACGGGGTGACTCTGCTGAGTGAGGCCGGCCCTGAGTCAACCATCATCGACAACGAGGGCGTGTCCTACTACTCGGTCATTCACTGCGAGAACGTCGGACCCGACACACGGATCGAAGGATTCACGATCACCGGGGGAGACTCCTACTATTGGGGGGGTGGCATCAGAGCCGACAACGCCGATGTGCGGATCGTCTCGTGCACGATCAGCGGCTGTCTTGCACTTCGGATGGAGGGAGGCGGCATCGGAAGCAGCGACTCGTCCATTGAGGTAAGCGGCTGCCGAATCGAGAGCAACCGCGGTGGTGATGGGGGCGGGATCGGCGTGTGGGGTGGAGAGGCGATCATCAAGGAGAACACTATCATCGGTAATGAGGCCG
>JAUXGN010000093.1 GCA_030622115.1 Candidatus Eiseniibacteriota bacterium
CACCTCAGCTTGACGAGTACGCCAAGGACCTCGTAGCACTCGGGGTACTTCTTGAGCGCCTTGAAGAATGGGATGTCCGAGAGCGCCTCGGCGGACAGGTCGAAGCGAACGCGCCGGAACTCCTTCCTGAGATCCCTCGCCAGATCGGCAACCGTGCCCTCACGCCAGAAACAGTCCGCACAGCACAGACCGCAGTAGGCGACCACGTCCTTCTTCAGCTTGGCCACGCCCTAGTTCCCTTCGTTGAGGTGGATGGCAAACTTGCAGCGATCGTGCCCCTGCAGCACGGATTCCTCGCAGGTGATCTTGACCGGCCTCTCCAGGATGGCTTCCCATAGAGGCTTGAACCAGCCGGTGCCGCAGTTGCAGAACGTCGGTGAAATTTTCTCGCCCGCAAGGATCGCTGCCTTGATGACGGGGCAGTGGCACGCGGACGCTCGCTTCGCAACGGGGTCCGTCGCCTCCTTATGTTTCGCCGCCTCCTGTGGAGCCTTGTCGATGAAGATGACGTCGTCCCCGCGCTCTGGGTCTCTGTAGTACGGCGCTCCCTCGTAGCCCGGGTCTTCCTTAAGCCACGCCATGAACGAATCGAGACCGCCGAGTTCTTCGTATTTGCTCTTGAGCTTACGAATCTGTTCTGCCGGATAGATGTGGGCGCAGCGGCACACAATCTCCCGACGCGTGTCCTCATCGGGGACGGCCGCGTCCAGACGCTCCATCGCGCCTTTGACCCAGGCGACCTTCTTGTCCGTGTCGGATTGAGGGAGTATGTTCTCCCTGCCCTCGAGCACGTCGCGCTTGACGTCATCGCCCGCGAACTGCCCGAGGCTCTCATCGAACCTCGCAAGCCACTTCGGCAGGAGGAGTGGCATCGTGATCTCGGTGACATACTTCTCGGAGTCGTCTCCGTGGTCCATCATGTCCTCTAGATAGAACTCGCGGCACGCGTTCTCTGCTATGCCGATGTGGTGCTCGACGCTGTAGCGCCAGAACTTCCCCCACGTTGCGCCGATACCCTTGTCCTCATCGTCCGAACGATAAGGGCCTCTGTGAATGGTACAGACAACCTGCTCGCCATCGAGAACCCTGCTCGTGACATCGCCCTTGTTCACGGGTTCGGAGACGGGGAAGCAGACCTCGACATCGTACCCGGTCTTGGGGTTACCTCCACGATAGAGGGTGAAGGCCTTTCCGTTGATGTGCGGCCCCACCGCTTCGGCAAGCTTCCCGAAGTTCTTGGGAATCTCATCGAACTGCCCGACGAAATGGATGCTCGCGATGAGCGTGTCGTCGAGTGTCTTCCAGTGAACTGTCAGTTGGTCGTTCGCCACGAGGATCTTCCTTTCGGATTCGGAGGGAGACGTGCCCGGTTAGCATTTACCTACCTGCCATGTACAGCGCAAGAATGAGGCGTTGCGGATCTGTAACAACCTGTTCGCTCCGTAATTATCCCAAACACCGGACCCATCCATGACTCCTTATTCCCCATCCTTGTGATCGTGTCTGTGGTGAAGGTCCGGCCAGTGGGCGTGATCGTGTTTCACATCCTCGTGCGTGTGCGAGTGCGCGTGAGCCGTTGCGCCCGTAACACCAGCATGTTCATGCTCGTGGTGCCCATCATCATGGCGATGCCAGTGCTGATGCGCCATCCGGTGGTGTCTGTGGACATGACCGTGTTGTTCGCTGAATAGAAGCACCAACGAGCCGCCGACCAGCGCTGCCGCGACCGCCTGAACTCCGGTGAACGACTCTCCCAAGAACAACAGGGAGAGGATCACCCCAAAGAACGGAGCCGTAGAGAACACCATCTGACTCCTCGACGCCCCCAGTCCCTGCGCGGCCATGATGTACAGAACGATGCTGAGGCCGTAGGCGAACGCCCCGACCAGCAGGGCCAGCAATGCCGAGGTCGCATTACCTACGCCACCCAGCACGGCTCCACCTACGATGAGATTGAACAGGCCGGCCACGACTCCCTTCCAGAAAGTCGTCTGGGCGGGCGTCATCCCATCGATCATGGCCGTGAAGTGGTTGTCGAACCCCCAGCACAGGCAGCCCGCGCCCACGAGCAGAGCAGCGAGCACACCGGACGGACCCCCTCCAACAGCAAGAAGCACGGCGGCCGCGAGCGTTCCTGCTGCTCCAAGCCAACCTCTTCCAGACAGATGCTCGCGAAACACGAAACGACCCAGGAGAACCGTGGCCACGAGCTCCAGATTCAGAAGAAGCGAGACTGACCCAGAACGCGCAACATTCAGACCGAGCAGCAGAAGCCACGGGCCAAGCACTCCACCGGACACGACCGCGCCCGCCAGAAGCAGGCCAGTTCGCCGTCCCGCGCGCCACGGTAAGCGGAAGGAACGCTCGCGGAAGATGACAGGCAGGACGCCTATGGCTGCACCGATGTAGAGAAGGCCGGCCAGCGCCTGTGGTCTCACGTTGTGCAGGAGCGCCTTGCTGGCAGGCGTGGCAGCGCCGAACAGGCACGCCGCAACCAGGGCCGCACCGACCAGGAATCCCGTGTTCCTTCTGTCGTTCATACGCCTCCGTGGTCAGCTACGGGCCTATTCGACCGACGCGTCTTCTTCCATGATGCAGAACACGTTGCCATCGGGGTCCTTGCAGTAGGCCAGATAACCGACACCGGGAACCGGCATCTTCGGCGCGACCACGCTCCCGCCGACGCCCTCGATCTTCGCGACGTAATCGTCCACGGAGGGAACGTCTATGCTATTGACGGCACCGGAGTCGCCCTCCGAACGGCGGGCGATGCCACCGTCGATGCCGGGTTGGTTCGCAGGACCGGTCTTGATAAGCCAGTAGTCCATGGGGCCGTCCCACTTCTGTATGGTCCAGCCAAACACTTCCTGATAGAACTTGACCAGCTTCTCAGGATTATCGGCCGGGAGTTCGAAATGAGTCACTCGCAACATTATCTGCTCTCCCCTCTCTCACTTCGCCTGAAGTCCGCCCGCAGACGGCAGGATGATTCTCGGGCGCCGGACGCCCACGCGGAGCTGCGTGGTGCCATCGACGAGTGCCAGCCGGCCCTCGTGCGCCGAAAGAACAGTGTGGAGCTCCTTCGAGATTGACGCGGCCCCGAAGGCCCCGGTCACAACCAGAGTGAAGCCGAGCTGCGGGTCGAGCACATCTACAAGATCCACGCCGCCCGCAATGAGCCCGGCGACACCTGTCTCCCGGCACTCCGCGATCGCGGCCGCATCCGCACGCTCCAGCACAACCACGCACCC
>JAUXGN010000096.1 GCA_030622115.1 Candidatus Eiseniibacteriota bacterium
CATACGAGCGAGGCCCCTCAGGCGATCAGCCGTATCGTCGACATCTTCCCGCCGCACGAGCAGCAGGGCGTGAGAACGCAGATATCGCTGTCGCTCCAGGGTGTCCTGGTGCAGCAGCTGCTCCCGGACGCGAGCGGAACAGGCAGAGTTCTTGCAACCGAGCTGATGGTTGCCAACGCGGCCATTCGCAACCTGATCCGCGAGAACAATCTCCAGCAGCTCAGGTCGGCGATCGAGACGGGCGCGAAGGACGGCATGCACAGCATGAACTCATCGCTCTTGCGGCTCGAGAGCGAGAAGCGCATCACGACCGACAGAGCCATCGCGTGCTCGAACGACATCAAGGGAATCATGCGTGAGCTCTCGAGACCGGTGAAGGCGTAGCGCACTGACGTCACGACAGTCCAGAGGAATCCCAATATGCCAGAGTTCATCTTCACAGCCAAGACACCGAACGGCAGGACGGTTCAGGGAACCAGGTTTGCGGAGAGCGAGATGTCGCTCGTCTCGAACCTGCGCAAGGAGGATCTGGTGGTCGTGGCCGTCGAGCCGGCTCCCATCAAGGCCACCCGTACCAAGAAGGGTAAGAAGGTCAAGACGAAGGACCTTGCGATCTTCTGCCGCCAGATGGGCGCGATGTTGGGCGCTGGCCTGCCGGTGCTCGAGTCGATCCAGAGCATCGCGGACCAGTCCGACCACGTGACGATGGCAAAGGTGCTCCGGGAGATAGCGGACGACATCGAGGCCGGCGCGACGCTGTGCGCGGCTTTCGGGAAGCACCCGAAGATCTTCTCGAAACTCTTCACGTCGATGCTCCGTGCGGGAGAGGAGTCAGGCGCACTGCCGAACGTGCTCCAGCGGCTGGGAGACTACCTCGAGGCCAAGGACGCGCTGACGTGCAAGATACGCGCGGCGTCGGCATACCCCGCGTTCATCGCCGGGTTCTTCATCATGGCAGTGGCCGGGATCATGCTGTTCTTGATCCCGCAGTTCGAGAGCATCTTCGAGAGCTTCGATATGACTCTTCCACCCCTGACCAAGTTCCTGATGGCGACATCCAGGTTCGTCGGGCGCCATCTCATCTACGAGATCGTGCTCGCCGGCGGTGGTATCTACGCCTTCTGGAAGTGGCACAAGACGCCCGTCGGCAGGAGCACGGTCGACGGCTGGCTGCTCAGAACCCCGGTCTTCGGTAAGCTCATCCTCAAGGCCGCCGTGGCGCGCTTCAGCAGCACGCTCAGCACGCTCATGGACAACGGCGTCGCGGTCGTCGCTGCCCTGGACATCGTCGGGGAGACGGCCGGTAACGCGGTGGTCAAGGCGGCCGTGGACAACGTGAGCCGTGGTGTGATCAACGGGTCCACGATCTCCGAGAAACTCAAGGAGTCGCCCGTGTTCCCGAAGATGGTCGTCAGCATGGTGGCCGCAGGAGAGAGCTCCGGAAACCTGCCGGAGATGCTGAACAAGATAGCCGATTTCTATACGCGTGAAGTCGACGCGGCGATAAGTGGGCTGACCTCGATGATCGAACCGATTCTCATCGTGGGACTCGGAGCGATTGTCACCGTGGTCGTGCTCGCTATCTACCTGCCGATATTCCAGATGGCGACTGGAATCGGATAGGTGGGCAACAAGAGGCCTTAAGAGAGCAGGGAGGAGGTGAATACAAATGCTGCGCAAGAACCAGGGGGGTTTCACACTTGTCGAGCTGATGATCGTTGTCATCATCGTCGGCATCCTGGCGGCGGTGGCCATTCCGATGTATCAGGGCGCGACTGAGCGTGCTAAGGCGTCGGAGGCGGTGGCTGCACTGGGCACGATTCGCGGTGCGCTGAGGGTCTACTACGCCGAGCATGGCACGTACATCCATGCGAGCTTCACGGACGGCGCGGTCGTGACGAATGGTAGCGTCCTCGACGTCAGTGTGAACGATCTTCTCGGTAGGTACTTCAGCGGTGCGTGCTACACGTTCGACGGCGCGCCGACTCTTGCTACCTACAGGATCGAGTGCGATGGCGCGCTCAGCGCCGCTCCGTACGGGGGCGAAGTCGCTACTATCGTGCGGTTCATCGACAACGACGGCACCATCACGAACGGCTAGTTCGTGCCAATGATGTGACCATGAGCGGGGGTGGCGCCCTCCGTGGCGCCGCCCCCGATTCGAGAGGGGGGCAGGGTAGGGGAAGTTGCTAAGGCGGGTTATGGTCCGGTTCGGCCGGAGGTGGCACAGGCGATCCGGCGCGGAACCAGTCAGTCAGTGCAACATGTTCTGGGGAGCAGGCATCATGTTCGGGCGAAACCAGCGGGGCTTCACTCTGACAGAGTTGATGATAGTCGTCACCATCATAGGGATTCTGGCGACTATCGCCTTTCCCATGTTCCAGATGGTCCCCCAGCGCTCGAAATCCACCGAGGCCGTTACCGCTCTCGGGATGATCCGAAGCGCCATGCGCATCTACTACGTGGAGCATGGGACCTTCGCAAACCCATCGCTCTTCACGGACGGTGCGCAGGTGACGAACGGAGGACTCCTGGGCGTCAGCAACAACGACCTCGCGGGGCGCTACTTCAGTTCGGAGTGCTACCTGTTTGACGGGGCTCCGTCTGCGAATGCGTTCACGGTCAAGTGCGAGGGTACGCACAGTGTGGCGCCCTTCGGGTCGGAGGTTACGACCATCGTCGTCACGATAGACGAGGGCGGAGATCTGACCAGGGTGTTCTGAACGACTTCGGTTGGGGGCGGACCTCAGGGGGTCCGGGGAAGCAGGAGCAGAAGCCAATTGCGTAAGACAGAACAGCACAGGGGGTTGGTGGGCGTCGACATAGGCTCCACTTCGGTGAAGCTCGTTGAGCTTTCCGGTTCTCCCAGGGC
>JAUXGN010000053.1 GCA_030622115.1 Candidatus Eiseniibacteriota bacterium
CGACGAGCTTGGCCGTCACGCCGACTGCACCGCGGGCTGACGCCCGCGACGCACCCGCCGCGCCAGCCTTGACGCTCGCGGCTGATACGCGGTCCGTTAGCCGTCGGCCGCCGGAAGTCACGGAAGACGAAGGTCGAATTCGGAGGACTGAGGTGAGGTCGGTTGTCGGTTTGCTTGTTCTTGGGACCGTTCTCGTAGCTGCGACGGTGGCGTCGGGGAATCCTCCCAGTGCGTACCGCCTATACCAGAACGACCCGAATCCATTCTGCTCCGATTCCATCGGCCAGAGGACGGAGATTAGGTTCGACATTCCTGCCCAAGCCCACATCCGTGTGGTGGTCGCAGATGCGGATGGGATCATAGTCATGCGTACGCTTGTCAACCAGGTGCTAGGCCCTGGCTATTACCTTACTTACTGGGACGGGCGCGACGATTGGGGCGGGTACATGGCGACCGAACGATACCCGTACTCGCTGCAGGAGCGGGATCCAGACACAGGTAGATGGACTGCGATCAGCCGTCTGCAGCTGACCATCGACTGTAGCACCACTGCAGGGCCGACAACTTGGGGGAGGATTAAGGCGCTGTACCGGCCATGTGAACGGCCGACGGCTAACTAACGTATGAACCCGTCGAGCTTGTCTGTCACGCCGACGGCAGGCGCGGCTTCGCCGCTGCACCCGCCGCGCCACCTCGCGTGCAGCTGATTCGCGATTCGTCAGGCAGCACTCAAGTGAAGCTGCTGCATCTGCCCAAATGAGCGGTTTGCCCAGCATGAAGGAAGCACGCTGCTTGGAAGGGTATGAAGATGGCGAGTAGGTTAATCTACCTCGTTCGTCACGGTCAGTACCAGAGACTGTCCCCAGACGAGTTAGAGAGTGATTCAACAGCGGAGCAAGCTACCCGAGTCGAAGGTGGCTTGACGACCCTCGGGATAGAACAGGCCAGATTGACGGCACAGCGGTTGATGTCGTATCCCATCAGTGCCATCTACTGTAGCAGTCTGCGGAGAGCGGTTCAGACCGCCGAGATCATCGCCCAGGAGTTTCCTGGCATCCCACTGAGAAGAACACGGATACTGTGCGAGTGCATTCCCTGTGTTCCGCCCTCTATCTCCGAACTCTTCTCCGACGTACCATCCGAAGAGATCGCACGAGCTCGGGAGCAGGCTGACGAGGCGTATGGGAGGTACTTCAAGCAAGCTCGGGGGAAAGACAAGCATGAGATCGTGGTGTGCCATGGGAATCTGATGCGTTACTTCGTGAGTCGCGCTCTGGGGGTCGAGCCGGGAACCTGGGTCAAGATGGGCATCTTCAACTGTGGGATCAGTCAAATCAGGATCAGTCCCAAGCGGACGCAAGTGGTGTGTCACAATGATTCCGGACACCTTCCAGAGGACGAGAGGACGGCGAACTAGCTCAAGATGCCGGCAGTATGATCTCAGGAGTGAGTGCTGCTTAACTGGCGGATGCACCTGACGAGCTTGGGTGTCACGTGGTCTGCAGGGGAGCTGCCGCTTCGCGTCAGCAGCACACCCCGCGCCACCCTTGACGCTCGCGGGTTATGCGCAGTCCGTCAGGCCCGCGGCGCTCGCGGGGCACAGTCGATTGGAGGTGCGGAGATGGGCAAGCGCTCGACCTCGTCGAAGTGGCTGCTAGGTGCGGCGATCGCGCTGTTTGCGATTGCGCTCGTGCCTATCATTGGCGGTTCAATGCTGGGTGACAGGCGCATGATCTTCCTGCACGGAGGGTTCTTCGTCGGCGTAGGGGTCGTGCTGCTCGGTCTATCACTTGGTCTGAGACGGAGCTCGTCCGGCCAGGCGGCATGAGCGCCGAGGGACGGGGGCCCATCTAACGGACAGGCTCTCTGGCCTCAGGTGCCTGCGGTCTTCCCGGAGCAACACAGTCAGTATACGGAGTCCGGATCAGGGAACGGGACGATATACAAGGTGTGGTGGGACTGGGAGGGAATCGCGTTGAGGACATGCTTTGCAGAGGTAGCGTTCGCGGCGGTGCTGATTGGCTTGTCGACCGTCGCCTCCGCCGCTCCGGGGAAGGAGATCGGAGTGGAGCCGAAGATCGTTGATATGCCTCAGATGATCCTTGTTGGAGTCGTACAGGGAGCCCCCGATGCCAGCCAGCTGGGCATCGGGGCGATGTGGCAGCGATTCACGGAACGCAGCGAAGAGGTGGCGAACACAATCGAGGATATCGGCTACGAGCTTCATATCCAGACCCCCGAAGAACCCTCCGTGCACTTCTGTCTGACAGGGGTCCAGGTAACCGAGCTCGGCTCGGTGCCGACGGACATGTTCGTGAAGGTGCTGCCCTCGTGCACGTACGCTGTGTTCACTCACCGGGTGGTCGAGGGGTATGCCAAGGTCTACGAGAGTATCAACGCGTGGCTGGAGTCATCAGAGTACGCGGAGGCACACCCATACGACTTCCAGCTCTACGATTCGCGCTTCAAGTCAATGGACGATCCCGCATCGCTACAGGACATCTACGTTCCTGTGCGGCTTGAGTAGAGAGCGCCGCGGTGTGGCTACTGCATTCGCGCCGCACCTAACTAGCATATGTAACCGACGAGCTTGGCTGTCACGCCGACCGCACCGCGGGCCAGCGCCCGCGACGCACACGCCGCGCCGGCCTTAACGCTCGCGGCTGACACGCGGTCCGTTGGACCGCACTCAAGACGGCAGTGACTGGCACTGCCCTTTCGGATATGGAGGGAGCCGTGGGAGTCAGGAAGGCTATCGTGGTCGGTGTGCTCGCTGGTCTCGTCATGGGCATGTTCCTCTTCGTTGTCGGTGGAGTCGCGTCGCGGGTGGTCTATGGACCTCAGATGGCCCCCGAGGGCAAGTTCGACCCCGAGCAGCTTAACGCTTGGTACTTCATCTGGACGAAGCTCGTCATGGGCGTGTTCTTCGGCGTGCTGTTCGCTCTCCTGTACGAAGGGCTGCCCTTGTCGCGTCGCATATCGAGCGTTCTGGGTGGGCTCAAGTACGCGTTCTGGCTGTGGGTCGTTGTCTACCTATGGGGTCTGTCGCACCCGCTGATGTACGAGACACTGGATGTGCGCAACCAGGTGTTCTGGCTCATCTACACGCTCGGCGGCTTCGTGGGATATGGGTTGGCGTTCGGGCAGGCGCACAAGCGGCACGCTCGGAGTGCGGCCTAACTAGCGTTCGCAGCCGACGAGCTTGGGCGTCATGTCGTCTGCAAGGGGGGCTGCTTCGCTCCGGCACACCCCGCGTCAGCCGGTAACAGGAGGACCTTCTCCAAACACCCTAGAGAGGATTCGTGATGCAAACAGACGTCAAGAGGAGCCGCGCGGCCGCAGTGCTCAGCGGCCTGTGTGCGTCACTTCTGGTGATCCTGTGCGTGGTCCTCGCTTTGGAGGTACTACTCAGGACCACGCATTTGTTCGGAGCGCGTCTGGCGTGGGCCGAGCCTGACGACCTCATCGTCTACCGTTTCACTGCCGGGTCTTCCTACTGGCAGTTCAAGGAGAACGATCACCCCATCTCGGGGAAGATCAACAGATGGGGCTGGCGGGACAGGGAACGGGAACTTGAGAAGCCGCCGGGGGTCTCCCGTGTGTGCTTCCTCGGAGATAGCATGCTGGCTGCCTTCGAGGTCGAGACTGATTCCACGTTCGTGGCCATCGCAGAGGATGAACTCAACGGCAGGAGAGGCTCCGCGGTGGAGATTCTGAACCTCGGTCTCCCCGGTGCCACCCAGACCGAGGAGTTGCTCGTTCTCCAGCACGATGTCATGCAGTTCTCTCCTGACATCGTCGCGCTGTTCTTCAACCCCGCGAATGACATAGGTGATGTGTCCAGGAAGACGCGTGGGCCCATGCGCGCGTACTTCGTGGTCAACGATGACGGCAGTCTCAGCCTCGACAGCGCTTTCACCCAGACTCGGCAGTACCGGATTCGGAGCGCGCTGAACGGTTTGAAGCATCGCTCCATCCTCGTCTCGTTGATTGCAGAGCGCTACAACCTTCTAGCAAGGGGCCGTCGTCTCGGTGCAGATCAAACCAGGGACCAGGGGTTTCCTCGGTACCTGAGATTGTGTACGGCGCAAGGTGACGCGCTCTATGCTGAGAACTACGAACTCAACAAGAGGCTGATCCGGGAAATGGCAACATGGTGTCAGGCCAGGGGTGTGTGCTTCCTCTTGGTTTGTGGAAGCTCCGTGTATGAGTCTCAGGACATCCGCGAGTACCAAGAACTGGAACCTACGTTCGCGCCCGACTTCTTCGAAGACGATCTGGCGGCGTTCGCGGACTCCCTGGATGTCGAGTATCTGGGATTACAGTCGCTCTTTCGACAACGCGCGGAGTCCGGTGCCAACCCCCTGCACTGGGGACATCTGAGTTACCGTGGGTATCGCGTCGCGGCGGAGGCGCTCACCACGGAGCTAGAGAGGATCCTGTCAGGGCCGCCCGCGCCGCGCCAGCCTTAACGCTCGCGGTTGATACGCGGTCAGTCAGGCGCCCCCGCGGAGGGCGACATCATGTACTACGCTCTGGTCTTCTACCCGCAGCTGGACTCTGAGCTGACGGAGTCGATCGACGAGATAAGGCGGAAGTATGATCCCACGGTCGATTGGAGCGAGCCGCACGTCGCGGTTGTGTTCCCCGTGCCGGATGTCGTAGGGGAAGCAGAGCTCGTCGGTCACATCGAGGATGTACTAACGGACTGGAAGCCGTTCGAGGTCCGACTCGGTGGTTTCCACAAGTCCAGAGATCATTGGCTGTTTCTCACAGTCGCGAAGGGCGAACGACAGGTGAAGGACCTGTATCAATCGCTCTACACGGGGATCTTGGAGGAATACAGGCGGGACGACATCGAGTTCGTGCCACATCTTGGCCTCGGCCTGTTCGTCAAGGAGGGCTCGACATACGATTGGGATCATCCGCAAGAGGCCGACCTGGACCAGGAGAAGTACGACGAGGCTCTACGGCAAGCGAAGGCCTTGCCCCTCGGCTCGAGCTGTGTTATGGAGAAGCTCCACTTGGTGAAGATCGCGGACGAGGTCCTCGACTGGGCGACAGGAAAGAGGGCGAGCATTCCCGAGGATTCGCGGTCCACTGAGGTCCGGGAGTTTCACCTGGGTGATCGGGGCGCCTGACCGGCGTAGGCAGCCGACGAGCCTGACTGTCCCGCCGATCGCACCGCGCGCTGTCACGCACGCTGCACCACCCAAGCGTTCAACTGACGGGGTTCATCCTAGTGCACGGCCAAGCGTCCGTAGATGAGCTATCGAGGGTCTATGACGCGGCACTTGAAGGCGACATGGTCAAAGCCCTCTCGGTCCTCAATTCGATCGATTCAAGTCGACTGAGTGCCCAGGCATTGAGTGCTGCCGAGTGTTTGCGCAGGGCTTTCGCGGATCCACCTCGGGCCGAAGACTTGCCTCCCTTGTCTCAAAGAGTTCTGATCTCCTATCGTCACTACTGGCAAACTCTGATGCTGCGGCGGTCACCTGTAGAGGACGCGGAAGGCGAACTGCTGGCCTCACTCAACACCATTCTCGCCGGTACCGCAGCGGCTGCTACAGGCTTGGGTGATCTCGATGCTGCGAGCGAACACGCGAAGGGGGCGATCGAAAACGAGGGGCTGTTCGCACTCACCGGTGTCACATCACCGTACTACGAACTCATGATCTGGAGGGTCGAATCTCCCAGAACCTACCGTGTGGCGCTTCCTGAATGTGTCATCGACGTTCGCGTCGTGTTCCTCGATGAATTCACTTCTCTTGGCTGGGCAGGTTTTGCGACCTGTGGGCGCTACTACTCGGCCGGATGGGCCACAGAGGATTCACTGTTTGCTGTCCAGTCGGCGCACGAGACCGAATCCGAGGGATTCCGTGTCAGCTATCTGGCTCATGAGGGGCGGCATTTCTCTGACTACAAGGAGTTCCCCAAACTGGAACAGTCGGAGCTCGAGTATCGCGCGAAGTTGACCGAGATTGCCGTTTCGGAGAACTCGACCCACGATTTGATCGTGATGTTCTCTCGACGCACCGGCCAAGACCGCGCTGCCCCGCACCACTTCGCGAACTACTGGGTGACGAAGAACCTGGGCCGCGCGGTTCTCAAGTCAGGCGCACCGGTGAAGGATGCCGCAGAGTGGCGCAACGTGCCGGCGGGCCAACTTCGCAGGAAAGCCCGACACCTTCTTCTGGACAGCAGCGTGCACCTGCAGAATGTGGGAGCAACAACCGTCGAGAGGTTCCTGAGCTAGGCTGCGCGCGGCAGCATGACACGACTGCGGATGAGGGCGCCGTCATGGCTCTCCGAAACGAATCCCCCTCGATCTGAACCGTACGCCATGCGCGCAAGAATGTGGTGGACATGACAGCAAAGGAGGCATGATGAGGACGGCAGCGCACGCACTTCTGTTTCTGCTGCTTGCGGTGGTTTCTACGCCGGACTGTCTGGCGGGTGAGATCACAGACGTCGTCTCGCTCGAGGCCCTCCCGCCCTCGGTCGTGAGAACCGCACCACTGTGTGGCGACGACGCCGTGGACCCGAACCTGAGCGAGATCTCCGTGACGTTCAGCAAAGACATGAAGGTCACGGGCCATTGCTGGTCGTGGTGCTCAGTGGAGGAGAGTTCCTTCCCGGTGCTCAGCGGAGCCACGGAGTTCCTGGAGGACAATCGCACCTGCGTGCTCCACGTTGCGCTCGAACCGGAGAAGACCTACGCTATCTGGATCAACGTAGATCAGTTCCAGTCGTTCCAGGACACAGGGGGACATCCGGCCGTCCCGTATCTGCTGGTCTTCAGGACGGGACCGAAGGAGTAGTTGCCGCGTATGACTGGCCGGTCGGGGAGAGGAATGGCAGACGCGGCAGATACGAGGTCCGTTGGGCGTCTGGATGAAAGACACGCGAGAGAGCCGAGGAGGAGAGTCAATGAAGATGCTAGCAGTTCACTGTGTGTTGATTCTGGTTCTGATGACAAGTCCTCTGGTCGGCGGTGCCGATGAACCCGCAGTCTCCTTGGATGCCGTTACCTCGGTGGAAAGGGACCTGGAAACCATCGCCCGGGATTTCGTCTCATTGCTCAGCAATCGTGAGTTCGAAGAAGCGGTTGGATCCTTCAGTGCCGAGATGACAGCGGCGCTTTCCCCGGAAGGTCTTGAAGCAATGTGGGACGATGTGACCTCGGCTGAAGGGGCCGGCGAATTCGAGAAGGTGGTTGGGACCACGTCCGTTGAGATAGCCGGATACGAGGCTGTCATCGTCACCTGTGAGTTCGCCAACAGGTCTCTTGGAATGAGGGTGGTCCTCGACAAACAAGCAAGCATAGCCGGCATTCAGTTCGTTCCTCCTGCCGAGGGACAAGTAGACTACCGAGCACCCGCGTATGCGAAGCCGGAGTCGTTCACCGAACGAGAGTGCACGATCGGCAGTGGCGAGTGGGAGCTGCCGGCGACTCTGAGCATCCCCAAAGGAGAAGGACCCTTCCCTGCCGCTGTTCTGGTACACGGCTCGGGGCCAAATGACAGAGACGAGACTATTGGTCCAAACAAGCCGTTCAAAGACCTTGCCTGGGGACTTGCTACCCAGGGAGTCGCCGTGCTCCGCTATGAGAAGCGCACCAAGCAACATCCCACCAAGATCGCGGGGGTCATGGACACGTTCACCGTGGACGACGAGGTAGTAACCGATGCCCTGGCGGCGATTGAGTTGCTCAAGAGAACCGAGGGGATCGACTCTGACAGGATCTTCGTCGTCGGGCACAGCTTGGGAGCAGTGATGGCTCCTCGCATAGCAGCTCGAGGGGAAGGACTTGCCGGACTCGTTCTCCTTGCCGGTTGCCCCGTGGGTCTGTACATAGAGAAGATGGCGGAACAGGTCGAGTACCTGCTTTCTCTGGACGGGGAGATAGACGAGACCGAGGCGAAACAACTGGAAGAGACCCGAGCACAGCTCAGGACGATACGAGAGCTTGATATGAGCGAGGGTGAGATCGTCCTTGGATGCTCGAAGGCCTACTGGGCAGACCTGATGGAGTACGACCCCGTAGCAACGGCCAGTGAACTGACGATTCCGATGCTGTTCTGTCAGGGGGAGCGCGACTACCAGATCACAATGAGCGACTTCGACGGCTGGAAGGAAGGGCTTGCCGGACAGGAGGGCGTGTCCTTCAAGGCCTACCCGGAACTCAATCATCTCTTCATTGCAGGCACTGGCAAGTCCACTCCCGAGGAATACAGCCAGCCCGGCAATGTAGCTCAAACCGTCATTGATGACATCGCGGGTTGGGTGGATGATGAGCTTGGTCGTTAGGCTGCCGACCACGTTGGCTCTGTGGTCGGCTGGGACCGGTGACCGGAGTCCGGGGCTGGAGTTCAAGGATGAGAAGGACAAGGACGACTTCCATGTTGGATCCACAGAAGCTCAGGGAGGATCTGGTCCCGGTCTTCCGCACCTCGGACGAGACCGCGGCGGCTGTCGCCAAGTCGATTCTCGAAGAGGCCGGCATCTCGTGCGCGGTGAAGGGCGGATTCATGAGTGACGTCACGGGGATCAGTCGTCTGGGCACCGTAATCACACCCGGCATCCAGCCCGTCGCAGTCTACGTGCTGGAGTCGGATGCGGAGGAGGCGTCATTGCTGCTGGAGGGACTGAGGAAGGAGTCGTCGCAGTGAAGATCGCGGTTCTGAACGGAAGTCCCAAGGGTGCGACCAGTGTTACGATGCAGTACGTTCGCTACCTCCAGAAGGAGTTCCCGCAACACGAGCTCAACATCCTCGATGTCTCCAGCCGAGTCGGCAAGATCGAGAAGGACGAAGGGGTCTTCCAGGAGATCACCGCTGAGGTACAATCCTCCGACGGTGTTCTGTGGGCGTTCCCTCTCTACTACATGCTCGTGCACTCCGGCTACAAGCGGTTCATCGAGCTGATCCGGGAGAGAGACGCGACGGACGCCTTCAGGGACAAGCACGCGGCGCTTCTGGCCACGTCCATTCACTTCTTCGACCACACGGCCATCAACTATATGCACGGCATCTGCGACGATCTCGACATGAGGTACGTGGGGTCCTTCTCCGCGGACATGTACGATCTGCTGAAGGATGAGGAGAGATCCGCGCTTCATCTGTTCGCCACGGAGTTCTTCGACTCGATCGAACGCGGCACACGACCTCAGAAGACCTACGCGCCGGTGGCGCGGCGGGAGTTCGACTACACGCCCGGCCGCGTTGAAGAGAAGGTCGACCCGGGCGGCAAGAAGATTCTGGTTGTGACGGACTCGGAGGATGGCCAGACGAACCTCATCCGGATGGTTGAGAGGTTCCGCTCGTCCTTCGTCGGCGACATCGAGGTAGTCAATCTGTGCGACGTCGACATCAAGGGACCGTGCTTGGGATGCATCCAGTGCGGGTATGACAACCACTGCGTGTACGAGGGCAAGGACGGGTACATCGACTTCTACAACACCAAGGTGAAGACCGCTGACATAGTCGTCTGGGCGGGGACGATTCGCGACAGGTACCTGTCCTCGCGGTGGAAGCTCTTCCTCGACAGGTCCTTCTTCAACGGCCACGTGCCCTCCCTGACCGGGAAGCAGATGGGGTTCATCATCTCGGGCCCACTCAGCCAGATACAGAATCTCAGACAGATGCTGGAGGGCTACGTCGAACTCCAGCACGCCAATCTGGGCGGCTTCGTTACCGACGAGTTCGGAGACTCAGTGGAGATCGACGACTCGCTGCAGGACCTGGCGCGCCGCCTCACTCGGTTCGCCGACACCGGGTACGCGAGACCGCACACCTTCCTGGCAGTGGGTGGAGCCATGCTCTTCCGAGATGCGATCTGGGGCAGACTCCGGTTCCCGTTTCGCGCCGACTTCGTTGCCTACCGGAGATCCGGGGCATTCGACTTCCCGCAGAAGAACCTGAAGTCGAGAGTCCAGAACGGGTTGATGCTGTTGCTCTCGAGATCCCCGCAGTTCAGGAAGGAAGTCAACAGGCGGATGAAGGACGAGATGGTCAAGCCGCTCCGGAAGTTCCTGGAGGATTGAAGCGGCGAGTTGGCGAGACGGCGCTCCCCTGTGGGCGGGCGCCGGTCTTTGAGGAGGAGGCGGAAGTGAAGGGAGCCATCTGCTACTACTCGGGGTCGGGCAACACGGCCCTGGCCTGCCGGTACCTGGCCGCGAAGGCGGAGGACATAGAGTTCGATCTCATCGACGTTACCCTGGCCGAGGCGGTCGACACGGGGGCGTACGACGTGATCGGCTTCGCGGCCTTCACGGACTTCTTCGGACCGTCGCAGGTGTTTCTGGACTTCGTGGGCCGCCTCCCGCACCAGGACGGGAAGCTCGCGTTCGTCTTGAGTACGCACGGCTTCATCAGCGGCAAGATGCTCCGAGCCATGGAGAGCGCCGTGACCGCGAAGGGGTTCCGGGTCGTTGCAGGCCACGCCCTTCACACTCCGGAGAGCTACCCACCCATGATCGTGAGAGGCAGGGCAAACGAACAGGCGCCGAGTGCCAGGGAGCAGTCGGCGTTCGACACCTTTATCTCGGAACTGAGGCGGCGCCTGCTGAACTCGCAGGCGGAACTGAGCGGTGCTGGCAGACGGGTTCGGATCGGCTTCATCAACAGCCTGATGCCAGGGCGTCCTCGTACGGCCGCGAGGAAAGACATGGGGGACAAGTTCGTCGACGAGGCCCTGTGCACCGAGTGCGGCATCTGCGAAAAGGGCTGCCCGTACGGGGCGATACGGCTCGACCCCAGACCTGTGTTCGACATGAACAGATGCTACGGCTGCTGGAGCTGCTACAATCACTGTCCGGAGCAGGCCATCTACACGAAGAAGTTCAGGGGCGTCGGGCACTACCCGCGTCCGATCGACCTGCTGAAGGAGAAGCTGCGCTTCTGACGCGGGCACGGTGGTGGTTCACTGTTGGGGCAGAGGCTGCGGCGTGAGTTGACGGATCGTCCCAACGGTATCTGAAGAGGAGAGGGAGAATGGTACCTGCATCCGGGTCCGGAGCTGTCACGGCGGGGATTGTCGCCAGGAAGCGCAGGAAGATAGTCCGGGCTTTCAGGGAACACGGGGCCACGAGCTCGGAAACGGCCAAGAGCTTGGCTGATGTAGGATTGTCGGAGGGGCTTCTGCTGCACGTGATGAAGCTCAAGCATCTCATCGTGAATGTCGGGGGCGACAGGTTCTACCTTGATACCGCGCGCGAGCAGGCGGTCGAGAGAACCCGCAGGGTGGTCGTTGCCGTGGTCGCGCTCGTCGTGGTGGTTATCGTTGTCGTGCTGTGGCGGATGGGCCTGATGTAGGGGGCTGCGCGGATCTGCGCCAAGATCGTGAGGTAGCACCACATGGGGTGATTGCCTCAGGGAAGAAGATCATTCTCAGGGACCGCATCCCCGCCGACATCGACCGATGGCTCTGCTGGAAGACGCACGGCGAGTGGCGGAAGCTCGATGCTCCCTGGGAGACGTTTGTCGATGCGATGGAGCCGGAGAAGGAGGCCGAGCTCCGGGAGAAGTTCCTCAAGTGGTGCGACCTCGAGCTGCGTGATCCGCGATACGGAGCCATGATAGTCGCAGTGGACGGGACGCTGCTGGGCACGGTCAGCCGCTATCACGACAGGAAGAACGATGACGAATGGTATGTCGGCATCGCCATCGCTGAAGACGGACACTGGGACCGGGGACTTGGCACTGAGGCGCTCCGGCTCTGGGTCGATCACCTGTTTGCGACCTCGGACTTCCACCGGATCGGGTTGACGACGTGGTCGTTCAATCCGAGAATGATGCGGGTGGTAGAGAAGGTCGGATTTCTGCGCGAGGGAACCCAGCGCGAGGTCAGGGAGTGGGAGGGCAAGCTCCTTGACCGCGTGCAGTACGGGATGCTGCGTCGCGAGTGGGAAGCCCTGCGCCGGTAGGGCGCCCGCGATGACCTGGCTACTTCTACGGGAGGACTCCGCATGAAGCGCACGAACGTCAACTTCCTGGTAGATGCCCTGGCTCTCGTAGCGCTTGTTTTCCTGGCCTCGACGGGCGCGCTCATTCGCTACGTGCTTCCCGCGGGCTCGGGACACACGCGCGCACTGTGGGGTCTTGACCGCCATGGGTGGGGTCACGTCCATTTCTGGATCGCCATCGCCTTCTGTGTGGCCATGGTCGTACACTTGGTGCTTCATTGGGGATGGATCACTTGCGTGGTGCGGTGGGATACGCGCGGTAGATCGAAGGGCCGGGCTGTGCTGGCGCTGATCGCGATGATCGCGCTTCTGGTTCTGGCCGCGGCTCCGTTCTTCGGGACGGTCGAGGAGATCGAGGAGGGGCGACGGGGCGGTCGGGGCAGAGAGCGCGACGACCGAGCCGCGGAGCAAGATGGCGGGCCTGCGGAGTACGAAGGCGGACCTGCGGAGTACGAAGGCGGACCTGTGGAGTACGAAGGCGGGCCTGTGGAGTACGAAGGCGGACCTGCGGAGTACGAAGGCGGGGACGCGGAGCACCGCGGCGAGGACCACACCATACACGGTTCGATGACGCTTCGCGACGTGCAGGAACTCACCGGCGTGCCCGTGGATCACATCATTGCCACACTGCGTCTGCCCGCCGATGTGCCGCGCGACGAGCGACTGGGGAGGCTTCGTCGTTCCTACGGATTTGAGATAGACGATGTCAGGCGGATAGTCGGCGGTTACGGTGATCTCGACTAGGGGGACACAGGCGGCGGCCAGTGACTTCGGGCAGCCGCATGTCCAAGAAGTTCTATCTAGGGATTCTCCGTCGACTTCAATGCGTACGCCTCCCGGCACAAGCAGGATGTGCCACCCCGCACCTCGCTCTCAGATGGGGAGTAATGTGGTGATACACGAATCCATCCTCTCGACCGTAGGACAGACACCTCTTGTTCGAATACGCCGTATGATGGCCGAGGGAGACGCCGAAGTCATCGCCAAGCTCGAATCCTTCAACCCGGGCGGCTCCGTCAAGGACAGGATAGCCCTCGGCATGATCGAGGACGCCGAGCGGACGGGCCGCCTCAAGCCCGGTGATGTGATAGTCGAGCCGACATCGGGCAACACAGGGGTAGGTCTGGCGCTCGTGGCCGCGGTCAAGGGCTACGAGGCGGTCCTCGTCATGCCCGATACGATGAGCGTCGAGCGTGGGGCGCTGCTTCAACAGCTCGGGGCGCGAACCGTGCTCA
>JAUXGN010000015.1 GCA_030622115.1 Candidatus Eiseniibacteriota bacterium
CGAAGCTGATCTCCGACACCGCCAGCGTGTCCACAATGCTGACCGCCGGGGGTGGCGCGTCTTCGCCGACCACGGTTGGAAGCAGCGTGTCGATCGGTGCGTCTTCCGCCACACGTGGTTCGGTCCACTCCTTGATCGTCAGGAGATAGCCCTGCAGACTCTCAACGTCCTTCATCGCATTTGCGGCCAGCTTCGCCACATCGCTCCTCGGAGACTCATCCCTGGCCTCCCTGAACGCCTCAATCGCCTCATCGAACTGTCCGAAGTGATCTCTCCTGATGAGACCGATGCGATAGCGCGCCTCGGCTGCTGCCTCGGAGCGTGCGTGCGACGCAGCAATGCCGCCGTACGTTGTCACGGATTCCTCGTAGTCCCCCCCCGCCGCATGGACCTCGCCGCTGAGAAGCAGAACACGATTCAGTTCGTCGCGATCCGCGGTGCGGCGCTCCAGATCACCAAGCACATCCTGCGCCGCATCGAGTTCATTCAGATCGAGGTAGACACCCGCCAACTTGATGCGCGCCTCGAATGCCAGCTGCCGCGAGCCGCTCTCCTCGGCTACAGCACGCAGATGTCGAGCAGCGTCATCGAGCCTGCCCATTGCGGTGTAGTTCTCCGCTGTCAGAAAATGCAGTTCCGCACGCAGGTCGCTTCGCGGGAAATGCTCCAGCGCCGACATGTACACCTCTGCCGCATCGTCGAAGTGCCGTCTCGCGTTCTTCGCCCTGCCGATAAGGATCATGGCGTCATCGGAGAGCTCCCCCGGGGCGTCGGCATACGCGAGGGCCTCGACCGCCTGCTCCGCAGAGACCGGATTCCCACGCTCCAGCATGACCGCGGCCAGTGCGTATTCAGCCTGTGGACGGAGTTCACTCTCGGGATAGAGAGCCAGAAAACTGGTCAGGCGCATCTCGGCGCTCTCGTACTTGCCCTGGCGATAGAGGGCCTGCGCAAGAAGGAGAAGGGCATCGTCGGCCCACGAGGACTCCGGATAGAGTTTGATCACGCGACCGCTTTTCTCGATAACCCTGTCAAGGAGATCCAGCTCATTCGCTGTGGGATTCGAATCCGGCGGGCGGGTCGTTCGGATGCGCTCGGCTTCATTGTACGCCGTGCGGGCATGGTAGAATGTATTGTAGTAAACGCAGCCGGGGGTCACCGCGACCAGAGCAATAAGGACAATGGCGAGTAGTACTCTACGAATCACGAGGACTCGGGCTCCTTTAGCTGGCTTGCCTGCCTTCGCTCTTTGGGACGTCGACTTCAAGAATCACGACCTCATCGATATCGTCCTTCTCGATCATCCTGACCGCGACTATCTCGTTGTCGGCTGTCGGCACGTTCTTGCCAACGTAATCGGCACGGATGGGAAGCTCCCTATGTCCGCGATCGATGATGACCGCAAGCTGGACGGCTCTTGGACGACCGAAATCGATGATCTCGTCGAGCGCGGCGCGCACCGTGCGCCCTGTGAAAAGCACATCGTCCACGAGAACTATGACCTTACCCTGTATGTCGAACGGTATGCGACTCTCATTCACCACCGGCTGATCGGCCACAGTCTTCAAGTCGTCCCGATACAAAGTGATATCCAGCACACCGAGCGGAACGGACTCGCCCTCGATCTCCTCGATCTTCTGAGCAAGCCTATCGGCCAGAAGCGCCCCTCGCGTCTGGATTCCTATCACGGAGAGCCCCTCAATCCCACCGTTTCGTTCCAGGATCTCGTGGGCTATTCTGGTAATGGCCCTGCGAAGATCCTCTGAACTCATCACACGAGCCTTGATCCTTGCGTTCATGACACCTCCATGGGCCTGCTCCACGAGTCTCCAGACGCCTAGAATCTATCACCTGCGCCCGACATCCGCAAGGTGTCGCCCAACTGATGGAAGAAGCAGGCGTTCCAACTCCGGAGCCTTGCTTGCCGCCAAGCTCTTCACGCGGTTCACAAGCTGGTATCTCGGTGGAGGATCGAGCGAGAGCCGCTCAAGAAGAGGAGCATCTCTGAATATGCTGTCCGGAGTCGCATCGGCCACAACTCTCCCATCAGACAGAATGATCATGCGGCCGGCGACGCGACCAGCCAGCTCGAGGTCGTGCGTAACCAGAACGAGACCGCAGCCTTCCTCGAGCATGTCGAGCATGAACTTGACGAGTCTCTCACGCATCGCCGGATCGATCCCGGCGCTCGGCTCGTCGAGGAGAAGAAAAGGCCTGTCGAGCGCTATCATGCAGGCGAGAGCCGCCCGTCGCTTTTCCCCTGCGCTGAGGCTGAGCGGCGACCTATCCAGGAAAAGGCCCGGATCGAGTCCGGCCCTCGCAAGTGCATTCCTGACGATTCCTGGTATCTCTTCCTCTGCAGCTCCTTGATGCCGGAGTCCGAACGCCACTTCATCGAGAATGCTCTCCTCGAAGAACTGCAGCTCGGGGAACTGATAGACAAGCCCAACAGCCGATCTGAGTGTGCCGTCAGCACCTTCAAGAGCAGCGGTGCCGGAAGTCGGCGCCACGAGTCCCGCCATTACCTCCAGCAGAGATGTCTTACCTGACCCGGTTGGTCCTGCGATGGCCACGGACTCGCCCTGGTCCACCGACAGAGTGACCCCACTCACGGCAGCCCGTTCATCGGGAAGCCCGCGTTCGTAGATGACACTCAAATCTGTGATGACTATCCTCACACGCCCCCCTCCCGACTCTCATCGCGCGACACCGCGAGGACCAGCTCATCGAGAGTCGCCACGCTCGCCGGAATGGTGATTCCATTCGCCCTCAGCTCGTCTGCGATTGCCATAGCCGGTGGACGCTTGAGCCCCCAGTTCCTGAGGTCGGACGCCGCACCAAAGAGATCAAGAGGACGCCCGTCGAACACGAGCTTCCCACCATCCAGCACAAGCACGCGCGTCGCGAGAGCGATCTCCTCGGGGAATTGCGTTACGTGCACGACGGCACATGAGGCGTCCTCCGCGAGGCCGGCGATGATGCTCCACACCTCTCGCCGACCCAAGGCATCGAGAAGCGAGGTTGGTTCGTCGAGCAGCAGATAGGTGGGCCGCATCGCCAGTACGGCTGCGACGGCGACACGCTGTTTCTCGCCCCCTGAGAGATGATGCGGAGGTCTGTCGCGGAGCGATTCAAGGCTCAGCCTTGAGAGCACGTCCGAGATACGCTCACGCATCTCGGCTCTGTCCAATCCGAGATTCTCCATGCCGAAAGCGATCTCGCGCTCGACCGTGGTACTGACAAGCTGGTTGTCCGGGTTCTGGAAGATAAGACCTACACGGCGACGTATCTCCCACACGTGCTTCTCATTCGCCGTATCCATCTCGTCCACGACAACACGACCCGACGAGGGAAGCCTGAGTCCGTTCAGCAGTCTCAGCAGTGTCGTCTTCCCGGAGCCGCTGGCCCCCGCAATCGCGACCGATTCCCCGGGATGGACCGAGAGGCTCACGTTCGAGAGCGCAGACGTCCCCGCTCCGTGATAGGTGAGACTGACATCCTGCACCTCTATCAAGGTGAATCCTCCTGAGCTTCTCCCTCAGGCTCCGCGCGATGATCGGCTCTCTCCAGCTTCTCGAGCGTCAGACTCTTTCTACCCACAGCCTCGGCGGCGATCTCACGCCCCGCCACCGCACTACCCGCGAGTTCGATGAGACGCGCTCTGGCGACGTCGGCCCAGGCCCCGAAGGGAAAGCGCCTCACGTAGCCATCCAGAGCAACGATGCCGCTCTTGGTCTCTCCCAATTCAAGAAGCGCCACCGCCCGAGCGAATACGGCGTCCTCGAGCCCCGGATCGAGGACCTCCGCAGCATTGAAACGTTCGATGGCGTCGGCCACTCTTCCAGCATCGAAGTAGGCCTTGCCCAAGGCGAACTCCTGGGCGGCGTCACCCGGTCTGACCTCTATGACCTGTTCGAGCACCCGAGCCGATATCTCCGGCTCACCCATCATCAGGAGTACAACACCGAGATTGTACCCCGCATCGGTGAACCGGGGGTCCTCTTTGAGCGCAGCCCTGAATTCGTCAGCCGCCTTTCTCAGTTCGCCCCTATCGGCTAGCGCGGTTCCTCGATTGTAGCGGGCCTTTGCGTCGGTCCTCAGAGCGTACCGCGCGATGTCCTCTTCTCCCACGGGCACCTCAACAAGCATTCCGGGGCTCAGCTCGAAGGCATCGTTCACGCCGTTGACGTTCGCGAGATAGGAGACCCCACTGAGACTCCCGTAGTAGTCATCGGCGATGCTCGCAAGCGTCTCTCCCTCGGAAGCCACATGCGTCACGATCTGGACAGTGGCAACGCCGCTCCCGCTGGATCTGGGCGGACCGCCGCAGCCGCCGGCGGTCACAACCGCCAGAAGCACCGCCGCTGCCAGGAACCAGCGTTCCGCTCCGCCTCGTTGTCTCATTGCGTCTCACCCCCACTGGCGCCCGTCTCCCGACCCACGCCGAGTTCAGCCAGGGCTCCTCTGATTCTGTCCTTCACAACCTCGGGATCCTCAATGACGACAAGCTCGGCCCTGAGCTTCGAAGCACTGTGAAAACCCCTGAGATATGCCACGATGTGCTTCCGCATCTCGTGCACGCCGCGGCGCACGCCTTTCATCTCAACCATGAGATCCAGCTGTTCGATCGCAGTCTCGAGACGCTCGGACAGCGATGGCGGCAGCGGTGGCTCCGCCCCCGTCATCGCAGCGCGCACTTCGCGAAAGATCCAAGGGTTGCCGATCGCTCCCCGCCCGATCATCACGGCATCACATCCCGTAGTATCGATCATGCGAATGGCATCGTCCCCGCATCTGATGTCTCCGTTCCCGATGACGGGGATCCCCACCGATCGCTTGACCTCGGTGATGAGACGCCAGTCGGCCGTCCCAGTGAAGCTCTGAGCTTTTGTCCTCGGGTGGATCGTGATCGCGGAGGCTCCAAGTTCCTCGATGAACCCGGCCACTTCGGGCGCGTTGATCGAGTCCTCGTCCCATCCACTTCTGATCTTGACGGTTACGGGCCGGGTCGTCGACTCGACAAGAGCCCGAACGACCTCCTGCATCAGCACCGGATCGCGCATGAGAGCGGCGCCGGAGCCGGACTTCACGACCTTCTTCGCCGGGCACCCGGCATTGAGATCGATGACGTCGGGGCCCATCCTATCCAAGATGCGCGCCGCCTTCGCGACAGACTCGGGATTCGCCCCGAAGAGCTGAAAGACGATCGGACGCTCCTCCTCGACGAAATCGAGGAACTCGAACGTCCGCTGACTCTCCCGGATGGTCCCCTCAGCGCTCACCATCTCCGTCCAGACCAGCGACGCGCCCATCCGGCGACAGAGCCTGCGCATCGGGCTGTCAGTCAACCCGGCCAGCGGCCCAAGGATAAGAGGGGGGTCTATGACAAGTTTCCCTATTCTCATTGTCCGGAGTATATTGCCCCGCTCTCCAGGGCGTCAAGAAGACGGGGCGGCCTTGTCGACCGCCCCGCGTGGCATCCACAGCGGCTCTCAAGTGGTTGCGGCGAGCTATTCCTCCGCTTCCACGGATTCGTCGGCCAGCGCGAAGAGATCCGCCAGGCCTTTGGCGCTGCCGGCGATCTTTGCGGTCTGGCTGAGCTGTCCGTCACCTTCGATAGCAACAATGTAGGCCTCGGTCCTGCCGTAGAGCTTGCGTGCGAGATCGCGCCGCATGGAGAGCTCAATCTCGTCACGGTGTTCCTCAAGCACATCTTCATCGAACTCGAAGCCGTCTCTCTCCAAGAAACTGAGGAACGCGCTCCACAAGGAAGCATCGATTTCGATCGCACCGCTGCCGAGCTCATGCTCCGACAGGTAGTGAATGGCGAATTCGAAGTACTCCTCGCGACGCTCGAGATCTACGGCAATGTCGGATCTTCGCGTGCCCTCTATCGTAACGTCGGGGATTATTCCGCCGCCGCCATAGACGACCCGGCCGGCCGCCGTCGCATATTGAGGTCTCTCTGTCTCCTCGTCCTCTCCTTCGGCCACTTCTGCGCCCGGATCCCAGCGCTCGGGCTTCTCAATGAGCCTGCCGCTCGCCGTGTACCACTTGGCAGTCGTCAACTTGATGGCGCAGTCCTTCGTATACGGCTTGAGTCGCATCAGCGTCTGAACGGAACCCTTGCCGAAACTCGTTGTTCCAACGACGATTCCCCGGTCCCAATCCTGGATGGCGCCGGCGACGATCTCCGACGCGCTTGCGCTGCCGCCGTTGATGAGAACTACGATCGGGAAGTCTCTCGAAAAGCGCGCAGGCCTTCTCGCGTAGAACTCCTTGTTCTGCTCGCGGAGACGCCCTCGCGTGCTCACTACCAGCTCCCCGGCTTCGAGGAAGACATCACTCACATCGACGGCCTGAGAAAGGAGACCTCCAGGATTGCTCCTGAGATCCACGATCAGGGATCGCATCCCCTCGCCCTCGAGATCGTCGAGCCTCGCGGAAAGCTCCTCCGCGGTCGTGCGAGCGAATCTGGAGATACGCACATACCCGACATCGCCATCCATGACGAAAGCGTAGGGCACGCTGTCGATCTTGATGATGTCTCTCGTGACGGTGTACTCAAGGAGATCCTCGAGTCCTTCGCGATGAATCGAGATACTGACCTTCGTGCCCGGCTCGCCGCGGAGAGTTCCGATGGCCTCGTCAACAGTGATTCCTATTGTCGACTCGCCTTCGATGGCGACTATGCGATCACCGGACTGAATGCCGAGATCGTACGCCGGTGTTCCTTCTATCGGACTCACAACCGTCAGCACACCGTCTCTGACAGCTATCTGAATACCCAATCCCCCAAACTCACCCTCCGTCGATACCTTGAAATCCCCGAAGGACTCCTCATCAAGAAACATGGAGTACGGATCGAGACTGGCGAGCATTCCCCGCACCGCTCCGTACATCAGCTCCTTGGCATCCACGTCCTCGACGTACGCCCGCTCTACTTTGGAGAGGGCGTCAGTGAAGAGATCGAGATACGTGTAGAGATCACCGCGCGCGCTCACGCGCTCGACCGTCCACGCGCCGAGGAGAATCCCGACGATGAGTGCCAGGACCACCGGCGCGAACCGCCCGAATCGTCTCGTCATGTTAGTCATCTCCTGCATGTTTTCCGGTCCATTCTTCCAGCAGATCGTCGGCCCGCGACGCTATCTCGCGTGCCAACTCTTCAATGTGGCCTCTCGCGTCGAGAACCGCAAACCGCTTGGGTTCTAGAATGGCCTCATCAAGATATGCCTGCCTGACCGTTCCGTGAAACTCGATCGCCTCACTCTCGATCCGATCCCGTGCCGCGACCAGACCATCATCCTGAATCCTACCGGTGAGACGCCCGAGACCCTCCCCTGCGTCCAGATCGAGAAGGAAGCTTATGTCTGGTTTGACGCCGCCTGTCGCCGTTTCGTTCAACGAACGCACAAGATCAGCCCCGAGCCCACGTCCTCCGCCCTGGTAGGCTACACTCGCATCAGCGAAGCGGTCGGATATGACAACGGCCCCCCTCTTGAGAGCGGGAACAATGACATGGGCCACGTGCTCGGACCTGGAGGCAAGATAGAGGAATAGCTCCGTCTCAGCACGCATGCCGGTCTGACCAGTATCGAGCAGAATCTCGCGAAGGCGTTCGCCGAGAGCCGTTCCTCCGGGTTCCCGAGTGAGCACCACTCCGATACCGCGAGCCTCGAGGTGTTTGACCAGGAGCCGGGCCTGCGTCGACTTGCCGCAACCCTCAACGCCCTCAAACGTGATGAAGAGCCCTGTTCGCTCCTGCTCGCTCATGGTTCCCGTCTCTCGTGGCCGACCCCTGTTAGCACTTCAGGTCGGACACCTCCCGACCTGAAGTTCGCGACCACAGCCCAATCGGTCGCGCCCACGCGACTGCAGTCCAATCGGTCGCGCCCACTACTTCCCCGTCGCCTTCTGAGCCTTCTGCCCGTACTTGGCGATGTACGCTTCGGTCTTCGTCCGCGCGTCGTAGTCAGTGAACTGCTTGGGCGGCGACTTGAAGAAGTACGATGACGGTGCGTCAATTGCACCCGAGAGACCGTTGTCGAGCGCAAGCTTCATGCACCGCACAGCGTCAATCATGACGCCTGCCGAGTTCGGCGAGTCCCAGACCTCAAGCTTGAGTTCGACATTGAGCGGCACATCCCCGAACGTGCGCCCCTCCATCCGGACGTAGGCCCACTTGCGGTCGGAAAGCCACTCGATGTAGTCCGAGGGGCCTATATGAACGTTGCTCGCCCCGATATCGTAGTCCAGCTGAGATGTCACGGCATTCGTCTTTGATATCTTCTTCGATTCCAGTCTGGAGCGCTCGAGCATGTTGAGAAAATCAGTGTTGCCGCCAACGTTGAGCTGACTCGTCCGTTCGAGACGAACGCCGCGCTCTCTGAAAAGCGTGGTGAGCACGCGATGCACGATGGTGGCGCCGACCTGCGACTTGACATCGTCCCCCATCACAGGCAACCCCTTCTTCTCAAAACGCTGTTGCCAGTAGCGTTCGCGCGCGATGAAGACCGGGATCCCATTCACAAAACCGCACCCGGCCTCCAGGATCTGCTCGACGTACCACTTCGTTGCCTCTTCGCTCCCTACCGGGAGAAAACTGAGCACAACATCCGTCTTGGTATCCTTGAGAAGCCCGACGATGTCATCCGTCGGACCGGGCGCCTTCTCGATGATCTCTGACAAATACTTCCCAAGTCCATCGTGCGTCATGCCCCTCGCGACTTTCACTCCCAGTTTCGGCACATCGCTGAACTTGTACGTGTTGTTCGGTTTCGTGAAGATGGCCTCGGACAGGTCCTTGCCTACCTTGTTCTTGTCGATGTCGATGGCTGCCGAGAATTCGATGTCGCTGATGTGATACCCGCCGAGATTGACATGCATGAGTCCCGGAACGAATTCATCGTCAGCTGCGTTCTTGTAGTACTCCACGCCCTGAACGAGTGACGATGAGCAATTCCCAACGCCGATGATCGCTACCCTTACCTTCTTCTTGCCCATCGAAAGTCACCCCCGATGTGTGCTTGTGTTCAAGTCTGTCCCTATGAACCAGTGTTGCTGATAACGTGTCGGACTCTCTGAATCGCCGTGATCTGTGACACTATCGCAAGGACCCAGATGGCCACCCTGAAAACATTCGGCCCAAAAAGCGCACCGATGATCGCAATGACAAGGCGTTCTGGTCGCTCAGCGATCCCAACCTCGCAGCTCGTCCCTATCGCTTCGGCCCTGGCTCGGGTGTAGCTCACGAGGAACGATCCACCGAGCGCCAGGAAGATGAGAACCGCAGTCAGGGATTCGGGCGCCGCCGCTGATCGGGTCAGATAGTAGACTAAGGCCCCTAGGAGTACTACCATCTCCGAGTACCTGTCTATCGTCGAATCCACAAATGCGCCGGACCGCGTCGCCCTGTTCGCAGCCCTTGCCGCAGCGCCATCGATCATGTCGCAGACGCCGGCGAGGATCAGCAGAACCCCTGCAGTCGGAAAGCGGCCGACCGCAAGCGCCCAGCCCGATGCGACGGAGAGAACGAGCCCCGCCATTGTTATGGCCGTTGGTGAGATCCCCAGCTCGGCAGCGAAATTCGCAGCAGGATTGAGAAGTTCTCGCGCCTTGCTCTTTATTCTGTTTGTCATCGGTATCCCGCCGCTCTGAGCGGACTCCTCGCCCATCTTCCCACTTGAATGCCGCAGTCTATCACTCGGGAATCGTGAGTGTCAATATGTTAGGGCAGTTCCGGAAATGGCGTGGCAGCGGGGCCATCGGGAAGATCGGACGGACTCTCACCATGATCGGGCCCCGCAACAATGATCACGATCTCGCCCTTGAGAGTGCGCCCCTCGACGAGTTCGGCGAGCGCTGGGAGGCGATCCCGCAGGAACTCCTCATGGATCTTGGTGAGTTCTCGTGCGATGACGGCAGGCCTATCTCCGAGCTCCTCGGCCATGTCCCTGATGGATGACGCCACTCGGTGCGGAGACTCGTAGAACAGGAGTGTGCAGGGAAGACTGGAGAGAACGGCAAGACGTCTCCTCCTGGCTCCGGTCTTCCTCGGCAAGAAGCCCGCGAAGTAGAACGGGTGTGGTGGCAGTCCTGACGCACAGAGCGCCGCGACGAGTGCAGACGGCCCCGGAATCGGCACGACATCGATGCTCGCCTTCACGCAGGCCGCTACCAGCAGAAACCCGGGGTCCGAGACCAGCGGCGTGCCCGCATCGGTCACAAGTGCGATACTCTCGCCACCCAGGATCCTCTCCACGATCGCGCGAGCGGCGCGCGCCTCATTGTGCTCGTGGTACGCGACAAGCCTGTTCTTGATCTCATAGTGTGAGAGGAGTTTTCCAGTGCGTCGCGTGTCCTCAGTGGCGATCGCATCGACGTCACGGAGAATCTGGGTGCCGCGGAATGTCATATCTCCGAGATTGCCGAGCGGGGTCGCCACGATGTACAGAGTCCCCGCCTCTCTGGGACCCTTGCGCGTTGGACCCAGCGCGGAATTCATGCGGAGTCCCCTGCAGGAGTTGTTTCATGAGTCTCGATCGTATCGACGATGCTCACGAACACTATCCCGTCTGACAAGCGAAGTCGGTAGACGAGATCGATGGGCCGTCTCATGCGAGGCACCGGCGTGCGGAATCGGATCCCAGCATCCCTCGCCGCATCAGCCACACTGTCGGTAACCCCTCTGGCCAAGAGAGTCGGCCGAGACCAGCCCTGTCCGAATGGGCCAAGTGCATCCATCTCTCCGGCAATGATCGCGGTGATACCGGCGAACGCAAGCTCCGCATCGATCTGCCTCGGAACGGGTGTGGGTGGGTTCGCTGCCGCGTACTCAAGCATGCGTTCACGGAAGAGGGGAATCTTCGCACTCTCGATCGAAAATCCAGCAGCCCGTGGGTGTCCGCCGTAGTTCAGGAAGAGCTCGGACATCGACCGGAACGCCTCGACGATGTTGTACCCTACAGGTCCCCTGGCTTCAGCTGTGGCATCGCCGTTCTTCCTTCTTATGAGTATGACGGGCTTGCCGCTGTGCTCAGCAAGGCGAGAAGTAGCCGCACCCATCACATCTATCGGGATATCGATGTCGATCACGAGTACGGACTCGGAGTCCTCCGGAACGAGAGCCTTGACCTTCTTCCAAGCAGCTGCCGCTGATTGCCGCCATTCGTTCCTCTCCAGGACCAGTTCACGAACGATATCCTGAGCTTCCTCATCACTCGCGACAAAGAGGTCGTACGCTGTGTTCCCCCCCCTACCGTTCGAGGTGCGGCCAAAGATCGATCCGAGGAACTCCCTGGCATCGTCGTGGGTCACCTCCCCACCTGCGAGACCTGTCTCCGCCAAAAGGGCTTTGAGACCCGGACGCTCACTCCGCATCACCGCCTTCAACCCATCGACCACCATGTCCCTGTTGTCTCCCGTCAGCGGCACGCGATCGGCGATGGAACCAATGGCGACCAGCGCAAGCGCCTCATCGTCCCACGTAGAGCCGTACCACGCTGCTCCCCCACCTCCGTGTTTTCCCGACAGTTCCTCCAGAAGAAGCTCAGAGACTCGCCATGCAACGCCGACGCCGGCAAGATAGCGGTATGGGTAGTCGATGTCTGGGAGTTTTGCATTCACAATCGCAACAGCGGGTGGAAGCTCCGGGGGTATTTCATGATGATCCGTCACGACCGTATCGATGCCCAGACTGTTCCCGTAGGCAATGTCGTCGCGATCGCTGACGCAGGAGTCGACCGTGATGACGAGCGTCACACCTCTCGCCGCGAACCCGTCGAGTTCGACTCTGTTGAGCCCGTGTCCCTCCGTCCGCCTGTCCGGAATGTAGGAATCAACAGTCGCGCCCAGCTTGAGCAGCGCCTCGACCATGATGACGCTCGCCGTGACGCCGTCGGCATCATCATGCCCGTGCACGACGATACGTTCACCCTCATCGAGAGCGCGCTTAACGCGTTCCACGACGCGTTCCACGTCCGGCAGGGAGCGGACATCCGGAAGCGATTCCACACCGGGGTTCAAGAGCCGCACCGCCTCGGCGCCGGTAAGCAGTCCGCGGGCAGCGATTACGCGTGCGGTAGTCACTGACACACCGGCCGACCTCGCAATCTCATCGATGACTGCGGGATCGGCCGGCTCGAGGCTCCACGAACGCGAGCCACCATCGAGGATCATCCGCCACCCTTCCCAAAAGCCTTCACGAAGTGCTGAATGAGATCGATCGGGACGGGGAATATGATCGTTGAGTTCTTCTCTACAGAGATCTCACTGAGCGTCTGCAGAAATCTGAGCTGGATAGATGTCGGCTGTTCGGCAAGCACGGCCGCGGCCTGCGAGAGCTTTTCGGACGCCTGCAGTTCGCCCTCGGCGTGGATGATCTTCGCCCGGCGCTCGCGCTCAGCTTCAGCCTGTCTCGCTATCGCCCGCTGCATCGTCTCGGGAAGATCGACGTGCTTGACCTCAACAGCTGAGACCTTGATACCCCAAACATCGGTCTGCTTATCAAGGATCGACTGAAGTTCGACGTTGATCTTCTCACGCGCGGAAAGGAGATCGTCCAGTTCAGCCGAACCGATGACGCTCCTGAGCGTCGTCTGTGCGAGCTGCGACGTGGCGTAGTTGTAGTCCCGGACTTCGACGATGGCCTTGCTGGCATCGAAAACCCTGTAGTAGACCACTGCGTTGACCTTCACCGAGATATTGTCTTTGGTGATCACATCCTGGGAAGGAACGTCCATCGCGATGATTCTGAGACCGACCCGCACGAGGCGATCGATGAACGGGATAACCAGGATCAGTCCGGGACCGCGTGCGCCCACGAGGCGTCCCAATCGAAAAACGACGCCGCGCTCGTACTCGCGAAGGACATAGATCGCCTTCGAGAATAGGACCAGCACGACCAGTATCAGTACTACGACTCCACCCATTTGTCACCCCCTTAGAAAATCGCTTCCACCGAGAGGATCATCCCCTTGACTCCAACAACTCTTATCCTGGTTCCCCTCGGTATCTCCGCATGCGCCACAGCATCCCAGTACTCGCTGTGAACGTAGACTTTGCCATCAGGAGCCAGATCGCTGATTGCTTCGCCCTCCTCACCGATCATCCCGACCCTTCCAGTCACGACCCGCCGCGCGTGCGACAGGAGTCCCACCGGCACCGCAATGATGAAAAAGAGGATGACAAGAGCGATGGCAGGGAGAATGGCGCTCTGCTCGATACCGAAGAGCCTTAGAAGTGCCACCAGAAGATCTATCAGACTCGTAAACTCACCCATCACACCCTCCCAGAACATTCTCCAACGCCCGCGTTTCCTCAATCCCCATCCTGCTTCATCCTGAGCATCGATGTCAATGCCATTCCCCGCGGAGCTGTCAGCAGGGCGGGCGTGAAAAAGGGCAGGGAGCCGATGCGGCCCCCTGCCCTAAACACTCTGCAGTCGTCCAGAGACTACTTCACATAGTCCTTCAGCGACTTGCCGGCCTTGAACTTCGGGTAGAAATGAGCCTCGACATGCTTCGTCCTGTCGGTCCCCGGAATTCTCCAATCCCTTGCATCGCGATGATCAGCGCTGAAGGTGCCGAAACCCGTGATCTGGATCTTGCCGTGAGCCTTGAGCTCTTCGGAGAAGATGCCGCCACCGATACCAAATAGTGAATCCAGAATATCCTTGGCGGCCTTGTTCGAAAGACCGTTCTTGCTTGCCAGCTTCTCGATCAGCTCTGCCTTGTTCATCTCCACTCCCCGTTTGCGGCCTGTCGATCTTGCCAATTGCCCAACACCCCAAGTTTTCGGACAAGTTACACCAGACCCCATATCTTGTCAATGGGAATTGCCCTAGAACTGGGAAAACCCGGACACGCCAGTACCGGTCTTCTCTTGTGGTATATTTATGTCCTGGCCATAATACTGACACACGCACCCCTCAAGCACCCCGCCAGGCTGCGGTGCTACTTGCCTATCTTATGGTTCTGTTCAGATGCTTGCTCCCTGCCTCACCCTGGATCTCAGGCAGTGCCTTGATGCTGATGCGGAAATAGTACTCCCACTCATCGTTGTAGTAGCGTGACACGAAGCGTGCCTCCCAGCAGTGCATATCTCGATAGACGGCGTACTCCTGGCTCGCGACCTCTTCACCCGAGAGATCGTAGTGGATCTTGTAATTCACACGCCAGTTTGCAGTTAGCGAGAGCGCGAGCTTCAGATCAACCCAATATGTGGCGTTTCTTGGGTCCGATCCACGCGAGTAGCGGAAGGTTGTTGACGCATTCCACGGTCGTCCCCCGACTCTGTCGGTCATCGACCGCTGGGCGAGTTCCCGCCTGAGCTCATCGGCGGGAGAGCCGGTTCCGCCGGCGATTCGGTCCTCCCAGGACTCATCCGGCATAACAGGTTGCTGTCCTGTGAGATTCAGGGTCACTGTCAGATCAGCGCGCTCCATCTCCCAATCGTAGGCGTCATGCCGCATGTTGAGCCGCACGGATGACCCGCGCCAGGGCTTGAGATCCACACGAGACGTCACATCTGCCCAGCGCAGATCGTCACTCTTGAAGTCGTATGAGCTGGACACCGTGAACCGGAGGAGATCATCCATCTTCCGCGTCTCTCCTCCCTCACTGAGTTTGAGCTGGATCTTGTTCACAAGAGACACGCCTACGGATTTCCTCGAATGCGGAGTCGCTCCAAATCCTGAGAAGGTGTAGAAGCGATCGCTACCGTCCGCACTGAAGTGCTGCGAGAGTTCGGGCTTCCATGTGTACGAGACGGACGGCTCGATGACGTGCCGGATGCCCGCCAGTGACCCAACCTCCGGAAAGAATGTCCCGTAGATGGTGGTGCGGGCCGAAACGCCGGCATCGTACGTGAGCCGCGACGGGAAGCGGTTGCCATCCCTGTCACGGTCATACCAGTTCTGCTGTGCGCTGAAGCGAGGGGTGATGTTCAACCACCCCATAGCCTTCCTTGAACCCCGCAGTGTGCCGCCAAAGCCTATGCCCTGCTTAACATCGGTCTCACCAGCCGATCGATCCCTGTCGTTCACGGCCCTGGCTTTCCAGTTGTAGGAGAGGCGGCCCAACCATTCCTTGAGCCCGCTGTCCCCGATCTCAGTCTCAACCAGCGGCCGCTGGGAAACACTGATCTCTATCTTGGGAAGGAGTTCCGATATGACCCCGTCATCCAACTGCTCCCTGCGGTCCAGTGTGAGGCCTGCTGAGAGGCCGCTCCAACGCCCTTGCACCCACAACTGGGAGTGCAGACTTCTATTCACGCTCTCCTGAATGGATTCGTTGGAGTCGCTCGCGTAGAACTCGTCGCTCCGGAAATCACCCGATACCCCGGCCGTCCAGTGTCGCCCCATCTCCTGACGGTGATCGATCCTGAGATCCCACCGCCGCTTGTCCTGGTGAAGCTCCTGCATGAACGAGGATCTCACGGACCCGGCCAGCGAGTAGCGGATCTTGTAGCGGCCTTCCAGATGTACGGTCCATTTCGTCTGCTCATAGTAGCCGGCCCAGCCCGACAGATCCCAGTAGTCGCTCGGCGCCCAGTAGTAGCCGAAGTTCTTAATGAAACGCCCCTTGTTCTCGGAAAGACCGATCTCGATCTGCGGGATGAGGAATCCCGAGTGCCGCTCCTTCCTGATGGGGAAAACATAGAAGGGCAGCGCCAGAACAGGGATCTCCCCGATGTAGAGGATCACCGGCTTGGCAATGACCTTGTCATTGAGGTAGACCTTCATCCTGTGCGAGACAAGTCTGAAATGCGGCTTCGGATTCGAGCACGTCGTGTAGACACCGTTCCTCGCCCTGAGCGTCCCATCACCCTCACGGATGATGTGTTCGCCATAGTAGAGACCGTCTTCGAATACCGTGACCCCGTCGCTCACGACACCCAGCCTCTGCCCCATGTCGTATGACAAGCTCCCACCAACCAGGCGATCCGACGTTTCCCTGAGATCGGGGTCGCCCTCAGCGGAGAGAATTTCGCTTTCCGGATCGAACGTCACGACATCCGCATCCAGCTCAGTGCCGTCATACTCCGCATGAGCCGCGCCGGTCAGAACCACACGATTTCTCCGGACGTAGTAGTCGATTCTGTCACCAGCGTATTTCACCTCGCCCAGCGTGATCGAATCAGCCGGCGCTTCACCTTCGTCGTCAGGGTCGCTCTCCTCAGAGCCGCCTTCCTCGTCGACAAGCCAGTACGATCCGGTCGCTCCTCTTCTGAAGGTCGTGCGCGTGACACTCCCCTCCGAAAACAGCACATCCGCAGAAGGAGCCGTGATGAGATTGCGCTCCCCCAGCGATCCGACGATGTGCTCGCTCTCCACGTGCCCTCGTACCGCCGTGAGAACTATCTCACCACTCGTGAAGAACATCGTAAGAGTATCGCCAGCTACGTGACCGAACTCGATGTCATCATCGGTCCCTTCCTCGCGATCCACCGTGTAGTCTACCTGCACGTCCTCTGTCGCGATGACGCGCGAGATCTCTCCGTCCGAACTCAGGATCCTGATGAGTTTTCCAGAGAGCCGATTCGACTCCTCCTGTACGTCGGGTTCACCCTTGAGCACTACGCTGTCATCCACGCCGGAGATAACGATGACTCGCGCGTGCCCGGCCACGTCCTCGCGCAGTACGACCGCATTTCCCAGCGCACGCACCATGTCGCTCTCGGGGTAGAGCTCTATGACTTCGGCCGAGAGCTCTGCCTCAACCTCGCCGTCCTCGTTGTATGTCGTGAGAAGGGGATCCAGGGACGCTCTGATCTCGTGCCGCTCGAAGTCGTAGATGAGATAGCCACTGGTGAGCCGCGACTTCCCCTCATCATCCACCGCAACGCAGGATCCACTCGCGACAGCCATTCCGGGACTACGGTGCATCTCCATCCTGTCCGCACTGAGAACGCCGGCCGTGTCCGCAAACGAAGCGCTGCCTATTAGCACAATGAGGCCCCAGTCCCGGAAGTACTTGAGCGTGTCGCACGCTATGCGAGCGCCCTGATCCGTGCCGTGGACATCACCGTAGATGACTGCCACCCTCTCACGCTGGCGATAGAACCCATGGTCCCCGATGAGCAGGCTTCCCTCGCGCGTTATGGTGACGTCGTCCTCAAGACGGATCCAGCGTCCTGTGGGACCCTCGCCGCTCTCAACACTGTCGGCCGTGATGACGAAGCCGTCCGAATCGACGGGGGAAGCCGGCTCACCCGCCTGCCCAAAGGCCCCGGATGTGAGGAGTATCAGGGAGAGAAAGACCGCTCTGGTAAGTCGCATGAGCAAGGAACTCGCCGTTCAGTGAGGCGTGTGAAACAGCTACCGCTTGAACTCGTCGCGGGCCAAGAGCGCCGCGCCTACGACGCCGGCTGCCGGTCCCAGCGTGGCTGGGACCACTCGCGGCAGGTCCTCCCGACATCTCGACGTGCGCCGGACCAGCTCGTCCCGCGCGGCGTCAAGAAGGGGCCGGCCGGCCTCCGCCACACCCCCGCCGATCACAATGATCTCCGGATCAAGCAGAGCCGTGATATTGGCAAGCCCCACGCCGAGCGCCTGTCCAAGTTCTTCAACGGCAGCCAGGGCCACCGTGTCTCCGCCCGCCGCCCTGGTCCCAATGTCACGAGCCGTGAGCGATTCGGCCTCGTCCCTCTCTGCGCCGGAGAGAACGCGGCTCACAAGCGAGCCCGCACTGACAAGTGGCTCCAGACACCCGGTGGCCCCACAGGCGCATGGTGTCAGGCTCGACATGTCGACAGTCATGTGCCCTACCTCGCCGGCGAACCCGTGCTTGCCACGGTAGAGCGAGCCGCCGAGCACGATGCCAGCGCCCATTCCGGTGCCAAGCGTGATGACGACGGCACTCGTCGCGCCGCGCGCGGCCCCAACCATGTACTCGGCATAGGCGGCCGCGTTCGCGTCGTTGTCGACGATCATCGGCAGGGCTATCTTCCTTCCCAATATCTCAGCAAGTCTGACGTCACGCCAGGTCGGAAGATTCGGTGACCGTCGGACGATTCCCTGCTTGTGGGCCACGATTCCCGCACAGCCAACCCCGCAGGCAATGGGAACTCCATCGGTTTGACCGATGACAACGTCTGCGAGTTTGACCGCTACGGACACGAGTTCGGATGGATCCCCGCCCGACCACCGGCGCTCTGCGAACGCCTGCACTCCGCCATCTTCTGCAATGACGGCGGCTTTGATATTCGTGCCACCTATGTCGATGCCGAGATAGTGGGCCACCGTGCCTAGCTCCGATCGCCAAACAGGAGCGATGCGCCGGTCCCCCTGTCAAACAGATGGACACTGGTGAGATCGACCGCAAGATCGATGTCCGAGTTGACAACCGGAGGCGTTCTCACATCGATCCGTGCCACGATGTCACTCCCACCGAGGGTGACATAGAGGAAGATCTCGTTCCCCATGGGCTCAACGACATCGACATGCGCTCTGATAGAAGCCGCGGACTCGAGCCGGGCTGCCTGGTCGGCTTCGTAGATGTCCTCGGGACGAATGCCCAAAACGACATCCGCCGAGAAGCCCTCCGGGATTCTTCTGGCAACGGAATCGGGAAGCCCCGCCGAAAGCTCCTGCGACTCGAAACTGACGGAGCCCGAATCACGTTTCAGCGTCCCTTCGATGAAATTCATGGCTGGGCTACCTATGAAACCGGCCACGAACTGGTTGACAGGCTCATGATAGATGGCCAGAGGATCGGCCACCTGCTGCGACAACCCGTCCTTCATCACCATGATGCGTGTTCCCATGGTCATGGCCTCGACCTGATCGTGGGTCACGTAGATCATCGTGGCGCTCAAGCGCTCGTGGAGCTTGCTGATCTCCGTTCGCATCTGAACACGCAGCTTGGCATCCAGGTTAGACAGGGGTTCGTCAAAGAGAAAGACCCTGGGCTTGCGAACGATGGCCCTCCCAACGGCGACTCGCTGCCTCTGTCCCCCAGAGAGCGCCTTGGGGCGCCTGTCCAAGAGCTTCTCAATCCCGAGTATGTCGGCCGCATCACGAACGCGCTCGTCGATCTCTTCCTTTGGGTACTTCCTGAGGCGGAGCCCGAAAGCCATGTTCTCGTAGACCGACATATGTGGATAGAGAGCGTAGTTCTGAAAGACCATCGCGATGTCACGGTCCTTGGGGGGAACATCGTTGACCAGACGGCCGTCGATGAAGATCTCTCCCTCCGTCACATCCTCCAGTCCGGCCACCATTCTCAGAAGCGTCGACTTGCCGCACCCGGAAGGGCCAACCAGCACAACAAACTCGCGATCTTCTACAGTGAGATTCATGTCGGTGACGGCAACCACGTCGCCGTCGAAGACCTTTCTGACATCCTTGATGATGACCTCGGCCATCTGCACCTCCCGCGTCCTTCAACCTCAGAGGGAATCCCCTATCCCAAGGCTTATCATGGCATCGCCAACAGTGTAGTGGGAACCGGTGATCAAGACAAGGTCCGCTTCGCGGGCCAAGGACAACGCTCTGGCCACGGCGGCGCCCGGCGAGTCGACTATTTCGTATTCCAGTCGGTGCTTCTCGGCGATCTTCGCCAGTTCAGCGGGGTCTGCGGCTCTCACACTTGACGGCCGTGTCAGTATGACAAGTCCCGCCACGTCTGAGATCGCACTCATGATGCCCTCAAGATCCTTGTCGGCCATCACGCCAAGAACCACTATCACAGAACCGTATTCGAAGACCTCGCGCACGGCCTTCGCAAGGACGCCGATCGCATCGGGATTGTGCGCCACGTCCACCAGAATCGTCGGCCGTCGGTCGAGTATCTGCATTCTACCTATGCTGCCGGCCTCGGCGAGCCCGCGTCTGAGCGACGCTTCCGAGAGATCGAGCACTCCCTCGCGCGCGAGTTCGTGAAGAACAAGAGTCGCACAGATCGCATTTGCGACCTGATGGCGTCCGAGGAACGAGATGGAGAGTCCCTTGTAGACGGCCCCGTCGTAGGTGAGGTCGAAGATGCTGCCGGTCGAAATGACTGACAGGCGGTCGATCTCCGCCTCCTCGCTCACGGAGATGAAACGCGCGCCGCGCGTAGCCGCCGTATCGCGAATGACGCCCAACGCATCTCCCTCTGCACCGGAAACAACCACGCCACTCGTCTTGATTATCCCCGCCTTCTTGCCGGCGATCTCATCCACGGTGGGTCCCAGGATCTCGGCGTGATCCATGGCAACGCTCGTGATCACCGACAGTATCGAATCCAGGGCGCTCGTCGCATCCATGGCGCCCCCCATGCCGACCTCGACCACGGCGATATCCACGTTCTCCTCCGCGAAGAAGACAGCCGCTGCTGCCGTTGCGATCTCGAAGAACGTGGCCTCGATATCATCGGCGCCCGGCTTCAGTCGTTCAATGATCGACGCTATGCGGTCCGCAGACACTCGAGAGCCGTTCACGACGAAGCGTTCGGTGAAATCGATCACATGAGGAGAGGTGAAGAGCCCCGTCCTGAGTCCGTGTTCGACCAGAATCGAGGCGATCATGGCCGACGTGGATCCCTTGCCGTTTGTTCCACCGACATGGACGATGCGAAAGCGCTTGTGGGGGTTTCCGACGGTCCCGAGCAGGTGTTCGACCCTCTCGAGTCCCGGCTTCATCACGAATCGCCGGCGAGTGAAGAGCCAGTCAAGGCACGCTTGGTAGGAATCAAAGACCTTGTTTGCGCGCCTGCTCAAGCGTGTCCTCCGCTCGGTCCCGTGCGTCATCAGAGAAGAAGTCAAGAATCCGCACGATGGCGCCCTTCAGTTCCTTGCGGTGGACGATCATGTCGACCATCCCGTGCTCGAGAAGGAACTCGGAGCGCTGGAAGCCGTCGGGAAGATCCTGCTTGATGGTCTGCTGAATGACCCTGGGCCCCGCGAATCCGATGAGTGCGCCCGGCTCAGCGATGATGACGTCACCGAGAGATGCGAAGCTGGCGGTAACCCCGCCGGTCGTCGGGTGAGCCTGAATGGCGATATGCGGGAGTCCTTCAGCGTGGAGCTTGGCGAACATGGCGCTCGTCTTGCCCATCTGCATGAGCGAGAGAATGCCCTCCTGCATCCTCGCCCCACCGGTACTCGATAGTGTGATGACGGGGACGCGCTCCTCGACAGCCATCCTGGTGAGCCGCGCTATCTTCTCGCCCATGACGGATCCCATGCTCCCTCCGAGGAATCCGAAGTCGAGGACCGCGAGCATGACCAGATGACCGCCGACCCGGGCGCTGCCTGTGAGAACGGCTGAGTTGTGCCCGGTCTTCTTCTTCGCAGCCTCTATCCGATCTACGTACTTCTTCGAGTCCACAAAACCCAAAGGATCCAGCGACTCGAGACCGGTCAGGAGTTCCACGTAGCTACCAGAGTCCGTGAGAACGTTCATGTACTTGTCGGCGGAGATGCGGAAGTGATGCCCACACTTACCGCATGTCCAAAGGTTCTTCTCCAGTTCCTTGTGATAGAGGATTTCCCCGCAACTATCACATTTCTTCCAGAGGCCGTCGGGCACATCGCGCTTCTTGGTATCCTTGATACGTGGCTTGCGGCGCTTGAGCCATGAGACCTGGTCCATCTCTCGGTTCTCCTGTGTAGTCGTGCGATTCTCCAGAACAACAGGTGATCGGTCAATCGTGCATATATCATGACACGGTCATGGCCGCCTGGCAACCCCTACTGACGGCTTCGCGCCAGGCAACCCCTACCGGCAGCTACATCCGGCGCGCAACGCCTGAAACGATGCGATACAGCTTTTCCCCACCGGCTCTTCCAGCTGCCAGAACCTCCTTGTGGGTCGTCTCGTGCCCGCTCCCGGGAACCGCGAGATTCGTGACGAGCGCTATGCCCATCACCTTGAGACCCAGTACCCTTGCCGCCTGGACCTCCAGCACAGTCGACATCCCGATTGCGGAGCCACCGATCCGGCGCATCATCCTTATCTCGGCCGGCGTCTCGTACGTCGGCCCGAGAGCTCCGATATAGACACCACTTCTGAGCGTAACTCCCTCCTCGGCGGCCACGGTCGCGGCCTTCCGACGCAGGCGCTCCGAGTAGGCACAACCCATTCTGAAAGTCGGTACGGGAAGCCGACGCGGTCCCGAGATGAGCGAGAGCTGGTCCGCTATCAACATAAGATCGCCGACCTCGAAGCCGGGATCGAGCCCGCCCGATGCGTTCGTCACGACGATGGTGTGCACACCGAGTTCGGCCGCCAGTCTCACTGTGAATGTGACGTCCAGCGGCGAATGCCCCTCGTAGAGATGGACACGCCCGGCGAACACGATCGTCTTCTCTCCGCCTATTCTCCCGAGCACGAGAGTTCCACGATGCCCCGCCACTGCGGTCGGTGGAAACCCGGGGATCTTCTCGTACGGCACCGTGAGGTCCGGGTCGAAGCTGTCGGTGAACGATGATAACCCGGATCCAAGAATGACACAGACGCCGGGAGACACCACTCCAAGCTCCCGCAGCCGATCCGCCGCTCTCTTGATAACCCTCTCCGGAGCCCCTTCCGGAACCTTCTCCGGAGCCCCGCTCATAGCAGATTCCATCCCGCTCCCCGATCTCACTCCGCCACCTCCGCCAGCATCACGATCGCATCCTCGCCGTTGTCCGTGTAGTATCCCCTGCGAATCGCCACCGGTCTGAATCCGTAACGTTCGTACAGAGCGATGGCCCCCTCGTTGGATGAGCGCACCTCGAGCGTCGCCAGACGCACTCCTCGTTCGCACGCGGTACGAATCCCCTCGGCCAGGAGTCGCTTTGCGATACCCTGCCTCTGTCTCGATCCTGTGACCGCCATGTTCCCTATATGGAATTCGTCCTCGATGATCCAGCCGATGATGTAACCGACAACGTGCCCCTGCTCCTCAACGATGAGCGCGAGTGTCGGAGGCGAGCGTTTGAGATCCGCCTCGAACGCCTGTCTCGACCACGGGGTCGGAAACAGCTCCGTCTCAATGGCACACACATCATCGAGGTCGCCGAGCGTCATGGCCCGGAGATCGGTGGACGGCGTTGGCACGATGCACCCCCCGGCGATGTCCAGAAGACCCAGTCTATCATATGCCCCTGAGGTAGACCGGTTCAAGACCGTCAAGCTCCGGCGCTTCACCCTCGTCGGCCGCTCTGGTTGCCAATACCGCCAGCGCCACGGGGTTGCTGACATCGACGCTGGACTCGGGGACCGACAGGCCATCACCCAGAATGGCCTTGAACTCGCGCGCATATTCGGAAGCTCCGGAACCGATTGGTTGAACCATGCGGCCGTTGGCCGCACTGAGCGCCATTCGCGCCGCCTTCTGAGGCTCGAGAGCGGCATCCTCGGAGAGACGTTCCCGTCCCTCCCCCTTCGCTTCAAACAGAGCGCAGTAGACTTCTCCCTTCCTCGCGTCGACCGCCGAGAGGATCAGCCCGTCGCGAGCAGCCGCGCTCGTCGCGAGCGCCTCGGTCGTTGAGACAGGCCAGACCGGTAGCCCGATCGAAACAGCCAGCCCTTTGGCGGTCGCCAGACCAACCCTGAGGCCACTGAATCTGCCGGGCCCCACTGCGACGGCTATGCCGTCGAGGTCTGATAGAGCGACTCCTGCCTCACGAAGGACCGTCGCAACAGCCTCCATCAAGCGCTCGGCATGCCCTCTCTCCACACGTCTCTCCGAGACGTGCAGTAGTCTGTCCCCGTCCACGACGGCAACAACCTCCACGGGCGTCGACGTATCAATCGTGAGGATTTTCATCTTGCGGCCGCTCTCTCCACAGTTTGAGGAGCGTACTCTTCACACGGGCGTGCCTGTCGCCACGCGCGTAAAGCACCATGGTGCGTCTATCTGGGGCATCGATCGAAATGTGTATGTCGAGCCTCTCATCCGGAAGAAACTCCTTGGCGCGCTCCGCCCACTCGATGATCGCCACTCCTTCACCGAAGAAGAGCTCCCTGTACCCAAGATCCTCGATCTCAGCGGTATCGTGAATTCTGTAGAGATCGATGTGCAGGATCGGGACGCGCCCGGCGTATTCGTTGACCACAATGAAGCTGGGACTGGACACGTAGCCATCAAACCCGAGACCGACCGAGATGCCCTGCGCAAGCACGGTCTTCCCGCTTCCCAGATCCCCGTATAGCGCGACGAGATCACCGGCCTCAAGCACGCGCCCCAGTGCGCGACCCAGCTCCCGGCTCTCGCCGGCTGACGTGGAGACAAGGCTCTCTGCTCTCGCACTCATCGCCTATGACCTATCACCTGGGAGTCATTATGGCACAGGGAAGAATCATCTCTTCGGTCGAGATCCCGCCATGCTGGAAGGTGCCCCGGTACTGCCGCTCGTATTTGTGGAACTCCGTCGGGTAGACGAAGTAGTAGTCCTCCTTCGCGATGGCGTACTGCTTGCTCAGACCATCGGTCGGGAGCCGGAAGCGACGTGGATCATCTATCAGGAACGTCTCCTTCGGGTTGTAGCCGAGGTTGCTTCCAAACTTGTAGCGGATGTTCGTTGTCGTCGCCTTGTTGCCTCGCACGAGTGCTGCGCGTCTCCCGAGAACGGCGCCGTGATCGGTCGTCAGAACGACCGTGGCCTTCTGCCGTGCCATCTCTTGTATGATGTGGTACAGGGCCGAGTGAATGAACCACGAGCGAACGAGCGAGCGGAACGCCGGCTCATCCGGCGCGATCTCCTGGAGAATCTCAGACTCCGAGCGCCCGTGCGATAGGATGTCGACGAAGTTGTAGACGAGCGAAACGAACTGGAGGTCATGGAACGATCCCATTCTCCGCCTCACGTTGTCCGCTTCATCCTTCTCATAGATCTTCACGTACTTGTGCAAAGGGCTCACTCTGATGCCCATCCGCCTCAACTGCCCATCCATGAGCTGACGCTCGTAGCGATTCTTGCTGTACTGGTCCTTCGAGTGCGCATCCCATATGTCGGGAAACTTCTCGCCGAACTCCAAGGGATAGAGTCCGCTGAACAGCGCGTTTCGCGAGTACGGCGTCGCCGTCGGCAGGATCGAGTAGTAGTAGTGATTCTCGATATTGAAGAAGGGCTCCAGACTCGGCAAGAGACTCATCCAGTGGTCGAGTCTCAGGCAATCGAGCACGACGAAGTAGACCTTCTTCTTGGCCGTCAGAAGCGGCGCCACATATTCCCGGAAGATATCCGGAGAGAGAAGCGGACGATCCGGGGTGTCGTTGACCCACCCCTCGTACGCACCCTCTACGTAGCGTGAGAACTCCGCGTTGGCCGACATCTGGAGATCACGATGGATCTGCCTGAGGCCCGGGTCTCGAACGCGGTCGAGTTCCAGATCCCAGTGCACGAACTTGGTGTAGAACTGCACCCACTCTCGCCAATCCATCGTATCCATGATCTGCGCCCGGAGCTGGCTGTTCTCCCGAGCGTATGTCTGCGCCAGTTGGTCCCGCCGTATCTTCTGCCCATCAAGAATGCGCTTGATCGCACTCAGGACCTGCGTCGGCTTGACGGGCTTGATGAGAAAGTCATCGATGCGCTTGCCAAGCGCATCGTTCATCAGCTCCTCTTCCTCGCTCTTGGTCACCATGACGACGGGAACGGAAGGGTCCAGCTCCTTCATCTCTGCCAGCGTCTCGAGTCCGTCCATCCCAACCATCATCTCGTCGAGCAGGACGATATCGTAGCGCCCTTCCTTGATCATCTCGATCGCTGTTTCGCCGCTGGTCGCCGTCGCCAGATCGTAGCCTCGCTGCTCGAGGAAGATGATGTGCGGCTTGAGCATGTCTATCTCATCGTCGACCCAGAGGATTCGTCTATTCGCCGTACTCATTCTGAAACCCCATCCCCTCTCAATGCACGGATCCCGGCGGACATGTGATCGGTCCACCTGAAGCGATTCTTGCGGCAGAAGACTCGTACTAGCTAGCCGGAAGGCAGATCACGAAGGTCGTGCCTTTCCCGGGCTCGGACCATCCGATGTAGAGTCGCCCATCGTGATACTCCTCTACAATTCGCCTGGCCAGAGCCAACCCCAGACCCCATCCCTTCCTCTTCGTGGAATAGCCCGGGAGAAAAACGCGCCTGCGCTCGGCGGGAGAGAGACCTCTGCCGTTGTCGGTGAAGAATATCCGCACGCCGCCTTCCTTGGTCGCGTGCTCGGTTCTGATCTCGATCGTGCCCCCCTTCGGCGGAAGCGCCTCCAGCGAGTTCTTCACGAGATTCTCAACGACCCACTCCATCAGCTGAGCATTAACGTCAACGAGCGGGACATCCGCGTAGTCCTCTTTGATTTCGATGTCCTTGCCAAGTGAGGGCAGCCGCCAGCTGAGGTAGTCCACCGCTCCCCTCAGCACGACGGCCACATCCTGCCGCTTCATCTTCGGAGTGGAACCTATCTGATTGAATCGCTGGGAGATCCTGTCCAATCGGTCAAGGTCCCGTTGCATCTCGACCGACATCCGCGAGATCTCACCACACGACTCACATTCCTTGGACCCGGTCTCCCTGAGAAGCTCCACCCACCCCATGAGTGATGAGATCGGGGTCCCCAACTGGTGGGCGGTCTCTTTCGCCAGCCCAACCCAGATCGAACGAAGCTCCGCGATCTTCGCGTTGCGGAAGCCCAGAAATCCTAGAAGGAGGAGAACGCCGAACGCCAGGATCTCGAGCGCCGGAACGAAGCGCATCTCCTTTATCATGCTGGACTCACCGTAGTGGACATAGCCCAGAACGGTCTCGTCCCCTATCTGAGTCATCGGGATCGGAGAGCGACGACGATCAACCTCAGCCATCAGCCGCATCACATCGCCCAACGGTGAGTCCGAGGGGTTCTCCGGGTCGGCAGTGAGGTACTCCTCGTGGCTGATGTTCTCGGGATCGGCGGCGAGAGGGAGCCCCTTCCACGTGATGGGCACGCCTCTCACATCGGAGATGATCATGGGGAAGTTGATGCTCTCGATCAGCTCTCCGAAGACGACGGACAGCTCCACGTTCTCCCGAGCTGCGTAGGTGGCTGTGGCACAAAGCCCCGCTATGGATCGGGAGAGCGTGGCAGATTGAACCTCGAGTCTTCGAATCAGGCTGTTCGTATACAGGAAGATAACCACCGCGAGGAGCGAGACGGCGACAAAGACGTAGGCCCTCGTGCGAAGTTCCGCCGCCTGCATGTGATCAGATGTGGTTTTGAAACCCAGAGCCATGACCACAGTCCTTGCAGAATGCCTGCCCTATAGACTTCCTGGTCGGCCCGGCTGCGGCCCGCGAGGGTCCGGACCGACTACGCGCCGGCTATCTCATCGAGGCCATCCATGTACGGCTGGAGGACCTTGGGGATGCGAACGGCTCCCCCGGGGGTCTGGTAGTTCTCGAGGATTGCGACAATGGTCCGAGCCAGAGCAACGCCTGAACCGTTCAGTGTGTGCACGTACCTGGCCTTGCCGCCACCGACAGGACGGTACTTGATCCCGGCCCGTCTGGCCTGAAAGTCCTCGAAGTTACTGCACGAGGAGACCTCGAGCCACTTGCCGACGCCGGCCGACCACACATCGATATCGTAGCACTTCGCCGCGGCGAATGAGAGATCGCCGGTGCAGAGCGTCTTGACTCTGTACGGCAGATCGAGCCGCTCGAAGATCAGCTCCGCATTGGCGACCAGCGATTCCAGCTCATCGTAGGAGGTCTCGGGTTCCACGAACTTGACCATCTCAACCTTGTCAAACCTGTGCAGCCGCAGTAGCCCCCTGGTGTCCTTGCCGTAGGACCCGGCCTCACGCCGGAAACACGGCGTGTAGGCGGTGTGATAGATCGGCAGCCGGGCGCCATCCAGGATCTCGTCGCGGTAGAGATTGGTGAGAGGAACCTCTCCAGTCGGGATGAGAAAGAGGTCGTCGGCCTCAAGGCGGTACATATCGAACTCAAGCTTCGGAAGCTGCCCCGTCCCCTGCATTGAGTCGCGATTGGCCAGGAATGGCGGCGCAACCTCGACGTAGTCGTGCTCCGTGGTGTGGGTGTCCAGCATGAACTGAATGAGCGCGCGGACAAGACGTGCCCCCGCTCCGATGAAGACAGGGAAGCCCGATCCAGCGATCTTCGTCCCTCGCTTGAGATCGAGGATCCCAAGAGCCTCTCCGATCTCCCAGTGCGGGACGGGATTGTCGCAGACCGACCAAGGCTCGCCCCAACTTCTGAACTCGACGTTATCGTCCTCGTCCTTGCCGATGGGCACAGATTCGTGAGGGATGTTCGGCACTGTGAGCATGAGCTCCCGGAGCTTCATCCGAACATCGGAGACCTCCTCGTCCAATCCCTTGATCCTCTCCGAGACCTCGCGCATCCGAGTGATTATCTCATCCCCACTCTCGCCCTTCCGCTTCAGCTCGGCCACGCGCTCGCTCTCGACGTTGCGCTCCTTCTTGAGTTCCTCGACCTGCACGAGAAGAGACCTGAGCTTCTCATCGAACACAAGCAACTCGTCGAGATCCGCCTTCTCATTCTTGTTCCTGATGGCTGCCCTGACAATGTCGGGATTCGCTCTCAGGTACTTCAGGTCCAGCATAGTCCTCTCCCTTGTTCCGCCCTCTTGCTCGGATGCGGAACTGCTACACTTCGATAGTTTCGCGGGAATGGGTCGGGGCGGGTTCCATATCAGTCCGTCCCTCATTGATCTTCGTGTGGGCAGCTGACAGAAGAGCGATCTCCTGTGCAGTAGGACGGTACAGCCTCACCGCGGCCGGTGAGAGCATGCCGGCCCTCCGCACCTGTGTCGGAACACGGAACAACCTCATACCCATGAAGAAAAGCCCCCCTGCCACCGCGAGCGTGGCGAGCGCCAGAATCGGCAGGTCGCCCGCATGATGGAACGAGAGATAGACGGCGGTGACTGTGAGCAAGATCGAGAGAATGTATATGGTCGCGGCCGTCTGCTTCGCGGACAGACCCAGCCCCGCAAGTCGATGAGAACTGTGGTCCTTCCCTCCTTGAGCCACGTCACGCCCGTCGGCTACTCTGGCTACTGTGACCAGGCTCGCATCGAAGATGGGATAGGCGAGCATGAGCACCGGGATGACAATGGCCGTTGGATCGGCGCCGGCATATGCGACCGCCCTCATAGACAGGGCACCCACCACGTAGCCGAGGAACAGACTGCCTGCATCTCCCAGAAAGATCGATGCCGGGCTGAAGTTGTACGTGAGGAAACCCAGCGCCCCACCGGCCACGACGATCGCTGCTATCGCAGTGAGAACCTGGCCATGCCCAAGCGCGAGCGCAAAAATCCCAAAGGTTGCAATGGAAGCTATGCCCGCTGTGATCCCGTCCATGTTGTCGAGGAAGTTGAAGGCGTTCATGAGCCCGACCATCCAGATGAGCCCCAGCACAAAGGAGATCACCGGATGAAACGGAAGGCCGCTCAGGCCCCCGGAGAGCATCATCACGGCCGCGGCCGCGGCCTGCCCTGCGAGCTTGACCACCGGGCGCATCCCGTTCGCATCATCGGCAAGCCCAAGAACGACAACTATCAGACCGCCCGACATGAAGCCGACTATCTTGGCACTGTAGGGGTAGTTGATCAGGGCGAGGGCTGCCGCCGCCGAGGCCAGACTTGCCAGAGCAACAGCAATGCCGCCCATCAGAGGTGTGGGTGTCCTGTGGACCTTGATCGTGTTCGGGTAGTCGAGAAAGTGCAGATGCGTCGCCAAGCTGCGAAGAGCAGGCGTCAGAGCGAGCACGGCCATCATTGAGAGAAGAAAAGCTCCAAGAAAAATCATACGGATCCCCGCGGTTCCCCTGTTCGTGTGGGCAGACTATCCCCAACGAACGGCTGTTGTCAAGGCCTTACGGCCTGTCCCCGATCCGATCCCGCCGGCAGATCCGGGGGTTCCGTGACTCTCAAGAACAGGCAATCCGTAGCAATCCTGGCGTCTTCCTCCTTGTGTGACGGTACGACTTCGCCGCGGCGCCCGACGGGTTCTTTCGACAACCGCCTAGAGAACCGGGAGGGCAGCCTCGCTACTTCTTGAAATCGGCGACAACGCGCTCAAGGAGCTGATCAACCGAAATCCTCGGCTCATAGCCCGTGAGATCCTTGAGCTTCGTGAGATCCGGAATCCTCCGCCTCATGTCCTCGAAGCCCCGCTCGTACGCCTTGTCGTACGGTATATAATCTACCGGCGAACCGCTATTTGTCAACTCCTTGATCCTCTCGGCGAGTTCCTCGATCGAAATGGGGGTATCGCTCCCCACATTGAAAACCTCCCCGATCGCGGCCGGCTCGTCCGAAAGAGCGATAACGGCCCGAATCACGTCGGAAACATCACCGAAACACCGTGTCTGCTTCCCATCTCCGTAGACCGTAATCGGATGGTCCAGGAGCGCCTGCTTTACGAAACGAGGAATCACCATCCCATACTGGCCGGTCTGTCGCGGGCCACAGGTGTTGAAACACCTCACGATCACCACAGGCAGCTGTTTCTCCCTGTGGTAGGCCAGTGCCAGGAACTCGTCGATGGCCTTGGATGAGGAGTAACCCCATCGGGCAATAGTTGTCGCGCCAAGGATCCTGTCGTCGGTCTCCTTGCAGGGCTGCTGGTTGGCCTTCCCGTAGATCTCTGAGGTCGAGAAGAGTATGACCTTCTTCTTCCCCTCGTTGGCTGCCTGTAGGACGAACTCCGTGCCCTTGATATTCGTCTCGAGCGACTTCAACGGGTTGTCGATTATGTAGGCGACGCCTACAGCAGCGGCCAGATGGAAGACGGTATCGACCCTCGCGGTCGCGTCACCCACAACGCGCTCATCGAGGATGGTGTCTATTGTGTAGTGGAACTTGGAATCGTTCTCCAGGTGAGCGATGTTCTCAAACCGCCCCGTGGAAAGATCATCCACGACCCAGACCTCATCCCCCCTCTTGAGGAGCGCTTCACAGAGATGGGAGCCTATAAATCCTGCTCCGCCGGTGACAAGTGCCTTCATCGCGAGCTGTCCTCTCCAGAATGAGGGCCCCTGGAGGGCCCCGATCAAGCAGATCCAAGAGATGGGAGTATACTGTTTCCTCCCGCACGCGGCAACCGTTTTGCGAGATACTCCCCGCCCGCAGCCTACCTCACGCAGGGTGTGCACCGCCTCCAGAGGGGCAAGCCGCGAATCCCGCACCGGGCCCGTGCCTAAACGGACGGCTCACCGTAGACGAGTTCGTCGTAGAGATCCTCCAGCCCACGAATCATCTTCTCCTCGGAGAACGAACGATCGAACTCCTGGACTGCTCTGTGACTCATTCCGTCACGGAGCGTACGATCATCGACGAGGAGGGACAGCCGATCGACCATATCGTCGATCGCACCGGAAGCCACCAGAAAACCGTTCTTGCCCTCGACTACGCTCTCCCTGATCCCGGCCGTATCGTATGCGACGACGGGCACGCCCGTCGCCAACGCCTGCGGCACGACTCGCGGCAGTCCTTCCCAAAGCGAGGTTAGTATGAAGATGTCCATCGCTCGTAGAAGTTCGTCGACATCGCCGCGAATTCCAAGCAGGCTCACGCGGTCCGCCAGCCCGGCCTCAGCTATCTCCGCCTCCACCGATGCGCGAAGCGGACCGTCCCCGACATAGATGAAGCGGAGGTTCTCGAAGCGCTCTGAGAGTTCGACTGCAACGCGGACGAAGTCGGATGGGTTCTTCTGAAGAGAGAGACGCCCCACGGTTCCGATGACAAGATCTTCCCGACCCACTCCCATCTTCTCTCGAGCGCGCAGCCTGGATTCCGCGTCACAATGGAAACGCGACAGCGGGATGCCGCTCCGGATCAGACGATAGACACCCGGCGAGCCGATCCCGGCCTCCAGTCCCACTCGTGTGGTCCGTTCCGAGACTGATACGAGAGCGTGCGTCAACGGCTCAAGGAGCTTCTCAAGTGTGATGTAAAACCAACGAAGCACCGGACTCATGTGCTCATGAAATCCCCAGCCGTGTATCGTATGGACAATGTGCGGGACACCAGCCAGTCTCGCGGCGATGCGTCCAACGATACCGGCCTTCGAACTGTGCGTATGAACGATGTCAAAACGGCCTTGCTTCATCAGCCGCACGAGCTGGACCAGAACTGCGAGATCCTTGAATGGATTGATCTCTCGGACGAGATTCGGCAGCACGCGCGGCACGATCCCGACGGTTCTCGCCTCGTCCAGAAGTGAGCCCTCCGAACCTGTCTGTGGTCCCATCCACAGTCTGGAGTCGTAGCGCTCCGGAGCGACCTGAGCCACGGATGCGATCGTGTTCTCCTGCGCCCCACCAACGATGAGCCGCGTGATGATGTGCAGCACACGCGTCCTCCGGTGAGGTTCCCTCTGAGCAAGGGCGTCATCGTAGATCCGTCTCAATCTGCCTCCGTAGTCAGCACGCGCCGCCACCCAATCCTTTGCATTCGCGACCATCTCTCTGTAGCGGTCATGATCGTCGCATATCTCGATCACTTTGGCTACGACAGCCTCCGGATCGGCTCCCTCGACGAAGCAATCAGAGAGATCCGGCGGCAGCGCTTCCTCGACACCGTCCGTGCGTCGCACGACGGGCACCCTCCCTCTCGCCAGCGCCTCCAGCACTACGAGTCCAAACCCCTCATAGTCGGAGAGAAGAAGCACGAGGTCAGCGTCGTCGAGTTCCGCAGCGACGTCCGACACGGCGTGGCGAAGCTCAACGAGTTCCCTGATGCCGAGTTCGTCGGAGAGCCTTTCGAGTCTCTCCCGCTCGGGACCGTCACCGACAACACGGAACTCGAAACGCCCGGGGCGAAGCTGCTCCAGCTGTTCCGCCATCTTCAGGAAGATATCCACTCGCTTGACGCGGTGCAACCGACCTACCATCAGAAGACGGATGCGTCCATCTCTTCTGAAGAGAGGCGCCGGCCGTTCTGCAAGCGGTACCGTCGGCGGACTCTGCACAACCACGGGAAGCATGCCGTATCGTCCGAGATACGCTTTCGCAGCGACGACCGCTCCGCTGACCGCCAGGACCAGTTGCGCCCGTCTGAGGACAAATCGCTCTACGGCTCTGGGGATCGCGGTCATCCAGACGTCGACACTGTGTTTCGTCGACACCCACGGCACACGCCCACGGAAGCCGAAGTACGCAGCGATATCTCCGGGGAGAAGATGCGAATGAACGAGATCCGGTTCGTAGAGCGCCGCGATGTTGGCCGCTCTCCTCCAATCGGCCGGCCGTCTCCACCCCTTCAGACCTGCAACGAAGACGTCGAGCCCTCGCAGCCGGAGTTCCTCCCCTATCTCCCCCACGTGCGTGAGACACAGAATCGCGAATCGGAAGCTCGACCCGAGAGATCCCTCGACCGTCGCCTCCACGATTCGCTGCGCCCCGCCAAACTCCATATTCGGGATGACCTGAAGTACAAGCGGCCGCTTGTCATCCGGATCCGCGAAGTGCTGTTCGGGAAATTCCATCAGCCGCGACGGATGTGCATTCTGGCCGGTCTCGTCCTGCGACCAGCGAAACCGGGTGAGCGCATTCGCCAGGAGAGCATAGATGGCGGCCCGCCGCCGCGAGCGTTCTCGCCGCCCTGCGCCGCTCCTTGTGCGCGTGTCCCCCCCGTGGTGAACGGTCGCCGGACGCCGGAGCACAGACTCAATGCGATAAGCCAACGCCCTGAATCGCAGACGGCGAAGCCAGATGCGACGGATACGTTCGGCGCTCTCTCCCTCTATCTCGCAGAAGTACTGGAAGTCTGCGAGGACGCGCGCGGCGAAGGCCGGTCCCTCCTGCCCGCGAGTCGTGGCGCCACCCGCGTGTGCGAACTTCGCGCCCCGAACCAATCCAACTCGAAGCCCGCGCTCGTGCGCGCGACGACACCATTCGGAATCCTCGTGATAGAGAAAGAAGTCGTCGCACATCGGCCCGAGTCGATCCAGCGCCTCCCTGCCAACCGCCATGACCGCTCCGGACACCATCGGTACTTCGATGATCTCAGAACCGGACGGTGCCTCCGCCCCGGTCATGCCCCGCTTCCGCGCGGGAAGGAAGAGCCCCTCCCGAAGGATGCCGGACACCGTCGGTAGATCTCTGCCTGCTGTTCTGACCGTCCGGCCGTCAGCGGCGACGAGAAGCGCTCCCATGATCCCGAAATCCTGGTGCGCTTCGAGGGCTCGGCCCATGACCAGAAGCGCGTCGCCCACCGGCGCCACGTCCGGATTCAGAATCAGCACGTGCGATTCGCCGGCCTCGTCAAGACCCAGGTTCACACCGGCTGCGTAGCCACGGTTTGTCGACGCGATTACCACGCGGGCGCGCGGTACTGCGACACGGATGGCATCAACGCTTCCATCGCGCGATGCGTTGTCCACCACAATGATGTCCCAGTCAGGGCACTGCGATTCGAGTGTTCGCACGTTGTTCACGATCTCTGAGCCGCCGTTGTAGTTGACGACCACGACAGCGATGCTCATGCCCTGTCCAACCCCCTGTAGATATCGTCGTACTGCTTGAGCGTCGCGTGCATGTCCAGCTCCGCTCCGGCATATGCGGTGCACCGTTTCCGCACGGCGCCGGACCTGAAGTCGTCCGATTCGAAGAACGCCCCTACGCGGCGCGCCGCATCGTCTTCGTTGTCGGGATCAACAATGATCCCGATTCTCTCCTCCCGAATCCACTGCTCCGTATCGCCGATCCCGGCGCTGCCGATAACGGCGAGGCCCGCAGCCAAGTACTCAGCGAACTTGATGGGAGCGCATACTGTTCTATTGATGTCATCCGCTTCCAGCATGAGGCCGGCATCTCCGGCGCTCAGCAGAACCGGGACATCTTCGACAGGAGCAGTCACAAAGTGAACGTGCTCCGGAGAGAGACCGATCTCCCCGGCCAGTTCCTCGGCCGGGAGTGTCGATGGATAGGCGGCAACCAGGAGCCTGATACCGGTGTTCTGATCCGCGATACGTCGAACAATGCTCATGCCCGCTCGGAGCCTATGCCACGGCGCCGTGGAACCGACGTAGACGATGACTGTGTTGTGTTCCCAACCCAGCCGTTCTCTCAGAGCGCGCGCCGGTTTCTGAGCTCCCGTGAAGCGCTCGCGGTCAACTCTGTTCGGAATGACTGTGATGCGCTCGTCATGGGTGACACCGACGAGATCGGGCCTGGATAGCAGGTGATCCCTGAAGCGCTCCGAAACCACGACTACAATATCCGAAGCATGTATCAGCGTTCGCTCCAACCACCGGACAAAGGCGAGCTTCCGTGTCCCGTGTTTCAGGGCGCCTTCGAAGATGTACTCATCCACAAAGAGCCCTCTCATATCAAACACGAGTCGCGCGCGAGTCATCATCACAACCGGCAGCACCATGACCGTGGGTATGTAGCTTCTGGAGTGCACGATCCGAACCCCGTGGAAGAGCACCTGCGCCAGCACAGCGAGCGCCCCCAATGGGATCTCGAGCCAACGCGACCCGATCACCGGGAGAGCAACGTGCCGAACACCCTTGGCAGCCAATCGGGCGCGCATCCCGTTGTATGCCTCAAGATCGCTCTTCGTGCGGCTTCGACGCGACGGTTCAAATGAGGCCACCGTGAACGGTCGCTTCTCTGCGAGCGCGAGTACCTGGTCTATTCCGTGGAGCCGCGGTATGGGTTCCGTCAGGCTCTTGTGAAAGAGATAGAGTACCCTGCCAGGTTTTCTCATGCGGCGTCTCCCCGTTTGCGCTCTGAAGCGGTCATGCTCGCCGCGAGAGCGAAGAGCATCCACAGCAAGTAGTTACCCGACGCCTCTGTAGTAGGAAAGGTCTGTGCCTGAACGTAGAAGGCGACTCCCGCCGCAAGCACGGCAACGCGGGGCCAGCCCGGACGGCCCCGCGATCGAACCATGCCCAGGAAGAATATCACGCAGAGCGCCCCATACAAGAGAATCCCAGGCACACCGAGAGCCATGCCTCTCTGCAGGAAGTAGTTCTCTGCACCGAAGGCCACAACGTGAGCTCTGGTTACCTGGTAGTCGTGCTCGAGTGCCCTCCTGATGCCACCCCATCCAACTCCGACAAACGGATGGGCACGCATGACAGCGAGTGCCTGTGAGTAGGTGACAAGCCGAGCAACTCCCGTGGTCGCCTCACCCTTGAAGACCCGCTCCGCCTTGTTCAGAAAGGCCGCCGGGGCAAAAGCAGTCAGGAGAACGAAGAACAGGAGCAGAAGCACGATCGTGCGCCGTCCCCATCCGATGACAAGAGCAGTCACGACTCCAGCGGTCATCCCAATCAGTCCGCCAATCGAGTAAGTGAAGAGATTGCAGTACACCGCTGCGATGGCCAGAAGGGCGACGAAAACGCGGAGTCCTCGCGAAAGCCTGTGCGCCAGAAGGCCGATCGCGATCGCCACACTGACAGACAGGTAGTGCGAGAACAAGAGCGTCATCTTAAATGTCGAGAACACCCGGAGGTTGCGCTCTCCGTGGAAGCCGTAGGCTATGAGTCTGTTCCCCCAGTCCGGCAGATCGGCCCCGAACGGAAGCAACGCTTGGTAGAAGCCGTAGACAATTGCCGGGACGAGCCCGACGAGGACAGCGAGAAGAGTCCGGGTTGCCTGCCGGCCGTCGCGCACAACGGTCGTCGCTACGACGAACACCGCGATCTGCCCGATGATCCGGTATATGGATGCGACACCCCAGAAGAAATGGGACGCGGTGAATAGCCCCGCGATACTCAACAGAACAATCGCAGCCGCGATATGGAGGGTGCGACGTTCGCGCCACATGTCTCTGAAGCCCCCTCGTCGAACGGAGGCTACCACAAGCCACAAGAGAAGTACGTCACTGGCGCACAGTGAGACCGTTCCATGGAAGTCGAAAGAGAGAGGCTCCCGCAGCGGGATTGAGGCAACGAACACATACCACAGTGCTTCAAGGGGACCGAACTGCCGTGAAAGCGCCACACCAGCGACGACCGCAACAACACCAATGGCAGTAGGTAGTGGGGCGGCGTTCACGGCGAGGGCCAGGAGCCCAAGAACCCCAGCGAGGAGAATCCAGACGCCGGCCGACTTCCCCACTGACAGAGGTTCCGTCACGACTTGCCTCCATCACCGGATACGCGCCCCGGCAACCCGGAGCGAAAGCGCAACCGACGCAGCTCACCGCGGAGTTCCGGATCAAGCACCACCCAGATGCTCGCGAACGCGGAGCCCAGCAGAACCGCTGCACCGATAACGGCAATGATCCCGCTCCCCCTGGAGAGAACGTGTGCAAGCCCCCAGGCGGGCGCCAGCACGATCACCGTGGTCACGACGGGCGCCCTGAGTGCCCTAAACATGTCACTCCGTCCGATTCCCAAGATCGACGCAGCGGCCGGCCAGCCGACGGCGAGAGCGGCGGCGGCGGCTACCGTCATCACGCAGGCCACGCCCGCAACACCCCATCGACCGGCAACCGGATAGAGCCCCACGACTGCCACCGCAAGTTGCACTCCGCAGATCGTCCGAAAGACGTGCGGTCGTCCGGTCCCGATCAGAAGATCCCCGACAAGAGCCGAGAGAGCGCGAAACAGAGCGAAGACGCCAAGCAGAGCGAGCGGCACAACTGCCGCCTCCCACTTGCTTGCGTAGAGTGCGGTGAGAAGCGGACGCCCGAGGAAAGCAAGGCCCACAGCATACAGAAGCCCGGCTCCGGCCATGCACGACGTTGCCCGGAGGAAGAGGGTTCGCTGCGCGACCCTGTCTTCACGAAGTGAGCTGTACGTGGGAAAGAGCACCGTATTGAGGATTCTGACCAAGAGCGTCGCCGGGATATTCGCGATCGCATAGGCGAAGACGTAGATCCCGAGCGAGTGCGTACCGAGCAATCGGCTCAGGGTCAGCCTGTCGGCGTTTCGAAAGGCAAAGATAAGCGCGCTGCCACCGATGACGGTCCACCCGAACGCAAGGTTCTGCCTCGCGAGTCCTGCATTGAAGCGCAGGCGAGGCTTCCACGGGGATACGATCCAATAAGAGACGGTTTCGAGAAACACGGATGCGATCTCGCCGCCGAGCAGCGCCCAAGCTCCGGCGCCACGAAACGCAAGGAAGAGAGAGACCACCAGATAGGCCAGAGAACCTGCGAGTGCCGGAACGAGCTTCTGCCTGAAATCGAGAGCCTTCTCGAACAGTCGAAATGGGACCATGCGGAAGGCGTGAAGCAGGACGATGATCAACCCCACCCGGAAGAGATCCGTCATCGCCTCTTCGCCATAGAAGCGGCCGATCTGGGGTGCCACCAACCAGGCAACAACGATCAGCACGGTACCGATCGCTACTGACAGCAGGAACGACGTGTCAGCGGCTTCGCCCGTCTCGTCCTGTTTGTAGACAAGAGCGTGCCCGATGCCCAGTCCCTGAAGCAGAGCCAGTCCGTCCAGGATGATGAAGACCGCGAAGAACAGGCCGAAATCGCTCGGCGTGAGGAGACCGCCCAGCACGAACAGCGCAACGTAGCGGACGGAACGAACCGCAAACATCGCGCCACCGACCCATGCTACACCCTTGAGCACGGTTCTCTTCATAGGGATTCCGGCGAGAGATCAGTCCCTTCCGCAGCGTCCTTTCGTCCCCAGCTCGCGAGCGGCTTCAGCAACCGAAGGAGGATCCGGGATTCTCTGGAGTCAGTGATCGTGGTGGGTGACTCCGTGTCCTCTGCGAAATCAAGGAAGGATTCGGCCGCAAGCGTCATTCCAAGCGAGGCAGCAAGTGCGAGAAGAGTAGTGAGGATACAGACAATGCTCCTGCGCGGGCGGGTCTTCTTGATGGGAGGAACGGCCTCATCAAGAACCATCACGACCTGGAGGTCCCTGGACTCCTGAATCCGCGCGTCCTCGAGCTGCGCCCGCAGGAACTCGTAGACCTTCTCGTGAACCATGACTTCACGCGAGAGATCCGCGTACTGGAACACAAGTGACGGTATCTCGTCCACTGGGAGAAAGACCCCGCTCGGCGGGCTCGAATCCCCATCCATGGAGCCTCCTCGCAACTCTTCAAGCGCCTGCCCGATTGCGCTCAATCTCGTTTCAATCTCACGTAGCCTCGGCTGGCTGGGCAACGAAAACGTCTCCAAAACACGTTTTTCGATCTCGAGCTTGCCGCGTTCCGATTCCAGCTCCGCCACGACCTCGACGGTGACGCGCGTCTGCGCAGATAGCTCGATAGCACCGTTGGCCTTTTGGAATGCACGGAGCTCTTCGGCCGATTCATCGAGACGGACCCTCACATCGACAATCGCACTCTCAATGAACTCCCGCGTCCGGCCGGCGTTCCGAACGCTCACACGGCGACTGTGCTCGTCTAGATACTCCGCAAACGCGTTGGCCATGTTTGCGGCCCGCTTCGGGTCTCGGTCCTCTACCCAGATCTCTATGAGTCCCTCGGCTGTCGTGTTGAAGCGAATGTGATCCCACAGGTCCTCAATGGCGTGTCCTCTTGTCTCGGCGCCGTACACCGACACAAGATCGAACCTGTCGACGATCTTGCCCCTAAGAAGCCGGCTTTTCAGGATGCCGATGCTCAGATCGGTAGCCGGCGTCGTGGAGAGGAGCCCGGAGCCGCCGAAATCCATGCCGATCTTTGTGAACATACCGAGCAGACTGCCGCGGGACTCTCCCTCTTCCGGCGGCATGATCAGGCTACTGGCCCCGTACCAGTTGGGGAGCAGAAGACTGACGATCACGGAGACTATGGCCGCCGTCCCCGTCACACGGTAGATGAAACGTCTCCAAGAAAAGAGGACACCTATTGCGCTCGCGTTCTTCCGCATCAGACTCCATTCCCACCGTTGTCAGGTCTGCCGGCGAACCGGGAAACATCGGCTAGTTGGTCGACGCCTGATTCACCAGGAGATAGACGGTCGCGAGCGACGCAATGAACTGAACGACCTCTCTCACCGTCACCCACCAATCGCCCTCGGTTCCCTCGGGCACCCATATCTCATCCCCTGCCATGATCACTCCGGCGCGACGCGCCGTGAGACGCTGACCGGTAGAGCGTCTGAAAACCTTGATATTGCCTTTCTTGGCGCCGTCCGCGAACCCTCCGGCCTCGTGGATGTAGTGACCGTATCGCTGCCCCGGTGTGTACTCTACCGATCCGGGGTTCACGACCTGTCCAGAGACCCCGACGCGGTTGCTCACGCGAGGAATCACAATGCGATCACCATTCATGAGCGTAACGTCCTCAGACGTATCGCCGGACAAAGCCGCTTCGAAGTCGACGACGACAGCGCATGGTTGCTCTCGAAGCCTCGTCTTGAAGTAGGCGTACTCAGTCGGGGTCATATCGCCGACGGGGGTCTTTGCCAGACGATCGAATTCAAGGTCTGCAGCGCTCGCGGGGCGGACGCGGGTCAGTGTTGCATCGTGAAGAGATGCCCGCTCGGTGGGCCCGCCGGCCCGACGGATGATGTCCGAAAGCGTGTCAGTACCCTCGTTGATCCCGTATGCACCCGGTCGCCGCACCTCACCGTCCACGCGTACCTGTCTCACAAGATTCCAATCCTGCCGATACATCACGTACAACTGGTCACCGTCACCGACCGGCCAGGATGCACCCACGTCAGTCCTGACATCCAGCAGCCTCGAGCGCGTCGTGCGCCCATCCACAAAGGTCCTCAGCTCGACCGTGTCTCGCACGGCTCCGGACGAGAAGCCACCGGCCAGTTCTATGAGCGAGTCAACTGTCTCGCCATCGACGCATTCGTACCGCCCCTGTCGCCCAACAGCGCCGAACACGTGTGCGAAGCGTGACGCGTACGGAACCAGGATCACGTCTCCATCGAGTATCGGGGGATCAAGACCGGCGTCTCCCGTGTTCCGTACCTTCGTCAGATCGACGATCTCGACCTTGCCGCTGCGGCGCGTGATCGTGATGTTCCGCTTGCTCGCCCTGGGTTCGAAGCCGCCGGCCATCGCAATCAGCGTACTGGCCGGATCCAACGCATTCCCGATGTAGCTCCCCGGGGTCTTGACGGCGCCGAGCACACTGATCCGCATTCTCCTGAGATCTATCAGCACGACCGTGATTTCAACATCGTGATAGACGCGCTTCAGCTCAACCGCAAGCACATGCTTGGCCTGCAGCAAGGTCAAGCCCGAAACTGACGCTACAGCCACACCGGGGAGGACAAGAGTCCCCTCCGGCGTCACGGCTCCTTTGTGCGTAACAACGCTCTGCCCGGAGATCGTTATCGCGAAAACGTCACCCGGACCGACGACATAGGTCGCCGCATCCACTGGACCGGCCAGCACTGACTCGGTCACGAGGGCGGCCGTTGTCACGAAATCGTATCCCTCACCCGCGCCGGGCTCACCCAAGACGACGCCAAACGGAGCAAGAAGCAGAAGCACTGCCGTGATGAAAATCGGCAGCAAAGACGTGCGATGTTCCCATGGAGAAGATGACTTCATGGTCTTCCTGTTCTCTGTGGACGCACGCGAAGCACGCCCCGGGGCAGGTGAAGCCTTGACGCTTCGGACCGCGAACGCTCATTATCTGCCGCTGCCGGCGGAGGCGTCAAGCGCTTTCGGCGCCACGACTAGCCTTCCTCGAGACTCCAGTCGTACGGAACGGTCCCGTCATGTGGATCTACGCGGAACTCATCCGGCTCGTCATAGTTGTAGGACTTGGTCGGGCAGTTCACAAGAAACCCGGGCGCATCTCCGATGGCCTTCATTCCGTGGAGCACACCCGGAGGAATCGTGATGAGAATCGGGTTGAGTTCACCCATGAAAAACTCGTTGATCTCACCTCGGGTCGGCGAATCCGGACGATCATCGTAGAGGACGACTTTCATCATCCCCTTCACGATCGTGAAGAAGTCCGTCTGCACCTTGTGGTAGTGCCAGCCCTTCACGACGCCCGGGTAGGCCACAGACAGGTAGACCTGACCGAACTCCTGGAAGATCTCGTCATCCGAACGGAGCATCTCCATCAGATAGCCGCGTTCGTCAGGGATGAGCCTCAGTTCCTTGACACTGACACCGTCAATCAGTCGCTTCGCTTTGATTCCCCTGGGCAGTATCGTTCCGGCCATCTTCTCCTCCTCGGAATCACTGCTTCGCATGCTTGCCGCGGCCGACCCCAACATAGCTGAAGCCTGCTTTCTCGAACGTCTCAGGATCGTAGATATTCCTGCAATCGACTATCACCCGACCAGCCATCACCTCGCTGAGTCGGTCGGTGTCGAGCTGCCTGAACTCGTTCCACTCCGTCACAAGCACGACCACGTCGGCGCCCGTAGCAGCGTCATAGGCGTCCGACGTGAACTCCACGAACGACATGATGGCGCGTGCATTGTCCATTGCGACAGGATCGTAGCCTCGGACGACCGCGCCCTTCGCACTGAGACCCTCCGCGAGGACTATCGAGGCCGCATATCGCATGTCGTCGGTGTTCGGCTTGAATGACAGACCCAGGAGCGCCACGGTCTTGCCCGACACATCACCTCCGGCGGCTGCCAGGACCTTGTCGACCATCTGCTCCTTCTGAAACCTGTTGACCTCGACCGTCGCGTTCACAATGCGGCAATCCACGCCGGCCGCAGCAGCGATCTTCGTCAGCGCCTTCGTGTCCTTCGGAAAACAGGACCCACCGTACCCGGCTCCGGCGTGAAGGAACTTCGGACCTATCCGCTTGTCCAGTCCCATCGCATACGCCACGGTCTGCACATCGGCGCCCACTTTGTCGCAGAGATTCGCAATCTCATTGATGAACGAGATCTTCGTCGCCAAGAAAGCGTTGGACGCATACTTGATGAGTTCGGCGCTCTCCGGCGTAGTCTCCACGATCGGCGTGCGGATCAGATACAGCGGAGCATAAATGCTCCTCAGGATCTCTTTCGCCCGGTCGCTGTCCGCCCCTACGACGACTCTGTCCGGACGCATGAAGTCCCCGACCGCCGCCCCCTCACGGAGAAACTCTGGATTCGACACCACGTCGAACTCGTACGGTTCGCTCTGGTTCTCCTCGATGATCCTGCGCACGCGGCGTGCCGTGCCGACAGGAACCGTGCTCTTCTGCACGATGACGCGATAGCCGTCCATGTTGCGCCCGATGTCACGGGCGACCGCATCAACCTGGGTGAGGTCGACGGCGCCATCCTCCCCCTCGGGTGTGCCCACGGCACAGAAGATGACATCGTTTTCTTTCACTGCGGCTGCAAAGTCCGTTGTGAAATCGAGCCGTCCCTCTTTCACGTTCCTCAGGACGACGTCGGAGAGTCCTGGTTCGTAGAACGGGATTTCACCGGTCTGAAGGCGCTTGATCTTCTCTTCGACCTGATCCACACAGGTGACGCGGTTTCCGAGATCCGCCAGCCCGGCGCCTCCGACAAGACCGACGTAGCCTGTTCCAATGATCGCTATTCTGTGCATGTCGTCATCATTCCCTTCGCCCGAGCCCGTCTGACGCCGCCGCCCCGACTGCGCCCGTACGCTCCGTTGCCCAGATCCACCGGGCCAAGTGTCTCTCCGCCGCCTGCAAGAAGTACGTGGACGTCGGATCTGCCTGCCTTTTCCAGAACACCCACGGCCGTCTCGAACGCAAGCCTGGGTGTGTTGTTATCACGGGAAAGATGCGCCAGTATCAGTACCGAGAGTGGCCCATCGACCAGCGCGGTGAGTTCTTCCGCCGCAGCCGTGTTAGAGAGATGACCCGTGTTGGCCATAATGCGCTGCTTGAGGCTCCAGGGATAGTCACCGTCCAGGAGCATCCGCTCGTCGTGATTGAACTCCAGAACCACGCAGTCCGCCTGAGACAGATGGCGGCGAACGTTTCTACCCACGGTTCCCAGATCGGTCACGACCGTCACCCGATGATCTCCGTCTGTGATCGTATACCCGACAGGGTCAACACAGTCGTGACTCACGCTGAATGCTGAGACAGTGAGATCACCGATCTTCTGCGACGTTCCGGATTCGATCACGACCGCATCAATGGTCCCCGCGACGCGGGTCTTGAGCGCCTCGTGAGTGCGCCGGGTGGCAAAGACCGGCAACCCAAAACGTCTTGCCACCGGCCCCAGCCCACTGATGTGGTCCGAGTGCTCGTGAGTCACAAGGACAGCGGATAGGTGTCCAACATCCACGCCGACTTCGTCAAGTGCACTCTCTACACGCTTGGCGGACATGCCCGCATCCACCAAGAGCGAGCCCGAGTCGGAAGAGACAACCAGTGAGTTGCCTGAGCTGCCGCTCGCCAACACAGAGACCTTCATCCACTCCCCTGTCATGGATTCCGGCCCGGCGCTGCCGGACCGGCCAGTAACCCCACAGTCGCAGAGAGTACCGTGCCCCAAGGAACGGCTGAGCGCTGACTCCCGGCTCAGGTGGAGTGAATCTTGATGTACTGAGAGATCAGGCGTTCGAATCTGGTCTGGTAGATGAGATCGAACTTGTCCATCATGTCAGGGATGATCTCCTGGGCCTGACGACGAACACGCTGCGCGAGAACCGTGGCCTCCTGGCGGTCCAGCCTCCCCCCCATGATCTCCTCGCAGGCGCTGTCCACAAGCTCCCTCAACTGGGTCAGCTTGAGTTCTTCCGCTGCCAGCAGTCTTGCCATCTCGTCGTCATCGAAACGCTCGGTCATGGCCTCCGCTCCCTGTGATCCTCGATCCCCAATCCAGCCAAATCCATTGTAGGGCGAGCGCTCCGGCAGGTCAAGCTTTTCGGGCAGGTGCACGGAGGTGGAATCGTGGGTTCGACCTGCCGATCGATCCCCACGCGCCTTGACAGCGCTATCTGTTGCAGCTTAGGCTCAGGGAAGGATGATACGGAGTACCACGCAGGCAGACACGGAGGTCAACCAACACATGGTCGCACGGCTCAAGGAGAGGGTTACCGAGCTCATAAACACTATCGAAGAAACGCCCATATCGATCGGGCGCTGGATCCTGATCCTGGCCGCCATCATTGCGCTCAGGCATTTCCTCGAGCAGGTATCCGGACAACTGAGAACGGTCCAATTCCTTTCGTACTTCGTGCATTACCCACTTGCATACATCGCCCCTCTCCTGGCTCTCTCGGTCGTCCTTGCGGCCATGGCAAGGGAGAGGATAGAGCGCGTTACCAAGCTGATGTTGTTCGCGTGGCTTCTGACACTCCTTCCCCCACTTGTGGATCTGCTCCTGAGTAAAGCAGGTCAGCAACCGGAGCTGATCGGATATCTGATCCCGGAGGGTCACACACTCGTCGAAGCGTTCATCAATCTCCTGAATCCGTTCTATCACGGATTCCAGGGAACGACTGCGGGTATCAGAATCGAAGCGGCCGTCGGCTGCGTTCTGGCGGCTGTCTACGTCCAGATCAAGACCGGAAGGCCGGCTCGCGCGCTCTTGACGGCGATTCTCATCTACCCGACGATGTTCTTCTTCTTCACGCTGCCGTCGATAGCTCTCGCGGTGACCAGAATACTCGGCTCTCAGCTTGACAACGTGTATCAGCTTTTCCTCGCCAAGGCCGATGTCCACAGAGCGTTCGCCGGCGTGACGCCCTTCGCCCTGTCCGATCTGTCGAATTCCCTGATCGACCTCATTGTGATCACCCCTCTACTGGCCCTCTGGTACAGAATGTACTCACCTGAAGGATTCAGAGACACTGTCCGCTCGATCGATCTCACCACAACGGTTTGTCACGTCGCGGCGACCGCTGTCGGAATCGTACTCGCAGCGCGGCTTCTGATGGGTTCGCACGGTCTCGTGTCGGTCGCGCACGCCTTCGACATCATTGCACTGACCGGTCTTCTCGCGGCGGCGTTCTTCACGGCGCAGGTCGCGACTGCAATGCGCCTCCTGCATGATGAAGCCGCTACGCTTCCGGGGACCGCCGCGCCTCCCACGGCCAGAGACCGTGTCTCCATGACCGGGATCATGTACACAGCGCTGGCTCTTTTCTTCTCACTCTCCGTCAGCTACGTCGCCCTGACATATGTCGTGGCCACAATGTCCATCTACTTCCTGTACTACGCCCCGCCGCTTCGTCTCTCAAGATACATGCCGCTCACCGGCTTCATGATGGGAGCCGCTCTGCTCTTCGCGCTAAGCTTGGGATACTCCGCCTACGCGGGCGAACAGACAGCGCTCTGGCTCCCGAAGAGCATTGTCGCACTGGCTCTGCTTATCCCGTCGCTGGGTATGCTGTCGCGAGACATATGGCAGCCCCAAGCTGAGACGGGAAACAGATGGAATCTGGTGACAGCCATGGGCGAGAGACGCGCTCGTGCACTTGCCGGAATCGCCCTTCTAGCCGCGGCGCTCCTCCCCGCTCTGCTCCTAGGAATCCCGGCGCTCGCCATTCCGGGAGTCATCGGCGGAGTCGCCGCACTGCTTTTGATGCTACGCGGGCAACCCAATCATGTACCGGGAGGCTTGGTGGCCCTGGCGCTGATTCTGGTGGCAGCCGGACTCGCGATCGGCGTGGCGGATTCGGAGTTCGTTCGACAGCAGCTGGCATCAACAAGCTTCGCCGATGCATCGAGAAAGGGCGGGAATTTCGAGCTAATGCGGAAGGCGGACGCCTCGGCAGAACAGGACATGGTGAACGAGGGTGTCGTCCTGTTCCATTCGGGAGATATGGAGGGCGCTATCGATCTCTTCAGGAGAGCGATAGAGATCAACCCCGAGTACGTTCACGCCTACATAAGCCTCGGCTCGGCCCAGCTTCGCCTCGATCAGATCGATGCCGCCGAGCGCTCCTTCCGCCGGGCAATAGAGTTCGATGCCGAGAACTCCCTGGCGTATCTCGGGCTCGGGCAGGCATACAAGCTGTTCGGAAGCACGGACGAGGCGATCACATACGTAGAGCGAGCGCTCGAGCTTGATCCGGAGAATGCGGACGCGGCCTTCACGCTTGCGCTCATCTACGCGGACGAAGCGGACTACGAAAAGGAATTCGCGGCTCTGACACGAACCGTGGGGATCGACCCGCGCAATGGACAGGCCTACTCCCGTCTGGCTGACCTCTTCCTTGCGAACGGGATGTACCCGGAAGCGGTGCGGGCTCTCAATGCTGCGAAGGCCGGCCGCGTACCTGTCGAACACCTCCACACGCGACTCGGTGAGGCCTACTATTCGATGGGAGATCTCGATGGGGCCGAGAACGAGCTTCGAAGGCAGATCTCGCTGAGACCGAGAACAGCGTCGCCGCGAGCCAACCTGGCTCGTCTTCTCACGGAGACGGGCAGGATCGAGGAGGCGATCTCCGAGTGGACGGTCGCCATCGATCTCACCATGGACCCACGGCTCCGATCGCTTTTCGAGGCGGAGCTCGCAAAGCTCACGAACTGAGTCCGATGGACGGCGCCGGACCGGGCCCTGTCCTTCCCATGGCCGACGCACAAACAACGACCGGGGGCCACACGGCCCCCGGTCTTGCATTCAGTTCATGGATCTGCATGATGCTTGCTATGACGCTACTTGAGAAGGACCAGCTTAGAGGCCGCGAAGTCTCCCCCTGCCTCGATCCTGACGAAGTAGATGCCTGCGGCCGTCTCGCGACCGGCATCATCAGAGCCGTCCCACCTGATCTCGTGTCCACCCGCCTCGCGCTCCTGATCCGCAAGAAGTGTACGTACGACTCGCCCGGCAGCATCGTAGACGACGACGCTCACCGCTCCGGCAGCCGGGATTTGGAATCTGACGGTTGTCTTTGGATTGAACGGATTCGGATAGTTGGAGACAGAGAGCGGCAGCACGGCGATATCGCCCACACCGGTACCCGGCATGTCACTTGAGATCGTGACATCATCGACGTACCAGCCATCCTCGGTGATGTACCCGTCGGAATCGAGCCTGAATCTCACCTTGAAGGTGCTCGTGCCGACGTAGCTTGCGAGATCGATCTGCTCCTCGGCCCAGTCCCCAAGATAGCCGTCGTACGACGCAACCTCGATCCAGCTCGAGCCACCGTTCGTGCTGACCTCAACATAGCAGTAGTCGTATTCGGGCTCTGTGTCGTACTTGTGCCAAAACGAGAGAAGACCCGTCGTCGCCTCGGACAGATCCACGGAGCTCTGGAGCGCAATGGTGGTGTTAGCGTGGTTGCCGTAGTTTCCACCGGGACTGTCGGTCATCGATGTTGATGGGCTGTAGGACTCGCTCGTTGTCGTTCCCCAGGCTCCCGTCCACGCCGCGAGACCCGATTCGAAGTCATCGAAGAACGTCGGAGTGGCAAGAATGAAGTTCTCGCTCGAGGTTGCACCGTCGAACACGATGACGTCGTCGATCGTAGCAGGCGTGTAACCGGACCTGGTCGCCTTCATGTCGTAGGTTCCGACCGGAATGTAGTTGATCTCGTAGTAGCCGGTCCCGGCGGCGCTCACGGATGAGTAGCCCTCTATGTCGGTGAGTTCTACGGTCGCGCCACCGAGCGGACTCATGCTCTCATCGTAGACGTAGCCTGCAATCGTCCCGCGAGGCGGCGGTTCGAGCGCGAAGTTGACGATCACAAATGTGTCGAGACTCGCCGAAACATTGTAGACCGTCTGCGTCGGATACTCGGCGGCCGTGCATATGACCGTGTAGGTCCCCGACTCGACCATGCGATGGTAGTCGCCGACTGCCGGATCCGTGTAGACGTCCTTGCCAATCTCGGGAATGCTGATGGTCGCGTAGATCGGATCCCCGGTGTCGCCGTCGGTCACGAGGCCGCGAATGCCACGTCCCGACACGCGAGCCTGGTGGAGCATCGCATCGCGGTTGTCGTCGAAGATCGGAGTGATCTGTGACGCGGGCGGGTCCTTGATCGTCGACACTTCGATGGTCGTGTCTATCTCGCCACGCACATCGTAGCACCAATCCTGGCAGCTTCCCTTGACTATGTACCAGTCGGCGCCGTTGGTAACCGGGAGACCACTGTACGCACCGTACACGTTCGAGATGGTGATGATCATGGGTTCATCCGGCGTCGGATCGTACGTGTAATCCCAGAGGTAGTTCACATAGACGGCGCCGGAATGGAACGTGAGAGACGTCACAGGATTCATACCCACATTGAAATCCCTGAGCGCCCTCGACTCGGCCCCCCTCCAGCACGTACCCGCATTGGAACCGTCCGGGCTGTAGTAATCGCGGTTCAGGTCGATGCCGTCGGCATTGTATCGCGAACCGCTCTCGTAGCCGTCGGGATTGAGCATCGGGATTATCCAGATCTCGCGCTCGTTGACGATCCATGTGATATTCGGGTCGACGCCGTAGTTCTCCAGAAGGTGCTCGATCATGTAGTAGCAGACCTCGGCGCTGATCGTCTCATCCCCGTGGTGTGCCCCTATCCACTGGACCTCGGGCTCGAACTCCTCAATGCCGGGATTGTCCGTGATCTTCATCGCCCAGAGCTCGCGGCCCTGAACGCTCTGCCCGATAGTGACGAGTTCCGTGATGGCCGGATAGCTTGCCGCCCACGCGGCCATGTCTGCCGTCAGCTCGGCGTAGCTGTGGTACTCACCCCGATCGGCCAGCCGCAGCGAGTGGACATCGGCGATCATGTTCTCAACCACAACAACAGGTCGGTAGCCGTTCGCCCAGAGGATCTCTATCTCCCCCGGAATCGCAGCGATCTCCGCCACTCCGTCCCGCACGGACATGATGTCCATACCAAGATCGTTCAGACGATGGATGTCTTCCCTGGAAAGAATCTCTACCTCCACCACTGCCGCATCGTCCCGTGGATACGCGGACGACACAACCGGGAAGAGCAGGGAAACGAAGAGCAAAGCTGCAAACGCAAGATGCCACACACGCATTCGGGACTCCTTCCAGAGAGAACCTGTGTGATGCAGGCGGCCGGCGGAACCCCGCCGGCCACCCACTCACCACAACTCAACGTCAAGCGCTCTACTTGAGGAGCGCCATCTTCCTTTCTGCTGTCTCACCACCGGCCGTCAGCTTCGCGAAATAGATGCCGGAGGCGAGACTTCTGCCACTGTCGTCCTTGCCGTTCCAGACGACAGAGTGCGGCCCGGCAGTCAGCTCATCATCGACGAGCGTGCGCACGAGCCTTCCGCTCACATTGTAGACATGGAGCTCAACGGGACCGGCATTGTCCGGCACGCTGAACTGGATGCTCGTGATCGGATTGAACGGGTTAGGCATGTTCTGGTTGAGCACCAGCTTCGCGAACTCGGGTGCACCATCGTCCGGCACATCGGTCTCGTCAAAGTCGAACCACGCCATGATCCGCTCGACCAGCACACGGTTGTTGTCGGGTGGAGCGTACACCGACTTTACGCACTCGAACGGGAACGCAAGGAAGACCACCTTGTGATCGTCCTCTGATATCTTGACCGCCTTATCTCCCACGCTGTCCGCCGTGAAGATGACATCGTCACCGGACGCCGGCGTCACACTGTCGCTCTCAGTAACCGGGAACGGACCACCGAGAAGACCGAGTGCCATGCCATCGGATACCATGTCGTCTGTAACACCATTCATGATGAACCCTGACGTGTCGTTCGTCCACGACGTGATATGGAGATAGTCGGTTATGAACGAGTTCGAGGTACGACTCGACAGGTAGTTCATGCTGGCGAGGCAGAGGTTTCCGCCCGCGTCAAGATAGTCGGCCATCGCCTGCTCATCGCCCGCGACTATCGTCGTCGCGTCCCCGCTGGCGGTGGTCCAGAACGCCGCATAGAACGACTTGAGGAGCGTGGCGCTCGGCCGACCCTTGGTGTAGCAATCCCAGGTGTACGGCGGGTAGCCAGTGTCTGTGAGAGCCCCCTGGAAATACGTCTCATACGTCATCGGACCATCGTCGTCGACGAGCAGAACCGATGTCAGGTCACAGAAGGCGACGAACTCCGCCTCCCTCGTGAACCCGGCTGCATCGCTCTCTACAGACATGATCATCGTTCCGATGTCCTGATGCGTACCGTTGTAGTCCGTGATGTGGACGTAGAGCGTCTCGGTGGCCCCGACCGGAACGAAGAACGTATGCGCACCCATGTAGCAGATGCCCTCCGTTGTGCAGTAGTTGGCGACCCAGTTGTAGGGATCACCAGGGAAGTCCGTGGTGAAATCCACGTTCAGATCGTCATCGACCGTGCCTGTGTTATGCAGGAGGAGCGTGTAGATGGCCTCGCCCCAGTAGTCGATCTCGTGCGCGTAGGTGTCAACCAACATCTCGAAATCGTACGGATCCGGCATGAGCGCCGACTGAACGATCTGCTGGGGGTCCGTGTCCTCGATGAAGACGATGATGTGCATGTTGAGCGTGTTGTCCGTCGAGTTCGTGATGCCACTGAAGTACTTCGTGAACTCGATCGAATCTCCCGCAGCACTGAGCGTTGTCACCGCCTCAGGCGCCAGCATGTCGCGAACCGTGTACGGGTACGATGCACTGACCTCTTCGTACACCACGAACTGTGCCCTGAGATCCCCCAGGCCGACGGCGTCGGTGGCTCTGAACTTCGCGGTCACCCACCCCCCGACAGTTCCACGAGTCCCCTCGGCCTCAATCGAACCATAGCACTCAATCTCGATTGGACTCGGCACAGCGAGTCTGGCGTCGACGATGGGACGATACATGTCGATGACCGTCGGACCCGCGCCGATAACCTGGTCCACAGCATCGAACTCGACGTGCGGGATTCCGCCGACGCCATAGTAGCTGGCACGGGCGTAGGTCTCACCTGTCGCATAGCCGTCACTGACGTGGTAGTAGAGCACGACCAGCTGGTCGGTGCCCTTTTCTGCCTGGAGCTCAACGAGCGCCGCACAGGCATTCGGACAGTAGCCACAGCCGGTCGACCCGAACAGCTCCGCCAGCACCGCCCTGTCGGACGCGAGCGCGGAGAGCGCTGACATCACAAAAACAATTGTCACCAAACCAACGATCACCGATCGCCTTGCCATACTTGTACTCCTTCCGCGGCGACACCGCTGCAATTGCTAGGATCCTCCCGCCGGTCGCTGTGGCGACAGTGTGGCTACTCCGTCCTATCGGTCGTTCACAGTACTTCGTTCTCTCACCATCTATCGTGCTTCCAGTCTCGCCGACTGGACTATCTCCATGGTGTCATCGTTCTGGACGAATACCATCGCGTCCAGATTCGCCGGATTCCAGCTCGGGTCGATCGTGACATCATAGATAACCTCTGTGGAATCCCCGACTGCGGTCAGTGTGAACGCCTCGTCGTCGAGGAGATCGCGCGCGACGTACGGATAGAGATCGTGTGCAAAGTTGACGTCTTCCTCCAGCACAATCGTCCTCAGGACGTATGTGCCGGCCGGAAGGGAATCCATCACCTCCACCTTGGCCGTGAGACTCACCCGCGCTCCACTCAGATCACCGGTCAGCTGGAGCGAGAGAGGCGAGCCTATGGCCCGTCTGAGCTCGATCTCAAATTCATAGTCCGCCTGAGCCGTGGGAACTGAACTCGAACCCTCGACAATCCTCCCGCCATCGAAGACAGCGATCGGATAGGCGGTCGCCCCACCGGGGAACTCCGGATTATCCGTGTACCAATCGATCCTTGCGATCGTCTCATCCGTTCCCACGGGAGGCAGATCATGGTATGCGACGACGCAGAGCCTGTCGGCCCCATACTGGTCCATCAGGTTGTCGAGCGCCTCCTCCCCGAACGGGCAGTTGGTGCAGTTGTATGTCGTGAAGAACTCTACAAGCACATTTCTGTCGACCAGGCCGCCGGCAGTTCCTACCGCGAACAAACAAGTGTCGGGCGGGCTCTCGTCGCCCTCATCATCGATGGCAACGACAATGAAGACGTGGTCGCCCTCGACAACGTCCTCGACCGTGTGCGCGCCATCCGACGTGGCTCCGGTCACCGTGTCATCATAGCTCCACGCAAACTCTGCTATGGTCCCGTCGTAGTCGCCGCCGGCCCACTCAAATGTCACGTCGTCGCCGGCCACGGCTTCCCCACCGGACGGGCAGCTGGTGATCGTTACCCAAGGCAACAGGTTGATCTCGATAGGATCAGCGAACCAATCACATCCTCCCTGAGCCGCTATCCAAACCGTGATGAGGGCAATCATCGACACAAGTCGGCTCGCTCGCCGCCCGAGTCCGGAGTTCATATTCAACACTCGTCCGTCCTCCTAGAAAAACGCGCTGAGTCTGATACGCGCGCCTTCAAACTCGGGTTCATGGTAGCAGACACCGCCACTGCACTTGAGACCGCCGCGCTCGCTTCCCACGCTGACGGAGACCTCGAAATCGTTAGCGAGGAGTTTCTTCACCTCGGTCATCATCCAGATGCTCCGCTCCTCGATCGTGTCATTGCTGGTCTCGATCACGGTCGCGAAGGTCAGGCCGTGGCTCGGATAGACTGTTGTCGAGAAAAGGTAGTCCTCGTGCTTGTCCCCCGTAAGTTCCTCTGTCTGCTGCGCCTGGAGCTGAAACTCGATGTCCCGTCCTGATTCCGGCGACAGAATGAACTCCGTTCCGACCGTGAAGTGCTCGATGAACTTGCCCAGTTCGTACTCCCTCGACCAGGCCCCCGCGAGTGAGGCACTGCTTCCGCCCTCAAACCAGTGATCGGCCTGCGAGAAAATCTCCCAATGCAGGAGCTCGGCCTCATGATTCCGTGCTTCGGAGGCGCCCCCCATGAGCATCGAGTGATGGCCAAAGGGGATGCTGCCCTCAACAAGAAACCCTCGCTCGTCATCGAGGTCGGGTTCATAGGTCGTACGGTTCATGAACGTCCAGAGATGGTCCCGCACGCACGTCGGTGGGCTGACAAGGTAGTGATAGAAATCCTCGAAGTCCTTGAACTCACCGAAGAGCGTTGCCCAGGGAAGCTCGACTGTGCCTGCCACGTAGGTGGCGTGACCCTGCGATGCCTGTTCGCCTGTGTCCGTATCCTCCACATACCTGCCGGTATACTCGGCTGCGAGCGTGATCGGCCCCATCCACGACTCAAGCTCCGCACCCAGGAGCACGTCTTCCGATCTGCCGATGGTGTCCGGGACGAGAGGATCGCTGTCCTCATCAGCGGCCATGCGCTCGATCGCGCTTCCGGCCAGATTCAGCCAACCGGCAATGGCTTGCTCAGCGCGGATCGCGCGAATCTCGTGTCGGCGGTAGCGCGTCCCGAAGAGGGCCTCGTCAGTCGCCCCCGCGAGCGCTGTGAGATGCACGTCCCCTGTGGTGTACTCCGCCAGAAGACCATCAAGAGCGGCATTGTGCTCCAGATCGATATCCTCAAAACTGCGAAGCGACAGACCCCGCCCGAACGTCGAGAAGAAATGCCCGACCCTCAGGTGCAGGTCGTCCTGCTCGAACTCGGCGAAGCGATGTCTGATCTCCGTGAGCGGCAGATCGACACCGGACGGGTTGTAGGTGGGGTCCGAGAGCTGGGAGGCGCGATAGACCACGCCGACCGTCAAGGGACCAATGCCTGCGTCCAGCGCCAATCTCGCATCGAAAGCTGATGCGCCGAGGCCTGTGTTGTAGAGATACTCACTCGTGACGACGCCGCCGGTCCACACATCGCTGTCCGCGCGCGCGGATACCACCGGAGACAGAAGAAGCCCGATGACGACGATGGTCATCCAAGAGCACACGTTCCTACTCACCGGCCTCCCCCTGGTTCACAGTCTCGTCCGCGTCGGGCTCAGGACAACCGCCCGGAATGAGACCTTCGATGGCCCTCACCAGATCATCATGATTGCCCGGTCTGTACCCCGTGACTGCGTAGACGATGTTCCCATTGGTATCTACGAGAACCGTGCGCGGAATGGAGGTCACGTGGTACTTGCGTGCGACATTCATGCTCGGGTCCAGGACGACCTCGAACGTGTTCCCCTTCGCTCTTACGAACGCCCCGACCTTGGAGGTCGTGCGCGAACCGTCGATCGAAACGGCTACGACTGTAAGACCGCAATCTTTGTAGTTGTCAAAGATCTCCTGAAGATCCGGGAAGGCCTTTATGCACGGCTTGCACGACATCGCCCAGAAATCGACGACCACCGGACCGTCCTTCAGTAGTTCCGAAAGCGTCACGTCTACGCCTGCGGGATTCCGAAGCGTGAAGTCGGCCGCCTTCTTCGCGGCCGCAAACGACGCGCTCGCCCCCATCAACACGAGTACGACCGCACATATTGCCACGTGGGTCGTGAATCTCCTGCCAGTCATGGATCCCCCATTCATCAACTTACTTATTATATCACCGATGAGTACCAATCGTCAAGAGTCCCGCCGGGAGCCGGCGAGACTCGGTGTCTCATATCTAATGCTGAGCTTCGACCAGAATATCGAACGGTCTATCGTGGACGCGCTTCTTCCCGTGCGCCGAACGTGCTTCTTGCCCCGGCTGGGTTCACCGGCGCCCGAGACTACCCAACAAGCGCCGCTGTGGCTGTCTCTCTCTTCAATGAGCGGATCCCGAGCTGAGCAACGATCGTATCGAGAACGCCTCGTATCGCTGGCTCGTCTGAGATCAGATTCAGATCGTCTGTCTCGATGGTGATCACGCGCGTCTCCCGGGAGGCACGCTCGCTCCAGTCCTCGTAGGCCCGATTCAGAGCCTCCAGGTACGCAGGAGAGATGTCGCGCTCGCAATCCCGACCGCGACACCGGATCCGATCCATCAGTGTGTTGATATCCGCTCTCAGATAGACAACAAGATCCGGCTTCCTCAGGAAACTCGTCATCGAATCGAACAGCGCCGTATAGTTTTCGAAGTCGCGATCCGACATGTTGCCCTGGCGATGCAGGGTCGTCGCGAAGATCTCCTTGTCCTCGTAGATCGTTCGATCCTGGATACACGGCTCGTCGGACCCGACCATCCCCCGATGAATCTCGAACCGCTTCGAGAGGAAGAACACCTGAAGATGAAAGGACCACCTGTCCATGTCCTCGTAGAAGCTTGTGAGATACGGGTTGTCGATGACCGGTTCGTAGTAGGCGCGCCACCCCAGATGATTCGCAAGGAGCGTCGTCAGATGAGTCTTCCCGACACCGATGTTTCCCGCTAGGGCAACGAATTGGCCGGGCTTCATGGAGCAACTCCAGAGTATTGTAATGGGTTCGTCGACCGAAACACCGTCGACTCGAGGCGGCTGGAGTATACTTCCGCGCAGTCATGGTGTCAACTCATTTCAAAAGCCGCCGCCCCGTTGATGGAGACAACGGTTCTTCGTGTTCTGGTCACGGGAGAATGCTGACCTTCGTTCCAATCCCCACCCGCGGCACGAGCTGCTTGAGATCCTCGTCGCGCATCCTGATGCACCCGCGACTCGCTCTGGTCCCGACAGTATCAGGGGCATCGGTGCCGTGGATACCTATGCCCTCCCAAGGCGGACAGTCGAGGCGCAGGAAGTAAGGACCGTAGGAACGGAGACCCTCGTGTTCCCAATCGCTCGACTCCTCGATGGAGACGATTCTGAATTCACCCTCGGGGGTCCTGTTGTCGCCCTCGGAGATCTTGTCTCCACCGTCCGGATTGAGACCTATGGCAATTCGGAAGGTCTCGGTACCGTCCTCACAGACGAGTTCCAGACTGAAGATCGACTTCCTCACTATGATCCTGGTCGCCGCCATCAGAAGACCCCTTAACCTCGGCCCGCTCCGCGGGCCCGCATCCGGGGCGCAGTCACGTTGACACGCCCAGCTTGGGGAGAACAACGAGCTGTATGATGAACCACGCACCCAGAATGATCAGTGGAAGCGCGATGTCGCCGAGTTTCAAGCGTAGCCTCCTGCGCTCTACTGCCTCGCTGCTTCCCGAGCTAGGCGCCGGTAACGTCTGTCGCCAGTGCGTCTACGATGTCGGATGTAAGTTCTGCAGCCATCTCCATTGCGAAACCCACATGCTTCGCCACGATGCGCCCGTCCCTGCCAATGATGAACGTGGTTGGGATCCCCGTCACCTTGTAGGCCTCACTCACCGCGCGGCCACCGACGAGAATCGGATACGTGATGCCGTTTTCCTCGGCGAACGGCGCCAGTTCTGGGGCGCCTCCCCTGTCAAGACCGACACCGAATATGACAAGCCCCTGGTCCTTGTGTTCATCATAGAGATCGATCAGCACCGGGATCTCCTCGCGGCACGGCCGACACCAGGTAGCCCAGAAATCGACTACGACGACGCTGCCTCTGAAGTCTTCCACCGTCACCTCGTTCCCGTTGAGATCAGGAAGTGTGAATGTGGGAGGATACTGCCCAATCCTGATCCCCGTATCGTCGCCGGCTTCGGTAGAGACGTCAGCCTCGGTGGAGATGGCGTCAGCACTGCCGCCGATCTGCGTCGAGTCTTCGCCTTGACCACCACAGCCACCAAGCATCAGCAGACTGACAAGCGCGGAGACGATCACAATAGACAGAAGAGTTCGCGTTCTCATTTGCGTTTCCTCCACCGGATCTGCAGGCATCTCAGCCTCACACGCTCCGGTCTGTGTTCACGTGTCTGCCGAATCGGGGTTCGTTTGCGGCTCCCCACACACACTATTCCGCTACTGGACAGGCCCTAGAGCAGCCCGTCGATCTTCTCCTGGATGCTCTCCTTCACCGCCGCACCGACGATCATGTCCACCGGCTCGCCGTTCTTGAAGAAGAGAAGGGACGGGATCCCACGAATACCATACTGCTGCGCGAGCGGCTGATTCTCGTCGACGTTGACCTTCGCCACCTTCATCTTACCGGCGTTGTCGTTCGCGATCTCCTCGACGACCGGCCCCACAACCCTGCACGGCGCACACCACGGCGCCCAGAAGTCAACGAGTGCAAGTCCCTCGTACTTGATGATCTCCGAATCGAAGTTCTCTTCCGTTGCTGTGAGTAGATTCTCTGTTGACACCTCTCTGCCCCTTTCCTGTGGCGATGCCGATCCAATCCGGCACACTGAACTCTGTTTTCGACTTTCAATCGGATGCGGTCAACGACACTAGGATTCCACATTCCGAACCCCAGAAGCGTAGAGACCGCTCTCTTCTACTTCATATCCCGGCGCTTAAGCGCCAACTGGACTATCTCCGCTGCCTTGCCTTCCAACAAACGGTAGCAGACCAGATGCCCTCGACGCTCTGATTCAATGAGCCCTCCGTACTTGAGCCTCCGCAGATGCTGCGAAACCGAGGGCTGCGAAACCCCCAGGAGTTCCTCAAGTCGCTTCACACAGAGTTCGCCCGAGCTAAGGAGTTCAATGATCCTCAGCCGCACCGGGTGGGCGAGTGCTTTCAGAAGCTCGGAAGCGGTGTCGAAATCGACATCAGCCGGGACTCCTCCGGGAATGCCGCGGACGCCACCCTGTCCTGCGCTGTCCTTTGCCCCACGCATGCCACGCTCCAGCGATTCCTGTTCGTGAATATGCGAATGTGCTTATATTACATAGTCCGCATCATCACCCGCGTCAAGTGGGACTCGAAAACGATCTGCGCATCCGCCCCCAGACAAGAAAGCGCCCTCGCATATCGCGAGAGCACCTGCAAGGAGTGCCGCTGTTCTCTGGGAACTGTTGCCCTATGGTGCTGCTACTCTATAGAGAAGCGGAGTCGCTCGAGAAGAAGACCGTCCCGGTCGACGATGTCAACGTGCCACTCCCCCCGCCACTCATCGAGGACCTTCTTCTTGCTCCACGTGCGCCAGCGACTGCTCTTGACCTCCAGCGGAACCCGGCCCATGTTGCGATCGCCCCAGTACCAGACGTGAAAGACCGAATCCGGTTCGGCTGCTCCACCGATCTCACTGAAGCAGCAGATTCGTCCTACACCGTCCCCCTCGGGAAGAAAGCTCCTCCCAGCCTCAGTCGGTTCACTCTGCTCTATGCCCTTGCAGATGTAGGCACGGATCACTCTGAGTCCCGACAATGATACTCGATCAGGCTCCTCGCTGGGGGCATCCGACCGACTTGCCGTTTCTTCCTCTGCGGGAGTCATCTCGAGTGACAGGGGCTCCTCGCCACCCGGCGCATGGACCGTGCTATCAGAATCATCAGGCTCGCCGGTCGTCTGCTCGGACACCGCGACCACCGCGTCTCCTGGGACTTCGGTTGCCATTTCGCCGACCACACTCACATCAGGACTGCCGGAATCGGGTGATTCAGACGCATCGGCACTGGAGACGTCCTCACTGCGCTCTTCCGAACACCCTGCTGCGAGGATGGTCGCAGCTGCGAGGCAGATTACGAGAATCGCTCTGGTCATGGATCCCACCCCCCAGTCGCCGATCGTACGAGGACGTCATCGTGACACATGTTCAGGAGAGCTGACTCAGACTAGCCCTCCCCTGCTCAGACTGTCAAGAGGTCTTCTCAGGTCCCTCGGCTCTCAAGTTCTTGAAGCCTCGTCTCAATGAGAATAAGCCGGTTGTCGACAGGATCCGGGATCGCATCGTGCGCCAGAGGGGCGTCGAGGACCTTCTTGTCCTTTCCTCTCACGATTCTGGCCGGAACGCCGACGACTGTGCAATCGTCCGGCACTGGCTTGACCACGACGGAACCGGCGCCGATGCGGACGTCACTGCCGATCACGATATTCCCCAGCACACGCGCCCCACATCCGATCACTACGTCGCTTCCGATAGTGGGATGCCGCTTGCCGGTCTCCTTACCTGTGCCGCCAAGCGTCACGCCCTGGTAGATCGTCACGTTGTCGCCAATGACAGCCGTTTCTCCGATGACGACTCCCATGCCGTGGTCGCGCTTGGCCCAAACCCTCGCATAGAGGAGGGGCCGCCGGAACGCACGTCCCCGTTGGTGTGGACGCGCGCCGTTGGCGCGTAGGCACGCCGGCCGGCTGTGCCGATCCTGGCTCAAACGTGAGCTATGAGGGCAAGGACCGTGCCAGCCTCGCTTCCAGAGGCGGCTCTTCCCCCCTGCACCTCAATCTTGACACTGCGGTACACGCGCTGCTATAGTTTCTCATAAGCACCGGGCCTCCTCTTCCTGCGAGGCCTGTTTCTTCATCCAGCGACGGGGTGGTTCCATATGAGCCGGACAAGAGTCAGATTCGCTCCAAGCCCGACGGGGTACCTGCACGTAGGAGGCGCCCGGACAGCTTTGTTCAACTGGCTCTTGGCAAAGCACAGCGGCGGCCGCTTCGTCCTCAGGATCGAGGACACTGACAGCAAGCGGTCCACGGCGGAGTTCCTCGATGCTATCCTCGAAGATCATAGATGGCTTGGACTCGCTTGGGATGAAGGCCCCGAGATCGGCGGGACTGCCGGCCCCTACTTCCAGTCGGAGAGAGCGGACACCTACGCTCCGCTCGTCGAGAAGCTCCTCAACGAGAGTTCTGCGTACAAGTGCTTCTGTTCACCCGATGAACTCGAAGACCGCAAGAGCGGATCCTCGCAGGAAGGACGCGACTGGAAGTACGACAGGAAGTGCGCCACACTATCCCGTGAGCAGTCGGCGGAGTATGAAGCGGAGAATCGCCCTTTCGTCGTGCGATTCAGGATTCCGGACGGCACGACCAGATTCGATGACATGGTGCTGGGATCCGTCGAGGTGGACAACCGGGAGTTGGATGATCTCGTTATCGCGCGTTCAGATGGGACGCCCACCTACAACTTCGTCGTGGTGGTAGACGACAGCATGATGGGAATCACCCACGTCGTGCGCGGGAGCGACCACCTGTCCAACACACCCAAGCAGATACTGATCGCCGAGGCTCTAGGAACAGAGCCGCCGACATTCGGCCACCTACCACTTGTGCTCGGTTCGGACAAGCAAGTCCTCTCAAAAAGACGTGGCGCCGTTGCTGTCGGCGAATACCGGCGGAGAGGCTATCTCCCGGAGGCGCTCGTCAACTACATGGCGCTTCTGGGATGGTCCAGCGGCAGCGAACAGGAGTTCTTCAGCCTGGACGAGTTGATCGCCGCGTTCGATATCACGAAGGTGAGCAGAAAGGCGGCTGCCTTCGACCCCGAGAAACTGGCCTGGATGAACGCTCAGTGGATCAAGCGGCTCTCGGTCTCCGAAAGAACGGCGCGAGTGGTGCCATTCCTGGTAGCCGCCAGCCTGGTCAGCGATTCACCGGATGAAGAGGAGCTGGCTGAGCTGGAGCGTATTGTGGATCTCATAGATGATCGACTGAAGACACTGGCCGACATTGTCGAACACGCGAGTTTTCTTCTTGCGGACGATATCGTCTTTGACAATATTGCCGTCGACAAGGTGTTGACCAAGCCCGGCAGCGTCGATATACTTAATGATCTGTGCGAGGTTCTGTCGGACGCCCCGGATTTCGAGCCGGAGACCATAGAAGAACTCACTCGAAACCTCGCGGAGAAGAGGGGCGTGGGCGTCGGAAAGGTAATTCAACCGGCGCGCGTTGCAGTAACCGGCAGAAAGGTGAGCCCGGGGTTCTTCGAAACGCTCTCCGTCCTCGGTCGTGAGAAGGTGCTTGCAAGGCTCAAGACGGCAAGCGAACTGGCGGCGACACTGACAACCGAGTAGTTTCTGGGGAGTCGTCTAGTGGCAGGACAGCGGACTCTGGATCCGCCGGCGGAGGTTCGACCCCTCCCTCCCCAACCATGATCATGGCGCCATCGTCTAGTGGTTAGGACGCCGGCCTCTCAAGCCGGTAACACGGGTTCGATCCCCGTTGGCGCTACCACCAAAGAGAGAGCGGAGCGCATGTAGCGCTCCGCTCTCTCTATCTCTATCGGAAGGCTCCTGCTACTTCTTCTTCGCAACCTTCCTCTTCGCCGGCTTCCTCTTCGCGACCTTCTTCTTCGCAACCTTCTTCTTCACGACCTTCTTCTTCGCCGGCTTCTTCTTCGCGACCTTCTTCTTCGCGA
>JAUXGN010000055.1 GCA_030622115.1 Candidatus Eiseniibacteriota bacterium
CTCGGAGATGGGCAGCGCCCGTATCTCCTCAAGCGTCGCTCGATTCAGATCGAGCTGCTCCTCTGCGCGAACACATGGGGCATTTGCGGCCAGAATGAGACAGACCAGCACCGCCACAAACCCCATGGCTCTGAGTCGTTTCATCGTACCTCCCTCCATCCCTTGATCAGCCGCAAACTAGAACTTGATGCCGAGGCCATAGACATGGCTTCCCGGCAGGGTCTCGTGTGACGTGTAGCTGTAGTCGAGCTTGACCATCTTCCACCCGGTGCCGAACCCGAACGACAGCCTGTTCGGCTGGTTCTGGATACCTCCGCGGAGTGTCAGGTAATCGTTGATCTCAAACTCGAGACCGAAGCACGCCCGCAAGTCCTCGGTGGTCTGCTTCTGGATCTCCAGGCAGGTCTGAACACCTCCGTACGGACTGTAGCAGACGCCCGCCGTGAACCACTGAGGGAGGTCCTTCGCATCCGGGTCGCCGAGCTTCGGGTTGTTGATGTTCTTCGCAAAGAACCCAAACCTCGTGCGTCCTCTCAGTGTGCCTATGACACCGATGTCGACGCCGAAGGTGTTGGCGGACCCGAGGTCCACGCCCCCCACGGACTCGGTCGGAAAGCTCAGTCCGTAGAGGCTCAGTCCGTATCCGACCGCGAGGGAGGAGTGCACGTCCTCCATCAGCATCACACCCTGGCCGATCACGAACGAGTACTCGCTCTCGAGTTCGCTGCCGTCGTATTCGGTGGAGAAGTAGCGGACTCCAGCTCCGAAGGTCCCCACGTCCGTGGGAACCGTCACGGCCGCAGAGCCAAGCTTGAGGAAATCGTAGCCGTAGAGGTCCACATATGATGAGTAGATCCCGATCTCATCCTGCATCGCGAGAGCCGCGGGGTTCGTGAAGATCGCGGTCTCATCATCGGAGAGCGCCACAAACGCACCACCCATGGCTCGCGCCCGCGGTGAGAGAATCAGGTTGTCAAAGACGCCGGCGGCCCCGGCCACGCCGGGAAGCACGAGGCAGACCATGACGGCCGCGGCGGTTGCAATTCGTATCCCTTTCATCCTTGCCTCCTTTTGGGTCGCTTTCGATCACGCGATCGGTTTCGACCAGAGGGTCTCCTGATAGAATCCGCTATTGGAGCTTCGTTCCGATAACTATCGGCACAGCCGCATCCCCCGCGGCCTCGCCGGTTCTTGCTCTGGCCTGAACCTGACAGATGTAGACGCCGGGCGGCAGATCCTTCCCTCTGTCATCCTTGCCGTCCCAGGTCGTTCTCTGCGGTCCCAGGCACCACCCATCGTAAAGCGTCGCCACCGACCGGCCCTTAAGGTCGAAGATCCTGACCGCAATGTGGCTGGCCTGTGGTCCGTTGTATGAGATCTCGATGACCTCATCCTCATCGATATCGAGGACTCGGGCCGTCGCAGTGACTGCCGCGTCCGCAACGAAGTGCGCCTCCAGGATTTCCATATCGCTTTCGTACCGCGGAGCAAGTTCGTACCCACCGAAGTACGGAGACGAGTAGTCGTACTGCAGAAGGATACCGGTCACCCTGATACTGTCCCCGAAAGCGTACTTGGAGAAATCAAGGTCTGTAAAGTTCTGATAGACCTGGATGGAACCGGAACCATCATCGATGTAGATGGCGAATCCCTCCAGACTCATGATGACACCCGACGTCGTGATGAGCGTTCCCTCAAGCGCCTCGTCTGATATGTCTCCGGTGGCCATGACGGCGGGCTCTACGGCGTTGAATCCCCGCGCATGCACCGCCAGGGTGAATGAAACATCGTTGCTTCCCGTTATCTCCGTCGTGGCGCCGTTTCCGCTGCCGGAGATGTACTCCACCACTTCCCCGACAACCTCGACAAGGTCACCCTCAAAAGGCGGGTCCGCAAGAAGGTCGTACTCAAAGACATTGATGCCGTACCCATCCAAATCCTGGATGAAGAGGCTGGTCTTTCCGGACTGGAAGACACCCGGGGGAACCGTGACGAACCCAAGAGTCACGACCCTCTCTCCCTCAAGAGGAGACAGACCATACTCGTCGTAGGCCTGGATCTCGGACAGCGGCGTGGAGTGCTGATAGTGCCCGACGAATGATGCAGAATCCGGCAGCATCGGATTCCCGGCGACGTCGGCAACGCCGCTGACGTCGAGCTGGTACTGGAAATCGATGCTGTCGACGGTCGTGTAGAGAAGCACCGTCCGCTCGTCCCTGGAGAACCAGGCGCTCAGGATCTCGCGATCACCATTGAGCGCGTAGTTCGAGACGTTCGTCGCGTCGTCCTCGTCCACCGGCTCGGAGAACTGGACCTTAACGAAACGATCCCCTGCTGCAGACGCGGCAGCCAGATCTGGCGCCCCCGTGTCCGTGGGATCGTTCACCTCTCCAGGCGTTGGAGTTGATGAGAGGATGAGATCGTTCGAACTCACGTTTGTGTCGGTAGAGACCGCGTCTCTGCCGAGCGTGTAGTCCCGGGGAACGTCCCCAGGAACGTACGCGTCGTTGTCACCGCCGAGTTCCGGCTCACCGGTGCAGAAATCCTCCTGCAGGTAAACGGGGTCGCGGTACTCAACGGCATCGATGAGTTCGGTCTTGAGCCTGTCCGTGTAGAGATAGACGGCCTCGTAGACGCGCTTGCCCTGCAGCATCGCACCGTTCTCATCATCTCCGCCCATCAGGATAATCTCCTGGCTCGTCTGACCGTCGCCATCCACCGGCGAGACGAGCGTGAGATTCGGAACCTGGGCATCGTCCGGATCGGTCGCGTAGTCATCGTCGACGAGTTCGTAGTCCGGGTCAGCCCCAAAGCGCATGTAGTAGCCGATCGCATGCCGCGCAACGACAATGTAGCCGCCGTCAGGGATCTCCGAACCTACCGGAAACTCCCAGAGGTTGGAGCCACCGCAGATCCCGGAATCATCTATGTCAGTCAGAACCCACCCGGAGATGTCGACCGTCCCACGGGATGGATTGTGAAGCTCGATGAATTCGGCGATATCGGATATCGCATCGCTGTTCGGATAGAGTTCGTTGATGACGACATCACCCGGACTGCCGGTCGTCGCCACATGCACCCAGGCCCCATCGCCGATGGCGATAGGATCCTCACCCTGGACAGCCGTGGCGATCGCGAACTCGTAGTCTCCGGCCGTTGAGGCAACAGTCATGTTCTCAAGCGTGATGACGCCGGGAGAACCGTGGATGAGATTCGCGCCCGCTACGGTGACGAGCGTCGCGTTCGTGCTGTCCTGATGCGCCACCACATCCGCCGTGGCAAACGCGGCGCCGTCGATATCGATATCGGCCACATCTCCCGAGAAATCCCATTCGACGGGGATCGCCACGCTGATGCGTGTCAGCACGTCGGCCTCTCCGACAAGCGAGATCTCGATATCCTCCTGGTCGCCCGTGAATACCCACTCCGGCGACGCCGTGGCGAAGCCCGCTCCTGAGCCTGCTGAGCGGATGTCTGCCCTGGCCTTCGGAATGAGCCCGTAGCCGCCGTTGTTCGGCTGCTTGGGATCCGGAGAGACAAAGCCGTAGACATCGAACTGCCCGAGAGGAGCCGACGAGCCACCGACGTCAGTGAACGGGTGCACCCAGAGCCAGCACGACGTGTCGGCATCAGCGATGTCAAGCTCGCGGAAGTCCGTGTACCCGGTGCTCGGCCAATTGCCCGGGTGGAGAAGCGACACATTGCGCACGACCGCGTATGTGCCCTCGTAATCCTCGCCCGATGTAGAGAGATCGCGAGCGGTGAGTTCGAGCGGCGCAGGCACGGGATTCCCCGTGCTCAGGATATCGATGCGCGAACCCGCGACGCCTCCCCCCACCTTCAGCATGGTCCTCTTGTAGTAGAGAACGCCCACCTTGCCCGTCACACGGACGCTGTCGCCAAGAGCTACCGACGGGACTGCCGTGAGAACCTGCTTCACAAGGACTCCGCCCGTGGCGTCCTGGATGTAGATCTCGTTGGTATCTGCGAACGCCCCCGTTCCCACCATCACAACACCCTCGATGGTCACGATGTCGTTCTCTAGAACAGGGTGCCCGTCCTCATCGTCGGCGTTGACGTCGGAGATGTCTATCACATCCGCCGATGCTACAGCCGCGATGAGTAGAGTGAGAACCCCGAGTAGAATCACCCTCTTCAGCTTCATACGCTCAATCCTTTCAGCTTCGTCTCTAGAACAGGTGAATCACTTGAGCCTGGCTCCGACGACCAGCGGCGCAGTAACCACCTCAGTCGACCCACCCGACTCTGTCGCCTCAAGGCGACAGATGTAGGTGCCGGCCGGAGCCAGCCGCCTGAGATCATCCCGACCGTCCCAACCTCGCACACCCATTGTGTACGGGAAGAGCCGCTCGTAGTGGTTCGGAAGACCCGAGTAACCGTCGTAGTCCTCATCCAGAAGCGTGCGTACAAGTCTGCCCTGCAGATCGTAGAGCTTCATTATGGTCCGGCTCTCAGCCGGCGCCTTGTAGTAGATCGGCAGTATCTCCCCGATGTCGGGATAGAAGACCGGAGCCTTGGTCTCACCAAGCACCGCCGTGCCTGTCGTGTCGATGGCCGTGATCTCGCAAAACGAGATTTCAACGTCGGATGAGAAGCCGACGTACGGCGCAGGAGTCGACGTGTAGTGGATCATATCGCTCTGGAAGCGAGGTACGATCTCGTAGCCCTCGAGGTACGGTGAGTTCCTGTCGTACTGAAGGACGACACCTGCCACGTCGAGCGTGTCCCCGACCTCGAATACGTTGAAGTTCACGCTGTCGTTGTAGCCCTGGTAGATCACGGGGTCGTCCAGCCCGTCGAGTTCGATCTTGAAGTCCTGGTGGAGTGTGATAACTCCCACAGTTCTGACAAGCACGCCCTCGAGATCCTCCCCGATCATCCCATCCGACAACGCGAGTTCAAGCGGCTCTACGAATCTCGCGCCCTCCACGAGGAGCACGATGTCCGCGGCGCTGTCACACGATATCTCGGTGGTGCATCCTGCGCTCGAGCCGACATACTCCTCCACCTGGCCCGTCACTATGACGCTGTCGCCGAGCGCCACGTTGACCAGCGCCGGCTCGTCATAGCAGAAGACGTTGATCCCGCAGCCGCCCGACTGGATGTACATCGACGTGTGTCCGGGCGGGTCACCGGGAACAATATACCCTGGCGGGAACGTCACAATCCCTCTGACGGTCACCGTCTCCCCGTTGTATGGTGAGTAGCCGCTCGCATCGTACTGCTGCACCTCGCAGATCGTCAACTCCTGAGCTGCAACTACGCCGGCAACAAGCAGTGCAGCCAGTGCCAACGCGGCTACCGCTCCGTGCTTCCCGCGTCGTGTCATCTATTCCCCCTTAGGTAGATCACGGTCAGTCCCAGCACCGATGTGACTCTTGGCCGGATTACAACAGGTCTTTGCACCGGCATGGTTCTATTGCGCAAGCTCGGCATTGACGGCCCGCGCTGCGGCAGCCAGTGCATCACTTGGGATCATCTGCTTCCTCAAGGCAGCCTCGACACCGGTCTCCTCAAGGTACTTCCGTCCCGCATACCACGCGGCGGACCGGGGCTCGAACGCGGCATAGTCCAGCTGCGCGAACACGCTATCGAGTCCCTCCACTTCCGCGAAACGCTCCTGCATGATGGGCAAATCCATTGCGCTCCGTCTGACCGGAGCGTAGCCGGTCATCGCGGCCCACCGCGCCGTGATCTCGGGACTCGTGAACCACTTCACGAATTCCCACGCCGCCGCTTTCTTCTCGTCGGGCGAATCCGCAAAGATCACGACGTTGGTGCCTGCAAAGAAGGACGCCTTCTCCTTGTTCTCCGGAAGCGGAGCAAGCGCCATGTCGAACGTGTACTTTCCCTCCATGAACGCGAGCGAGACCGTAGAGCCTTCTATCATGCCTATCTTGCCCGCCTGGAAGTCGTTCTGGTACTCGTACCCGGACGTTACCTTCCCGTACTCGGTGAGAAGCTCCACCATGAACTCGAGAGCCTGGATCCCCTCCGGGCTGTCGAACGCGGCATGTGTGCCGTCATCAGTGAGGATCTCTCCTCCGTTCTGAACGAGCAGGTTCTCGAACATCCACGCACTTATCTGCCCCGCCGTCCCCCACTGATCGATCTCGCCGTCCCCGTCGGTGTCGCGCGTGAGCTTCTTCACATACGCGAGATACTCGTCCCAGTTCGTGGGCGCCCGCTCAAGACCGACCTCCGCGAACGCGCCCTTGTTCCAGTAGAGTGCCCGGACGCTCTTGTTAAAGGGGAACGAGTAGATCTCGCCGCCCCATGTGCTGTTCGCGATCATGCCCGGGATGAAGTCGTCGAGTTCCTCCTGCGAGAGCCCATTCGGACCGTTGACATACCCGGACAGAGACTCGGCGCTGCCGTTCTCTATCAGGTTCTCGGTCCACGCCTCGTAGACCTGCGCCAGATCCGGCGGCTGGTTGGCTGCGACGGACGCCATGATCTTCTGTGAAAGCGCTTGGTAGCGACCCATGCTTATCGACTGGATCTCGATATCGCTGTGGTTCTCGTTGAACTCCGCGACAAGTGCATCGAGCGCATCGCCGAGCGGTCCCCCCATGGCGTGCCAGAACTGCAACCGCGTCACGCCATCGGCTGCATCTTCGTTTCCACCACCGCACCCCACGACTGAGACCGCGAGAATGGACGTCGCGAGGAGAACCCATAGCAGCTTATGCTTCTTGAGTCCGTGTTTCATCTCGATCCCTCCATCAACCAACCCTTGCGGTTGGACGTGGCCATGCGTCCGCTAGCCCTTGAGGCCCGACGTGGCCATGCTCTGAATTATCTGCTTCTGCGCAAAGAAGTAAGCAACGATGAGCGGCGCAACCGAGAACGCGGCCGCCGCCATCATGAGTTCGTGACTGGTTCCCTGTTCCTGTGAGAATCGCGCGAGACCGACCTGGAGCGGCCGCACTTCCGGCGTATTCGTCATCACCAGAGGCCAGAGGAATGAGTTCCACGTTCCTACGATCGTGAAGATAACGACCGCGACAAGCACAGCCTTGGACAGAGGAAGTATGACTCGCCAGAGAAACGCGAACCTGCTGCAGCCGTCGATGATCGCCGCGTCGTAAAGGTCGTTCGGTATCGTCTTGAAGTGCTGTCTCAGGAGAAAGATGCTGAAGATGTGAGCGAACCACGGGATTATCAGAGCCTGATAGGTGTCTATCCATCCGAGCTTCACGAGGATGATGTAGGACGGAACCAGATAGACGGGCTGCGGCACCATCATCATCGACAGGAAGATGAGGAAGATGTTATCCCTCCCCCAGAACTTCATGCGCGCGAAGGCGTAGGCCGCGAGCGACGACGTCACGAGAACACCCATCACCACAAAGACAGTGATCAGGATCGTGTTGAAGTAGTATCTGGCAAACGGCGCCTGGCTCCATGCCTCCGCGTAGTTCCGGAATCGGAAACGGATTCTGTCCACGACCGCGCTCGCGGCGACCGTGCGCTCCAGATCTCCGTCCAGCGACCTCACGTCCACGGTTCCCGCGGTCTCATCCTGTGAGACGATGTAAACTTCTTCCCACGTTCCGTCCGCACGTTCGGCGAAGTGCCCCGTCGGAATCCACGTGGGAGGAAACGCGAGGATCTCGAGCGGTGACTTGAGGGAGGTCGAGATCATCCACCAGAACGGCACGATCATCAGCGCAACACCCACAACAAGGGCCGCATAGACGGCGGCCATACCGGCTGATCGCTTCATGCGGTAGCCGGCGTTGAGTTCTCTGTCGTGCAGCGTCGCTGTCTGTTCCATTGGAACCACCGAGCCTCACCCGTGTTGATACCAGTGCTAGTAGTAGACCCTGCTTTCGACGAGGCGCCGCTGCACAAGAGTCAGCGACAGGATGATGAGGAAGAGGACCAGGGCCACGGCGCTCGCGTATCCCATGTTCCCCCCCGCATCGAACCCCTTCTCAAAGAGGTAGTAGACGATGACCTTCGTTGTACCCATCGGACCACCGACCGGTGGACCCGTCATGAGGTAGATCTGCGTGAAGACCTGAAACGAGGTGATGGTAGTGGACAGGAGCACATAGAACGTCGTCGGCGACAGAAGCGGCCACGTGACCCGCCAGAAGACCCCGCGCGAGTTCGCCCCGTCGATTCTGGCTGCCTCGTAGTACTGGTCCGGTATGTTCTGAAGCCCCGCCAGGAAGATGACGATGTTGTAGCCGATGCCTCGCCATATCGCGACTATGATGACGGCGATGAGAGCGAGACTGGGCCCGGAGAGACCGTCCGGCCACCACGCCCACCCGAGACCGGATGCCATCATCTCGAAGATACCCCGTGGTTCTTCGAGCCACAGCATCGCGTTGCCGCCCAGGACCTCGAAGACGTAGTTCAGAAGCCCCAGCCGCGGATGGAATATCCACTTCCACACCATGGATATGGCTACGAGCGATGTCACCACCGGCAGGAAGAATACGGTTCTGTAGAAACCGAGCGCACGGATCTTCTTGTTCAGGAGCACCGCCGCAAGAAGCGAGAGAAAGAGGCTGGCGGGGACGACGCCCACGACGTAGTAGGCCGTCGTTCCAAGCGAGTTGAAGAATGTCGGGTCCTGGAAGAGCTTGAAGTATTGTGCCAGCCCGACGAAGCCGCGAATCCTGCCCATCTTCACGTCGAAGAAGCTCAGAACGAACGCCGAGGCGATCGGAACCATCCGGAAAACCATCACAACGACCGCGGCGGGCACGAGATAGAACGCCGCCGTAAGCGGGTCCATAAACTTCTTGCGTCTCAGAGTCTCGAGCCAGGTCATCGCCTGTCCTTACCAGTCGTGCTGCTCCGCCATAACCTCGATCGATTCACCGTCTGTCATGGTGATCAGATTACCGTACCTGGGTTCCGCTCCGCGCGACATGTTCGGGAACACCTTGTCCGTAACGAAATAGTCGGCATCGACGGCGCGGCAGCCCTGGAGCACAACCTCCTTCACGAGAGCGACCTCAACCATCGCGCATGAGATGAGAGCGACGCGCGGCGACACGTTTTCGAGCCACAACTCGGAACTTGAATCGTCGCTGCCGTGGTGCGCAATCTGAAGGACCTGCGCCCTCGCCCCCAACCGCCCGAACTCGTCAATGATCCCGAACTCCGTGAAGTGCTCGGCGTCGCCCGTCGTGATGAAGGAGACATTCCCGAACGTCAGGCGGAGGACCACGGAGTCGTTGTTGGTGTTCATGCCCTCGGTGCCCGTGTCGTCATCTTCGAAGATGGTTCCACCCACGCCGGCCGAAAGGACCTGGACACGGAAGCTCGGAGTGTTGTCCCAGTCGAGACCGGGCACGCTGTCTGAGGTGTCGCCCTGCTTGACATATGTGATCGGGATATCGTACTGCTCGGTGCCCTCCAGAATGCTCAGCGGAATGGAGTTGTACAGGGTGGTTGTATCGGGCAGGATCATCCCGCCTACCCAAAGCGACTGGAAGATGCCACCGTCCTCGGGGAAACCACCGTAGTGATCGAAGTGGCTGTGCGTCATCACCGCGGCCGTAAGCGAACCGACGCCATGATCCGCCAGGAACCCCATCACATCGTCGAGGTGGTCGGTGTGTCCGGCGTCTATGAGAATGTACTCGCCACCCGGCGTCGTCAGAAGCTCCGCCAGTCCCCATCCCACGTCGATCATGGAGAGAGACATCATCTCTCCACCGAACGAAGCGCCTACGATCGTGTCGGGAAGCGCCGCGGTCGTGACATATCCCTCATTGCCCGCCCTGTCCATGCTTCTGACACGCACGACGTACTCCACACCCTCATCCATGCCGAGGAGCGTAACGCTGTGGAATGTCGAGTGGTACTTGCCTGACCCGTAGACGTAGTGCTCGTAGTCACCGCCGACGGGACCGTACTCAAGAACACAGAGCGCCTCCTCGTCGGTCGACCAACTGGCCTCGCCACCGGAGTAGACGAAACTCGTTACCACGGGTGGATCAGGATCTTGCAGAGCATCGTATGGATTCACTTCGCTCTCGCTGCACCCCACCAGAACGACCGGAAGTGCTAAGAGAACAAAGAACGCACAAGTTGCGCGTCGTCTCATCGTGGCATACCCCCTCGTTGGCCGCCCGCGAGGGGCGGCGCGTGGTGTTGTCTGTAGGATGACGCATATGGTACGAAGATTCTAGGGAGTCTGCGGGGCAGAGTCAATGCTCCTTCCAGCCGCAGCACTGAGATCCTCTATCTCATCAATGAGAACACCGCTCGTCGCGTAGACGCTGAGTCCCACTCGCCTTCCATCAACGTGGAAGACGCAGTAGTGGTTGACCGGAGAGAAGGCTTTCACATGATCCGTCCACGGAACCGTAGTATCCTGCGCGTAGAACGGTGCTCCGGCACCCCCGCTGACGAAGTGCCAGACCGGAGCCTCGTAACTCGTATGGATGTCGGAGTCTATGAGCGTCCGACTGTAGTTGTGTTCGTCCCCACACATGAACGCCAGAACCTTGTCGTGACTCGACAGGATGCTCCAGAATCTGTTCCGCATGTCGATCACGTCACCTCGGGGAGCATCCAGGTCATTGAGTCCATCGTTGCCGGTCCGTTCCTCGTCTCTCCAGAACATCGCGTCGTACGCGTGTCCTCCGGTCGGAAAGGCCGGCTCGTGAGTAAAGACGAATATCCAGTCTATGTCGGGATCGCTCTGAGCGATGTCGAGATCGAGTTCAAGCCACTTGAGCTGTTCGGGCAGAACGTAGCCCTCTCTGTTGCCCCCGAAGACGCCTAGCGCGTACGCGACACCGTCGTGATCACTCGGCCAGCGCGCGGTGTTGTGGGAGTAGTAGAGTCCGGTCACCCAGTAGTTGGAGTTGATAGATACAAAGTGGCAGTTATCGTAGTTGAAGGAATAGACGGTCTCACCGTAACCGGGGCCTCTGTGCTCCACGCCCCTGAAGTCTGAACGTTCTACACCGGGTATGGCATTGCCGTAGCAGCTCCCCGGGGGATTCACGAACCGCGCTGAGAAAAGCGCCTCTACGCTCTCGTCACCCGGCCGATCGCGATACATGAGGATCTTTTTCCCATCATGCTCAGGATCCGTCACCTCGAAGTAGTCTCCAACCTGCTCGTGATTACCCATGCCCTCATAGATCGGCATCGAGAACGCCACCTGATCGCTTGCCCTTCGCCAGGAGTCAAGCTGTGTCAGGAAACGCTCTTCCGAGCTGGTGTACCCGTTGATGAGATCTCCACCGAAGAGGAAGAGGTCCGCGTCATGCGCCTTCGCCCCCGCCAGGACCGCCTTCAGCCCGGCGTAGTTGACGCCTTCGATGCTCTCCTCCCCCCCGCCCGCTCCGGATCGGCAGTCGGAGGCAAACGCGAATGTAAAGGGAGTCCTGCTGCCGGCGTCCGGGGCGGTTCGCACATCGTACCAACGCGTGCGCGCCTTGGTATTGCCGTACTGAACCCGGTACGCATAAGCGGTGTCCGCCTCGAGGCCGGCCACAAGCACTTCATGGCGCACATCGGCACGGTTGTCGGAGACCACCCGCTCGCTCTCCCCGTCCCTGATGATGACCCCTCCGAATGACGGAGTGTCCGTTTCCCACGACACGACGAAGTACCCGGGGCCTACGCGGTCCAGACAGGGACCGAACACGATGGTCTCTTCCGCCACATACTCCCCATCCCTGCGCGGGCCCGACCGCGAGTAACGGAAACGGCGGTCGAGCATTCTCACAACATTGAACGTGGGATCGAACACCTCGAGCCGGTACGCGACGATGCCACCATCATTGTCCATGTAGCTGGAACCGTACGCCGACGATTCAAGCGCTGAGACATCTACCAGGATCCTGTGCTCGCGCGTCCACTCCTCGCTCTTCTCTGACACGATCTTGCGATATGCCGGTCGCTCAACCCCACCGACCTCGTGAAATGGACCGATCCGGATGAGACCCGGCGGTGTCTCCTCAACCGTTACGAACTCGACGATCGCGCTTGAGCCGGAGAAGCCCGTGATGGTGGGCGCTCGCTCAAATAGCTCCGTCGCGTGACACTCGACCGGCGTGGGATCATCGTCGATCAGTGGCGCGAGATCGGTCGCGGCCGCAGGCGCCGGAAACATCGCGACTCCAGCCAGAAACAGAATCGCGATGACCGCGGCAGAGATTCTGACGGAAACTGTGTTCATGATTCGCTCCTTACGGTGCCGGCACGGCTTCTTGGCCTGCGGGTGAATTCCAGCACGACTTCCC
>JAUXGN010000073.1 GCA_030622115.1 Candidatus Eiseniibacteriota bacterium
ACTTGTATGGATCCGAGAGTCAGCGGACGACACCCGGTCAGGGGTAGCATAATACGCGAGGAGGTGGAATTTTGTTCCTTATCAGCAGGCTCATCGAGTTTCTCCTGGGTGGTAAGACTGGTTGGGAGTAGTTGATTCTTGGTGCCGGCCCAGCACTCTTGGAGAGCCCTCGAGTGAGTGATTCCTCAGCTGTTGGCCCGTTTCACGGTAGGTCGCTTGCCTTTAGGCTCTACTACGCGGCGATTGTCTCTGCTGGCGTCGTGATCGCAGTACGGACGTTTCCGGGAGCGCGCATTGAGTCTTGGGGTCCTGTGCTGTGGTGGCTGGGATTCTCGATAGCGTCAGATCTGAGTCCGATACATCTCCCACGCACCGGTGCGTACATCACGGTGTCGTCTGCACTGGACTACGCAGCGATAGTGGTCTTCGGACCGGTCGTCGCCGCAATGATATCCACTGTGAGTACGCTGGCGACATCATTCACAACCCGTCGCAGAGCAGCCTCCTACAAGATCTTGTTCAATGTCTGCCTCTTCATTATCACGATATCGAGTGCTGGTTACGTGTTTCGACTGGTGGGAGGGTACGCGACGCCAAACGTCAGGGAACTCGTGCTGCCGATGGCGGCGTGTGGGATCACATATTTCGGGATTAACACGTTCGGCGTGAGCATCATCGTCGCACTGCTCCAGCAGGCGAACGCTTGGAGAATCTGGCAGCGAACCTATCTGTGGACCACGGTCACGCATCTTGTGGGGTTCGTTCCACTTGGGGCGATAATCGCGGTGATTTTCGTCCACATCGGAATCCCCGGCGTTGGTCTGTTCCTAGTCCCGCTCATGCTTGCCCGCTACTCCTTCAAGCTCTACACGGACATGCGCAAAGTGCACTTCGATACCGTTCGGGCTTTCACCTCTGCCATAGACGCCAGTGACCCCTACACTCGCGGCCATTCCGAGCGCGTGACGCGTTACTCTGTTGCCATTGCCCGAGACATGCGTCTTTCTGAGCGGCGCGTTCAAGCGATTGAGTACGCTGGCTTTCTCCATGATATGGGGAAGATAGGTGTCGACCACGACATCCTTACCAAGCCCGGCTCCCTAACGGATGAGGAGTGGCAGGCGATGAGGGAACATCCGGTGATTGGCGCGCGCATCGTCTCTGATCTTGATTTCCTGAAGGGGGCTCGTGAGGTTGTTCTCTATCATCACGAGCGCTATGATGGCAAGGGCTACCCTGAGGGGCTTGCAGGAGAGCGAATTCCGCTAGAGGCCAGGATTGCCAAGGTCGCTGATGCTTTCGATGCGATGATGTCGGACCGACCCTACAGATCCTCACTAGGCTTGCAGAAGTCCATCCAGGAGTTGGAGGATGGGAAGGGAACCGAGTTCGATCCCGAAGTGGTTGATATCTTCTTGGCTGTTCTGGATGCCGGCAAAGTAGAGGTCGTGGATTTGGCATCCGCGTAGGTACATGAGTGGTGAATGCCGGGTGCCAAGGTCAAGCTGGAATGACGGTCGGAGTTGGCCCCGGCGGTAGTCAGTGCCCTCGGTGATTCGCCGAGAAGAAGCAGCTTGATCTCCCCGATTAGCTGGCGGAAAACTCCCCACTATGAAGTGTCCCCTCTCCTGCGCAAGGGGGTCAGATGGTGGCGCCGCGAAGAGGCAGCAATCCGCACCTGCATGAGTGGCCAGTTCCTGATCGGTTCAAGCCCATCGGGTCAGTCGTTGTTGAGGATGGCATCGGTCGCTGCGAGGCACACGACGCCCTCGGGGGCCAGGATGTCCTGCTGAAGTTCGCACCTCGCCAAGCCGAGGGCGAATCGTCCTCACATAGTCCGATTCTGCATGAGTACCGCGTGCTCTCATACCTCGCACATCCTTCGATCCCCAGGGTCATGGACTTGGTTCTGGAACCGTCCCTCAGCTGCCTGTGTCTCGACAGCAACAGAGGCTACTCAGAGCTGGGTGGATGGTCCGAGTGGGAGTGGACAGTTGAGGTTTTCGGGGCTTGGTTGGATGCTTTGCTCTCCGTGCTGGAGTACGTCCACGGAATGGGGGTCGTTCACTGCGGCTTGACGCCGAGATCCGTGTTGGTCTCCACCGAGTCCATCATGCAGCGGCAGTCAGACCTGAGGCTTGTTGACTTCCGGCGGTCAGCCTGGTCGTTGCACAAGCTTCCTCGGCACTCCCCGTCCAGCGGGTTCTTCCTTCCTTCATCAGACCAGCAATGCACTCCGGGTCCATCACTGGATCTCTACTCTGTCGGGGCTTTGGCAGCACATGTTCTGTCCGATGGCATCGACACCGAGGCGCCCGGTACTCCGGATGCTCTGTCAATCCTTCGCCAGCCCCCTCATCCCGTGCCCGAGCAACTTCTGAAGACGCTTCGGAGAATGGTTGCCCCTGAGGAGTCCGTAAGACCCTCTTCCGTGGCGGAAGTCAGGAGCCAGATGAAAGCGGCTGATTGGCAGGGTGCCGCAGCACGGCTCATATCGAGCCGCCCCCTGACCGAGTGTGGTCTGGTACCACGGCGAAGCGTCGCAAGACTGCTGCATTCCGCGATCGTTCGTGCACAAGGAGGACTGGGTCACGTTCTCGCGCTGATCGGCCCGGAGGGGACAGGGAAGACGTTCGCCGCCAAGACAGCGGAGGTGGAAGCACGCGCCAGTGGCTTAGGTTTCATCTCGTGCTGTCGTGTGAATCCATCCGGTGATGGAGTCATCCTCTCTGATGAGTTCAACGCCTTCTTCCGTGGTCTTGAGTTCGTGGGTCGAGCACACCCTGATGCGGCCTTCACTGACGAGTCCGGGAGACAGAGACACGTCTTGGACACAGGATCTGTCTGCGAGTCGCTTCTTCTTTTCGCAGACAATGCGGACGAGCTCTCGAAGGAGGATCTCGTAGCTTTGATAGACACCGTGCGCGTGATGACGGAGCAAGGTCGGCCGTCACTCCTCGTGCTCGCGTGTCGTGATCTTCCCGTCGACCTGCTTCATGTCAAGGGAGTGGACCTCGTTACCGACGCGGCGGTGGGCAGGAAGAACGGGACCGGAGTCATTCCTGTCTACGCGCGGCGGCTTGGGAATCTCTCCCGTGGGGAGACGGCTCGACTCCTTGCAGACACGACACTTCGCACCCCCAGTCCCGAGTTTGTGGATTGGATGGTCAGACGCACCGCAGGCAACCCGTTGTTTGTTCGTGAACTCATGGGGCACCTAGTTGCGCACGAGCACCTTTGCGAATCGTCGCAGGGGCTGCGGCTTGAGCCTGAGATGGAATCTGTGGCGCTCTCTGGGTCCGTGATGTCAGTGCTTCGAGAGCGAGTTCGCGCGCTGTCCGGTGACCAGCTACGCGTGGCTCAGGCCGCCTCTCTTGGGCTGGGTGTGACTCGGGCTGTCGTATCGCAGGTCATGGACTCAGATGATAGTCGAGTCGTGGGGGCTGTCGATGATCTTGTCCGCGGCGGAATTCTCCGGCCAAGCGAACCCGGCGGAGAACTGGTCTTCAGCCATGACTTACTGAAGGACGCCGTATATGAGAGTATGTCCGCCGCACGTCGGTGTGAACTGCACGAGAAGGCGGCTGGCATGTGGCAGTGTGCCCAGGACACATCCTCGGGTGGCACGAGAAGAGACGAGATCCTTGCTTGGCACCTTCACCGGGGTCAGCGGCCCGAGTCTGCGGCCGAGTACGCGCTCCGGGCTGCGGCCGCCCTAGCCTGTGATGGCAGAGCTGATGAGTCGTTGCATTACCTCCAAGTGCTTGAGACCCTACCGGCTGAGTCCATTTGCGCGATCGCTGGCTCGCCGGAGACCCTGATGTACACAGCCCAAGCGTACTGGTTGCTGGGGAGAGCGTCCTGCTGTGCCCGCGTATGCGAACTGGGAATCGCGCTCACAGGTGTGACAAGTTGCCCATGCTTGCCCTCGCCTCTTGATTTCAAGACATTGCTTGCGCGGGCGTACGTGTTGAGCGGTGATCTGGACAACGCGACGCGGGTCCTCCACGAAGCACTGGACGAAGCCGAGCGGCTGGAAGATCCCAGCTCTCTTGTGGAAACGTACTACGGTCTCTGCATGGTCTATCAGATGTCCGGTGAATTCAGGAAGATGGTCGAATTCTCTGAGAGGTGCCTGGCGACAGCCGAACTCACTGGTGACGCGCACTTGGTCAAGCTGGCATATGGCGCCAAGGGCAACGCGCTTGTTGCCGTCTGTGAGTGGGAGGAGTCGAAGGAATGGTACAGAGACGATGCGGATATCGCGAACGAAACGACGAACAAGAAGGATGCAGCTACCACCTTCGTGAATCTCGGCCGCGCACACATGTACCTAGGAGAATGGCAGCGGGCAGATAGCTACTTCGAGAGATCGCTCGCCTTGGCGCGCGAAGCGAACTGCGAGTATTCGCTCGGGTTGAGTTTGTGCAACTCAGCGATTCTCCGTATGAGGATGGGTGCGCTCGACGAGGCTGCCGGGAGATTCCGAGAGGCGATTGCTCGCGCCGGCGTAGCCTCTGATGATTGCGGACTTGCATGTACACTGAGCGACTTCGGCGAACTGGAGCACCTCCGCGGCAACGACCAAGCAGCGCTTGAGCTCTTTGGCCGTTCCGAGGAGCTGATGGAGCAGGCAGGAACTGTTGATGACCTGCCCGAACTGCAGCGCCGCAAAGCCGAGTCCCTGATGGCAACGGGACGCGGTGCAGCGGCAGAGGAACTGGCAGGGGCTGCCAGGAACGCCGCCGAGGAGATGGGCAATCGACTGGAAGTCGCCAACTCCTTGAGAGTGCTCGGCGAACTGGCCGCCGACTCCGGCGACTCCGACGAGGCCGTTCGCCTGCTCGAGGACGCAATTGAGCGACTTCGCGCACTCGGTGCGCCCTACGAACTCAATCAGACTCTCCAGGTTCTTGGCCGAGTTCTCCTCGGGGCGGACCTGCACGACACGGCTATCGAACGACTGACAGAGGCGCGGGACGGATTCAAGCGTCTCGGAGCCAGACGCGACGCACGAAGGGCGCAGGAGGAACTCGCCGCAGCGACGGGTCAGGTTACGCCCGGTCCCGGCAAGCTCCCTGATGAGCGCGAGCGCCTTGCCGCGCTCTACGCCTCGAGTCACTCCCTGTCATCCGCTCCGTCCGTGGATGTGCTCGTGAAGGACCTTGCCGACATCGCGGCAGCGGCCGTGCCGGCTGATACTGTCGCTGTTGTTCTGCTGACCCCCGGGCAGGACCCGATTCTGGCGTTGTCCTCGCTGTGTGAATCCCAAGCGAGGGAAGGTGACACTCTGGCCTTGGTCTCCTCCGCGCTCTCCGAGTTGCACGAGCGGGATGTCGATGTTCTTCTGGCTGGTCCCGACACTGCCGTGCCGATCCTCGCACCCCTTCCCAAGTCCAGCGGGGTTCGGAGCCTGGCGCTCGTTCCCATGACGTCGGGTGAGCGAATGGTCGGGGCCCTCTACCTCGACTTCAGGACCCGGGATGGCGAGTTCTCAGAGGAGGATGTTCGTTTCCTGAGAGCGCTCGCCGTTCAGGCGGCGACCCTCATCGACAACGCGCAACTCAGATCGAAGCTCACCGACGAGGTCGAGTCGCTCAGGTGGGTCGTTGACGGGCGGCACAAGTTCGCGAGCATCGTGGGGCAGAGCCTGAGCATGCAGCAGCTGTTTGCGACGCTTGAGAGAGTGGCACGCACATCGGTGACGGTTCTCATTGAGGGGGAGAGCGGCACGGGGAAGGAGCTCGTTGCGAGGGCCGTGCATCTGAATGGATCTCGGAAGAACGAGCGATTCGTGGCGCAGAATTGCGCCGCGCTCCCCGAGCAACTGCTCGAGAGCGAGCTCTTCGGACACGTGCGCGGGGCATTCACCGGGGCGCATCGGGACAAGCAGGGTCTGTTCGAGGCGGCGGACGGAGGCACGTTCTTCCTGGATGAGATCGCCGATATGTCTCCGTCGCTGCAGGTCAAGTTGCTCCGCGTCCTACAGGAAGGGGAGATCCGGCGTGTGGGTGCAACCGATCACGTCGACGTGGACGTCAGGATCATTGCGGCAACGAACAAGTGTCTGAGAGAGGAAGTGAAGGCCGGGCGGTTCCGGGAGGATCTCTTCTACCGCCTGAACGTCGTCGGGGTTGTGATGCCACCTCTCAGAGACAGACGCGACGATGTTCCTCTGCTGGCTCAGCACTTCCTGAACAGGTTCTGTGAAGCCGAAGGTGAACCCAAGAGGGGCTTCTCGGACCGTGCAATGGACCTCCTCGTGAACTACGACTGGCCCGGCAACGTACGCGAGCTCGAGAACGAGATCGAGCGAGCCGTTGCCCTGTCGGATGTCGGAGCAACGATCACGGCTGAGTCCCTGTCGGATCGAATCAGGTCGGTCCAGGTAGCCATCCACCCGCCGAAGCCAGGAACTCGCCTGTCGCTGAAGAGCATGGTCGAAGATGTTGAGAAACGCGTGATCCTACAGCTGCTCAACGAGAACAACTGGAACAAATCACGGACTGCTGAAGCCTTGGGCCTCAGCCGGCAGGGACTTCTGAAGAAGATCGGTAGGTTCGGGCTCACCCGCGAGAAAGAGTGATGGCGGTTGAGGCTCCAGTCGGTACATCTCCCACGAGCGGGACGTTCGAAGAACCCCGTCGTGGTTC
>JAUXGN010000029.1 GCA_030622115.1 Candidatus Eiseniibacteriota bacterium
ACCCAGAACCCCTTTGTGCTCCTTGGAAAAGAAGAAGTAGATGAGCGTAGCGAAGATCCCCACAATGGCGATCGCGTTCAGCGTGATCTCGAGAGGGCCGCCTGAGTTCTGGAACATGTTCATCGTCGCATGGATCTGGGCCACGAAATCGCCCTGCGCGAAACCCGTGATGTTCACCGCGGAGTACATCCCGACGATGAACCCGAGCGACCACCGTGACAACCAGGAGAGCTTCGGGAAGAAACGGAGTAGCATGAAGATGGCGAGGATTCCCGGGAAGATGCGAATCCACTGAACCGGATCCCCACTCTCCCCCGGAAACAGTGGAATGATCAGCTTCGGCACAAGAGTCTCGTGATAGAGGAGCGCGAGCCAGTACGCGGCCCCGACTCCCACGAACAAGCTCTCGGCGAACTTGTAGAGCGGGTTGTCCTTGTAGAGAAAGCTGTAGATGCAGATGGTCAGTATGGCAGCGACCCAGTAACCCCAGACCACGGAGGGTGGCGTTCCGGGCGGACCGTTGAACAGCATGTGCAGCCAGCTCATGGTTTCCTCACTAGACGTCCTGTGCCAACCTCTTCTCCGAGCGTCGCGAGACGAAGTAGACAATGTTCCCGAATATGATGAAGCACACGATCAGCGCATGAACGACCGACTGCGCATCCATACCGGATGTCGCATCACCCGGAGCACCGACGAGGATCTCGTACTCGGCCGCGCCCTTGAGGCCACCGAGAAGACCGGTCAGCTGCCCGCTCTGAACGTAGGGATAGAAGTTCGGCGCCCCAACGGCCGTTGTCCCGGAAGCGAGATTTACACGGAATCTGCTCTGAACCTGCTGAACCCACTCGCGGGTGCCTGGGGTACCTGCGGACACCTCCATGACGAATGCGATGTCATCAAAGTTCTCAACCTCCAGCATCAGAGGGATCTCATCCACCGACGTCCCACCGTAGTCGGTCGGGAAAGTCTCCGGGATGCTGGCTCCCATGCCCAGGAGCGTCACGATGCCGCCCGCCATGTAGCCAAGGTTCACGTAGTCTGTCCCATACTCCTTGCCGAACTCCTCGGACAACGGTCCGAGCGCCTGTTCTACCAACGGCGGCGACGCCGGCCACAGACACGCAACGACGATCCTCAGATCCCTGCGAAACGCATGCCTGATGAATGTCTCTGCCATCGGCTGAAGCTCGGGCATTGTGTCCGGACTGTAGTCGGCCGCGAGCATGACGATCGATCCCGCAGGCACCGCCTCGACCGCGTCGTAGACGCTCTGTACAGGAGGAGAGATATCCATCGGCAGCCTGAGCGGATGAAGCAGCGGCCACACGACTGCAGCCAGAACCAACACGAAGATGAACCGTCGATCTATGTTCCTGATGTCGGATCCCTTGGCCATCGGTTACTTATCTCCACCGAGATAGGAACGCTCGATCCCCAGGATAACGCGAAGTCCCATGGCCATCACCCCGAGAGCAGCACCCATCAGGATCCCGCGAAAGGCCGCCATGTTCGGGTAGGCCATGATCGTCTCCGTCAGCCACGGCAGCGTCGCCTGCTCGGGGAGTCCCCTCGTCAGGAACTGCCCCAACGGCACGCGGCCGAGCATAACAATGATGGCAGAGACCAGCAGCATGCCGGCCTCCAGCGAACGCAGCCTGAAAGCCCTGTAGGCGGCGGAAGCGATGAAAAACGCCAGGAGCGAGAACATCGTGCTCTGCAGCGGCACCTGTACATTGAGGAATATCCAGTTGAAGACAGATCCCTCCTGGATCGTGCCCCAGGGACCACCGAAGAAAAGCATGACTACCATCACCGACAAGGTCACGATGCTGTAGCCCCAACCTTCCTGCTTGCGGCTTATCTTCTTGTAGTGGACGCGGATGAGATTTCCGACACCGAGAAGGATCGACGCGGCTATCACGATCGTGCCCCACTGCTTCATCTCCGCAGCCGCCGAACTGACGACATGGTGCGGCACGAAAAAGTCAACGAGCATGAACATGCCGATCAAGAACGTTATCGCAAGTGGTATCACACGTCTCATGAATCTCGACTCCGACTACTGAGTTTGGAACCAGGCAACGAACGACTCAAGCCCGACGGCGCGCGCGATGATGCCCGCCGCAATAAGAGCGATGCTCACGACCTTCATCCAATCGGAACCCTTGAGTCCCCCAAGCAGCTTCGGTTCCCTGGAAAGATAGGCGCTCGCAGCATAGAGCTCCTCGCCCATCAGCGTGAAATCGCACGCCGTGACGAAGAAGGGAAGCTGCGAGACCATTGCAGTGCCGGCCACCTGGATGGCGCCGGCCTCAAAGCCGGTCTCCGCCAGAAGCAGCGACTCCGCCCAGAAGGCGCCCATGTAGAGGTTGGCCGCGGGCTTCTCCCGCAGCATAATGCCGTTGACTGCCCCCGCGAAGGCGAACTGCGCGTCCGACAGGTATCGTATGTTGTCGGGATTGTAGGCATCGGGATTGCCGACCTCGGTGTAGGCCTGCTTCACGACTTCCTCCGCTGCGGACATGACGACTGCCCGGGCGGTCGGAACGATGAGGGGTGTGTCGTATCGTGCCGTAATCTTGGCAACGTGTGAGAGGATGTTGAGGCTGGCAATGGTCATGATGTTGTCGATCTCGCCGATGCCTGGAACATACAGGACGGGGCGTCCCATCTCGGTGGCGCGCCCAACAGCCTCTTCGATGGCATTGAGACCGGGGATGCGCCGCACAAAGAGCTTCGCCCCCTTCCCGGCCACCGCTGTGAACCTCGCAACCATCGCGAAGAAAACGACCATCAGCACGAGAACTGAGAAACGGGACCACTGAAACAGGTTCGCGCGCCCGGCCGTGGGACCCGCCCACACGCGTCCGGATGGACTCGTGCCGTCGTGGGACACAAGGTTGTAGTAGTACTCGACGCCGGGCTCGACCGACTCGTCGATGTAGCGAGTGACGCCGCTCGATATCTCATCGAGCACCTCCCCCACTTCGCCTTCTGCGAGCGCGCGCGACAGTATGTAGCCCGTGACATCGCAGGCTCCGGAACCGTCATCCGGAGAGAGTCCCCACTCGATCTCGATCTTGTCGCCGAAGTCCGAGTTCTCAAGATAGTCGCGCACTGTGAGCGAGCACGGTGGACCGGGTGGAACCACGTCCAGAAGGACGGGCTCGGTCTCTTCTATTATCGGTGTGGCCTCCAGAGCCTCAAGGGATCCGGCCGCCGGCGCGATGAGCGCCAAAAGGACAAGCAGTATGTGGAAGACACGCCTCATCCGTACTCCGCCTGGTGCGGCTGCTAGATCAAGTGCAACCAGTCGTGCAACAGGAAGCTCACTCGCCCGATCAGAAGAGACACTCGCGACATCACCGTGTATCCAAATGATGCGCCGAAACCTACCATCAGAAACACAATGCCCACTCTCGCCAACACACCGAGGACGCCCTTGTGCTTCATCGAGAAGAAGAAGTACGTGAGTGTTCCAAGAAGACCCACGATCAGAAACACGTTCGTGATCGATGTCAGCGGCAGTGCGTTCGCACCGATCTGATTCAGCACCCGCGCCTGCATAATGGGCGAAAGACCAAGCCCGGCGTAGCCGCCAACGTAGATGCCGAGCGACCAACGCCCCACCCATCCGAACTTCGGGAAGAACCGCGTGTAGAGCAAGAGGCCGAGAATACCCGGTATCAGAGCCAACCACCACATGCTGCTCCCAAGCCCTATCGCCTCATTGCCGATCCGAAGCAGAAACACGGGCGCCACAACATTAGGCTGGATGAAGTTGAAGTAGTAGATAACAAGGTAGTAGCCGGCGGAGATGCCGACAACCAGATGCTCGGCGAACTTGTAGAACGGGTTATCCTTGTACAGGAAGCTGTACACGGAGAGCGTGAGTATTGCTCCGATCGTTGTCCAGATTATTGTCGCCATCAATTCCTCCAGCTGCTGCTTGCGGGTCACATTCCACGACCGCTCGTCGGCCGCGGCGCGGAAGAGCGAGGGACTATGCCGCCTCCCTCTCCATCTGGCGTCTCTTCCGTCTGGCCCCGAAGTAGGCGATGTTGCCGAGAACAATCAGAGCAATGATCAGGATGTGGACCGACGACTGCGAGTCCATGCCTCGAACTCCTTCATCGGGATGATCGATCAGCTCCTCGTACTCCGCCGCTCCACGCATCCCTCCCAGGAGCCCAATGAGCTGCCCGGTATCCAAGAACGGGTAGAAGTCCGTGGCCATGACCGCGGTGACACCGGCGCCGACGCGCTGCCCGTACGGTTGGTGCGCGTAGAGGACCCACGCCTCAGCCGCCCCCCAACCCGCCAGACTGATGAGAAGAGGAATGTCGTCGTAGTTCCTGATGCCATCCATCATCGGGATATCATTGAGCGGGGTTCCGTAGGCATCTTCCGGAAAGACGTTCACGATGTTGACCCCCATGCCGAGAATGACGGCCGAGATACCTGGCCTGAATCCCAGGAAACAGTAGTCCTCACCGTAGACCTGCCCCATCTCCTCCGCCACCTTGTTCAACGCCCGTTCGGCCAGCCCGTAGCCGGCCGGATGCAGCGTCAGTACGGCTACATTGACGTCGTTCCTGAACGCGTGACGCAGAAGCGCCAGGGACATAGGCTCGAGTTCCGGCAGCGTTGCCGGCGCGTAGTCGATCGCCAGAAGAAGCGGCTGCCCGTTCGGTGGGATCGCATCGAGTGCATCATACAGGTTCTGCACTGGCTCCGTCACGGAGATCGGTAGTCCCAAAGGAAAGAAGAACGGGATGACAACGGCGATTCCGATAGCAAGGAATATCCACCGGCGGTCTATGTTCATGAATCTCTCAAAAATGTTCATCGCTACCTCCGGATGCCTAGACAGCGGCCCGCGAAATCGGGAACCGCTAGTCTCCGCCTCCCATCCATGCCCGTTCGATTCCAAGAATGATCTTGAGCGATGTCGCCATCATCCCGAGACCGACGCCTATCATGATTCCCCGCTTGGCGGCCAGATTGGGAACCTCGAGGATCCAGCGTGTGGCAACGGGAATCGAGCTGTGAATCATATCACCGATAGGAACACGGCCGAGCATGACGATGCAGGCCGCAACAAGAAGCAGGGTGGACTCGAGTGTCCTTGCCCTGAACGCCCTGAAGGCCGCTGACGCAACGTAGAATGCCAGGAGCGAGAACATCGTTGCCTCAATGGGGACTTGGACGTTCTGGAACATCCTGTCGAACGGGGAACCCTGAGCGTGGTGCGCGGAGTGGAAGAACCCGAGCCCGATCATCAGACAGAGCGCAAGTAGCGTCACCAAACTGTAGCCCCGATCATCCGCCCTGTGTCTGATCTTGTGGTAATGGACCCGGACCAGGCTGACCGTCCCGAGGAGGAACGCAAAGGCCAGGAGGGTCTGCAACCATATGAGCAGCCGCTCGTACATATCCTGCACAGTAGGATGCGGGATGAAGTACTGAACTGCCATGAAGAGCCCCGCGATGAAACAGAGGGCTAGTGGAAACTGACGACGCATCGTACCATCCTCTCAGAATCGTCCCCGCGGTCTACCAACCGCCCGAGAACGCCACCTAGCCTGTTGCAAACACAGCGAGCATGAAGTTGCTCTCGATCACGCCTGTAGCCGTCAGCGTCGCGGCTATCACACCAACAACAAGGAACACCACGGTAATCAGCTTGAACATGTCCTGTCCCTTGAGACCACCCAGGAGGATAGGCTCTCTGGACAGGTACGCGCTCGCCGCGTAGAGTTCTTCTCCGATGAGCGTGTAGTCGCACGAGGTGATGAAGAAAGGCAGCTGGGTCACGGCGTCCGTTCCGGCGATCTGGATGGCGCCGATCGATGACCCCGTCTCCGCGAGAACGAGTGACTCCGCGTAGAACATACCCATGTAGAGAATGGTCGCGGGGCGCTGACGAACCATGATCCCGTTGACGCCGGCAACGTACGCGAACTGGCTTCGAGTCAGATAGAAGACATCGTCCTCGTTGTAGGCATCAGGCCGACCGGCCTTGGCGTACGCCTCCTTGACGACCTCCTGCTCGACCGCCATCACGATCGGATCCGCGCAGGGAACGATGAGCTTCGTGTTGTACTCCGCCGTCTTCTTCGCGACCTCTCCCAGAATATTGATCGCCGCGATCGTCGCCACGTCGGACACTGAGGAGAGACCCGAGATGAAAAGGATCGGCTTGCCCATCTCCGTCGCGCGGCCGACGGCGTTGTCCATCTCGTCGAGCCCTGCCAGGCGTCGGATGAACAGCTTCTTCCCGGACTTGGCAGCATTGACAAAGTAGAGAATCGATACAACGAAAATGATGACGGCCACGAGCGCATTCAAGCGAGACCGATTGAACCACTGGATGGAGGCTTCCACGGGGCCGAACGTACCAGAGAAAAACGGTGACTCGTCCGCACCAAGGGCCGCCACCCGGTAGTATGTCGGTGCGCGGTTGTCCACGCTGCTGTCGCGGTACTCGGTCACCCCGAAGGGGACCCGCCCCACGAACGCAAAGCCCGTCTCCGGATGAGCGGATCGAAAAACCTCATACCCGGCGACGATGCCGTCCCCGTTATCGTCTGATGACAGCTCCCATGTGACGTTGATGGAACTGCCACGGTCATTCGGCGTGTCGATGGCCGAGAGACCTGTGGGCGCCGCGACCAGCAAGAGCGTGTCCTGCTCGACCGCTTCCACCTCTTCCTGCGCAGAGACCGCTACAGGGCATAAGAAAAGGGCCGCCACTGCTACGGAGAGCGCAACGAACCCAGTCCAAGGGCGTATGCCGCCAGACTGCCCTCTGTCACCGAGCATCAACCGCTCCTTTCGTGCTTCCCGGAACATCGAGGACTCCCCGTGGAACCCTCGACGAACTCTCGATTCAATTGCCAAGAAGGCTATCAGACGATTCAGCGTGTGTCAAGCTCCACGAGCACCGGTGTCCGGAAGCCCACTACCCTTCGATCATCTCTACGTTCGCACGCGGCAGCACGGTCTCGGACCCGTCGGCGAGCTTCACCTTGAGAACACGGACCATCGACTCGGACTCCATCTTCTGGAGATCGTTCGGGAGTCCCGTGACAGTGCCGAGGCTTCCGAAGTGAGGCTCCCGGATGACACGGATGCTGCTTCCGATCTCGAGCCCCCCGGAACTCGACATGCCGTCGCCTGCGGGCAGCTCGGCATCCGGCATCGGGATGACGATTTCAGGCCGCATAACACCGGCTCTTATCTGAGTCGCGCCGTTGATAGACGCCTTCTTCCCCTCCCTCGACTTCAGCAGACTGAACGTGCCTCCCGCCATGCCCATCGCGCCGAATCCTTCGGTCAGGATCAGTGTTGTCGCAATGTTCTCAGAACCGGTGATGGCGACACCCAGGTCCTTTCCAAGGAGCTTCTTGAGATCGGGGTCATCGAAGCCACCGACGACGATGCCGTTCACACCTATCTTCATCGCCTTCTCAAACCCGTCCCAATCGATGTGCGAACCGCCGATCACGACCTTGCCTTGCATCGACTCATCAAGGAGGGCGGCTTCGAGCTTCTGATCGGGGCCGTCGACGGCGACGCATATCTCCCCCGCCCTCTCCCCACCGACGCCGAAGATGCCCTGGATGAACGATCCCTTGACCTCGATCGCCACACCCTCGTTCTCGAAAACCTCAACCACTTCCCCGTCCACATACGCGTCAACCTCGATCGGCATAGGAGGCTCGCGGAGGATAACCTGCCCCGTAATGGTAGAAATGCTCTCGAGAGTGCCGTCACAGGGCGAGTTGACGGTTCCTTTGAAGAAACCGAAGAACCCCTTCGTCACGGCGATCGGTTTTTCCTTCTCTATCGGATCCCCCGCCTTCTTGGTCATGACGGAGGGCAGATCCTCCGGCGGAAGGCCGAACTTGCTCGCGACATTGACTAGTCGCACGTTGCCGGGAAGATGCGTCCGTGCCACGACTGTGTCCGATGAGACGCGGTCGCCCTTCGAGACGATCACATCTCCCTTGATGGGCAGACGGCGCTCCTTCCTGAGCACGGTCATCTCTGAAACTCGCAACCCTGGCGTATATGCGTGGGCCATAATCTGTTCTCCTCGTTTCTCTCGGCGTTCAAGCCGGTTCTACGCAGGGTAGGCGTCGAAGGCCTTCGCCCACTTCTCCAGCTTCTCAACGCGCTTGTGCTCGTCGGTCGGAAGCTCGAAAGGACGTCCTCTGGTATCCACCATGAGTCCAACCACACCGCCCGTGAGTGTGCACTCGAGCGGCTTGCCGGCCCCCTCGCCCAGATTGAACCCCTTCGCCGGGGTGAGCTTGGCTTTCACGGACTCGTCGACTCCGAGCGGGTAGACGACCATCTCACCGAACGGGATGTCGTCGTTCACGACCGTGCCGTTCGGCAGCGTCGTCTCTATCTTGAGGCAGGGCTTGCCCTCCTGAGAGGTCCCCACAGGAGCCACAAGCGTCCCAAGGTAGATAAGACAGTCCTTCTCAAACACCTCGGTAGCAGCCTTCTCGTGGACGGCCGCCAGAACTCCGAGCTGCGGCATCATGAAGATGGAGTCGACCGCCAGCTGTGTTATCCCCTCAGGCAGGAACGCATCTATCATCATGAGAGCGGCCTGCTGTCTCCGCGGAGCATGAGAGAGAACGCCGCCCGAGCCGACCAGAATGTCGAGGTCCATCATGTTGACAAGCGTCTCACCCGAGGACGACTGACTGAAGGCCTCGGAGATGGTCCGCTCCTGCTGGACACCCTTCAAGCCAACGGCGAACGACTTGTGCTGAATGAACGCCAGCCTGAGCGCCTCTCGCGCTATGGCCTGTTCGATCTTGAGGTCCTCAAGCGACTGCGGAACCGTTGTCGGCCGGATCATCTTGTTCTTGATCCGGTTCCGCACGGCCAGCTCCGGAAGCTTGAAAGGAACCCACCGCATGACGTTCTCGATCCCGGCCTCCGCCAGAACGTTCGAGACCGAGTAGCTCATGCCGAGGTTGGCGGAGACGGTCCGGTTGAAGGTGTGCTGAAAGACTGAGAAGATATCCGTCGTCGCTCCCCCGATATCGACGCCGACAACTTCGATCCCCCGCCTCTCCGCGATGGTCTCCATGATCGAACCGACGGCTCCGGGAGTCGGCATGATGGGCGAATCCGTCCAACCCATCAGCTTGTTGTACCCGGGCGCCTGCGCCATGACGTGCTCCATGAAGAGTTCGTGGATCTCCTCCCTCGCCGGCCCGAGGTTCTCCCTCTCGAGAACCGGACGAAGATTGTCGACCATCGAAAGGGCCGTCTTCTCCTTCAGCAGGTCATCTACCTCGCCGCGCGCATTCACGTTGCCAGCGTAGATGACCGGGAGGTTGTACCCCATGCCAAGACGCGGCTTGGGATCGGCCGCGGCGACGACCTGGCCCAGCTCGACGACGTGCGTAACGGTCCCGCCGTCGATCCCGCCCGAGAGCAGTATCATGTCGGGCCTGAGATGTCTGATACGCTCGATCTGCTCGTGAGGAAGCCTGCCGTCATTCGAAGCCAGGACATCCATCACGATGGCTCCTGCGCCCAACGCCGCTCTCTCCGCGCTCTCGGCCGTCATGCTCTTTACGACACCGGCCACCATCATCTGAAGGCCACCGCCGGCGCTCGAGGTGGACAGATAGAGATCGACACCCCGGTCTCCCTCGCTCGGATGGATGAACGTCTCCCCGTCGAGGATCGTGTGCCCGGAGAGTTCCTCCACCTCCCTGACTGCGTTCAACACACCTCTGGTCACATCCTCGAACGGAGCCTCGACCGTTGTGGGCGCCTCTCCCCTGACGACGAGTCTGTACTCCCCGTCGATCAGCTTAATGAGGATCGCCTTGGTGGTCGTGCTCCCGCAGTCAGTGGCGACTATGGTCCTGATCTTCCCGTTTTCACTCATCGGCACCTTCCTCTGGTTCATCGGCCGCGCGCTTCATCTTCTTGCGCAGCCTCTTCTCTTTCCTGATTCTCTGCTGCTCCTCCGCCTCAAGCTCTTCAATGCGTCGGAGGAGACACTCCACGTTCTCCCGATCCTCCAGGAGCGTCATGACATCGTCGTAGCTCTTGAAGGTGAAGATGCTCTGAACGATGGGCTGAAAGAAGACCATCGTCTGATTTCCAAGAAACGACAGGGGCTTGGCAGACTCGATGAACAGGATCGCCGGGGCCGAGAGACGTCGCTCGACGATTTGCCGTGCGAATCGGTCCAGTATCTCAGACCGTTCCTTGTCCTTCGTCTCCTCCTTCGCCGCCTTCATCGACCACATCCTGGTCGTCCTCCTTGTAGTCCGGGATCATCCGTTCGACGATGGCCATCACCTCACCACTGTTACCGTGAAACTGAAGCGACACACCGCGAAAGCGTTCGAGTCTCGAGCGACCAATGAAGGGAGAAAGAAGCACGCCTTCTCTGTCCCGGTGGAAGCTCCTGAACTCGCTCCAGTCCTTTTCCTTTCTGCTCACAATCCCTCTGACGAAAACGCCTTTCTCCGTGAGGGTGTAGCGCGTTGGAAGGTAGAAACCGGCTACCTGCCCCCACATCAAGAGCACCGCCAGAATGGTGAAATACCCGGTCCTGAGCCAGCTCTGAAGGGTCCACGCCATGAGAGCGATGACAAAGAGTCCGATCGTCGCTCTGACTGGACTTCTGAGCATCGGCCATGCTGTCCAGGAGAGATCCGCCACAGTCAGTCCTGCCTCCAGCTCACATCCAGATCCTTGGAAGCCCGGACTTCATCGAGTCTGCCGACAGGAGTTCGGCTCGGCGCGCCCCTCACGACATCAGGATCAGACTCGCTCTCACGAGCGATCTCAATCATGACGCTGACAAAGTGGTCGAGTGATCGTTTGCTTTCGGTCTCCGTCGGCTCGATCATGAGCGCCTCACCGACAATCAGCGGGAAGTAGATGGTCGGCGAGTGCACGCCAAAGTCCAGAAGCCGCTTTGCCACGTCGAGCGCCCTGACGCCGTGCTCCTTCTGTCTGGAAGCCGAGAGTACGAATTCGTGTTGACAGTAACCCTTGTATGGAAGCTCGTAGTACGCCTCAAGCTTGCGCTGAAGGTAGTTCGCGTTCAGGAGAGCGTTCTCAGCCACCCTCCTCAGTCCGACCGGACCCAGGGTAAGAATGTATGAATACGCCTTGACCATCACGAGGAAGTTGCCGTAGACCCCGTGGACCTTGCCGATCGACCGCGGGCGTTCGTAGTCGAAGTAGTACTCGATGCCCCTGGACTTCGCTTCATCCCTCGAGATCACTGGATAGGGCAGATAGTCGGCCAGTTCGCTCGTCACACCTATCGGTCCGGACCCGGGACCGCCGCCGCCGTGCGGAGATGAGAATGTCTTGTGCAGATTGAAGTGCATGAGATCGAACCCGATATCCCCCGGCCGGACGATCCCCATGAGAGCGTTCAGATTCGCGCCGTCCATGTAGACCAGACCGCCGACACCGTGCACGATCTCGACGATCTCCGAGATCCTGCTTTCGAACACACCGAGCGTATTCGGATTCGTTATCATAATGGCCGCGGTCTCGCTGTCGACGAGCCGCCTGAGTTCGTCCACGTCCACGCGCCCGGAGCTATCCGACTTGATCTCTTGAGCCTCGTATCCGGCGAGCGTGAGGCTCGCGGGGTTCGTTCCGTGGGCGGAATCGGGCACGATCACCTTGGACCGAGGGTTCCCCCTGTCCGTATGGTACGCCCTGACGATGAGCATGCCGGCCAGCTCACCGGAGGCTCCCGCGGGTGGCTGCAGCGATACTTCGTCCATGCCTGAGATGGCCGCGAGATGCCTCGCCAGACCGTGCATGAGCGCGAGCGCACCCTGCGAGTGAACCTCGTCCACCTCGGGATGGAGACGGGTGAAACCCGGCAGCCCAGCCACGTCCTCGTTCACCTTGGGGTTGTACTTCATCGTACATGACCCGAGTGGATAGAAACCGCGGTCCACGTGATGATTCATCTCGGCCAATCGCGTGAAATGCCTCACGACCTCTGGTTCTGTGAGTTCGGGGAATGCGGGCTCAACGCTCCGCACCTGACTCTCGCCGAACACCTCCACCGGATCGATCTCAGGCACGTCCAGTGGCGGAAAGCGGTAGCCCCTTCGACCGGGTGAACTGAGCTCGAAGATGGTTGGCTCGACGACGGCCTCCTGCTTTCTGGTGGTTTCGCTCATCAGGCATCCCTCGACACGATGATAGCTTCGAGTCCGGACACCAGAGAATCGATGTCCTCACGCGAGTGTCTCTCTGTAACTGAAACGAGAAGGCAATTCGGCATGTCGCTGTAGTAGCATCCGCACTTGATCCCAGGCCAGATGCCGGCCTCGGACAGCGCCGCCTTCGCCGTACCAGCCTCGAACGGGAGTTCGATGACGAACTCCCTGAAGAACGAGCCTTCGAACTTGAGGCTGATGCCGCGCACCTTCGAAAGCTGCTCCGCCGCGTATCGGGACTTCGCCGCCACCTGGAGCGCCAGCTCGTTCAGTCCCCTCCGTCCCAGGAGCGACATCTGTACCGTCGCCGCAAGTGCGACTAGACCCTGGTTCGTGCAGATGTTCGATGTCGCTTTCTCGCGGCGAATATGCTGCTCCCGGGTCTGGAGAGTCATCACGTATCCGCGGCGCCCCTCGGCGTCGGTGGTCGCTCCGATGATCCGACCCGGCATGCGACGAGCGTGCTTCCGGGCTGCGGCGATGAAGCCCAGGAGCGGTCCACCAAAGGCCACTGCCACACCGAGCGACTGAGCCTCTCCGATCGCGATGGTCGCCCCGTATTCGGATGGCGGCTTGAGAAGAGCGAGTGAGATGGGATCGACTGATGCAATGAGAGGCGCGCCGGACTCACCGACGATCCTGCCTATCCGGTCGACCGGTTCAAGAAGTCCAAAGAAGTTCGGGTGCTGGACCAGAACGGCGCCGGCATTCTCGAGTTCCGTCTCAAGTGCCGCCACATCCGTGACACCTGAGGCAGAAGGGATTTCAACGAGTTCCAGGTCGGTCGCCCTCAGGTATGTCTTGAGCACGCTTCTGAGGGCGGGATTCACGGTGCTCGAAACGAGAACTCTCTTGCGGCGGCTGATGGCAGTTGCCATCAGTACGGCCTCGGCCCCGGCGGTCGCACCATCGTACAGCGAAGCGTTCGCGACATCGAAACCGGTAAGCCTCGTTATGAGCGATTGAAACTCGTAGATGGCCTGGAGAGTGCCCTGACTCACCTCCGCCTGATATGGCGTGTACGCAGTGTAGAAGTGCGGTAGTCCCGTGATGCTGCCGACAGCGGCGGCTGTAGCATGATCGTAGATGCCGCCTCCAAGAAACGACAGAACGTCATCCGGCACCCGGTTCATGGCAGCGAGGTGTTGCATGTGGCGCGTAAGCTCGAGTTCCGACAGCGGACCGGGAATATCAAGACTGCCTTCCAGGCGCAGTTCGCGTGGGATATCGGCGATCAGATCGTCGAATGACGTGGCCCCGATCTCGCGCAGCATCTCCCGCCGGTCTTCATCGGTGTTGGGTATGTACGGCACTTCTATCCTTTCGTACGCTCTTCGTAGTCGTCGGCCGTCATGAGCTGATCCACCGAGGACACATCTTCGAGCTTGACCCTGACCATCCATCCCTCTCCGTACGGATCAGAGTTGATGAGATCAGGACTGTCCTCCAAGGCGGCGTTCGCCTCGACCACGTCGCCCGCGACCGGCGCGTAGACCTCGCTGACACTCTTCACCGACTCGACAGTCGTAAGCACGTCACCCGCGGATACGTGAGTTCCTGCAGACGGGAGTTCAACGAAGACGATGTCCCCAAGCTCTCCCTGCGCGTAGTCGGTCAGACCGATGAGCGCTTCTGTGCCCTCCACCTTCAGCCATTCGTGCGATTCCGTGAATCTGAGATCCCGCTTGCTCATCCGTCACCTCGTCAGATCGGATGTCCCCGGATTCCCTCACGGAGACGCCTTGGGTCTGGACCCGGAACCGTTCCGGGACACACAGAAGGAGGGTCCCATCTACCCGCTGCGCACGGTCCCATTCTTGTAGAAAGGGAGCGAGACGCGACGCACAGGGACTGTCCTGTTCCGTATCTCTATATCGAGAGGGCCGTCCGTACCTGTGGCAACGTAGCCCATGCCGATCCCATTCTCGAGGCTCGGCGAGAACGTGCCGCTCGTCACAACACCAACCTCGCGTCCACCGGAGAGGATCCTGTGTCCGCACCGCGGCACCCCTCTCCCCTCGAGCTCAAACCCAATGAGGCGTTCCCGCGGTCCGTCGCTCTTCACCTTAAGAATCGCATCTCTTCCGATGAAGTCGCCCTTCTTGAGTTTCGTTATCCACATGAGCCCGCTCTCAACCGGTGTACGTCTTTCATCGATATCATTGCCATAGAGCGCGTAGCCCATCTCAAGCCTCAGAGTGTCCCGGCAGCCCAATCCGACAGGCTCAATCTCAAACTCGGCGCCGGCCTCCATGAGCGAGCCCCAGATGGAACCCGCCGCGCCTGCGTCCAGGTAAATCTCAAAACCGTCCTCGCCCGTGTACCCCGTCCGGGAGACGAGGGCTTCCTGCCCGGCAACCCGACAGGTCACCGACCAGTAGTACCCGAGGGACGCGACGCTTTCGTCGGCGACCTTCCCCATGACCTTCTCAGCAAGCGGACCCTGCACTGCGATGAGCGCGGTCTCGTCCGATGCATCTCTGAGCTCTGTGCTCGGGCCGATGTGTGATCGGATCCAGTCGAGGTCCTTCTGCTTGTTCGCCGCATTGACGACGACCATATACGAGTCGCCGAGGCGGTAGACCAGCAGATCGTCGACGAAACCACCATTCTCGTAGCACATCGCCGAGTACTGTACGCGCCCATCAACGAGCGCCGTCACCCGGTTCGTTGTGATTCTCTCGAGGTCGGCCAGTGCCCCCTCTCCGGAGAGGTGGAACTCGCCCATGTGGGAGACGTCGAACATGCCGACGGTGTTTCTCACACGCTTGTGCTCACTGATGATACCCGTGTATTCCATGGGCATCGCCCAACCGACGAAATCGATGAGTTTCCCACCGGCGGCCACGTGTTCATCAAAGAAGGCGGTTCTCTTCAAGCCGGACCCCTTTCACCCCACATCACATGAACCCTCTGGACTGCGCATGTGACACCACGTTGCTCGGGACGCTGTCCCAAGCGCTCTCGAGTGTACACGTACATGTGCAACCGGACGCCCGCTGGCTTCCGAGACGCCCACCTGATTCACGGACATCAAAGAATGCTATGCTGCGAGTGGCCCCGTGGTCAAGGCGTTTTTGGCGTGCCACAAGCATCAGGTGATCTGATCGAGAGCCTACTTGTACTTCGAAAGAACCTCTCTGAGAACCCTGCCGGTGTACGACCCCTTGCAGCGCGCGACTTCCTCAGGAGTACCCGTGACAACGACGCGACCTCCCTCGTCGCCGCCCTTCGGCCCCAGATCTATGATGTGATCGGCGGTCTTCACTACGTCCAGATTGTGCTCGATAACAAGGACCGTGTTCCCCCTGTCTACGAGCCTCCCGAGAACCCGCAGGAGCATCTTCACGTCGTGAAAATGGAGACCCGTAGTGGGCTCGTCGAGAATGTAGAGGGTTCGCCCCGTGCTCCGCCGCGAGAGTTCCGACGCGAGCTTGATACGCTGAGCCTCTCCCCCGGACAGCGTCGTTGCCGGCTGTCCGAGGTGAACATAGCCCAATCCCACCTCATGGAGGGTCTCGAGTTTCCTCCGGATCATCGGGATGCTCGAGAAGAACTCGAGGGCCTCCTCGACAGTCATCTCCAGAACGTCGGCGATCGTCTTCCCCTTGTAGAGGATCTCCAGCGTCTCCCGGTTGAATCTCCTGCCGGCGCACGCCTCACAGGTGACGAAGACATCCGGAAGGAAGTGCATCTCGATCTTGACCTGGCCTCCCCCCTGACACGCCTCGCACCGCCCGCCCTTGACGTTGAAGCTGAACCGCCCCGGCTTGTATCCCCTGGCTCGTGCCTCAGGCACGCGCGCAAAGAGCTGCCGGATGTGGACGAATGTGCCGGTGTAGGTTGCAGGGTTTGATCTCGGTGTCCGCCCGATGGGCGCCTGGCTGATGTTGACCACTTTGTCAATGTGCTCAACACCTTCAATGCGATCGAACTTCCCGGGGATCCTCCGAGCGCGGTTGAACCACTCGGCGAGAGCCCGATGGAGGATATCGGAAACGAGCGTGCTCTTCCCTGATCCTGATACACCGGTCACGCACGTGAGCGTCTTGAGCGGGATCTCAACAGTAATGTCCGCGAGGTTGTTCTCTCGCGCGCCCACGATGACCAGCCTCTCCCCTTCCGGAGATCGTCGTTTCTCCGGAAGCTCGATTCGCATCTTCCCCGACAGATACTGTCCGGTGAGTGATTTCGGATGATCCACAAGTTCGTCCGGCTTGCAGCTCGCCACGACGTACCCGCCATTGCGCCCTGCGCCCGGCCCCAGATCCACAACCCAATCCGCTCTTCGGATGGTCTCCTCATCATGCTCGACGACTATGACCGTGTTTCCGATGTCCCGGAGCGCAACGAGGGCCTTGAGGAGTTTGGCGTTGTCATGCTGGTGCAATCCGATGGATGGCTCGTCAAGAATGTAGAGCACGCCAACGAGCCGCGTTCCTATCTGGGTAGCAAGCCGGATGCGTTGCGCCTCGCCTCCCGACAGCGTGCCCGACGATCGGTCGATCGTCAGGTAGACGAGCCCTACGTTCGAGAGAAACGACAGACGTTCCCCTATCTCCTTCAGGATCTCCTCGGCGATCTTCCGCTGCCTGGCGGTGAGCGAAAGCTCGGTGAAGAAGACGAGTGCCTGCTTGATTGACATGGCAGTGATCTTGTCGATCGACAGACCGCCGACTGTAACCGCCAGCGATTCGGGACGCAGTCGGGCGCCGTGGCAATCAGGACAATCATCTATCGCCATGAAACCCTCGATCCACCGCCGGATGTTCTCCGACTTGGTCTCGAGGTAGCGCCGCTCCAGATTCTGGAGCGCTCCCTCAAAGCCGCCAACATACTCCCATCGCCCCTTCTCGAACTCAATCTTGTACTCGATCTTCTCGTCACCTGCGCCGTTCAGGAGCACATCCTGGATACGCGGCTCGAGTTCCTCGAACGGCGTCATGAGGTCGAATCCATAGAACTCCGATAGCGCGTCGAGCTTGTGACGCGTCCATCCGGTTGCCAGATCCGGCCACGTGACGATCGCACCATCTCTCAGGGACTTGGACTTGTCGGGCACGACGAGGTCGGGATCGACACGCATCTTCGTTCCCAAACCACCGCAGTTCGAGCAGGCGCCGTAGGGGCTGTTGAACGAAAACATCCTGGGAGCAATCTCGCCAAGTCCGACGCCGCAGTGCGGGCACGATGCGCTCTCGCTCAGAAGCAGCTTCTTCTTCCCTGCCTTGATCTCCACGAGTCCATCGGTGAGTTCGAGAGCGGTCTCGAGCGAGTCAACAAGACGCTGGCGGACGCCGTCCTTGAGCACCAGGCGATCAACCACAACATCGATCGAGTGCTTCCGCTTCCTGTTGAGCCTGCCGACTTCGCCGATCTCCGTGAGTTCACCATCGACTCTCACACGAAGGAATCCCCCTCGTTCGATCCGGCGCAGGACGTCTCGGTGCTCGCCCTTCTTGCCTCGCACTACCGGTGAAACGATCTCGACTCGGGTGCCGTGCGGGTTGGACAACACGGTGTCGGCCATCTGGTCCACTGTGAGTTGAGAGATCTCACGTCCGCAGAGGTGACAGTGCGGGATGCCGACCCGCGCGAAGAGAAGCCTCATGTAGTCGTATATCTCGGTCGCGGTTCCCACTGTGGAGCGCGGATTCCGGGAAGCCGTCCGTTGCTCTATGGAAATCGCCGGCGAAAGCCCCTCTATCGAATCGACACGGGGCTTCTGCATCCGGGAGAGAAACTGCCTTGCGTAAGCGGAAAGCGATTCCACATACCGTCTCTGTCCCTCTGCGTAGATGGTATCGAAGGCCAGAGACGACTTGCCTGAACCGGAGAGCCCGGTGATTACGACCAGCGACCCACGCGGGATATCGAGGTCGAATCCCTTGAGATTGTGCTCCCGCGCTCCACGGATAACGAGCAACTCGGGCTCGCGGCGCACGGGGCCACTCAGTCCGGATGCGGATCTCTTTCTGGTTGGACTGGATTTAGGCATACCAATCAGTTTATCATTGCGGGTATCATCCAACAAGACCTGAACCTGGAGCAGACACCAATATGAACAACAAAGTGGTCCTTCTCACAGTTGCCCTTGTCGTCGCTCTCAGCCTCTTGGTCGTCGCTATCAGATGGACGCCTCACGAGAATGCCGGCACTAGACGAGACGCCGGCATCAAGGTCGTGGTGATCGGAATAGACGGACTGGACTGGTATCTCCTGAATCAGTTCTTGCAGGAAGGACGCACGCCGACGCTGGAACGGATGATCCCAAGGAGCCTTCTGGGTGAAATCGCAGCACCCAGGCCGGTCCTCCCCGAGGTCGGTTGGACCATTCTGGCAAGAGGCACCGCTCTCACTGCCGACGAGATGGACCTTGCCAATGCGGTCGCTCGCCCAGTGCGGTTCGACGGTCCCGATATCGCACGACTCGTATCCTCCGCGGGTGGCACGGCCGTGACGATCGGCTGGCCGGCGACGTGGCCGGTTCCAAGTGCTGCTGCCGATGACGGGACCGGAGATCCAGAAACAGATCGATGGGGAAACCACGGCATTGTCATCGCACCGTACGCCCCGGAGGCAACATCACACGCGGCCTCGCTCTCCCCGACGTTGTTCGCCGAGGGAGAGTTCCAGGTTGCGCAGGGGCGCTTCGACTCGATCGTGGAAGCAATCGTGAAGATGCAGGAGTCGGCAGCAACAGCGGCGTTCAACAACATCATTCTGTCGGACCTGGCTCCAGATCCACCCCGGTGGAAGGACAATGTAGCTGCAGCACGCTGGGCCTTCACTAGTGACCTCATCACGCTGGAACTCGCAACGCGGATCCTGGCCGAGTTCGAACCGGACCTTGCGCTCATCAATTTCTCTGGACTGGACGCTGTGTCACACCGATTCGTCGCCCCCGCAATGCCGGCCTTTTTCGATGAGCTCTCGGAGGAGGAGAAGACCAGGTACGGGGGAGTTCTGCGGAACTACTATGCGTTCATCGATGGCGCCGTACGCCGCCTGCGGAGAATCGGCGACGACAGGACCGTCTACATAATCTGCTCGACCCACGGCATGCATCCGTCGGCATCAGGAGACCTGCTGTTGTCGGGATCGCACGACCGGGGATCACCCGGGGTGTTCATCATACAGGGCGACAGAATCGCTCCTCTTCCAGCGCCGCTCAAAGTGAACCTCGAGGATATCGTGCCGACCGTGCTGGCGCTTCTCGGTCACTCCCTGCCCAGCAACCTCGATGGAAGAATCATGTCCGAGGCAACGCCCACGGGGTTCCTGGAAGCGTACCCTCCACAGTATGCCTCACCCGACGATCACAAGCCCACACAGGCAAGCGTCGTCGTGTCTGAGACCATGGAGGCCCTCGCCCGCCGGCGACTCGAGAAACTGAAATAGGAGGGGGTTCTACAGCTCAGCCTTCAGGCTCTTCGTGAGTGCGGGAAGCACCTCGAAGAGGTCCCCGACAATGCCATAGGTAGCAACCTGGAATATCGCCGCGTCGGGATCCTTGTTGATCGCGACGATCACCTTCGATGACTGCATTCCGGCCAGATGCTGAACGGCTCCCGATATTCCGCACGCTACGTAGAGCTTCGGCTGCACCGTCTTGCCCGTCTGCCCCACCTGGTGCGAGTACGGTATCCATTCTGAATCAACGGCGGCGCGAGATGCGCCGACCGCTCCACCCATCACCTCGGCAAGCTCTTCGATGAGATGGAAGTTCTCGGGGCCGCCGAGACCACGGCCACCGGACACGATGATGTCAGCGTCTGCGATGTTGATCGTCTGTGTCAGATCCTCCACGAACTTCACATACTCGACATCCGAACGCATGAGCGCCGCGTCCATCTTCTCTCGCACGATTTCGCCTTTTCTCGACGGATCAGCATCGAGAGCCGACATGACCTTGTGACGAACAGTCGCCATCTGAGGTCTGAAATCGGGGCAGATGATGGTGGCCATGATGTTCCCACCGAACGCCGGTCTGGTTTGAAGAAGAAGCCTCTCCTTGTCATCGATCGCCAGAGCGGTGCAATCGGCAGTAAGTCCTGTCTTCACCTGAACTGCCACTCGAGGAATCAGCGAGCGCCCCATTGAAGTCGCGCCGGTCAACACGATCTCCGGATTGTATTTCTTCAGCAGTTCAGCCACTACGTTTGAGTAAGGCTCGTCGAGGAAATGCTCAAGTTCGGGCTCATCGACCACGTAGACGCGATCGGCGCCATGAGCAATCAGCTCGGGGGCGAGTTCAAGGACGCCCGATCCGAGAAGCACAGCCGAGAGTTCGACAGAGAGCTCATCTGCGAGTTCACGTCCCTTGCCGAGGAGTTCGAACGATACGCTGTGGAGAACACCCGCACGCTGTTCGGCCACTACCCACACGCCACGGTAGTCACTGAGCTCGATCGTCTCACGTTTGTCCAGCCTCAGGATGATCGCGTCGAACTTGCACGGCTCCACACATGCGCCGCAGAGCGTGCAGTTGTCCTTGATGACGGCGATACCATCGCGCATCTCGATGGCATCGTAGAGGCAGGCCTTTATGCAGAGCTCACAGCCTACGCATCGTTCCTCGATCACTTCGATGCTACTCACGCTGTTCTCTCCTGAACTGGTTTCCCGCCCTAGATTTCCGCCTTCAAGACCGGCACAAGTTCCTTCACGAGCAACGCCACGGTCTCATCGACCTCACCCTCGAACACGATGCCGTTCTTCCTGAGTTCGGGTGCGAAGATCGTCATGACGCGCGTGGGCGAACCATCGAGACCGATCTCCCTGTCATCGACATCCAGATCCGAGACTCCCCAGACCGTGATCTCAGCCTTCTTGGCCTTCATCTTCCCCTTGAGAGAAGGAAGTCGCGGCTCGTTGATCTCCTTGACGACCGTGAAGAGCGCGGGAAGCGGAACATCGAGGACATCGGAACCGTCCTCCATCATGCGCTCTGCAGTACAGCGCGCGCCGTCGAGCGTGAGCTTCCTCACGTACGCCACCTGCGGGATGCCGAGTAGCTTCGCTACACCCGGACCCACCTGCGCGGTGTCGCCATCTATCGCCTGCTTGCCGCAGAGCACGATATCGAACGCGCCGCGTTTACGGATACCGGCGGCGAGCGTGTAGGACGTCGCCCAGGTATCGGATCCCGCAAAAGCGCGGTCCGACAGAAGTATGGCATCGTCCACGCCCAGAGCGAGCGCCTCCCTGAGTGCTCCTTCGACCTGGGGAGGACCCATCGACATCACAGTCACAGTGCCGCTACCGGCGCTCTCTCTCAAGCGCAGCCCCTCCTCAATCGCGTACATGTCGAAGGGATTGATGATGCTGGGAACGCCCTCACGGATAAGGGTGTTTGTCTCCCTGTCTATCCGCACGTCGGTCGTGTCCGGAACCTGCTTGATCAGAACTAGAATATTCATGAATAAGGCTCTTCCCCTATCCTACTTGCCCTTCCTCTCCTTGGCGGCGCTGTCCTTGATCACGGCCGAGGCGATGATGGAGCGCTGGATCTGGTTCGTGCCCTCGTAGATCTGCGTTATCTTCGCATCTCTCATCATCTTCTCTACCGGATACTCCTTCATGTAACCGTACCCGCCGAGGATCTGCACTGCATCGACGGTCACTTTCATCGCCACATCTGAGGCAAAGACCTTGGCCATCGCGGAGTTCTTGCCGACGTCCGAGGCGCCGGAGTCCACCATCCGTGCAGCCGCGTATACGAGCGCCCTCGCAGCCTCAATCTGTGTCGCCATGTCGGCAAGCATGAACTGTATGCCCTGGAAGGACGCGATCGGCTTCCCAAACTGCTCCCGCTGTCTCGCGTACTTGACCGCCTCATCGAAGGCGCCCTGCGCGATGCCGACAGCCTGCGCTGCGACACCGGGCCGCGACTTGTCAAATGTCCGCATGGCAACTATGAACCCCGTCCCCTCGCGCCCCAGTAGATTCTCCTTCGGGACCCGACAGTCCTGGAAGATGAGTTCACGCGTGGTCGAAGCGCGGATACCCATCTTGTTCTCCTTCTTGCCAAACGTGAATCCGGGAGTGTCTTTCTCGACGATCAGGGCGGATATCCCACGAACGCCTGTGCTCTTCTTCGTCCTGACGATGACCGAGTAGATGTCCGCCACGCCACCGTTGGTTATCCACTGCTTGGTCCCGTTAATGACGTATTCATCGCCATCCAGCTCCGCCCGCGTTTCGATCGCCCCGACGTCGCTTCCCGCGTTGGCCTCGGTGAGAGCGAACGCCGCCAGCTTCTCGCCGGAGGCAAGGGGCGCCAAATACTTCTTCTTCTGTTCATCGGAACCGAACAGGAGAATGGGATAGGCGCCAAGCGCGGAGGCGGCGAAAGCAAGCGATATCCCCCCACAGACTTTCGATAGCTCCTCAGTCGCGATGCACATCTCGAACGCACCGCCACCGAATCCACCGTATTCCTCAGGAATGTAGATGCCGTAGATGTCCGACTCTGCCAGCACCTTGACGATCTCCCAAGGGAACTCACCACTCTCATCAAGCTCCTCACGCATTGGGAGGATCTTCTCCCGAGCGATCTGCTCACAGAGTTCCTTCAGCATCTCCTGTTCTTCGGTCAGGAAGTAGTCCATCAGGGCGTCTCCTTCTTTGGAGTCCTGCGTCGACGTCGTCTGCGTGACTCTGATCTCCGCGCGCTCAATAGGGAGTCCCGATCCCCTGATGAGGATGCGGTCCCACTCGACCGGGGCTTCCGGCTGTCGGCCTCTGCGGCTCGGGGCTTCCGACTGCCGGCCTCTGCGACTCGGGGCTTCCGACTGCCGGCCTCTGCAGCTCGGGGCTTCCGACTGCCGGCCTCTGCGGCTCGGGGCTTCCGACTGCCGGCCTCTGCGACTCGCCGATCAGCGGTCCTACTCGGTCGGGGCGTCCGGTTGCCTGACTCTGAGGAAGGCGCACGTCCGCTCGTAGCCACCGCGGGGACCTGGGCCGACTGCCCGCCGCCTCTCGATCGCGGCCTTTTTCGTCTGAGCCGATCTCCCGACGCGCCTTGCTGACGGGGGCCGTCACTTTCAGGGATCAGCTTCAGCTTTCTGAGAGCGCTTTGGGCGGCCATCTGCTCGGCCACCTTCTTGTTCAGACCCTCGCCGCGTCCCAGCGCGCGGCCACCCAATCTGAGTTCAACGAAGAAGGTCCGTCTGTGCTCCGGACCTGTGGAGGAGACCACGCGGTAGCGAGGCCTCACCCCCATCGACTTCTGAGCGTGCTCCTGAATCATGCTCTTGTAGTTGCGGTACTCATCGACCTCAAGGAGCTCATCCATACCTGCGAGGATGTACTTCTCCACGAAATGTCGTGCCGAGTCCAATCCCGAGTCAAGGTAGATGGCAGCGATGACCGCCTCGAACGCGTCTGCGAGAATGGAGGACCGCTTGGCCCCGCCTGAAAGCCGCTCGTTCTCGGAGAGGAGTATGTAGTGGCCGAACGCGAGTTCTTCTGCTCTTCGAGACAGCACGGTCTCACTCACGAGGAGGGACTTGATCTTGGTCAGGCGCCCTTCCTGCTTGCTCGCGTACGCGGCGAAGAGATACTCATTGACCACAAGCCCCAGGATCGCATCACCAAGAAACTCCATGCGTTCGTTTGATTGCGCCCTGCCCATCTCCATCTCATACACGTACGATCTGTGCATGAGCGCCTGGTTCAAGAGGGTCAGGTTGTTGATCCGTACGCCCAGCGAACGGCAGAGAGTCAGAAGCTGCTCGACCCTCTGCTTCTCAATACGGCCCTTGTCGATCACCCGAAGGCGCCCGAGCAGGCTCTGAATCCGTGTCATTTGTGTATCCCGGCTATTCCCCGAATCGCCGGATCGCGATCGAACAGTTGTGTCCGCCGAATCCGAACGAGTTCGTAAGTGCGTTCAGAATCTTCGCCTCTCTGGGCTGATTCGGAACGTAGTCGAGATCACAGTCTGGGTCCGGGGTCTCGTAGTTGATCGTGGGAAGTATGACCGAGTTCGCAAGTGAGAGAGCCGTGAAGATGGCCTCAACGCCTCCTGCAGCTCCAAGAAGGTGCCCCGTCATCGACTTCGTCGAGGAAACGGCAAGCGCACCAGCGTGCTCGCCGAAAACGGACTTGATCGCCGCCGTCTCGAACTTGTCATTCAGAGGTGTGGAAGTGCCGTGAGCATTGACGTACTGCACATCCTCAGGGTTCATCCCTGCGTCGTCCATCGCGAGCGCCATGGCTCTTGCGCCACCCTCTCCACCCGGCGCAGGCGCCGTCATGTGATAAGCGTCGCCCGTCGCACCGTAGCCGACGATCTCCGCGTGAATCACAGCTCCGCGCCGCTTCGCGTGCTCAAGCTCCTCAAGCACAACAATGCCTGCGCCCTCACCGAGAATGAAACCGTCACGCCCGGCGTCGAACGGTCTCGACGCCAGCTCAGGCTCATCATTCCTGGGTGAGATCGCACGCATGGACGCAAAGCCCGCAATTGCGAGCGGACAGACGGCCGCCTCAGCGCCTCCCGCCACCATTACGTCGGCATCTCCGTGCCGTATGGCACGGTACGATGCCCCTATGGCATGAGCGCCCGACGCACACGCAGAGACAGTGGCGAAGTTCGGTCCCTTGAGGTTGAGCCTAATCGATACCATACCCGATGACATGTCTGCGATGAGCATCGGGATGAAGAACGGGCTGACCCTCCTCGGCCCTTTCTCCATGAGAATGGAATGCTGCGCCTCAAGAGTTTGTATACCACCCACACCCGAACCGATGATCACGCCGGCTCGAGTCGAATCGAAATCCCCCTCATCCAGACCGCAATCCTTCCAGGCCATGAGAGACGCGGCCACCCCATACTGGGTGCTCGGGTCCATCTTCCTGACTTCCCGCTTGTCGACGAATGACTCCGCATCGAACCCCTTGAGCTCTGCTGCGATTCTGACGGAGTAGCCGGAGGCATCAAAGCGAGTGATGGTTCCGACTCCGCTCTTGCCCGCAAGGAGAGCTTCCCAGGTCGTCACGCTGTCCAGTCCCAGGGGTGTCAGTACACCCATTCCTGTGACCACTACTCTCCTCGACATGCGCGCCTTTCCTTCTGTGTTCCACTCCGCATGCGTGCCGCCACTCCGCGCGGAGTCCACTCCAGCGCCGTCACCGTGAACGCCCCTGCTACAACCGGACAGGCGCAAGCGAACACACATCCAAACCTATGATCACGAGCCGCGGCCCCACACGCAGAGCGGAATCGCGGCTCACAATCGCAGCCTCACCGGCTAGCTTGCTTTCTTCTCCAGATAGGCAACGATATCGCCAACCGTCTTGAGCCCCTCGGCCTCGTCGGTATCATCGGCGGTGATGCCAAACTCGTCCTCAAGCGAGAACAGGATATCGGCCTGCTCGAGTGAATCCGCACCGAGATCCTCGACTATCGCCGCCTCCACCGTAACCTGGTCGGCATCGATCTGGAGCTTCTCTGCTATGACCTGCTTGACCTTGCCCAGGACATCTGCCATTCGCCCTACCTCCTGAGTACGTTATGACCACGGGGACGAAGCCTACGAGGCCATGCCCCCATCCACGTTTATCGTCTGTGCAGTGATATAGTCTGCTTCATCAGAAGCAAGGAATGCAACCAGATTCGCGATATCCTCCGGCTTTCCGAATCGCTTGATAATGAGCATGGAGTTCAGACCGTCCCTGACTTTCTCTGTCAGCTTCTCGGTCATGGGGGTCTCGATGAAACCGGGCGCTATCGCGTTGGCCGTGATCCCACGTGACGCCAGTTCGCGTGCCGTGGTCTTGGTCAGTGCGATGATGCCCGCCTTGGATGCACCGTAGCTCGCCTGTCCGATATTGCCTATCTGCCCTATGACCGACGAGATGTTGATGACCCTCCCCCAACGGCCGGCCATCATGATCCTGGCCGAGGCGCGCGTGCAGTTGAACGTACCCTTGAGGTTGATTCTAAGAACGAGATCCCAGTCGTCGGGCGACATCCTGATGAGCAGATTGTCGCGCGTGATCCCGGCGTTGTTGACCAGGATGCCTATACCTCCAAGGTCCTCTGCCACCTGCTTCATTACCTCTACCGCCGCGTCCGCATCGGCGACATCAAGCACATATGCCTTGGCCGTGCCACCGACGGCCTCGATCTCGGCGGCGACAGCCGATGCGCTCGCTTCGTTGATATCCAGAACGGCGACGCTCGCTCCCTCGGACGCAAGCCTCAGCGCGATGGCCCTGCCGATGCCGGAGCCACCACCTGTAACGACCGCCTGTCTTCCATCGAGTCGCATGGGTCCTCCTCGCTGCCCGAGCCGGTCGGCAACTGGTCAGCGACCGGTCGATGAACCGTCAGTGAGCTTCCCTATGTCCTCCAGGCGACCGGCGCCCGCAGTCGGCACTGAGACATCTATCTTCCGCATGAGTCCTCTGAGCACGTTGCCGGGACCCACCTCTATCATCCGCTCGGCCCCTAGATCGACGATCGTCCTCATGCTGTCAACCCATCTCACGGGGTTCGTGATCTGTCTCACCAGGTTCTTTCGAATCACCTCAGGGTCGTCGAGCGCGCCACCCGTCACGTTCGCGATGAATATGGCTTGGGGCTTCTCGATGACGACACTCTCAAGAAACGCCTCCATGCCCACGCGCGCGCTTTCGAGTAGATTGCTGTGAAAGGCGCCGCTTACTTTGAGCTCGATAGCGCGACGGGCGCCCCGCTCGGTGGCAAGCTGCATGGCCCTCTGCACGGCCGTCGTTTCACCGGAGATAACGATCTGCGAAGGGGAATTGTAATTAGCGACCTGCACAACGCCTGTGGACTGAGCTTCCGTGACCGCAGCGTCGAGGTCTTCCGCGGCCAGCCCGATAACGGCCGCCATCGTACCCGGGGTCTCAAGCCCGGCCTCGAACATCAGTCTGCCGCGTTCACGGACGGCGCGAACCGCGTCCTCGAGTTTGAGACTGCGCGCCGCGACAAGCGCCGTGTATTCGCCGAGGCTGTGCCCGGCCACTGCCCACGGCTCGATACCGCGTTCGAGCACCAGCGTCAACGCCGCCACGCCGGCCACCAGAAGCGCCGGCTGTGTGTTGATCGTCTTCTTGAGCTCATCTTCGGGCCCCTCGAAGCTCAGACGCGCCAGATCGAGGTCTATCGCCTCGGAGGCGCGCTCGTAGATCTCGCGGACCTTCGGGGAGCTCTCGAAGAGGTCCTTCCCCATACCGACGGCTTGTGATCCTTGCCCCGGAAACAGCAGTGCCGTGCGTTCCATTGCCCCTACCACCTGATCAGAGCTGAGCCCCAAGTGAAACCGGCGCCGAAAGCGACAAGGCCCACGAGCATGCCTTCCTTGAGGCTTCCGTCATCGATGGCCTCGCACATCGCGAGCGGAATCGATGCCGCCGATGTGTTCCCGTACTTCTGGATATTGATGTAGACTTTCTCTATCGGCATCTCTGCCCGCTTGGCAACGCTCGTGATGATACGAAGATTGGCCTGGTGTGGAAAGAGTATGTCCATGTCGTCGCCCGTCAGGTTCTGCTGTTCGAGAACCTGCACGACCGAGTCGCCCATCTTCTTCACGGCGTTCACGTACACCTTGCGGCCATCCATGTAGATGGTGTGCAGACTCTTGTCGACCGTTTCGTGAGAGGCCGGCATCCTTGATCCGCCGGCAGGCAGAGACAGGAGGCTACCAAGAGAACCGTCGGCGCCGATGACATGATCAATGATCCCCTTCGGCGCCTCGCACGGACGCAGGATCGCGGCCCCCGCGCCGTCGCCGAACAGAACGCACGTATTCCTGTCGGTCATGTTGCACACCTTGGAAAGCGTCTCCGCACCGATCAGAAGAACAGTGTTCACGGTACCGGCCTTGATGAACTGCTCAGCAATGACGAGACCGTAGATGAAACCGGAACACCCGGCCACGATATCATACGCGAACGCAGTGACGGCTCCGATGTTCGTCTGAACAAGACAAGCCGTCGAAGGAAAGAACATGTCCGGCGTGGCCGTCGCCACGACGATCATATCGATCTCCTCGGGAGTGACACCGGCATTCGCCATGGCTATCTTCGATGCCGCGGTCGCCAGATCGGATGTCGCCACGTCAGCCTCGACGTGACGCCGCTCCTTGATCCCGGTCATCTGGGTAATCCACTCGTCCGACGTATCAACGATTCCAGCGAAATATTCGTTCGTCATCACCTTGGGGGGCACACACATGCCCATGCCGGCGATGTAGGCGTTGCGCACGCTACCGGCCATTGCTCGACACCACCTCTCTCAGTCTATCCACGATCGTGCCGTCGACATTGGTGTCGACGAATCTCGCGGCTACTTTCACAGCATTCTTTATCGCCTTCTCCGACGACGCTCCATGAGCGATGATGACGGTGCCTTTCACGCCCAGAAGGGGGGCGCCTCCATACTCCGCGTAGTCGAACCTGCGTCTGAGTCCCTCGAACTCGCCGGCCGCAACGCCTTCTTCCCGTGACAGGAACCTCGGGAGGGCGTGCACCAATCCCTCAGTGAGCTTCAATATGACATTGCCGACGAATCCGTCGCAGACTATGACATCCGCCTCGCCGGTCAGGATGCTGCGTCCTTCAATGTTGCCGATGAACGTGAGATCGCTCGCCGTCAGGAGCTTGTGAGCGGCTCGAGTGAGTTCGTTACCTTTCGATGGCTCCTCACCCACGTTCACGAGCGCCACCTTTGGATCGTCGCGCCCAAGGACGTGACGCACATAGGCTACACCCATGACCGCGAACTCCACCAGGTCCGACGGCCGGCAATCAACACTTGCTCCGACGTCCAGCACGATTGCGGGGTCCCTGAGCGTAGGATAGAGGCTGGCGATTGCCGGACGGCGCACGCCTCGAAGCATGCCCAATCCAAGGAGACCCGCCGCCACCACGGCCCCGGTGTTGCCTGCGCTCACCAACCCGTCTACATTGCCCTTCTTCAGAAGCGTAGTCGCGATCACAAGAGAAGACCCCCGCTTCCGCCTTACGGCCTCTGCAGGGGTATCGTGCATCGTGATCACATCAGTGGCATCCACCACAGAGATCGGCGTCTCCACCGCGTCACACTTGGCTATCTCGGCTTCGAGAAGATCCCGCCGCCCGACGAGAACGACCTCAACTCGCCCGTTGGCCTCTCCGGCGGCAGCTATCGCTCCCCGAACCTCGACACCCGGAGCGTTGTCGCCTCCCATCGCGTCCACCGCGATTCGGATGGGCCGCGAAACCGAAGCGCCGTCGTGCACAGGACTGCTTCCGGGAACTGTGGGCACCTTACTCCTTCTCCTTCTCCTCCGGAAGAACATCACGACCCTTGTAGACGCCGCAATGTGGGCACATCCGATGCGGGAGCTTGGGCTCCCCACAGGACGGACAGACAGAGAGCAATGGGCTCGCAGCCTTCTTGTGCGTCCTGCGCTTCCTTCCGACAGACTTAGAGGTTTTCCTCTTTGGAACAGCCATGTTGCCTCCGAAACACTCGTCGTTCGATCAACTTCAGGGAATCTAGTAACACCAACAGGGACCCCTGCCGGAATCCCCGCCGGACACAGCAATTCAGGCTATCCTAGACAGTCCAAGAGGCCAAGTCAAGCCGAAACTCCCACGCGCCTGACCACGTGGGCAGCTAATCCCTTGTCCTCCACCAATCGCGAGAAGCCCGACTCAAGAGCATCGGTCCAGCGTGGATCGAAGAAGATACCATAGGTCTCTGCCTCAAAGCCACTCAACACCACGGTCAGCCCCGCCTTGGCCGGACCCGACCACCTACGACCGGGAATCCCCGGCTCATCCGTTGCGAAATCGTTCCATTTCGACGCCCGGGCGAGTTCCCGCCTCACGACCGCTGCCACAGGCTCGCCCATCTCCATGCCCAACTGTCGACCCAGCTCACCGAGCAGTGCCAGGGTGTCGTTCCCGGCATCCACGACACGGGAGACCGACTGAATCCGTCGTTCGCTGTTGGTGCAAGTGCCGTCCGCCTCCGCAAGAGCGCCAAGCGGCAGTACGACATCGGCCAGCGCGGTAGTCGCGGTCGGGACCGAATCGGCCACAACAAGGAGATCGAGTCCCGAGAAAGCCTTCCGCACCCTCTCGGGGTCGCTCGAACCACCTACCGGATCCTCCCCGACTATCAGCACTGCCCGGATGGCGCCGGACTCTATGCCTTCGAAAAGCGCGCTCGTATCACTATAGAGAGGAACCGGTACCGGCACTCCATACAGCGTTTCAAGATCCGATCGCGATTCCTCGCAGACGGCCGACGACTGGCCGGGAAGCAGTAGCGGATCGAGCCCGACGTCTGCGATTCCCTGCCCGTTCGACTTCATCCTGAGGAAGAGAATGCCGGAGCCATCACCGGTCGCCTTGCCGCAGATCGCTGCAAGCGCTATGGCGCTCGCCGCATCCTGGTCAGATGTGGTCGCCGCGAACGACGCTGAATTGGCGATCAACACACCCTTCTCCGCAGCGGCAAATACCTCGGCCGCGGTGCGGACCAGATCGGGCTCGATTCCGGCCGCGGATGCGATCCTGGCGAGACCACCGACGGGGAGCGACGCCAAGAGCTCATTCAATCCCTTGAGTCCGTACTGAAGGGCATCCACGTCCACGATGGATCCCGACAGAAGGTGATCCAACATGCCGTTCAGAAAACCGCCAAGAGCATCCCGATCCACTTGGATCCACGTATCGGCCAGCCGCGCCATGCGCGTCTTCCGTGGCGATACGACAAAGAGCCGGGCCCCTCTTCTCACTGCGTTTCTCACTGCAATGCCCGCGATCGTCTGCTCCTCCGCAATGTCGGAGTCTATGAGCAGGATAACGTCCGCACCTCTGACATCATCATAGGAGGCAGTCGAAGCAGCATATCCAAGCGCGTGCCTCAGTGCGCCGAAGACTGCACTCTCCGACGCCGCGCCGAATGAACCCACGTTGGGGGTTCCGAGACCGGCTCTGGCCAGCTTCTGCAGTCGATAGGCTTCCTCGTTCGTCAGACGCGGCGAGCCGAAAACAGCGATGGATTCAGGTCCCGAACTCCGGGACGCACTCGTGAATCCGCTGGCAGCGCGCTCAAGCGCGTCGGGCAGGCCCACTTCGTTGAGACCGGCGCCCCCGCGCACGAGCGGTCGGGTGATGCGCTCCCCGCCATAGAGCGCGTGGAAGCCGAATCTTCCGCGAACACAGAGATTCCCCTCATTGACACCCGCTGCCGCAGGCGTCACCGACACGAGATCTCCGGCGATCGTGTTGAGGGTCACGGCGCATCCGGTTCCGCAGAAACCGCAGATCGAATCCGTTGTCTCGTAGTCCCACGGCCCCGGCTTGATCGCAAGAGGCCTCTCGGAGATCGCCGCCGTGGGACAGGTCGTGACACATTGCCCACACGACTCGCACTCGGTCGAAGCCAGAGGCAGATTCAAGCTGGGCTTCATCTGGGCGCTGAATCCTCGATTCAGGAAACCGAGGGCCGATGCCCCCTCCACAACCTCGCATATGCGTATGCAGCGGCCGCACATGATGCACTTCTCGGGCTCGATGCGAATGAACGGGTGCCGCTCGTCAGGTAGATCATCGACCATGTCACCCGGAAACAGGTAGGGTCTAACATCGTACTCGGCCGAATGTGTTCTCAGATCACAGGTGAACGCATCCGTACATCCACATTCGAGACAGCGCTTGGTCTCCTCAAGCGCCTGCTCCTCCGTTAACCCAAGGTCCACTTCTCCGAAAGTGTGAATACGCGTCTCGACGGGAAGCTCCGGCATCTCCTGACGTTCCTGGGCCGGCACGTCCTTGAGTTCATCCTCCGGGAAGTGATCCCAGCGCTCCTTCTGAGCGTTGAAGAAAGGTGGCAGACTGTCGATCTTGCCGCCGCTCAGCATCCTGTCG
>JAUXGN010000034.1 GCA_030622115.1 Candidatus Eiseniibacteriota bacterium
CGCCGATCTCAGCCGCGTCGCCGTGCCCCCGGTTGACACGATCTCGATTCCCAGCTCCACCAGCTCACGGGCGAACTCGATGATCCCCCGCTTGTCGGAGACGCTAATCAATGCTCTCGCAATGCTCATCGTGTCTTTCTCCCGGTTGGCTTGTCGTCTTTGATCTGCAACACTCCGATTCGGTCACCAAGGAGGTGTGCTTCCTCGTGGGGGTAGCTTCCGTCAAAGCAGGCAACGCAATAGGTCTCCTTCCGGGGCGGAACGGACGCCAGAAGCCCCTCGTTCGACAGGTAGCGCAGTGAATCGACCCCGATGAACTCCCCTATCTCAGAAATCGAACTGGCGCTGGCGATAAGCTCATCCCTGGTCGGAGTGTCAATGCCGTAGAAGCACGGGAAGCGAATCGGAGGTGACGCCACGCGCAGATGGACCTCCTTGGCGCCGGCGCGCCGCAGCATTCCAACCAGCTGACGGCTTGTCGTGCCCCTGACGATCGAGTCATCGACGCCCACAACACGTTGTCCGGCGAGTGTGGCTCTGACGGGGTTGTACTTGATGCGCACGCGGAAGTTGCGAAGTGATTGCTTCGGCTGGATGAATGTCCTTCCGATGTAGTGGTTTCTGATGAGCCCGATCGCGTGCGGGATCCCTGATTGATCGGAGAACCCCATCGCAGCTGAGTTGCTGGAATCAGGAACGGAGATGACAATATCCGCCTCGACGGGACACTCGCGGGCCAGAGTGCGACCCAGAGCCATTCGCACGCTATCGACTGAGACGCCGCGTATCATCGAGTCGGGACGAGAGAAGTAGATGTACTCGAAGATGCAGAAGCTCTCTGGAGTTCTTCCCCTGTCGATGCGAGACGATACTGGACCCTCGGGGCCAATCACCAGAATCTCCCCCGGTTCTATCTCGCGATCATATGTGGCCCCGACGATGTCCAGCGCACAGCTCTCGGACGCTACGGCCCATCCTCCGCTCTCGAGCTTGCCGAAGCAGAGTGGACGGTAACCCCGTGGATCTCTGACGGCCACGAGACAGCCGTCGATCTGGAAGAGGATTGAGTAGGCGCCCCTCACTGAGGCCAGCGCATCGGTGAGCACTTCCGTGATGTTTCCCGTTGTTCTCCCTCCGCGCCGTGAGTAGGCATTGGCGATGAGGTGCAGGATCGTCTCCGTGTCGGTTGTCGTCCGGAAGATGGAGCCTCCGGCCTCCAATCCGGCCCTCAGGGTTGAGGCGTCGACCAGGTTGCCGTTGTGCGCCGCCGCAAGTGGTCCCCCCTGGAATCGAACCAGAAGAGGCTGGGCGTTGATGAGTTGACTCTGCCCGGTCGTGGAGTATCGCACGTGACCGATCGCCAGGCTGCCGGGCAGTTTGTCGAGCACTCCTTCGTCGAAGACTGTGCTCACGAGTCCCATAGCGCGATGCTGGAATGCCGTCTCACCGTTCCAGGTAACGATTCCCGCACTCTCCTGCCCCCTGTGTTGAAGGGAGTAGAGACCCAGGTATGTCAGCCTCGCGGCATCGACATTCCCGGATACACCGAATATGCCGCACTCATCATGAAACACGTTTCCTGCCTTTAGGAAGAGACCCGATCGAGAACTTCGTTGTATGCCTCAATGAACCCGCCAAGATCCTGACGGAATCTGTCCTTGTCCATGATGCGGTCGCTGGTCTTATCGTGGAATCTGCAGGTATCCGGCGAGATCTCATCTCCGAGCACGAGGCGCCCGTCCTTGAGTCCGAACTCGAGTTTGAAATCGACCAGGCGAATCCCGCGTTCATCGAGGAACGCGATCAAAACATCGTTCACCTTGATCGCGGCCGTCCTTATCTCGGCCAGGAGTTCATGCGTCGTGAGACCAAGCGCAGTAATGTGTTCCTCCGATAGGATTGGATCATTGAGGTCATCGTTCTTGAGGTAGTACTCGACGATCGGCGGATCGAATACGCGGCCCGCTTCGATGCCCAGACGTTTCACCATTGAGCCCGCGGCGACGTTTCTCACTACGACCTCGATCGGGAGCATCTCCAGACGATCGACGAGCATCTCGCTGTCGCTCAGCTTCTCTACGAAGTGCGTGGTGACGCCGGCATCATTCAGAAGCGTGAAGAAGTGAGATGAGATCCGGTTGTTCAGCACACCTTTCCCGCTGATGATCTCGTGTTTGACACCGTTGAACGCCGTGGCATCGTCCTTGAATTCCTGGACCATGCGCCCCGGAGAATCCGTCTCCCACAGGATCTTCGCCTTGCCTTCGTACAGCGGTTTCGTCTTCCTCATGCCCTTTTCTCCTTCAGCCGTGTTACGCCGTTCGTCCCCTCGCTAGCACTGCCCGCACTCCTCATCCTCTCTGAAGAACCCCAGCCGTTCGAACACTGCTCTCGTGCCGTCCATGTGGCGCTCGAGACCAAGTGCGTCGTCGAGTGCCTTGTCGCTGAGAAGCTCATGGACGCGCCCGCTCTTTCCGATCTCGTCGCGGAACGGAGTGCCCCCGGTTCTGGCTCTCATGGCCGCAGACTGAACGATCTCGTAGGCATCATCGCGCGGCAGGCCGGCCTCCACCAAGAGCGTCAGGACCGTACCCGACGCGAACAGGCCACGTGAGGATTCAAGGTTTCTGAGCATCGCGTCCGGCCTGATATCCAGTCCACTCACCACGCTCGCGAATCGCTTCACCATGTAGTGTGCGATGATCGAGCTGTCGGGCAGGATGATCCGCTCCACTGAGGAGTGTGAGATATCGCGCTCGTGCCACAGCTCGATGTTTTCCAGGCCCGCCGCGGCGTTCGCTCTCAGGAGGCGCGCGAGTCCGCACATCTGCTCACACTTGATGGGGTTCCGCTTGTGTGGCATTGCGGATGAGCCCTTTTGCTTCCTTCCGAAGCCCTCCAGTATCTCACTGGTCTCCGTACGCGCGAGCAGACGTATTTCCAGGGCCTGTCGAGCGATCACGCTTCCGAGTGTCGCCAGGGCCGACAGGTAACGCGCGTGTCTGTCGCGTGAGACTATCTGGTTCGAGATTTCGGCTGGATGGATGCCGAGATCCCGGCAGACGCGTCCCTCGATGCGTGGGTCGAGGTTGGCGTAGGTGCCGACCGCCCCCGAGATCTTCCCCACTGCCGCGGCGCCTACGGCGACGGCGAGCATGTCACCCGCACGCCCCAGCTCGTCCCACCAGTATGCGAACTTGAGGCCAAGGCTCATCGGTTCGGCATGCACGCCGTGTGTGCGACCGACGATCGGGGTCTTCTCGTGCTTGATCGCCAGGGTCTTGACGAGATCCACAAGTCCATCAAGTTCATCGAGAAGCAGGCGGCCCGCACGCCCGATCTGCGCTCCCGTTGCGGTATCGAGGATGTCGGAGGAGGTCATTCCGAGGTGAATGTACCGTGCTTCCGGTCCTATGCTCTCCCCGAGCGTCGTGAGGAACGCGATCACATCATGGTGTGTCGCTTCCTCGATCTCCTTCATACGTTCGGTGTCCACGGCGGCCTTTTTCTCTATCACGGCCAGAGCGCTTTCGGGCACGCGACCGAGTTCGACCCAGGCTCGCACGACCTCGATCTCGATCTTCACCCAGAGCGCGAGTCTGGCGTCATCACTCCATATCTCCGCCATCTCCGGGTACGTGTATCTGTCGATCACGTTTTCGGACTCCTTATTCCCACTCGATTGTTGACGGGGGTTTCGAGCTTATGTCGTAGCAGACACGATTGACTCCGCGCACCTCATTGATGACGCGTGCCGATATCCGTTCGAGCACCTCGTAGGGCATCCGGAACCAGTGTGCCGTCATTCCGTCAAGGGAGTGCACGGCCCTCACCGCAACAACGTGTTCGTATGTCCGTTCGTCCCCCATCACGCCCACGGTTCTCACCGGCAGGAGGACCACGAACGCCTGCCAGATATCGTCATACAGACCGGCTCGCCGGATCTCCTCCAGCGCGATGGCGTCTGCATCCTGCAGCATTGCCACCCGCTCCTTCGTTACTTCTCCGAGGATACGGATGGCCAGCCCCGGTCCCGGGAACGGGTGGCGGCCCAGAATGTCGGCATCGATCCCGAGTTCTGCGCCTACTTCCCGGACCTCGTCTTTGAAGAGCATTCTCAAGGGTTCGATGAGTTCGAGATCCATATGTTCAGGGAGACCACCCACGTTGTGGTGGCTCTTTATGGTGGCGGACGGACCCTTCACAGAGACGCTCTCGATGACATCCGGGTAGAGCGTTCCCTGCGCGAGGAAGCGAATATTCCCAAGCTTGCGGGCTTCCTCCTCGAAGATCCGTATGAACTCGTGGCCGATGATCTTTCTCTTGCGCTCCGGATCGGTCACGCCGGAGAGGGCGGCAAGGAAACGGTCGGACGCGTCGACAACATCGATGCCGATGCCGAGCTTCTCCTTTAGCCGCTGTATGACATCGAGTTCCTCGTCTTTCCTCAGCACTCCGTTATCCACGAAGATCGGGATCAACCGGTCGCCGATCGCTCTATGGATGAGGACCGACATCACGGACGAATCGACTCCGCCAGAGAGGGCGCAGACTACGCGCGAGTCTCCTACACGGCTTCTGATCTCTTCGATTGTTTCATTCACGAACGCCCTCGTCGTCCAGTCTCCCTCGATTCCGCTCACTCGCCGGATGAAGTTCTCGAGGAGGCGACCACCACCCTCGGTGTGAATGACCTCGGGATGAAACTGGAGGCCGTATGTGCGTCGTTCGTCCGAGCCGATCGCTGCTATCTTGCCATCGGAGCTTCTCCCGAGGACCTCGAACCCGGGTGGCGGCTTCGCCACTTCGTCGCCGTGGCTCATCCAGACCTGGAGGGTCTCATCGAGACCGTCGAAGAGAGGATGAGCTGTGTTCGGAGCGAATCCCATCGGTCCGTATTCGCGGGTCTCACTCGGAGAGACCCCTCCACCGAGGACATGCGCCATGGCCTGCATGCCGTAGCAGATGCCGAGCACCGGGATTCCCAGCTCGAAGATGTCGGGATCGGGTCTCGGTGCGTCCGCGGCATAGATGCTCGACGGTCCACCCGACAGCACGATGGCCCCGGTGTTCACGGCTACCTCTGCCGGCGGCGTGTCGTATCTCAGGACTTCGGAGAAGACGCCGAGTTCTCTTATCCGACGCGCAATGAGATGCGTGTACTGAGAGCCGAAATCCAGGATGGCCACACGCATGTGGCCGGTCTCCGCAGACTCGTGCCTCTCGCTCTTCACGGGCGTTGTTGCCCTAAGAGCCATGGTTCACCCTCCGCGAATCTGAGATAGCTACCTCCACATTCCAACGCCCTGCGCGCGTTGCATCAGCTTGCCTTCAGAGCGAATGGAGGGAGCAATGATCAGCTCGGCGTGCTGCAGCTCGAAGATGTTCTTGGCGCCGACTGAGCCCATGCAGGTCTTGATGGCTCCCAGAAAATTCTGGGTGCCGTCGTCGGTCCGGGCGGGTCCCAGGAGGATCTCCTTGAGTGTGCCGCTCGTCCCGGTCTTAACTCGGGCGCCTCTGGGAAGGTCTCCGTGCGGTGTCGACATCCCCCAGTGATACCCTCGCCCCGGGGCTTCCTTCGCCCGGGCCATCGCTGAGCCGATCATGACCGCATCGGCTCCTGAGGCGAACGCTTTGCAGACATCGCCGCCGGTGTCCATGCCGCCATCCGTGATGACGGGCACGTGCCGTCCGGTTCTTTTCTGGAAGAAGTCGCGCGCGGCAGCGGCATCGACGGTGGCCGTGACCTGCGGGACGCCCAATCCAAGCACCCCTCTTGTCGTGCAGGCGGCCCCCGGCCCGACGCCGACGAGTACCGCGTCAGCACCGGCCTCCATCAGGTCGAGTGCAACGTCGTAGGTCACGCAGTTGCCGACGATCACGGGTATCGACATCGAGTCTATGAATGACTGGAAGTCGAGAGTGGGATAGGTGCTGGAGATATGGTCGATCGTGGCAACGGTCGTCTGGACCACGAAGATGTCCGCTCCAGCCTCTTCAGCCAGCTGTCCGAACCGTTCGGCTCTCGCGGGGCTTGCCGAAACGGCGGCGACGGCCCCCTGCGACTTGATCGTTTCTACGCGCTTCCCTACGAGTTCTTCCCTGATCTCCGGCCTGTAGAGTTCCTGGACGTGACCGGTGACCTCTTCCGGTGTGGCGCCGGCTATCCTGCTCAGGATCTCCTCGGGGTTTTCGTACCGCGTCTGGACCCCCTCGAGATTGAGAACGCCGATGCCTCCCAGTTTTGACATCTCCACGGCCATCGCCGTGTCAACGACGCCGTCCATTGCAGCAGCAAGGATCGGCACCGTGAACTCCATGTCGCGGAGTCGCCAGGTCGTGTCCGTTTCCATCGGGTTGATGGTGACCCGCCCTGGGACGATGGCGACCTCATCGAAGCCGAAGGCCCGCCGCGCCTTTCTGCCTCGTCCGATGTAGAAGCCCATCAAGTCCTCCTGCAAAAGCCCTGTGCAACTGTCCTTCTTCGAACGACATTCCGTGCCGGCGAGCGCTTTCAGTCCGGTCTGCTTCCGGGCTTCGTCAACGGCACGCCCTCAAGGCAGAGCGGGCAACGGTCCGGCTCGTAGCTGTCGATACGATGTTTGAGAAGTGATTCGGACCTTGCGCCGAGGCCCGGCGAATCGAGACTGCGATCAACCAGGAACCCGAATCCCACGACCTCGCCGCCCGCCTCTTTGACAAGAGCGGCGACCTCCTTGACGGAGCCCCCGGTCGTAACAACGTCCTCAACTATGAGAACCCGCTCACCCGGCTTGAGGAAGAAGCCTCTTCTCAAGGTCATCGCGCTGCTCTCCCGTTCGGCGAAGATAGACCTTACTCCGAGCGCCCGGGCGACCTCGTGCCCGACAATGATACCGCCAAGCGCCGGCGCCACGACCACGTCAACTGCATCATCTCGAAAACGGTCGGCCAACATGCGCCCGAGTTCCTCAGCCGCGTCGGGCCGCTCGAGGATGCGGGCGCACTGGAAGTACTCCCCACTGTGGCGTCCCGATGTCAGTCGGAAGTGACCGACGAGGAGCGCCTTCGTCTCGATCATGAGTGCAAGCACTCTGTCCACCGTGGAAGTCGTCACTCTCTCACCTCTACGGGATTCATGTCATCAAGTATCATGCGGGCCGCCTCGCTCGGCTGCTTGGAGGAATCCCTGATGGGACGGCCGATCACGATGTAGTCGGCGCCGTTTTCGAACGCCTCAAGCGGCGTCGCGACACGGCGCTGGTCCTGCTTGGCCGCCCAGGACGGTCTGATGCCCGGTGTCACAATGAGGAACTCCGAGCCAAGGCGATCCCGGATGGCCCTTGCTTCCCAGGCCGACGAGATGATTCCGTCGAGGCCGGCAGCTTGCGCGCGCTCGGCCAGCGCCAGAACCTCGTCCACCGTCGATGACATGCTTGTGAGAACCGTGATGGCCAGGACCTTCGGCGGGTCGATGCCCATCCGTTTGGCTTCCTTCCGACTGGCCGTCACTGCCGCCCGCATCATTGCGGTACCGCCCGCGGCGTGAACGTCGAACATGTCGACACCGAGCGACGTCGCGGCTGTCGCCGCCTCAGCGACCGTGTTCGGGATATCATGAAACTTGAGATCAAGAAAGACACCGTACCCTGATTTCTTGAGTTCTCTCACGAGCTCCGGGCCCTCCGCCGTGAAGAGCCGGCTGCCAACCTTGAAGTGCGAGGCGTAGTCCGCAGTTCTGCGCGCGAGATCAAGCGCCTCCTCTCGAGTTGGCAGATCTAGGGCGATTATGAGTCTGCTTTTATTGCCAGACATGGTTCCTTCTCCTTTCTTGCCAAGCCTACATACTCGGCCGTTGTCCTCCATTCCTTCCGAATCATCCGTTCGGTGAGCCCGTGCACGATCGAAGCTGCGACTCCGGGATCCTTGAAGAGGGCGGTTCCCACCTGCACTGCCGTGGCTCCCGCAAGGATGTACTCGAGCGCGTCATCCGCCGAGGCTATTCCACCTCCACCGATGATGGGTAGTCGCACACTACCGGCTATCTTCCAGGTCAGAGCGAGATTGACCGGCAGGAGCGCTCTTCCGGACAGGCCGCCGAAAACATTGCCCAGAGCCGGAGTCATGCTGTCGACGTCGATTCGCATGCCGGTCAGGGTGTTCGCAACGACGAGCGCATCGGCGCCCGCCTCCTCCGCGGCCTCGGCCACCGACTGTGCGTCCGCTACGTTCGGGGACAGCTTCACGATCAGAGTCGATTGTGTGGCCGCTCTCGCCGAACGCACCACCTTGCCTATTCCCTCGGGGTCGGCCCAGAGGGGGCGCCTCGCACGCTTGACATTCGGACACGAGATGTTGATTTCAACCGCGGACACTTCGTCCCTCTCACCTACTGCTGAAGCGAGGTCGGCGAACTCCGCTGCATCGGCGCCCGCGATGCTCGCTATGAGCTCCGTCTCCAGCCCCGCCGCCATGGGAAGCTTCTCATCCAGGAATTTCTCAAGCCCGACGTTCTCAAGTCCTATGGAGTTCAGAAGCCCGCCCGGTGTCTCTCTCAGCCGTGGAGGGCGGTTGCCCTCACGGGGATTGAGCGTGATGGTCTTCGTGACTATCGCGCCGACCAGGGAGAGATCGATGAGACTGCCGTATTCGGTTCCGTATCCGACCGTTCCCGAAGCGAGGATGACCGGATTCCGGAGGGTCAGCCCGCCTATGTTCGTGGTCAGATCAGGCATGGGGCACGCTCTCGATCACCAGCGTTCTCGCGTCAAAGACGGGGCCGTCCGAGCAGACGGTCCTGTAGCCGTCAGTCGTCTCCACCACGCACCCTCTGCAGGCTCCAGTGCCGCAGGCCATGACTTCCTCAAGTGACACCTCGCAGCGGAGGTTGCGCTCCAGAGCCAGGGCTCCCACAGCGTCCGTCATCGCTCTGGGACCACAGCAGTAGACAACGGCTTCGTTGGGAATGCGGACGAGTTCCTGTGCGAAAAGATCGCAGGCGGTTCCCGCAAGGCCTGCCGTGCCATCGTCGGTGGCGATACTCAGGCTCAATCGTCCATCCTCAGTCGCTTCCGGAAGCAGGTTGTGCAGAAGATGGTCGCGATCTCTCGCACCAACGAGCATTGTGAGACGTTCCCCTCGCCTCTCCAGTCGCTGTGCGAGGAAGCGCACTCCTGCCACCCCCACGCCTCCTGCTACGATCACGGTCGGAGTTCCCGGAGGCGGCATTGTGAAGCCGTGTCCGAGTGGTCCCAGGATCGAGACAGTCGCCCCGACGTGGAGAGCCGAAAGGGCGCGCGTTCCTTCTCCGACGAGTTCGATGAGGAGTTCAAGGAGCCCGGCCACCGGAACTCCGGCAACAGAGAACGGGCGTCTGAGAGCGAGACCGGCCAGAGCATCCAGATGGACGAACTGTCCCGGTTCCGGTGAGTCGAGGTCGTCGCCGACGCTACACGCCAACAACAAGCTCGTTCGACTCGGCCGCTCGCTTGCCGTGATCCTCGCCACTGCCTTCCGCGGTTCCAAGGTCCTCCTCGAAAACAACCTGTCCGTCGTGAATGGTCATGAGAACGCGTCCCGAGAGCGTGCTTCCAATGAACGGCGAATTCTTCGACAGCGAACGGAACCAGTCGCTCGTGACCTCGACCGTACTCTTGGGGTCGAAGATGACGACGTCCGCGGCAGCTCCGGTCTCCAGCGTTCCCGCCGTGATCCCGAGCGCGCGCGCTGGTCCGACTGTCATAAGCGCTATGGCCTTCCCGAGGGAGAGGATGCCAGTGTCGACCATGTGGGTGATGGTCAGAGGAAGTAGTGTCTCCATTCCTATCATGCCGGGGGGGGCCGCGTCAAACTCCACCTGCTTTTCTTCCAGGGAGTGTGGGGCGTGATCGCTTGCCACGGCGTCGATTGTTCCATCCCGGAGGCCTTCCCTGATCGCCTCCACGTCATCCGCCGAGCGTAGCGGAGGGTTGACGCGCGTGCTTGTGTTGTAGCTTCTGACATCATCATCGGTCAGACAGAAGTAGTGAGGACAGGTCTCAGAGGTCACCGCTACGCCGTCGGCCTTGGCGCGCCGCACGAGTTCGACGGAGCCTCTGGTAGAGACGTGGGCGATGTGGAGCCGGGCGCCCACTGATCCTGCCAGAAGGATGTCACGTGCGACGATCGTTTCCTCTGCCGCAGCCGGGATCGGCGACAGACCGGATCGAGTCGACGCCAGGCCTTCGTTCACTGCTCCCGCTCCAACGAGAGCCTGATCCTCGCAGTGCGCGATGATCGTTCGTTCGATCATGGATGCGTATTGCAGAGCCTTTCTCATGACGTTCGCGTCGGCAACGGAACAGCCGTCGTCCGAGAAGGCAACGGCTCCGGCCCGAGCCAGCTCGGCGAGGGGCGCGAGCGCCTTGCCCTCCCTGCCGACCGTGATCGCCGCGATCGGGTGAACGGCTGCCAACTTGCCTCTGGAACGTATGTACTCCACCCATGATGGAGTATCGATGGTGGGTTCCGTATTCGGCATCGCGGCGAGGGTGGTTATCCCACCGTGTACGGCCGCTCGGGTTCCGCTCTCTATGGTCTCCTCGTCTTCTCTGCCCGGCTCCCGCAGGTGAACGTGCATGTCAACGAGTCCCGGTGCGACCACGGCGCCGCTGAACTCAATGATCCGTGTCTCCTGATCCGCCTCGATGCCGGCGCCCCGCGTGGCAATGACACCGTCTGCTATCAGAAGATCGATCCTCTCGTCGGTGGCGGTCGCCGGGTCGATCAGGCGCATGCCTCTCAGTAGTGTCTTTCTCATGCGCTCACCTCCGCGATGATGTCGGATTCCTCTACTCGCTTGGACGCCTGGACCATCGAGAGCAGGTATAACATCGCCATACGTACCGCAACGCCGTTCGTGACCTGTTCCAGGATCACCGAGTGATCACCATCTGCGACGTCGCACGCTATCTCGACACCTCTGTTGATGGGTCCCGGGTGCATTATGAGGACATCCGGCTTCATCTCCTTGACACGCGCAGCGTTGATTCCAAAGAGCGTCGAGTACTCCCTGAGGCTCGGTAGGAATCCCCCGCTCTGCCTCTCCTTCTGAATTCTCAGGACGTTCACGATGTCGGCATTCACGGTCGCGTCCCGGATGTCGTGCGTGACGGTGACACCGAGTCTCTCAACCTCGGAGGGGATGAATGTGCTCGGCCCACACACCGTGACATCCGCGCCGAGCGCCTTGAGTCCCCATATGTCGGAGCGGGCAACGCGCGAGTGAAGTATGTCGCCCACGATCGTGACACGCTTGCCTTGAAGGTTTCCCACGTACTCCCGCATCGTGTAGAGATCCAGGAGGGCCTGAGTCGGATGCTCATGCGGTCCATCGCCGGCGTTGATTATGGAACCGTCGATATGGTCTGCGAGGAAGTGCGGAGCCCCCGGTGAGGGGTGGCGCATCACGACCATGTCCACCTTCATCGCCTCGATGTTTCGCGCGGTGTCTCTGAGCGTCTCGCCCTTCTTGAGGCTTGATGTCGATGCGGAGAAGTTGAGCACGTCCGCCGAGAGCCTCTTCTCAGCGAGTTCGAACGACATGCGCGTTCTCGTGCTTGATTCAAAGAAAAGGTTGACGATCGTGATACCGCGTAGCGTCGGGACTTTCTTCACCGGTCGATCGAGGATCTCTCGAAACTTCGATGCTGTGTCGAGGATCGTGATGATCTCGTCACGTTCGATCCCCTCGAGGCCAAGAAGATGCTTCCGTGTCCAGTTCATGTCATCTCTCCCCGAGGCGCAGGGTGAAACACAAAAACGGGCCACGCAAGCAGTCGCCAGCGATAACCCGTTCTCCTGTTCAGTGTTTCTTTCACCCTTTCTAGCCTCTCAGTGCTAGTTTAAAAGGCGACTCCTAGTGTCAATTGACAGTGTAGAGCGACTCCGCTCCCAGCGCAAGCGATTTCTTCGGTCATCAGTCTCCCTTGAGCGGGACGATGCAGAGGAATCTGAGGCGCCCCTCACCGGTGTTCGCGAAATTGTGCTGCTCGTTCGGGTCCACCAGGAGGGAATCTCCTGTCCGGAACTCGGTGCTCAAGCCGTCGGTTTTCAGCACGCCGACTCCCTCGATCACGTAGATGACGTGTTCCCAGTCATGCGTGTGCCAGGGTGTGCGGCCGCCCACTCCGAGTTCGAAGAGTCTCATTGAGGCGGTGGGTGCGCCGTCGGAGGCGGTTATGAGACTTGCCTTGCTTACCATCTCGGCGCCCTCGATGCTGACGGCTTGGGGGATGCGCTCGTTGCTCGCCACGTGCTTCATCAGAAACCTCCTGTTTTGGACTAGATTCCGATCGCGCGCCCAGCGGCGACGATCATCGCTCGCACATGTTCGTGAAAGAACAGGTGCTTTGCCAGTATCACAATGAAGATGACAAGTATGGCCCGCAGGCTGTTGCTCTCGCTCTGCCAGGCCGTTTTGAAGTCGAAGCTGTGGCGGCTCGCACCGGGGTAGGCCGAGAAGGACGGTACCCATCGTCGCACGTGCAAGCGGTATCGGGAATACTCACCGCCGAACGTGCCGGTCAGGATGTGTTCCTCCCACGACACAATGGCCGAGTACTGCAGGAAGAAGACAACCGGAAACGCCCATAGCAGCCATCCAATCCTGGAGAGAACGATGAGGCCGTATGTAAGGATGAAGTTGCCGACGTAGAGCGGGTTGCGTACGTGGGCGAACGGCCCCGCGGTGACGAGTTCCTTCACCTTGCGTCCCCGCGTACGTGTTCTCTTTCCGGCCACACCGACCGCCCGGAATCTGTAGAATTCTCCACCCACCGTTAATGCCAGGGAGATGATAAGGAGCCGGGGTTCGATCCCTCCCCCGGTCGGCCACAGTATCACCAGCAGGATGAGAGCAAGCGGTGTGACGCTACGCATTTTGAAGAAGCAGTGTCCCAGGCGCTCCCATGGAGTCTCCGTCCCGGGGGCCGCGACATCGGTCGGTTTCGGATTCGTGGCGTTCCTCCCAGTGAGAGTTCTCTGAGCCTGACGCTCGGGAGCTTATCAGGTTGAGGGTCCTCTCGTCCACACAGGAAAGAGGGGGCCCTCTTGAGAGCCCCCTCTTCATTGCAGGCCGGCACGCCTCTACCTGTACATCGACTTCACCCTGCCCCAGCTCGTGTTCTCAACTGGTGACGAAGGCTCGTCGGAACCGATCTTCACCCACTTGATGTACCAGCCGGGGTAGAAGACGGAATCGTCGGCGCCGAAGTTGAAGCCGATGAGAATGCTCTGGCCGATGTACTGCTCGAGGTCGAAGCAGTCACGCAGGAAGGCCCCGTTGAACTGGTGGCCCGTGAAGATGGGCTGACCCTGGATGCAGGCCGCGCCGTAGTTGGAGCCGACACCATCGTAACCGCGGTGCGGCGCGATGATCTGCCACGTGACGCCGCCGTCGACCGACACAACAACGTTGCCGCCGTCGTAGTCGGCCTCCGTGTCGTAGAAGTGACAGAGCTCCATGCACCAGCAGTACTCGTTGATCTCGAACGGGCCGATGACGGCGCGCTCGCCGCACGGCACGTAGTCGCCGCCGACGATGGTGCCGAGTATGTTCGTCACGGGAACGTCGTCACAAGCGACTGCAGGAATGCCGGCCGGAACACCCCAATCCCAGATCGGGTCGCCCTCGCAGGGCTCTGTCCAGAAGTCGTTCGGTGACTCGTTAAAGTCGATATCGTAGCAGGTGTAGAGCGACGGGCAGCAGGGATCCGTCGGGCACTCACACAGCTCGCACTCAACGGTCAGTGTGAAATCGCTCTCTGAGGCGCCGTAGCCGTCTACGACGATGTAGTATGTGTCGGGCACAAGGCACGCGGTTGTGGCGTAGGTATTGCCGTACGCCAGACAATCATCCTCATCGCAGCTCCCGAGGAAGAAGACGTCCAGGTCAGCCTCCATGCCGGAGATAGTGGCAGTGACGATGTAGCAGTCGTCAATGACAAGTTTGTAGACGGCTTCGCCGCCTCCCTCGTTCCAGCCGACGCACGAGTATGCGACGACGTTGTTCGGCAGGCCGATGTTCGATCCCTGCACCACGTCACCGCAGTTGATGTCAATGGCGGCAGTGCAGTCAAGCAGACCGCGAGAACCCTGGACCGGCTCGGTCCATTCCTTCTTCGCGGCCGTGGCGCCGATGGCCAGCGCGACAATCAGAATGGCGATCAGTGCGTAACGCATCTTTCCTCCCACGCGAATGTTCTTGAACGCCCGGCGGCCAAGAGCCGCCCTGGACGCTCCCCAATAGTGATGCAGCGTCGACAATTGCAAGAAACGAGCCCGCCCCGTCCGTCCATCCCTTGACAGCCGCACGTATCTTATGCACGCATCCTGCGCACGGATCAAGCACCTCTTGCCACTCTGCTAGAATCGCCTGCGGGTCGCGCAGGCGCGCGAGCAGGATGAGCCTCACTGGCTGATGCGCGAAGCCTCTTCCGGAGTTTGAGGAGCTCGAAGGCTGCCAGATAGACTCCTGCTGCTCCCAGAATGTAGAGCCAGTCGACCGGTGTCGGTCCTCTGAAGGAAAGGAAATCCTGGATTCCAGCCCCGTAGGCGGCGAGCGATGTGAGGCCGATTGAGATCACGACCGACCAGAGGATGATCCTGTTGGTCCAGAATGTGCGGCTGAAGATAGAGCGCAGCTCGTAGCGCCGCGAGAGGATGTTCGCGAGCTGGCAGTATGCCACCGTCAGATAACCCACTGTCGTTGCCCTCATGTACATCCACGTGCGGCCCGTGTCGACCGCAAATGTCACGCCCTCGCGCTGCATGAAGAGAGCGTAGTTGGTGAAGGCCAGCGCTCCCATGAGGACGGCAAGGACCGCCACCTCAGGTGAAGTGCGACGATTCAGGATATGGTCGCCGAGATCGCGCGGAGAAGCGGTCATGATCTCCTCGGATGGAGGATCGAATGTCAGCGACGTGAGTGGCAGGACCTCTGCGAGGAGGTCGATCGCGAGTATCTGTATGGCCAGCATCGCAATGGCCCAGTTGTTGAGCGAGACCGCCGCGAGTGACAAGAGCACGACGACCAGTTCGGCGCCGTTGGTCGTCATCGAGGCGAGAACGGTCTTGCGCAGGTTCTCGTAGATCGTTCTCCCTTCCTTCACGGCATGAACGAGAGTCGGGAAGCTGTCGTCCAGAAGCACCAGGTCGGACGCTTCCTTCGCCACATCGGTTCCGATCCTGCCCATCGCGACACCGATATCCGCTCGTTTGAGAGCCGGGGCGTCGTTCACGCCGTCGCCCGTGACGGCGACGATCTCTCCGGCGTGTTCCAGAAGCGTGACTATCCTGAGCTTGTTCTCCGGGCTCACGCGCGAGAATATGAGAGCCTGATTGCTGCCCATTGCGCTCGTCAGATCGTCGTCGCTCATCTGGTCGAGTTCGCTTCCCGTGATGACGGGCGCATCTCCTCCCGTCTCCGAAAGCCCGATCTCGCGGCCGACCGCCTGCGCAGTAGTAGCGTGGTCGCCCGTCATGATGAAAGTCCGGATCTTCGCCGTGTGGCAGTCCTGTATCGCCTCCCGGACTCCTTCCTTGGGCGGGTCCATCATGCCCACGAGTCCCAGGAAGGTCACGTCTCGTTCCACATCTTCGAGAACGTAGTCCCGTCCCTTCTGGTCGAGCGGACGAAACGCTATCGCGAGCACGCGAAGAGCCCGATCTGAGAACTCCTCGTTCACGGCCGTGATTCGCTCCCGGTCTTCATCTGTGATCGGAACGGCCTTTCCATCACGGTAGATTGATCTGCTGATAGAGAGAACGCTGTCGGGCGCACCCTTCATTGCCAGCTGAAGCTGATCGCCGAACTGTCTGACTGAACTCATGCGTTTCCGCACCGAATCGAACGGGAATTCGTGAAGCTCCGGGTTCTCCTCATCCTCAATCGGCGAGCGCGTCCCCAGTTTCGTGGACATCGCGACCAGAGCGGCCTCCGTGGGATCTCCCACCGCGTACCATCCATCATGTTCCTCGTCGGGCTTGTGAATCTCAGCGTTGGACGCCATCGTCGCAGCGTCCATGAGGATCTCTATCTCGTCGATCTGATCCTGCGTGAGCGCGTTGCCGCTCTCGTCTTCTATCCCTCCCTTGGGTTCGTATCCGGTACCCGTCAACTGGTAGTTCTTTCCGTTGAACCAGACATACGTGGCGGTCATCTCGTTCTTTGTGAGCGTGCCGGTCTTGTCGGTGCAGATAACGGTAGTGGACCCCAGGGTCTCAACGGACGGGAGGTTCTTCACGACCGCGTTTCGGTCGGCCAGGCGTTTGCTCGTTGCGGAGAGGGCGACCGTCACCTGCGCCGGGAGTGCCTGAGGGACCAGCGCAACGGCGATTCCGAGTGCTAAGATCATGCTTGTGAGGTAGCTGAACCCCTGCCAGACTGCCACACCGAAGAGCGCCGCTCCGATCACCACGACGATTACCGTCAGGCGCTTCGCGAGTGCGCCAAGCTCCTTCTCAAGAGGAGAAAGAACCCCGCGCGTCTCTTGCGTCATGTCGGCGATGCGCCCCATCTCTGTGCTCATGCCGGTTCTCACGACCACCGCAGTTGCCGTGCCGGACGCCACCGATGTTCCGACGTACGCCATGTTGTCACGGTCCGCCAGGACGCAGTCGCTCGTGTTCGCGTCGCTTCCCTTTCCCTGCGGAGTCGATTCTCCCGTGAGTGAGAAATCGCTCGTTCTCAGATTGAACGACTCGATGATCCTCAGATCAGCGGGCACCTTGTCGCCCTCTTCGATCTGGACGATGTCGCCGGGCACGAGCTTGTCCTGAGACGCCTCCGTGAGTTCTCCGTCCACCATGACCCTGGCTGGCGAACGTATGAGGTTCTTCAGGCTCTCGACGATCTTGCTCGCCTTGTACTCCTGGACGAAACCGATGACGGCATTCACGATGACGATGATGAGCATCACGAAGCCGTCGCGGTGGCTGCCGATGGTGAACGAGACCGCAGCGGCGACAATGAGCACAATGACCAGCACGTCGTTGAACTGGCGGATGAAGGTCATGAACTTGGAAACGCGACACTCTCCCGACAGCTCGTTCAGGCCGAACTTGACGCGTCTCTCACCGGCTTCCGTTCGAGAGAGTCCTTTGCCGCTTGTTTCGAGAGCGGCGAAGACCTCTTCGACAGTCATTCTGTAGTAGTTCTGGTCCGCCATGGAGCGGATCCCTCCTTGATGACTTCGGGAGCGAAGTCCGGTTCAGATCAAGAATTCGTTTGCATAAGAAGGCGGCCACACCGCGCGATGCAGTCGCCTTCAACTTCCCTCTGTTGTCTCACGACGTTTCCGATTGCCAGACGTTCTTGGTCACCAGGCGATTCCGGTCATCGCACTTCCACTACCAGGCGTACTCGATCTCGAGACGTGGCCGCTTTTCCTCATCCGGGTGTTCGCGGGAGGCGAATGAGAATCGCCTCGGCGTCTCGCTGTAGTCGGTCTCTATAGAGAGACCGAGGTTCGTGAAAGCACCTGTCATCCAGTCATCTACAAAACTCGTGACATCGATACCGTACTGCTTTGAAACGTAGCTGACCTGCATATGTGTGGCGCCACTCGTGTGCTGGAGGTGATCGTTCCACACGACGTCCATCTCGTTCCAGTGGCTCGAGAGATGACCGATCAGCGTGGGAAGCGGGTCGTCACCACTCGACTCCCAGATGTTGTACAGCCTGAGTGTGCAGTTTGTGACCGCGGCTGTCTCCTCAAGTCCTTCGACCGGCAGGAAGATGTAGAACTCAAGGCCCAGTGAGGGACCGTTGAACAGATCGAGTCTTTCATATCCCCCGAAGTTGGAGTCCGGCATATCCGACCGCACACCCGCGTCCGCCGTCGGATAGAAGGTAACACTGACCAGCTTCTTCAGCTCTATGTCCAGAAGCTCATCGTCATCCTCGATATCGAGCGGTCTCGTGGATGTCAGGTAACCGTCCAGTGAAACCGATATCTGCTCTGCGTCCTTCGGCAGATCCCAGAACTCGTACTCGCCGTGTTCGTCAGTGGTCTCGATCAGGCCATCCACATCGACGAGCGCTCCTTCGAGTGGGCCTTCGACGGAGTGGCTCACCGTACCGTGCAGGTGAGCTACCTCAGGGATGGCGCTCACGAGAATGTCGTGTCGTGTTGCACCGACCACGTACACCGATTCGGTCAGACTGTAGTAGCCGCTTGCCGTGACACGCAAGGAATGCCAGCCTTCGCTGAGACCCAGGAGCAAGTAGTACCCGGACTCATCAGTCATGCTGATGACGTCATCGCACTCGACGTACACACCTTGAAGGGGAGTTCTCGCTCCTGCGCTCGTCACCACTCCGCTGATTGAGCCGGGACGGGCGGGGGTCATCTCGCAGGCAGGCAGACACATACACATACCCGCCAAGATCAGCGCCACCGCGGCGCGATGCCTTTGATGTTCCACGGGTACCTCCAACCAGGGGGCTCCTGTCCGAGAAGCGAAAGGAGTCTCTTGACCGCAACCGCAGTCTATCAGATCCGGTATCCGGTCTCCAGCCGATTCTCAAGAGCCGGGATCTCTGAGCCGGCAGCGTGGTCACGTCGTGGCCGAGGGGCTCCCGCGTGCGGGAACCATGCGCAGGAACATCCTCGGTGTGAACTCGAATCTGTGCGATGATACTGGCAGTCTCAGGTGATATGGTCCGGCGCCCGGATCAGAGAGGTAGAAGACACTCGGCGACACAACAGCCGGTGGAGGTCGGTATGCGCATCGACGTTCCCTATGGCAGGGAGCACATCACTGTTGAGATAGGCGAAGAGAACTTCGCTGCTGCGATAGGTCCCAACGAGGTGGACGTGGGTGACGAGGGCGAGACGCTGGCTCGAGTTCTGGATAGCCCCGTCGGTTCCGGGACGTTCAGTGATTTCCTTGCGGGGGCAAAGGATCTGATCGTGATCGTGAACGATCGCACGCGCCCTACCCCCACGGCCCGGGTTCTGGAACTCATCCACCCGCAGATTAGGAATGTCCCCGATGTGAAGTTCATCGTCGCGACCGGCGTGCACCGGGCTCCGACTGAGCGTGAATACAGGGAGATCTTCGGCGATCTGTATGATGAGTACAGCGATAGGATCATCGCGCACGACGCCCGGCGATCAGAGGACATGGTCCATCTCGGGAGGTCGAAAACCGGCACCGAGATCTACGTGAACCGCAACGTGACCGAGGCAACGAAGATCATCGTCATAGGATCGGTCGAGCCGCACTACTTCGCCGGCTACACGGGCGGCAGGAAGGCGTTCCTGCCTGGAGTCGCATCGTACGAGACGATCGAGCAGAACCACAAACACGCGCTCTCAAGCAAGGCCAGGGCTCTGGCCCTCGAAGGCAACCCCGTTCACGAGGATATGGTCGATGCGATCAAGTGCATCAGCGATCACGATATCTTCTGCATCATGACGGTGCTTGACAGGCAGCATCGCATCTACGCTGCGACCGCCGGCGGCGTTAACGAGTCGTTCCACGCCGCGATCGATCGGGCGCTTGAGGTGTTCTCAATCGAGATCCCTGCCAAGGCAGACGTGGTCGTGGCCGTTGCGCCCTATCCGATGGACGTCGACCTCTACCAGTCACAGAAGGCGCTTGAGAACGGGAAGATGGCGCTCAAGGACGGCGGCATTCTCATCCTTGTCGCGCAATGCAGGGACGGCGTCGGCGAGGACGCGTTCGTCAGGCTCTTGAGCGCATCTCCGGATCCTTCAGAGGTGCTGAGGGAGATAGACAGAGGCTACAAGCTCGGATTCCACAAGGCGGCGAAGATTGTCGAGATCGCCGAGTGGGCAGAGATCTGGGCCGTGAGCGATCTCGACGCGGATCTGCTCAGGAGCATCTTCATGTGCCCCTTCCCCACACTTCAGGGAGCGATCGACAAGGCTGTTGAGGTCAAGGGGAAGGATGCGAGCGTCCTGTTTCTCATGGCTGCCAGCATGACCGTTCCGCGAGTCGTCCAGCGGGGTGTCTGATCGAATCGATCTTCTAGAACATTGCCTTCTAGAACATCGCATCGAGACGCTGCAGGAATAGCGACCGGTCCCGCTTGTCGAAGGGCTTGGGCCCTCCGGTCGGGATCCCGAGGTCGCGAAGCTCGGATGCGAGTTCGCGGCTCGCCATCGCCTCCCCGATCGAGTCCTTCGTGAACTCGCGGCCACGCAGGCCGAGTACACGCGCGCCCAGTTTGAGACAGCGGTCCGCAAGTGGGATGTCTCCGGTGACGACGATGTCACCTTCGCTCACGTGCTCGACGATCCAATCATCCGCGGCGTCGAAGTCACCCTCAACGACGATCATTTCGAATTTGTCCTCATCAGGGATGCGCATCCACGCGTTCGCGACCATCGTGACGTGGGCGCCGTAGCGAAGCGCCACGCGGTAGACCTCCTGCTTGACGGGACACCCGTCGCCATCGACGAAGATCCTGGGCACTGCGGCATCATTCCTCATCGTATCCAACGAACCTCTCTATTTGAGAAGCGAACTCCTCATTTGAGGAGCGTCATCTTCCTGACTGCACCACCGGCATCCGTATCGAGTCGTGCGAAGTAGACGCCCGACGCGAGCCTCTCGCCGTCGCGATTCGTTCCGTCCCAGACGATCGCGTGAGGTCCGGCTGCAAGCGGTCCGTCAACAAGCGTGGAGACAGTTCTCCCTGCGACGTCGTAGATCCTGAGTGTCACGCGCTCAGCGTCCGGCAGGGCTCAGAACCCCCTTCTCCCTCTGCCCTCTCGCGACAACGAACTTCCCCGCGAAATAGCCTCTTCGGATTTGCCCAGCCTCTTCGATCCAGCGTTCAAGCCCAACGCTCTTGATTCGGCAGAGATTGTAGACCTTGATGTTGTGTGGGTACATTGCAGCACCGTCGACCGTGGGTGCGAGCATAGCCGAAACTCCGGAAGAGATCCAGTCACTGGCCGCTCCAGTACAGGGAATTAGGCCTTGACCCGAACAGTGTTCGGGAGTATACTAAACAGTGTTCGGGAGTATGCTAAACAGTGTTCGGTCATTGAAGCACAGCACTCGGAGGAATCCCTATGACCCGCAAAGCCGCGAAACCACCGATGACACGGGAAGCACGCCGGGCAAGCAAGCAGAAACACATCTTGGCGACGGCGCACAAGCTGCTACGTCAACATGGCCACGAGCGACTCTCGCTGCGCGACGTGGCGCGGAGCGCGGGGATGAGCCCGGCCGGAATGTACGAATTCTTCGAAGACCGCGAGCATCTCGTCGCCACCCTCGGTAGCGCGACGAGCGCCAGACTCTCGCGGAGCCTTCGGAGGGCTACGCGAGACGCCGCGGACCCAGTCGAGCGACTAGTGCGCCTGGGGCTCGCCTACATCCGCTTCGCGAAGAGGCATCCGGCGGACTTCATGCTGCTGTACGGTCGCCTCTCCAAGCGCCGCTCGCTGGCCGATGAGGTGCCCGCAGAATCCGAGTTCGACCTGATCAGCTTGGCCGTGGTGGAGGTCATCGGCGTAGAGCGGATGGAAGGCGCCGACCCCCGCCTACTTGAGACGCAGACCTATGGTTTCTGGTCCGTGATCCACGGCATGGCTATGCTGCAGTTGACTCATCTCGCCGGTTTCCAGGCGGACTTCGCGACCGCCCAACGCCTGGTGCTCGAAAGCACCGCCGCTTCTTTGGGGCGGATGGACCGGGAGCAGATCCTGACAATGTATGCAGAAGCGCCCCAATCTCCGTCCAAAGCCCGCGCCAGGAGGTACACGCGATGATGCCGCTTGTCGAACACGCAAAGATTCTCACAGCCGGGAAGCGCACGATACAGCTAGTGCTGTTGTTGGGTCTCCTGGTTCTCGTCGGCTGTGTGGGTACGGTACCGCACAGTGATCAGCCCCCGGGGACCATGGAGGGTGTTCCGCACGGCATGTACGCCGTTACGGTTCATGTTCGCGGGATCGGCCCCTTCTGCGGCTCCACGACGGCATTGATGGCGGCAGAGCCTACGGCAGATGGGTTTCGGGCCAATAGCCGTCCTCGCGCCGTGGGTGACCTGCTGGGCGGCCTACCCGGCTTCTTTCTCAATCTTGTAGGGGACAAGAGAGTTCCGGGCGGCGCGTTCCTGCACTGGCATGGTCCTGCTCCGGTTGCGGGTCAGGTGGCCCGTAGCGTCTTCGAGACGCCCCGGGCCGATCTTCACGCCGACTTCAGTTCCTACAACCGGCCGATCGAGTTGCGTCCGCTGGATGAGGAGCGTTTGTTCGGCCTGATTACGCTCGAGTCGATCGATGCGCGGGATTTTCCAGAGACCGATTACCACGGGCTGATCGACCGAATCGACGCCGAACTCCATACTCACCTCTTCGATCCTGCCGCCTATGATGATCCGGAGACACACAAGTTCTTCCGGCAGCTGCGCAAGGCCGGAGAGAAGGCCCGGGACGAAGCGGAATTCGTCATGGCGTGGATACTGTGTTCGAGGAATCTGAAGTTTTCGCACTGCTATGTCGGACGCAAGCTGGATATGCAGTTTGATGATCAGCTGTCGGAAACATCGGCCATCGCGCCGATCGCACCCGGCAGGGAAGATGCTATCAGCGTTACGGGCGACAATGACATCGTGACGCTCCGCATCCGCAGTTTCGAGGGCGATTCCTACGACGGAATCGACAGGGCTTTCGACGAGATTGTCGCGCGGAATCCCCGCGGCCTGATCATCGACCTACGCGACAATCCCGGCGGCACCTATATATCAGGACGAGTCGCCGCTCATCTCGTCGATGCGGAGGTCAGCATGGGGGTATTCTTCAATCGCGAGGCACGCTCGCAGGTGCTGAAGGGTGAACTGGGCGATTTCCCGAGAGTCAGGTCCATATCATCGGAAGACGAGTTCAATTCGCTGATTCGGGATCACGGTGCTTTTGTGGGGGTGGTGGATCCGGTCCCGCCAATCTATCGCGGGCCAGTGGTTGTCCTGACCAACGAGAGAACCGCCTCCGCGTGTGAGCCTCTTGCGGCGGGACTTCAGGAGATCAAGCGGGCGACCATCGTCGGTGAACGAACGGCTGCCTGCATGTTGTGGACCGTCGGCTTCGATGTCGGCGACGGTTGGATGCTCTGGCTTCCTACCGTCGACTACCTCACGGGGAAAGGCGTTCGCCTCGATATGGTGGGAGTCGTTCCCGATATCAAGGTCAGCAGTGAAGGTGCGCCGCAGGCCGCATTGAGGTGCTTGAACGCTCTCATCGAGGAGAGTTGAGCCGAGCGTGCCGGATCGTCTCAGGATGTGTCATGTTGCGGCCACTGGCGAATAGAGCTGCTAACGATCGCTCTTGTTGCCGAGCGCGTTTGCGGCTTCGTTCATCCGATCTTCAAGTTGTTGTACGCGCTGCTCGATGTCCGCGAACCCTTCGCCGTCTCCAAGGCTTCGCCCACGCGGTAATGCCGGGATCGCCTGATGGCGCACGAACCGGATATAGCCGAGTGCCAACGTGATCACGAGTGCAACGGTCATGACGACGAACCGCGCGACAGATGTGTTGGTGGCAATGATCCATCCGACACCGTAGACCATCGTGAAGACGCCGCCGAGCAACAGGCCATTGCTGATCACCGGCAACTGATCAGCGCGCAAGAGAGACACGGCCATGGCGAGCGTTGCGAACACAATGAGGATGATGCTCGTGCTTCGGCCCCATGCTGTTTGAACCTCCCGCGCAGCTTCTCTCAGCACGTCTCGCTCATGGTTGATCTCCCGGATCTGCTCCCGATCCGCAGCCGTCAGCTCATCTGGAGATCGTGAGTCCCTGATCGTCTGTTCCTGGCGGTAGAGATCCTCGATCTGGAGATCGGACTCCGTCTGTGGCGGGTGGAATGTATACACACCCACTCCAACGAATGCAGTCACCATTAGACCCAGGAAGAAGGAGAAGATTGTCCTCAGCCCACTGCTTTGTCGCACCTCTGCCATGTTGACCTCCTGGTTCAATGGAGCAATACCATCCTGTGGGTTGACACCGCGCCGTCGACATCGAGTCGCACGAAGTACACACCAGAGGCAACCTGTTTCCCCGAACCAGCTCTCCCATCCCAATCGACGGCGACAAGGCCCTGAGCTCCCGTCGCGGGGTCCAGCCGGCGGACGAACCGACCAGCCACATCGTGCACCGACAGCCTGGCGGATCGCCAGCCCTCGGGAAGCGAGTAGGCGATGGTCGTGTGCGTCGTGGCCGGGTTCGGCATCACGTATCGGATCTCGGAAACCAGCGTTCCTGGCACAGTAGCTGAGGGGCGTGTCTCAGTCACGAGAATTTCCTCCCCGGAAGCCAGGACGGCGCGCAGTTCGTACCAGAACGTCCCACCAGGCCACGCGGTCTCGTCGACGTAGCTTCCCAGCACAGCATCAGGCAGCGCGTCCGGCGTTATGCAGCCGTAGGGACCGTTCGCAGAGAGGGCCCGGTAGATCATGAGACCCGTGCTTCCAGAGCAGCCGGGGACCATCCATCTGAGCAACACAGCGCGTCCGTCCTCTACGAGCGTGGCGTAGAAGGCAGTCTCAACGGGTGTCTCGGGGTCCTTGATGCCCAGGTTATGATACGCGCCCCCTACGACCGCCAGGAAGTCGGCGTTCGGCGCGGGAACGTCACATGCGCCCTCACCGTTGTACCCCCAGGCCACGACCGTACCGTCGGACTTCAGGCCCAGGCTGTGCTCCCAACCCGTCGCAATCGCCACGAAGTCGGCGTTCGGCGCGGGGACGTCACACTGGCCCTCGTCGTTGTTCCCCCAGGCCACGATCGTCCCGTCGGACTTGAGGCCCAAGCTGTGGTACCCGCCCGCGACCGCCAGGAAGTCGGCATTCGGAGCGGGGACGTTGCATGCGCCATCGCCGTTGTACCCCCAGGCCACGATCGTCCCGTCAGATTTGAGCCCCAGGCTGTGATACGGGGCCGCCGCGACCGCATCGAAATCGGCGTTCGGCGCGGGAACACTGCACTGGCCGTCTTCGTTCGATCCCCAAGCGGCGATGCAGCCGTCGCCCCTGAGGCCGTGACAAACGATTGGTTCCCCGCGCGCGATTTTCATCATGGCCCGGAGACCTCACACGTCTCCCAAGATGAGGCCGAAGATACGAATGCAGTCAGATCTCACCACAACACCTGTCACTCCGCACTTGCGGAAGGAGTCCAGATACGCCTGTCAACCATGTCCCCGATCGCTCTGCACGCCCTACCTGTACATCGCCTTGATCACTCCCCATGACGTCTGGCTGATGACGCTGTTACACGGGCCGCACCCCTTCCCGTGAGCGCCGACCGATTCCTCCCAGGGATTGGTGGCAGGAAGACAAGGGGAATCAGCGCAGAGCGTGAGATCCCCGAGACTCCAATCGCAGAAGAGAGGATTAGCGAACTCATTTCCAGGGTAGTTGCCGCAGAGGCTGTCGCCGACAGCATTACCGAACGCGTAGCAGTGCACAATCTCAGCAGGCGTCGTCGGGTCGCAGATAACCGCACCCCCCTGCTCACCGAACGCGAGAATGCAGTTGGCGAGCAGACTGCCCGTCTGGAATCCGAAGTAGACGTCGCTGCCCTCTGGTGCCGCGTTGCCGGCAAAGGTGCAATCAGAGATACGGGCAGTGACGGCGATGTTCGCAGCATAAGCCGCGAGAACGGCACCTCCTGCTTCTTCAGCGCGATTCGACAGAAACGTGCACTCGCTTAGCTCCAGGACCCCGCCAGGGCTGCAGAGGCCCACCGCACCTCCCACTCTCGCTTCGTTGCCGGCGAAGTGTACGTCCCGTGCGTTCAAGGAAGCGCTAACCCACGCCAGCAGGCCACCACCCGAGTACTCGGTCTCACACTCAGTCACAGTGACTCCCTCGAGAGTCACGTCGGCACCATGGGACGCGTAAATGCCGCCCCCGCCCCAGTACGCCGTGTTCTGCGTGAACTCTGAATCGGCAATGGTGACGGTGGCACCGTCCTCGATGCTCGCTCCCCCCCCGTGACCGCCACTCCCGGAAGGGTCGAGCTCGTACTTGGGGGCGATGTTGCCCTCGAACACGCAGTCCACCAGCACGGCGTCGGTGTCGTAACCGGACACGTGCAGGCCGGCTCCGTGCGCCCATGCGTAATTGTCGATGAAGTGGACCCCGTTGGCCTCGAGTGAAGACCCGTCCAGACAGGCCACACCTCCGCCGTCTCCGTAGTAGTAGAGGGTCGTCTGGGTGGCGCCGTAGTAGCCAACCTCGTTCGACTCGAAGACGCAGTTGGAGAGACTAACATGAGATCCGATGGAGCAGAGCCCGCCTCCATCTCCAGGTCGTGCGAGATTGTCCCGAAACACGATCTCACGCAGCTCGATATCGGAGTCTTCACAGAGCAGACCCCCTCCCTCGGGGGACCTGCCGTTACTGATCGTCATGGCTTGAAGCACGACGGCGGTCACGCCAGATGCCGTGAAGACGCGGCCCTCGGACGAGGCGGACACAACGACGGAGGAAGCCACTCCGGTCTCCGAAGACACGGTAACCTCCGACTTCAGCGCGATGTCGTGCTCGAGGTAGGTCCCCGAAGCTATGAGGATCATGTCCCCCGAGGACGCCTTTTCGATGGCCCGCTCGATTGTGTCCCAATCATCCGGGACGTGGATCGTTGCCGCACGCGCTGCACTGGCCAGCAGGAGAAGAGTCGCGAACATCGTTGCCGCGAGGGGATTCCGCAGGATTCCAGCCACTGCACTTCTGCCAACGTCCAGGGACGGCAGCAGTCGCTTCTGCTCCCCGGCGGGGATGGCTTCTCCATTGAGCAGGACTTTCTGAAATGCCATGACCTCACCTCCTTGCATGACTTGGTACCAGCTGTCTTCGTGTGCGACTCGCAGAGAGCTACCTAACGAACGCGCATCAGCTGCGAGCGTTAAGGCTGGCGCGGCAGGTGCGAATGCAGCTGGCGTGACGGCCAAGCTCGGCGGCTGCATGCGCTAGTTAGGTTGCCCAAGCACTACTCAAGTAC
>JAUXGN010000050.1 GCA_030622115.1 Candidatus Eiseniibacteriota bacterium
ACCGGCTACCGTCCCCAGTTCTTCTTCCGTACAACGGACGTGACGGGAGTGGCGGCACTTCCCGAGGGGACCGAGATGGTAATGCCTGGCGACAACGTGGAGCTTACGATCGAGCTCGTGACTCCGATAGCGATGGAAGATGGTCTGCGGTTCGCGATTCGTGAGGGCGGCCGTACGGTTGGTGCTGGAACGATCACATCCATCATTGAATAGGTGAGATGAGGATATCAAAGGAGGGAACGTAGTGGCTGGCCAGAGAATTCGCATTCGCCTGATGGCCTACGAACACGCCACGCTGGACCAGTCCGCAGCGGAGATCGTCCGCGTCGCGCGGGAGACAGGGGCGTCGATATCGGGGCCCATCCCGCTTCCGACGAGGAGGAAGCTCTACACGGTTCTGCGCTCGCCGCATATTGACAAGAAGTCGCGCGAGCAGTTTGAGATCCGCACGCACAAGCGGCTCATAGAGATCATGAACTCGACGCAGAAGACCCTCGACGCGTTGATGGATCTGGACCTTCCAGGCGGAGTGGACATCTCGATCAAGGTCGAGTAGGTGGGCGCCTGAAGAAGCTACATCGGTTGCATCGGTAGTGCAGGGAGAAGAATGATGAACGGAATCATCGGAAAGAAACTAGGCATGACGCGCGTCTTCAACGAGGACGGCACGGCAGTTCCCGTGACCGTCATTGAAGCCGGTCCCTGCGTCGTGACCCAGGTCAAGACGGTGGAGTCCGACGGCTACGAGGCAGTCCAGCTCGGTTTCGAGAGGATGCGCAGGAAGACCGCCAACAAGCCGTACCAAGGGCACTTCGCCAAGCACAAGCTTGCTCCACGCCGGAAGCTGACGGAGTTCCGCGTGGAGAACCCGACCGACTACAAGGTCGGGCAGGAGATTCTGGTCGACATCTTCGAGGAGGGTGACGTTGTTGACGTCACAGCCAACTCGAAGGGCCGGGGTTTTCAGGGCGTGGTCAAGCGTCACGGGTTCTCAGTCGGGCGCAAGACGCACGGCAACAGGAACCACAGACGTCCCGGATCGATCGGGCAGAGTGCTACGCCGGCCAGGGTGTGGAAGGGGAGGAAATTGCCGGGGCGTATGGGCAACAGCCGTGTTACTGTGCGGCATCTGGACGTAGTCACGGTGGACGTCGAGAAGAATCTGCTGCTGGTTCGGGGCGCCATTCCCGGTGGCACCAATGGTTTCGTACTGGTGCGCAAGCCGGACGTTCGCAAATAGTATCCGGCGAACGGGCGACCAACAATGAATGAGGCTTGGAAGATGTCGAAAGCACTGGCAGTAACGAGCAAAGAAGGGCAGAAGACGAAGGAGGTAACGCTTCCGGCGTTCCTCTTCGGAATCGAGCCCAACGAGCACGTCACGCACGAGGCCGGCCGCACATATCTAGCGAATCAGCGGAGCGGCACCGTGAAGACGAAGACGAGAAGTGAAGTCAGCGGTGGCGGGCGGAAGCCGTGGCGCCAGAAGGGAACCGGCCGGGCCCGAATCGGATCCAGCCGAGTAGCACACTGGCGGGGCGGAGGTCTTGCCTTCGGACCGAGGCCGCGTGATCACAGTATGCGGTTGCCGAAGAAGATGAGGAGACTCGCTCTCAGATCGGCTCTCTCATCCAAGGCCGCGACGGACGAGATCCGGATCGTCGAGGATATCGTGCTGACATCCATTAGCACCAAGGAGATGGCAGGCATCCTCAAGAGCGTCGGCGTTGTTGGAGAGAAGACGCTTCTGGTGATAAGGGAGACCGACAAGACGATTCTCATGTCCGCACGGAACATTAGGAATCTGAAGGTCGGATTGGCTCGGGAGCTGAACACGTATGATCTCCTGCACGCGGAGATCGTCGTGATGACGGAAAGCGCCCTCGGCGCCGTCGAGGAGGTGTTCGGAGAATGAAGCGCGATCCTAGAACCATAGTCCTGGAGCCTGTGATCACGGAGAAGACGGCGCGCGCCAAAGAGCAGAACAACACGGTCGTATTCGCCGTTGCCCGTGATGCCAACAAGATCGAGATAGGAAAAGCCATCGAGGAACTGTTCAGTGTTACAGTCCTCGGTGTGCGGACGATGTCAGTTTCCGGCAAGCTCAAGCGCCTCGGTCGGTTCGAGGGACGGCGGGCCGGATGGAAGAAGGCGATCGTGACCCTGAAGGAGGGGGATTCGATCGAGTTCTTCGAACACGCGTAGAGAACGGTGAGAATTGGGAGTTATTGAGATGGCTGTCAAGAGATTCAGGCCGGTCACACCAACGCTTCGCTACAAGACGGTGTCCTCGTTTGCCGAGATTACGAGGAGTACGCCTGAGAAGTCGCTTCTCGAGCCCATCAAGAGGACGGGCGGCCGGAACAATCAGGGTAGGCTTACCTGTCGGCACCGTGGTGGCGGACACAAGCGCATGTACCGGGTCATAGATTTCCGGCGCAACAAGCGTGATGTGCCTGCAAAGGTTGCGACGATCGAGTACGACCCGAACAGGTCGGCCAGGATCGCGCTCCTGCACTATGCGGATGGGGAGAAGCGCTACATTCTCGCACCGGACAAGCTCTCCGTTGGGAGCGTGATTTCCTCAGGCGAGAAGGCGGAGATCAAGCCGGGCAACGCCCTCCCGCTCAGAAGGATTCCTCTGGGCATGACGATACACAATATCGAGCTCAGACGCGGAGGCGGAGGTCGGCTGGTTCGAGGCGCGGGTACATCCGCACAGCTCATGGCGCGAGAAGGCAAGTACGCACACGTGCGACTTCCCTCGGGCGAGGTGAGGCTTGTCGATGCAGAGTGCTATGCGACCATCGGGCAGGTGGGTAACCTCGAGCACGAGAGTATCGTCATCGGCAAAGCCGGGCGTTCCAGGTGGCTGGGCAGGCGTCCGTCGGTGCGCGGAGTGGCGATGAACCCCGTCGACCATCCAATGGGTGGTGGCGAGTCGAAGTCGTCCGGTGGGCGGCACCCCTGTTCACCATGGGGAGTACCGGCGAAGGGCGGGAAGACGCGCAGGAAGAAGTCGTCGGACCGCATGATCGTTACGTCACGGAAGAAGAAGAGAAGGTAGACGCTCCCGTTCCTGAAGCGCGCTTCAAGCGCGTGGATGGCGGTCGTCTGCCGGCATTGAGGCAATTCAAGGAGGAGCTGGGCCCAATGGGTCGTTCGACAAAGAAGGGGCCGTTCATTAACGAGAAGCTTCTTAAGAAGATCCGTTCTCTGGATAGAACGGGTGAGAAGCGCGTGGTCCAGACCTGGGCAAGAAGCTCCGTGATACCTCCGGAGTTCGTTGGTCACACTATAGCCGTGCACAACGGAAACAAGTTTATCCCGGTCTATATCACGGAGAACATGGTCGGCCACAAGCTCGGGGAGTTTGCGTTTACGAGGACATTCAGGTCCCATCGCAGCAGGGAAGCGACAACAAAGCGCCGTTGACACGCTGAACCTGCGCCAAATGTCGCCGGTCGGTATGTGAAGTCGGATGTCGGCTGGTAGTTGATCGAGCAATGCTGGAGAGCACGGACGATGGAAGCACGCGCAAGAGCAATGCATGTACGAATGGCCCCACGGAAGGTCCGTCAGGTTATCGATCTCATCCGGGGCAAGGGTGTTGAGGAGTCGCTTAATACGCTTCAGTTCCTGAAGCGCGCCGCCGTAGTACCGGTGGAGAAGGTCCTGAGATCGGCCGTAGCGAACGTCTTCAACAACACGAAAGAGGGCGGCCATCTGGAGCCGTCTGATCTCTTCGTCAAGACTGCCTTCGTTGATGAAGGTCCGACGATGAAGAGATTCAGGCCCCGCGCCATGGGCAGGGCGACACAGATCCGCAAGAGGACGAGCCACATCACGATCGTGGTGAGTGCGAAGAGTGAGAAGAAGGCGTAAGCCGGAGGAACGAGAGTGGGTCAGAAGGTACATCCAGTCGGCATGAGACTCGGTATCAACAGGACTTGGAAGTCCCGTTGGTTCGCGAAGAAGAACTACGCCGAGCTACTCAAGGAGGATCTGACCATCCGGAAGTACGTCGGGATGAAGTTGTCCCGCGCAGGTATCTCCGAGGTGGTCATCGAACGCAAGGCCGACAAGGTCGTGGTGAATGTCAGGACCGCCCGGCCTGGGATCGTGATCGGGCGGAAGGGTATCGAAGTTGAGAGGTTGAGTAAGGAACTCGAGCACCTGACCGGCAAGGAAATCAAGATCAACATCCTTGAGGTCAAGCGAATCGAGCTCGACGCCCAGCTCGTTGCCGAGCACATCGGCAGGCAGCTGGAGCAGAGGATGGGATACAGGCGCGCGATGCGAAAGGCGTCGGAGTCGGCAATGCGGCTTGGAGCCAAGGGCATCAAGATCAGATGCGCTGGTAGGCTCGGCGGCGCCGAGATGGCGCGCGTCATGGAGCATCGCGAGGGACGCGTGCCGCTACACACGTTGCGCGCGGACATTGATTTCGCCAGGTCCACCGCGAAGACCTCCCACGGCACGGTTGGTGTGAAGGTCTGGATCTTCAAGGGCGAGAAGCTCGGCAACCAGATTGAAGAAGAGAAGCAGTCTGAGGCCGGGGAGCGCGGCGGCAGGAAGCCGTATCGCGGAGGACGGAAGGATCACGGTAGGGGTGAGAGGCCGAAGAGGGATGCGCGCAGCCGCGGAGACTCGCGGGGGCGGCCCAAGAGGCCCACTTCCCACGGCAAGTCCGAAGCCCCTGCGGCCAAGACTGGTGCCGGTGACAAGAGGTAGGTAGAAGCACATCGAGGGTTACAGTTATGCTCGAGCCTAAGAGGACGAAATATCGGAAGCAGCAGAAGGGCCGCAATACCGGCATGTCGAAGGGTGCGACATCGATCGACTTCGGCGAGTATGGTTTGAGGGCTCTCGAGGCTGGGTGGATCACGTCGCGGCAGATCGAGGCGGCGCGTATTGCCATCACGAGGCACATGAAACGTCAGGGCAAGCTCTGGTTCAGGATCTTTCCCGACAAACCGATCACCAAGAAGCCGGCTGAGACCAGGATGGGTAAAGGCAAGGGCGCCTTCGACCATTGGGTCGCCGTAGTGAAGCCCGGCCGCATTATCTGCGAACTGGAGGGTGTGGACGAGGCACTGGCGCGCGAGTGCCTGGCGCTGGCTAGCCACAAGCTACCCCTGAAGGTGAAGTTCACGATCAGGGAAATCTAGGAATCAGGAGCGACGGTTGTGAAGGCAAAGAAGCTCAGGAGTCTAACCCAGGCAGAACTCGAGCAGCGCTTGCGCGAAGCCGGGGAAGAGCTCTTTAATCTGAAGTTCCAGCAGAAGACCGGTCAGCTGAGCAATCCGCTCAGGATTCGTGAGGTGAGGAAGGATAGAGCACGGCTCATAACCCTTCTGAAAGAGCGCGAGTCGGTCGGTGAAGGGCCCGTCGGCGACGGCGCCGAATAGGAATGGGCGCGCGTCAATTGGCGCGGCGCCGGAACCTGGAAACGGAGTAGGAGAGTATGTCCTCGACTGAGACGAGGGGTCGGCGCAAGGCAAGAGTCGGCGAGGTGGTCAGCGACAAGATGGAGAAGACCGTTGTTGTTGCGGTGACCAGACTTGTCAAGCATCCCCTCTACGGCCGCTTTGTGAAGCGTACGGCCAAGTACAAGGTGCACGATGAGAAGAATGATAGTCGGACCGGTGATGTCGTCCGGATCGCTGAGACACGTCCGCTGAGCAAGGACAAGCGGTGGCGTCTCGTGGAAATAGTCAAACGGGCTGACTGACCGGCGACCGTCGCCTGAGAAGAGGCAGAGGCATGATCCAGGAATACACGAAACTCAAAGTGGCGGACAACTCAGGAGCCAAGGAAGTACGGTGTTTCAAGGTGCTGGGTGGTTCCAAGAGGAAGTACGCCCGGGTCGGTGACATCGTCATCGCCAGCGTGAGATCCGCCATACCAGGCGGAAACGTGAAGAAGAAGGACATTGTGAGAGCAGTGATCGTCAGGACCAGAAAAGAGGTGGGACGCAGAGACGGGTCCTACATCCGGTTCGACGACAACGCTGCCGTGATTGTCAGTGCCCAGAATGAACCAGTTGGCACACGTATATTCGGGCCGGTGGCGCGGGAGCTTCGCGAGAAGAAGTTCATGAAGATCGTCGCGCTTGCCCCTGAGGTTCTTTAGGCCGAGGATCGAGGGACGAGGATGCTCATAGCAAGGAACGACACAGTTGAGATTATCGCCGGTAACGACCGCGGCAAGAGGGGCAAGGTCCTGAGGGTACTCCCGAAGTCGAGCCGTCTTGTTGTGGAGGGTGTCAACTTCATCCACCGGCACACGAAACCGCGGAGCCAGGGTGACCAGGGCGGCATTATTGAGAAGGAAGCCCCGGTCCACGTCTCCAACGTCAAGCTTGTTTGTTCGAAATGCAACAAGGGTGTACGGATCAGGACGAAGATCCTGGCCGACCGCAGCAAGACCCGGGTTTGCGCGCAGTGTGGTGAGATGATCGAGCGGAGATAGTGGGGGGAGCGCTACCTGGTTGGTGGAGGAAGGATACCGGAGCCAGAGTGATGACACGTTTCGATGAGAAATACAGAAATGAAGTAGTGGAAGCGCTGGTGAAGCACTTCAACTATCCGAACCCGATGATGGTGCCCCGCATGACCAAGATCGTCGTCAACATGGGGTTGTCTGAGGCCAAGGATGACATCAAGATCCTCGACAGTGCGATGAAAGAACTCGGATCCATCACAGGGCAGAAGCCGAAGATGACGAGGGCGAAGAAGTCGATCGCGAATTTCAAGCTCCGAGAGGGCACCCCGATCGGCTGCAAGGTGACACTGCGAGGAGATCGTATGTACGAGTTCTTCGACAGGCTGGTCACGATTGCCGTGCCGCGAATCCGTGATTTCCGCGGTCTGCGTGCTGATTCCTTCGATGGTCGCGGCAACTACTCGTTTGGTCTTGAGGAGCATGTTGTTTTCCCTGAGATCGAGTACGACAGCGTGAGCATGATGAAGGGCATGGATATAACGATTGTGACCACTGCGAGAACGGACGAGGAAGCCTTTGAGCTTCTGAAGCTCATGAATATGCCGTTCGTGCGGTAGCGCAGCAAAGGGGCGTGAAGTGGCGAAGAAGTGCTTGGTTGAGAAGCAGAAGAGGACACCGAAGTTCAAGGTGCGCGCTTACAATCGTTGCCACAGATGTGGCCGATCCCGCGCGTACATGCGTGACTTCGGGCTCTGCCGTATCTGTTTCCGGGAGCTCGCTCTGAATGGTGAGATTCCGGGAGTGGTGAAGTCGAGCTGGTAAGCAGGTCGCGAGGAAACAGACAGAAGGGCTGCTGCGCGTCGCATCGTGGATCGAGAAGTGACGCGGACGGGCCCGGGGAGAGCACAGACTATGATGACCGATCCAGTAGCTGACATGTTGACACGCATACGGAACGGATGCAGGGCGAGCAAGAGAAGCGTCGACATCCCATCGTCGAAGTTCAAGATCGCTATTGCGGAGGCGCTTCTAAGAGAGAGGTTCATCAAGGATCTGAAGGTGAGAGAAGAGGGACCGCAGGGGACTCTGAGGGTCTATCTGAAGTACACGCCGGAGGGCAGGAGCATCATCAGCGAGATCAAGCGGATCTCGAAGCCCGGACTCAGGCGCTACGTGAACGCTGAGCAGATCCCGCGAGTAAGAAGCAACTTCGGGACTGCCATCATCTCGACCCCCAAAGGGGTCCTGACCAGCAAGGAGTCCCGCAGAGAGCATGTCGGAGGCGAGCTGGTCTGTACGGTTTGGTAGTTGTGTGAGACGGCAGCGTGATCGACCCGGATGGGCGCATCTCGTGAAGCAAGGAGAATCTGGATGTCGAGAATAGGCAGGCTACCCATAAAGGTTCCAACCGGGGTGACGGTCACCACAGGTGACGGAAGCGTCAAGGTGAAGGGGCCAAAGGGAGAACTGAGTCTGGACGTGCCGGACTTCATCAAGGTGGACGTCGACGGCAGCACAACGACCGTCGGACGGCTCTCGGAGACGAAGCTGGCGCGGGCGATGCACGGGACCATCCGAGCCAGAATCGCGAACATGGTGACCGGGGTCTCCCAGGGATTCACCAAGAATCTGGATATCATCGGTGTGGGATACAGCGCGGAGATGAAGGGCAACAAGCTGGTTATGAAGCTGGGCTTCTCACACCTGTGCGAATTCACGACGCCGGCAGGGATCGAGATTGAGGTTCCCGCGCCGACACGGATCGTGGTGAAGGGCATAGACAGGCAGTGTGTCGGCCAGGCGGCGGCCGAGATTAGAGCTTTCCGTCCGCCGGAGCCCTACAAGGGCAAGGGTATCAGGTACCACGACGAGCACGTGAAGCGCAAGGCCGGCAAGCTGGCAGTATCAGCCGGAACATAGACGACACTAGGTGGCGAGACCACGATAGGGCTGGAGAGAGGCAATGAAGGGTAGGACAAGCGCAAAAAGCGTAGGCAGAGCCCGGCGGAGGCGCAGCATCCGGAAGAAGGTGACCGGTGTGGCGTCGCGCCCGAGGCTGAGCGTGTTCAGAAGTCTGAAGCACACGTACGCACAGATCATTGACGACACGAAGGGTATCACGCTCGTGGAGGCATCGACACTGTGCGAGGATGTGAAGAAGGCGCTGGGCAGCGGCCATCACACACGTACGGAAGAAGGTAAGGTCGTCGGCACTATCCTGGCACGGAGAGCCCTCGACAAGGGGATCAAACTGATCAGTTTCGACAGGGGGGGCTACCTGTACCACGGTCGCGTCCGGGCACTTGCGGATGCAGCGCGTGAAGGTGGACTGGAATTCTAGCCGGGTTGCCTTCGGGAGGGAGTAGACGTTCGATGGCTATGAGACAGCCAAAAGGCAGAGGGGGACGGGATCGCGCTCGTGATCCCAGAGTTCCCGAGTTTGAGGAGCGCGTCATCCATATCAACCGTGTTGCCAAGGTTGTGAAGGGTGGACGGCGGTTTGGTTTCAACGCTCTGGTGGCCGTGGGTGATGGCAAGGGGAAGGTCGGTATCGGTCTCGGCAAGGCCAACGATGTCCCCGAGTCCATCCGCAAGGGCACAGAAGTCGCGAAGAAGAACATGATCAAGGTAGCATTGATCGGTCCGACCGTTCCGTTTGAGGTCGTCGGCAGGTTCGGCGCCGGCAGGGTCCTCGTAAGGCCGGCGAGCCCGGGTACCGGGATCGTGGCCGGCGGCAAGGTCCGCGCGGTCATGGAGTGTGCAGGGGTGAAGGACGTGCTTGCCAAGTCGCTCGGATCCAACAATCCGCACAATGTCGTCAAGGCCACCATGGAAGCCTTGAAGGAGATGCGTTCGGCCGCGGATGTTGCGAAGGAACGAGGACTGAGCGTTATGGAGATGTTCGATACGACCAAGGGGGCGGACGATGCCGGGTAAGGTGAAGATCCGCCAGATCAAGAGCACCATTGGGCGCAACGTGAAGCAGAAGAAGACGATTCGGGCACTCGGGATCAGACGTATGCACCAGGAAGTTGTGCTGGAAGGCACTCCGCAGGTGCGAGGTATGATCACGAAGGTCCTGCATCTTCTGAAGGTTGAGGAGTTGGGTGAGTAGGATCGGCCTGCACAACCCAAACCCAAACGAGCAAGGATGACACTACGATGAGGTTGAATGAGCTCAAGCCTGCTGAGGGCTCTCACAAGTCCAGACGTCGCGTCGGTCGCGGTCCGGGTTCCGGGCGTGGCAAGACAAGCGGACGCGGGCACAAGGGCCAGAAATCGCGGTCGGGCGGGAACATCCCTGCCTGGTTTGAGGGCGGACAGATGCCTCTCACGCGACGGGTGCCCATCAAGGGTTTCAGGAACTACACGAGAAAAACATACGAGGTCATCAATGTCTGTGACCTCGAGCGGTCGGGTCTGGAGGGTGAGGTCACGGTCGATGTGCTCCGTGCGAGCGGCATAGTTTCGGGTTCAAGAAAGCCCGTGAAAGTGCTGGCGAACGGTGAGATCTCAAGATCGCTCAGTCTGAAGGTTCACGCAATCAGCGCGAAAGCGCGCGAGAAGGTCGAAGCAGCCGGCGGCACCGTCGAGCTGATCAAGTAAGGTAGAGAAAGGCACCAGTCATGCCCAACGTGTTTCAGAGCCTCAAGAGCATCTTCAAGATCCCCGAGCTGAAGCGGCGTGTGCTCTTCACGCTCATGATCCTGATTGTCTACAGGGTCGGCGGACACGTGCCGACTGCAGGCGTCAACGGGAGCGCGCTGTCGGTCTACTTCAAGTCGCAGCAGGGTTCCTTCCTGGGTCTCTACGACATGTTCGTGGGGGGCGCCTTCTCGAACGCCACCATCTTCGCGCTGGGTATCATGCCGTACATCAGTGCGTCGATCATCTTGCAGCTTTTCTCTGCGGTCATTCCGTACTTTGAGAAGCTGAGCAAGATGGGCGAGGAGGGGCGCAAGAAGATCACGCAGTACACGCGCTACGGGACCGTTATCCTGGCACTAGTGCAGTCGTTCGCGATGAGTACGTACTTGCAGCACCTGCCTTCAGTGGAGGGGCTGCCGATCGTGCCGTCGCCGGGTGTCGGATTCATGCTCCTTACCATGCTCACAATGACGTCGGGTACCGTCTTCATCATGTGGCTCGGCGAGCAGATAACCGACAGGGGCATCGGGAACGGCATATCCCTCATCATCTTCATAGGTATCGTGGCGAGGTATCCGAATGACTGGCTGAACACGTTCCGCGCCGTCAGGCTCGGTACGCTGAGCGTCTTCGGTCTGTTCTTCCTGGCAGCCGTCATGGTCGGCATAATCGCCGGCGTGGTTATCATGACGGAGTCGCAGCGCAGGATTCCGGTTCAGTATGCGAAGAGGGTGGTGGGCCGAAAGGTCTACGGCGGACAGAGCACGCATATACCGCTGAAGCTCAACACAGCAGGCGTCATTCCGGTCATCTTCGCGCAGGCCATCATCATGTTCCCTGCAACGCTGGCAGGTTTCATGGCCGGCAGCACGATCATGCAGGACGTGGCGGCAGCTCTTCAGCCGGGCCAGTGGATTCACACGACTCTGTACGTGTTGATCATCGTGTTCTTTGCGTACTTCTACACGGCGATCGTGTTCAATCCGGTGGATCTGGCCGACAACATGAAGAAGTACGGGGGCTTCATCCCCGGCAAGCGGCCGGGCAAGAAGACCGCCGAGTACATCGACAGCGTCTTGACTAGGATCACGCTTCCGGGATCTATCTTCCTGGCGTTCATCGCGGTCCTGCCGTACTTCCTGATGCAGAAGCTCAACGCGCCGTTCATGTTCGGCGGCACAGGTCTTCTCATTGTCGTCGGCGTTGCGCTGGATACGTTGTCGCAGGTTGAATCACACCTCCTCATGCGCCACTACGATGGCTTCATCAAGAAGGGCAAGCTGAGAGGTCGCAAGCGCTAGGAGACGCCTTTCTGCGTCGGTCGCTGATACTTCGGACACGGGCAGAGCGGTGATAAGAAAGTAGTGGGGGGGCAGCTGTGATTGTCGTTCTGTTGGGAGCGCCCGGCGCCGGTAAGGGTACTCAGGCAAAGCGAATGGGATCAACGATGGGGGTGCAGCACTTCTCGACCGGTGACCTCTTGAGAGAGGCGGTTGAGAACGGAACCGAACTCGGGGTCCGCGCGGCTGAGTACATGGATTCCGGTCGCCTTGTGCCCGACGATATCATGCTTGGGCTCGCAGGCGAGCTTCTCGATCGCAAGGGGTCGGGAGCGGGGGTGATTCTGGACGGTTTTCCGCGGACGGTGCCTCAGGCGAAGGGGCTGGACCAGCTGCTTCTGGACCGTGGTGAGACCATCGACCTCGTCATTTTTCTCGACATAGAGGAAGAGGATGCGGTGGAGAGGCTGTCGAGTCGCGTTTCATGTCCGAAGTGTGGAAGTGTGCACAATCTCACGACGGATCTGCCGATGACTGAGGGCTTGTGCGACGCTTGTGGCGGAACGCTCGTCCGCCGGTCGGACGACATACCGGAGAAGATCGAGCGCAGATTTGAGCAGTACCAGAGAGAGACCCACCCAACGATCGAGTACTACCGTTCGCAGGGCAAGCTTGACACGGTCGACGCTGGCCGTCCTATAAAAGAGGTTCAGGAAGCGATTAGGCGGATTCTCAGTCGCAACGGCGAACCACAGGCGGCAGGATGATCAACATACGAAGCAGTGAAGAGATTGAGCTCATACGCGGGAGTGCAAAGCTGGTCGCGCAATCCCTCGACCTGGCGGGCGAGCTGGTCAGGCCGGGAGTGACCACGGGCGAGCTCGACAGGGAGATTGAAAGTTTCATAAGAAGCCATGGAGGCACCCCTGAGTTCAAGGGGTTCCACGGCTATCCTGCGGCGATCTGCGCCTCGGTGGACGAGGAGGTCGTGCATGGGATCCCGGGGGAGAGGGTTCTTGAGGAAGGGAGCATTGTCGGCATCGACATCGGCGTTCGGAAGAACGGGTATGTCGGCGACGGCGCGAGAACCTTCGCCGTGGGGGAAACATCCGATGAAGCGTTGAGCTTGGTTGGTACCACGCTCGACGCTCTACTGACGGGGTTGAAGGTCGTGAGAGACGGCGTACATCTCTCCGATGTCTCCAATGCCATTCAGCGGGTCGCGGAAGCGAAGGGGTACTCGGTGGTCAGGGCGCTTGCGGGACACGGTGTCGGAACACAGCTGCATGAGCCGCCCGAGGTCCCCAACTACGGTCCCCCTGGGTTCGGGCCTGTTCTTAAGGTCGGCATGGTGCTGGCGATCGAGCCGATGGTCAACGCCGGCGTGGCTGGAGTGAGAACACTGGAGGACGGGTGGACCGTCGTCACGGCCGACAATCGGATGTCGGCGCACTTTGAGCACACAGTGGCTGTGGGTGCTCAAGGAGCCGATATACTGACCGTCGCATGATGTACGCCGGGCGATGAGCGGATGCCGGGCAGAGGAACGATCTGGGAGAATGGATGGCTAAGCAGAAGGGCATCACCGTTGAAGGCGTAGTGAACGAGGCACTACCGAACGCCATGTTCAGAGTAGAGCTGGACAACGGGCACAAGGTTCTGGCTCACATCTCGGGGAAGATGCGCATGCACTACATCAAGATCCTCCCCGGAGACAGGGTGACGGTAGAGATCTCGCCCTACGACTGGTCGCGGGGACGCATCACGTACAGATACAAGTAGAACCAATGTGTAGAAGAACGACTGACCGGGAGGAACCATGAAGGTGCGGTCTTCGGTGAAGAAGATCTGCGAGCATTGCAAGATCATCAAGAGACACGGGAAGATCCGGGTCATCTGCGAGAACAAGCGGCACAAGCAGGTTCAAGGGTAGTGACGTAAAAGGGAGGTTACCTCGATTGGCGCGCATTGTTGGTGTTGACATACCAGATAATAAGAGGGTTGTCGTTGCGCTTACCTATATCTACGGTATTGGTCGGACGACGTCGGTCAAGATCCTTCAAGAGGCGGGGATCGACCAGAACGAGAGGGTGAAGGATCTCACGGCCGACCAGATTGGGCGCATCCGAAGCATTATCGAGAACAGCTATCGCGTGGAGGGGAGTCTCAGAACAGAGATCTCTCTGAGCATCAAGCGCCTGAAGGATGTCGGCAGCTACAGAGGCTGGCGCCATAGGCGCGGTCTCCCTGTTCGCGGGCAGCGGACGAAGACCAACGCTCGCACCAGAAAGGGACCGAAGAAAACGGTCGCCGGGAAGAGAAAGGCGCCGGGCAAGAAGTAGTTTATCTGTGTAGGAGGTCAAGTTGGCTCAGCGCAAGAAGAAGCAGGTTGAGCCCGACGGTGTCGCGCACATCAGGGCCAGTTTCAACAACACGATCGTGACTCTGACGGATTCCAGGGGAAACACGATCGCATGGGCGAGTGCGGGCAAGGTCGGATTCAGAGGTTCCAAGAAGAGCACGGGGTTTGTCGCGCAGCTTGTGGCGGCGGACGCCGCAGAGCAGGCGATTCCGATGGGTCTGAGGCGGGTTGATGTCGAGGTGAAGGGACCCGGACCCGGTCGCGAGGCTGCCATTCGCGCCCTGCAGGCGGCTGGTCTCAAGATATCGGCGATCAGGGACGTGACGCCGATTCCTCACAACGGCTGCAGGCCGCCCAAGAAGCGAAGGGTATAGGAGACGGAGGAGCACTAGATGGCGACGTATCACGGTCCGCGGTGCAAGCAGTGCCGCCGCCACGGCATGAAGCTTTTCCTGAAGGGGCAGCGGTGTTCAACCGACAAGTG
>JAUXGN010000062.1 GCA_030622115.1 Candidatus Eiseniibacteriota bacterium
AAGCTCCTCGTCATTGGCCTCTCTTCTGGCCTTCTTCACCGCTTCCGACTTGTTGATGATGGTCTCGATGTCCTGATTCAGATTCCGGAAGCCCTCGATGCTCATGAGGGCCTTCATGGCCTTCTCGTTACCCATGATCCGCCGTAGCGTGTCATTGTCCACATTCACTAGCAAGGCGCTTTCCCAGCGCCGCGCAAGCAGGGTGGCCGTCGTGCCGCTCATGGCCATGTCGAGAATCCCGGCGGCATCAACCTGCTTCATGGAGCTGCCGTCATAGGCCAGGACGGGCAAGAAACTGATGAACTCCTGGACCTTCTTCTCAGGATTGGTCTCGCTGACATTCAATCGACAACTGTAGTCGGCGATCTGCCGCAACGCCCGGTCCGGGGCGAAGTCGAAGACGTAGCACTCTTCCTTGATGATCTGCTCCTGATTCGGTGAGGCGCCATCGGGGTTCCTCATTGTCCACGGCGACTGCACCCGGAAGGCCGCCTGAAAATACGTCTCCGGACTGGAGGAGTTACGGAGCATGAGAATCCCGGTCCACGGCTTCACCGTCACCCCGGTGGTCAGCTTCCCGCACGACAACGTGATCGTCTTGGTCTTCAGGGGATCGTCCATAGCCTCCCGAACGGGCGGCAGAGCCGCGACACCGATCCCGGCGGCGCTTCCCGCCGCCACGATCACTCTGTAATAGTGATAGAATCGGTTCTGCTTCTTCGCCAGCAGGTTGCCCATAGCGTGACAGGCTGCCACACTGGGCAGGAACCAGAAAGTGTGGGAGAGCACACTCAGTAAGCGCGCATCTGAAAAGGGCATCGGCGGCTTCTGCGCGCCGAGTTTGAGGTTGTCCACGCTAGTTGACAGAAACGAGCCCCGTATCATGTCGAGCCACTTCTGAACCTCGTCTTCGTACTTGAACGTCGCCTTATCTCCGATGCCCTCGGCCGAGAAGAACACGTTCAGGTCAAACTCGTTGAACTCGCCCTGCATCGCAATCTCCCGGATCGCGTCCGGCAGTTGATAGGTCAGCAGCACCATCCTGGGGAGCGCGGCATAAGGACTGTCCGGTCCCTTCCTCTCCTGCTTGGACCGCTGCTCATCCGAATACGTCCAGTTGAAGATCTGTTCCTCGATGAACTCGCCGGATGCGATAGCCCGGAAGGGGGTGCCGGACAGGTAGAGGTAGCCGTCCGTCGTGATCGGCATGGTGTCTTCGTCGAAATCCTTGATACCTTCCCCTTCGCCAAACTCAACTTCCTTCTTGTCCTCCGCCTCGAAGAGTTCCCTCGCATTCTCGCGCCAGGCGCCGTAGTGGTACTCGTCGAGGATCACGCAGTCCCAATGGGTCGCATGCACCCATTTGTTCTTCGTCTTGATGCCGCCTGTGCTAGGGTTCCTGCCTAGATAGTCTTGGAAGGAGCCGAAGCAGACGAACGGCCTCTTCTTGTCGGCGCCCTCATACGACAGTCCGCCCGGCGAGATGAACTGCCAGCCTCGGAAGTCGACATGGCACTTCAGGTCCTCCTCCCACGCGCTCTGCACCGCCGGCTTGAAGGTCAGGACCAGCACCTTGCGCCAGCCCATCTTCTTGGCCAACTCGTAAGCGGCGAAGGTCTTGCCGAACCGCATCTTGGCGTTCCACAGGAAGTGCGGCGGCTTGTTCCGGTTGCCCTTCTCCCTCCTCCAACTGACAAAGTGTGCCGCCGTCTTCTCGACCGCTGCTTCCTGCTCCGGCCGCATCTTGAAATCCAGCGACCGGTTCTCCTCGTTCAGTTGGCCGGTCCGCACGGCGATGATGGCCGCCTTGACCTGGGCGACTGTGCATCGGAACCACTCGCCCTCCGGGTTCTTGACGCCATTGAGCCGGAGCATCCGGTGTACGTCATGGTCAGTGAACACCGTCCCGTCACTGCGCATGGCGGGTTCTTCCAGGACGATCCGATACGGCGGCTTGCCGGGGCGCAACGTCGGATACTGCTGGGCAACGCGGCTCCGCACGTCCACGGTCGTGTAGCCGACCTTGAGCAGGCCCGCATACTGCGGATTCGTATCCTCATAGGCGTAGATCGTCGGCCTGGATTCCGGGCGCGCAGGGAAGAATCCCTTACTCATTGTTCGCCTCCATCGGGCGGGTTTTCGACTCGATGAAGGCGACTTCTTCTCTGGAGAGGCCATAGCGCTTGTAGAGCTGTTCATCAGTCCATTCGGTGTGCATGTCAAGAAGAGGAACAAGGGCGAACTTCGCCTTGAATACGTCCTGCGAGAAGGAGAGCTGGGCGACAAGGAAGCGGACGAACCGGGTTCTCAAGTACTTGACCATGTTCCTGGCGAGGGTCTTGCTTGTGAAGCAACCGACAACAAGATAGGTCTCAGTACAGATAGTCCCAGGGGGCAGAATGTCGACTATCGAGAACACTCGCCGCCGGCCGTTCTTGTCAGGCAATCCCGCGTGATCGTACGAGACTTTTGACGTTATCGCTTTCCACTTGTCAATCATGTCAGTACCAACGGTGACCTGCTTCCTGTCGTAAGGGCCTTCTCCGCCATGCCAGCGAAGCAGAATGTCCCCCTTCTTCTGCGGCCTTGCATAGGTGCGAAGTCCGAAGGGCTTTGCTGAGGACACCTGCTCGCTCATGTTTGCTTCTTCTTTGGCGAGCACCTTGCGAATGATGGGTACTGCCTGGCTGTGGCGAATGAAGGTGGCGAATTCGTCCAGCGGTCTGGTTGAAACCACTCTGTCGCCACTATGCACATTCGTGACCTCACAAGGCCCACGCGAATCACGCTCCCAGAGGAAATAGCAGATACCGCCCGCGATGTCGACACCGGGGAAAACATCCGACGCATCCTCGAAGTCTACGAGCTTCCTGATTCTGTTGTCGCTCAGCATCTCCGCGCGGAACTCGTTGAGGCCCTTGCCGCCGGCAAACCAACGGGATGGGATGATCATCGTCAAGTAGCGCGGATTGAGTCTCTTGGCCTGCTGGACAAACTTCTGGTAAATCGGCGATGCACTTCTCCCAAACCCCCCATCGCTCAGCTGGTAGGGCGGATTGCCGATAATGACATCGAATCTCATCTTGAAGATCTCCTCCGGCTTGTCTGCATGGATGAACTGATAGGCGTGGGTTTCGAGTTCCTTACCTCGTTCGTAGTTCCCCTTGCTTGCCCCGCAGAACACGCAGCGCTCACTCTCCCACGTATGTTCCACGCGCTTGAAGCGAATGTTCCCCTGCGGGTTGTCGAAAGCCCCGCAGACGGAATACTCCCCGTTGGCAGTCTTGGAGCAGTAAACCGACCGGCGGGACAGCAGGGCGGTGAGTTCCGTTATCGGCAGGCCGAAGAGCTGGTTCCTGAAGATGTGGTCGATCCGTCTCTGCCGGTCGGGAACTTGCTCCTCTAGGCCTTTGTCGAGGCGCTTGGCAATCTCACGCAAGAATACGCCCGACTTACAGCCGGGATCGAGAAAGCGCGCGTCCTTATCGCTCCAGATGTCCGCCGGTAGCAGATCGAGGACCCGGTTCACCAATTGCGGCGGCGTGAAGATCTCGTCACTGCTTAGATTCGCAATGCACGTCAGCACGTCCGGGTTGTGGCTACTGCCCGTCAATGTCGGCCACCTCCATGAAATGGGTCAACGGGTATTCCCGTTCCGGCGTCGGGATGAAGACATCCTCGCCGAGATCAGAGAAGAGCGGCAGTGCTTCGGTTGAAGCGTGCTCAAGCAATCCGTGGAACGTGAAGTCCCGCCGTTTCAGCATACTGCCATTCACCAGCGACCACTCGGAGAAGACAATAGGTTCCGGGCTGTCGCCCACGGACTTGAGCGAAAGCGCATCCCCGCGGATGATGTTCTGATTCAGAATATACCTGACCGCCGCACGGCACTTGTCTTTGGCTTCCGTCCTGAAGAGCCGGGTATAGACCCCATCGAAGACGTCAAAGAGCCGTTGACGGCAGTCCCTAACATTGTCGGCCAGAATATCAACACCGTAGATGGAGGAGACGGAAAGCACTGCGTACCGTTCATAGTCCAGCTGGCTCTTGCCGTAGCGTCCCTCGACCACGCGGAGTTTCCGTCCTAGGATCTCCGTCAGGAAGTTGCCCGTGCCGCAGGCCGGCTCAAAGAACCGGGAGTCAATGCGATCCGTCTCGGACCTCACCAAATCCAGCATCGCGTTGACCTCGCGCTTTCCGGTCAGCACCTCGCCATGGTCGGCGACCCGCTGTCTCGACTTGACCTGTTCGTCCATCGATTCCAGTCCTCATCTTCACGGGGCTAACGTACGTGTTCCAGCCCCCGAACCCGCGCCGCGAGAGGCCAGCCGCCGAGCACATCTGCAGAGCGAGTGACGGCGTCCGCTGCATACGCCAGTTCGACGGCCGTCATGGGGCATCCGTCTATTCCCCACTTGTCCGGACACTGTGGCGATGTGGCCCTGAGGCACTAATATGCCCACGCAGCCTGTTTGAAGAGCTCCACCTCTGATGGATCGACCTGCTCGTTGACCTCGGACGCCGAGCCAGTGCGAATCCTCGATGTGTTCATGGCTTCCACCAGGGCGGTGTTGGATATCCAGTCGTTGTTCCACAATCTGGCCGCCTCATCGTTTGCAATCTTGCAGAGTGCTTCGTCGCTGTGTAGCTGGATGCCGAGTCCTTTCGGCGCCGTGACTCTTTGAAGCCACACTTCAAGGTAGCCGTTGTAGGGAACTCGCCTCATCTTGGCAATTACGCCCTCCCACAGGGCCTTCTTCTCAGCCTCAGGGGCGAGGGAGATCAAATGACTCAAAACTCCTGCGATTCCAGGGAACGCTTGGGGTGAAACAAAGGCAATATCAGTGGCGATGGCGACCTGAACCCTGATGTCGTCGGGCTTATCCGTTTGTTTGGAGACTAGGTCATGCATCTCGCCAACGAGTCGTCGAAGGGCGCCGCTGTTTGGGTAGCGGAGACTGAACGCATGAATCCTAAGAAGACGCTTCTGGATTGTCTTGGCATTGGCTTCTCCCAAGTCCTGAAGATCGATCCCAGCCCGTTTGTCGGCCTTAACCGAGCTCTCGACGACATTTGTGTGGAGAGCGGTCTTGCCATGCGCCAAGGCCATGCCAACGGCCCGCAGTTTGTCGCTAATAGCCTTGAGCACATCTTCTGCGCGCCTATCGCTATTCGCGAAGATCCTATAGTCATCTCGGTACCTGACGATTCTGAACTCATCGATGCCAGCTAGCTTGGTTGTAATCTGCTCATCCACGTGGCCGAGAACCAACTCGGCTACGAAGTCCATAAGTACAGATCCCTGGGAGATTCCATTGGTCTGGCCGTACCGACCGGCCCGAATCAGCGAGTCGATCTGGTTTCCCAGGAGCGTTCCCGATGTTTTTTGCTTCTTCGCTTCGACCAGTCCGTGAAGTGCCCAAGCAATACTATGTGTGTACAGAGAACCGTAGCAATTCGTAACGTCGGTGTGCAGCAAGTGGCTGAACTCTAGAGACTTCTCGATCGAGTCCTGCTCGATGCGCTGCCACCAATGCCGGACCTGAGTGGCTTTGTGGGACTGCTGGTCAGGAGAGACCTTGGGAATGCTGCAACAATCGACCGCACCACTTCTAAAAGTCTTGAAGCGTCCGATTATCATGCTCCAATTGGCGTCGTCGCAAATGAGATCCACCAATGCGACATATAGGACGGGATGGATCAACTCCAAGGGCCTCCAAGCAAATCTCCCGTCCTTATTGGCAGTGAACCGATAGTTCACATCCGGAAGGTGAGCGGGGTTGCCCCTCTTGAAGCCTCTCCAATCTTCGCCGGAGATGATGTCCTCAACGTCCTTGAGAATCGCGTCGAAGCCTAGGTATGAGGGCAAGTCTGCGTTGAAGTAGCTGCTTCCTTGCAGGAAGTGCCGCTTGGCCTCAGTGGGAGAGAGCTCCAACACGGATTTCATACTGCGCGCCCCCTGCGATTGGTTGGTCCCGGACCTTAGCGCCACATGAGCAGCATTGGTTCACCAGGCCGTCGAACGGACCGCATATCAGCCGCGAGCGTTGAGGCTGGTGCGGCGGGCGCGACAGTGCCCGGTGCAGTCGGCGTGACAGCCAAGCTCGTCGGCTGCATACGCTAGGCGGCACCACACGACAGCCGTATCTTCGACTCAGACCCTGTGGGCGACGCCGCCACACTCCGGGCACCGCACTGGCCGTGCCACGACCTTGCGCTCTCGAGCCTCGTCCTCGTCCATCACGCTCACTTCGAACCGATGTCCACACTGCTCGCACTCGAACTTCATCATCTTCATTCGTCCGGCTCACTTCCTAGTCGTCCTGCTGCTCTAGGGCGTCGCAGATCCGATTCCAGAGTTCGTTGATGAAGTCATCGAAGATGTACTCCTGCTGACCACTGGACATCATGTCAAGCAGACTGAAATCCATGAGCTTGAGTACTGGTTGCGAGTGTTCCTTGCTCCAGACGACTTCGCCGACAGCATTTGACCCACTCGCAAACGGGCGGAACTCGCCGATGGAACTGAGAAAGGAGATGCTCTTGTCACTCGAGAGATCGCCCATCCACACGTCCACCGAGTAGAGCGTCTCTCCTTGTCGCAGGAAGCGGAAGCTCCTACGGCCGCTTCGCTCAAACACGGTGAGTTGGATTCCATCTCCCGCAAGCGGAGCAGCGCGCCTACGGAGTCCTGCGTCCAGCACGTCCATGAATCTCACGGCCTCCTCGTACGGATTGAAGGCTCGAGGAGTTAGCTTAGGACGCCTGGAGCCCTGGGGCGCAGGAGGCTCATCGGCGCTTGGCTGCCCGAGCTTCTCCAAGATCAGGGCGGCCAGCTCCGACGGAGTCGTGACTCTCGCATCGATGTACTTCACTGTCGGAAGGACACCAGGAATCTCGGTGTCATCGAAGCGCACGGGCAAGATGTACTCCTGGTGCTGCTGGAATGCCTTGGCCTGAGCGCTCTCCCGTTCATGGTTGGTCCACAGCTTCCTCTTGTACGACGCAGAGATGAACATCACGCAGAACCTAGCCTGCTTGCGGTAGACCTCGTCAAAGTGCCCCAAGAGGTTCTTGCCCCACATCTCGGCCTCGTAGTAGCTGTCGTAGAAGACCCTCACCCCGGCATCTTCGAGAATCCGGGCAACCTGTTCAACGTATTCCCGTTCTTCGCCGGCAAACGACAAAGCTACATCGAACTCCAGGTCAGAAGGCAACAAGATCCTCCTTCTCAGGTGTGGTGCCGCCCAACGGACCGCGTATCAGCCGCGAGCGTCAATGCTGGCGCGGCGGGTGCGTCGGGCGCGTCAGCGCCCGGTGCAGTCGACGTGACGGCCAAGCTCGACGGCTGCATACGCTAGGTGCGCGGGCTAGAGCTTCGAGGCTGAGGGCGGACTTCGACGGGCGTCAATAACCGTCGATGTGATGTCGTAGCCCGTCGCGCCGTTGACCGCTTCTACTCTCTTCTTGATGCCATCCAGCTTCTTGAACTCCTTGTCGCGCTGCACAACGACGATGAAGTAGCCCACTCGTACTCCTTCAGCTTCTTGGTACTTCGGCAGTTGTCGGGTCAGTCCATTCCAGAATCGCGTGTTCCTTGCTAACTTGAGCTCAAGCAACGCCTTCAGCTTGTGCCCGCGCGACGTCTTGAAGTCCACCGGACCCCTGCCGACGTTGGGTTCGCGGGATATGTCTATGTCGTTCGCCCTGCAGTAGTGCGTGACGATAGTATCATATGACACCGGGAGGGGTGTGGGGAGGGATGGGAGCAAGGTTTATCTTACGCCGGTGAGGGGCGTAACTGCAAGCTCTGTCGGCACCTCCTTGTTGGTGTTGGGGG
>JAUXGN010000014.1 GCA_030622115.1 Candidatus Eiseniibacteriota bacterium
CGTCGGCGGGCTCGTTGACTTCGCAGGAAACGACCAGTACATCTCGTACCAGTATGCGCAGGGCGCCGCAACGCACATAACAGCAGCGGCCCTCGTCGACTGCGCCGGTGATGATAACTATGTATCCAAGGGCGTCTCCCAGGGATGCGGACACGACCTCGCGGTCGGAATCCTCCACGACCTGGCCGGGGATGACAACTACTCGTGCCACGATCTGTCGCAGGCAGCCGGCAACGCAAACGGGATCGGGATCCTGCTCGATGATGGCGGCAACGACACCTACTCGGTGCGGAACTCCGACAACACACACGGCTACGGTAACCTCAGACGGGACTATGCAAGCGTGGGGATACTGATAGACGGCGGAGGAACGGACTCGTACGGCGGTCGAGGACGTAACAACAGCTGGTGGACGCACAGCGACCGCGGCGTCGGCATTGATACAGAGATCCCCGTCCTTCCGCCGGAAGCTGGACCGACCGCTGATGACGATCAGGTTCAGGACTCCGAAGTCGACACGCTTGCGCTCGCCGTCCTCTCCCCCAAGGAACTCTTCGACCGCGCATCATCGGCGGCGCTTCAGTTCGCCGCGATGATCCAGCCCTCGCGCCGGCTCCTTATCAGGAACCACGAGGAATCCCTCCCCTATCTTGTCACGGAGCTTTCTACCGACGGGCCGAGGGAGCGCCACGCGCTTGAGGATATCATCGTAAGAATCGGACAGCCGGCCGTGGGCCCCCTCATCGATGCGATCGCCGTTGAGCTTAAGCGTGTCGACACGACTCGCGGCGTGCGACTCGCCTCAGGCATCCTGGGACGTCTGCAAGACCCGGAAGCCCTTGATGCTCTCACACTGGCGGCCGGTCACGATGAATGGAAGACGCGCTCCGCCGCCGCCAGCGCCGTCGGGAGGATCGCGGCCCAGGGCGGAGTCCCGGTTCTCGTCCTGTTGCTCGACGATGAGAATGAGATGGTGCGAAAGAGCGCAGCGGTCGGGCTGAGAAGAACGGCTGTGAAGGGTGCGTCCGACAGCACGGTTTCCGACAGCACGGTCGCAGACAGCGCCATTGGCGACGAGGCCATCACTGCGCTTGTCCGTGCGCTCCATGATGCGCACTACGCGGTGAGACAGAGCGCCGGCGCCGCGCTGGCCGAGATCGGAACTCCGTCGATAGAAAGGCTCACGCATCTAGCGGCAGAGGGGGACTCTGTTTCCAGACTTGTGGCGATAGAAACGTTGGGGGTGATCGGAGCAGAATCATCGCTGGAGACGATGCTCAACCTTCTGGAAGACGATGATTGGGCTGTACGCTCCTGTGCAACCGAGGCCATAAGGATGATCGGTCCGGACGGGAAGACACGCAAGGAGATGGCGAGGCTGCTCCGTGATGAAAAGCACCCGCTGGTGAGAGCCCGCGCCGACGAGGCAATAGCACCAATGTAGACCGCTGCTCCCGCCCGCAGCTACCGGGTCCCCGCAGCGCCCACGACCACCGCCCGTCGTGTCGCGTCTGGCTACTGGCTATTGTCCCGCTGCCACTGAAGTTCCCGGATCTGCTCCATGTTTGCGATGATGTTCCGGTCCCCCGGCGCCAGGCGCAGCGCAATGCCAAGTTCCAGGAGAGCTTCCCTGTACTGTCCGGTCCTCGCAAGCAAAATGCCCAGGTTGTTTCTGGCTTCGGCGTACCCCGGGTCAATGAGAATGGCCCGATGGTAGGCGGCAATGGCCGGCCCGGGACGGTCGCTCTCTTCCAGAACGACTGCGAGATCGTTCCAGGCCTCCTTGAAGTCAGGGTTCGCACGGATGGCGAAACGTAGCTGTTCCTCTGCCTCCGCAAGCTCACCGACCCTGGCGAGAACGGACCCAAGATTGTAGCGCGCCTCATGCATCCACGGGTCGCGCTCAATCGCCTCGCGGAACCACCCTGCCGCTTCCACGAGGTCGCCGCGACTCATGAAGAGCGTTCCAATGTTGTTCCGTGACGACGCCAATTGAGGATCCAGCTCCGCCGCGTGCGCGTAGGCGGCGAGGGCCTCGTCGGTGCGCCCAAGCCGGCCAAGCGATATGCCCATGTTGTTGTAAGCCTTCGCATACCCGGGCGACAGCTCCACGGCTCTCCGGTACTCAGCAACAGCGTGGTCGTACCTGCCCGCCGATGCGTGTGCCAGACCGAGTGTGTTGTGGGTCTGCGCCCGATCCCCCACGTGCGTTCCGTAGAAATCGACATTGACGAAAACGGCCACTGCAGCCACGACGAGAAGCCCCGCCGCCAGAGACCTCCATCGTCGACCTCTCGCGCGGTCCCACAACCAGAGTGCGCCGGCCGATGAGAAGACGATGATGATCGGGATCACAGGAAGTCTGTATCGCGCGTTGATGAAGAAGAGAAGCACGCTGCCCATGTAGGAAAGGAGGAAGAGAACCAGAAGGGAGGCCCCCTTGCGACGCCTCACAACCCAAGCCCCCAGAAAAGCAAGGGGCGCTATGACGCCGAAATGGAGCCATGAGAGGGAGCGAAAGACCGGTGACATTCGGCCGAAGAAGTAGATGTCCTTGTTGTTCGCGAGTTCGAAGCTATCCCAGAAGAGCACGAATTTCTTGAGATAGAGCCGTGCCGCCGCGCCGGGTTGACTGCGCAGAAAGCGCCGGCCAAGACCGTACCAGTAGCCTGACACCTCGCTTGGCTTCAGATGCGCCCCGCACTCTCTCTCTGCGATTCGCTCACAGTCGCTGTACATCCACGCCTCTCCAAGGCCTGGAACGACCGCCGAGATCCCGTCAGCCCGCTCGTTGTTCCCTATGTAGAAATTGACGCCACCCTGCGATGCAATGAGCACGAAGTCGCCATCAAGTGCTGCGTTCCTCATCGTCACAGGCGTGACGATGAGAGCAACGCCGACCAGGAACAGCGCCGAGCGGCCGACGGCGGTGAGAAGAGGTGTCCTGCACCTCACCAGCGACAATCGTCCGTGAGCGCTTTCCATCTCTCCCGGTCCCTCCCCCGCTCGCCTTGCTTCAAGCCATATCCACAGGAGAAGCAAAGGGATGAAGATGAGGACATTCGGACGGGCGATCGCAGAGAACCCCATGACCACACCGGCGGTCAGCCAGCGTCCCCACGTTGGGATGCGGTCCGCCCTCAGAACCGCGAGCAGCATGAGCGCGTCCAGGAGAACGACGAGTGAGACGATAAGAAGCTCGTTGTCGAAATAGATCAGGAATGGGTAGATGCAGGCGATCACGCCGGCCACCAGACCGACACGTTCATTGAGAACGCGGCGCCCGATCAAATATGTGAGGACCGGCACGAGTGATCCATACATCGCCTGAACGTGACGCGCTACGATCAGGCTCCCGTCAGAGATTTTCAAGAGCATGCCGAGAATGTACGGGTAGAGGGGGGCACGGAAGAAGGCATCTGACCCGAACCAATCCCCGGAAGCGAGTGCCCGAGCCCACTCCACGTGGTAGAGCTCATCGAGCATCGGTGAGAGAGCGAGCGGACTCGTCTGGAGATGGCTCACATAGAGAGCCCGAAGCAGCCATGCAACACCGAAGAGTGCGAGAGCAGTGACGAGAATCCTCTTCGCACTCGCATCGTAACCCTGCTGCCCGCTGCACGGGATGCTGGTCATGTCTGCCATCCGTTCCTCCGCCTTCGTGTGTAGGCTCTCCGTGGATCTCAAGGAACATGATTGTAGACGAACGGGACCTGCCGCGTCCATACTTCCGGCCGCCAGGCCATGGCGCAGCAACAGGAGACACCCATACTTTGCATCGATATACCATCCCGCGCATCCACACCCACCCAAGAAGGCTCTGAGTGTGCCGACTATCTGGAAAGATGCTTGACCTGTGAAACAAAAGGTTGTAAAATGTGACTTGGGAATTGTGGAGGCTTGTCCTAGCGCACTCGAACAAGAGTACCGTAGCCAACCTCAGTTTCGACGGCGTATTATGAACGCTGTCTGTGATCTGAAGGGATGGTTGTTGTGCTGCGAAGCTCTGGCGTTCGTGCGGGAGCTATGGAACAGGCAATGAAATCGCTCGCGAACACCGTGACGGGCAACATGCTGGAGAGGAGCGTGTTTCTATGAGGAAGCTCACCTTTGCCGCTGTTGTACTGGCCTTTGTTCTCTTCACGGTCGCTCCTGCGGCCGCCGATAGCTACACATTCGGCGCCTCGGGTCTCGGCAGTCTTATGAAGAGTCCGGTCGTGTACAGCGGCACGTTCATGTTCGGCGTCTCGGGCACTTGGGAGTTTGAGATCGACGACTCTCTCTGGCCCGACCCTGCGGACAGCACCGCCAGATTCGACTACATCTGGAGCACATTCTTCGCCGACAACTACGACAACACACCGGGTGCTCAGTCGTGGTTCGGGTACTTCAACAGCTCGACTCTGCCAACCCCTCCGACGTTCGCTTTCGATCTCGCACCCCCGGAGGAGGGATACCTGAGCGGAGATATCTCCTTCGTCATCATGATGCGCGACTGGTACTCCGATGGTATCCTCGACCAGAGTGAGAAGCATCGCAACAACCAGATCTCGGGGACTTTCCTTCTTAGCCCCGACCTGGGTACCGGCTTCTTCGAAGATCACTGCGGTAACGGTTCGATGAGCGCGGGCAATTTCAACTTTGTCAACCCACCTCTTGATGATTCGGTGATGTTCATGGGTCAGTTCTCATCGGAGTTCTGTGGCAACCCCGTCGAGGATTCATCCTGGGGAATCATCAAGGCTCTGTACAAGTAGGAAGCCGAACGGACGATTTGAGACCCAAAGGAGCCCCTTGAGGGGCAAAGCCAAAGGAGAGTAAGATGCGCGCACTGGTGGTAGTTATCGCAGTTCTCGCGCTGGCAACCGTTGCATGCGCACAGGGGGAGTGGTACTGGTTCTACGGTACCGGCAATGGTGATTTCATGGACAGCCCCCCGACGTTCACGGGCAGCATGGACCCGGGCGGGGACATTGTTGACGGTTCCTGGACAATCGTCGTTCCTGATGACGGCTGGCCGACGGATCCGGTCCTCAGGTACCAGCACATCTGGGACACCTTCTACGCCGGCAACTACACGGCAGGTACCCCCGGGTACTGGAAGGGTTACTTCGATACGAGCCACGGTCTGCCGGAGATGAGTTCTATCGACATCATCGACGACACCAACGGTGGAACGATGACGGGCGTCCTGACGCTTGAGATCCAGGTCGAGGACACGGACAATAACGGCGAGCTCGACGAGGGTGAGTTCTGCGCCGGCAGTCTGTCCGGTCTCGTCATTATCATCCGTGAAGGCACGGGCTTCTACGACGGCATGTGTGGGACAGGCAATTTCTTCGGCACATACACGAAGGCTTGCCCGAGCACGTACGAGACGTGGAACTTCGGAATGTACCTCTGGCTCGACGACTGCTCGACTCCTGTCGAGAACATCAGTTGGGGAGCTATCAAGGCTCTGTACCAGTAGGAGTACACGAGTTGGTTTGGGGAACATGAACCCGCCGGTCCTTCACCGGTATGAAGGCATCGGCGGGTTCTACTGACCCCGATAGCGAACCACTGCACCGCATCCAGGCAGGAGCAACAAGGCAGGAGCAACAAGGCAGAATGATTCCTGAGAGTCGGAGTTGTGCGTGCGGCCGGGCGGTCGCGGTGCTTCTTCGCACACCGCTGGTCAGCGCACTGACGGCAACCCTGATAGTTTCAGCAGCACTCGCAGGAGGAACGGCAGGATCGGAGACCCCGGAGCCAAGCTCATTCCCACTACGGCCTTCGGTCGCCCCCTTGCAGCACAATGATAGTACTTCCAGCAAAACTACGCTAAAACTCACTCTCACTGAGAACCCAGAATCAGACCGCGTCATAACGCGTCAATCTCTGACTTCTCTCGCACCTGTTGGCACTGAGAGGATCCAGTCTGCAGTTCGTCTGCTCGCCCTCCCGGACTGCGATGGCGCCAACGTCGCCTCAGTCAGCCTGACTATCGACGCTGTCGCGACCGTGCTGCCAAACGAGGATGCGACCCGCATCGCGAGCGTTCTTGAGATCGCCCGCATACGAAACCAGACGGTTGCCGTGGTCTCGATCGACCTCGCGGCAATCGAGACGCCCAAGCCGGGCGAGCGAGTAACCGCGGTCGAGATCGATGTCGTCCCAATCGCTCCTCGCGGGGCAGTGACTCGCAACGTTGGACCTTTCACCAACGTCTGCGAACGCACAATACTCAACTACACCCCCCCCTCGGATGCCGCTCCTCCGTGGCGCCCTATCCCGGAAGCGCGCGCAAGAGGCACCGTGACGTTCTGCTCATCCATCGCAGAGTGCGAGCAGAGTGAGATAGATTTTCTCTTCCTCGTCGCCGACGAGTTCCAGTCGTCAGCGGCGATCCACGTACTTGCGATGCACAGAGCCGCGTACCTGGGGCTTAACGTCGGTATCGTCTCAATGTCGGGCATCGGCGACGTCAGCGCGGAAAGCATCCACGACTTCATCCAGAGCGTCTACGAGACCGAATCGGCCGCCCATTTTGGCGACGGCCATCTCGGCTTCGTGCTCCTCGTAGGCGACGCCTACGCCGACGACAATGAGACACTCATGATCCCCGCCTACGATGGGTACGGTGGGCAGGAGGTCGCCTCAGATCACTACTATTCCTGTGTGAGCGGAGATGATGATTTCGAGGACTTGATGCTCGGTCGTCTCTCTGTGGGCAACACCGGGGAGCTTTTCGCAATAGTCAACAAGATCGGCAACTACATGCCGCTTTCCGGCGCGTCCGAGTGGCGCGACCGGACGATGCTCATCGGCGGTCTTTTCTACAATGACAAGAGTGAGTACGTCGCGTTGTTCGATGAGTACGAGGAGATCCTCCCCTCAAATCACACGGTAGATCGCATCTACCGACACGACTTCGATTCCGATTTCAACTGTGCCATGGCGGTGGCTGACGCTTTCAACCACGGCTACCTGTTCCTGAACTTCGCCGGGGACGGCTGGATCTCGGAGTGGTATCACACATTCAGAACGACCCACCTCTCTGCTCTCAGTAACGTCGACCGGCTCCCCATCGTTCTCTCGATGGCATGTCTCACCGGCTGGCTTGACAACATCACAGAGCCGGACATCCTCGGATCATACGATTGTCTGGCCGAGCAGCTCGTCAACCTACCGGACGCCGGGGCCATTGCGTGCCTGGCCGCGCCACGGTACAGCGATGGCGGATCGTTCCGCACTCTCACAGAGAAGATCTACGAAGCGGCCTTCAACGAGAACAGCCTCTTCCTCGGGGAGACCTCTGTGGTCGCGAAGCTGCTGCATCTCCAGTCCGGCGGAAGCGTGTCATACGTCAGGCATTTCAATCTGTTCGGAGACCCCTCGCTCATCTACAGCGGCGGCGAATCACCCGATGACCTGACCGATCTGACGGTCAAGCCCTATCAAGCCACGTGGTTCCCTGAAAATCTGTCGGCGGGAGACGATCTTTCCGTCTCGATCGTGGTTACGAACCAGAGCGCGATCCCGGCATCATCAATCATGGTGCGGCTCACCGACGATTCGGCCACAGGTTCCAACATCTACGATGTAACGATTCCCTTCATCGACAACTGGTCATCAGTTGAGGTTGAGATCGTCGTGCCGGGAGTCGCTGGAGGAACACACAGCATATCAGTTGAAGTGGATCCCGACGATGAAATCGTTGAAACAAACAATCAGAACAACTCCTTCACCGAAATCCTCTACGCCTATCCTGTCCTTCCTGGATTCCCTGCTGACGTCGACGCTCTTCTTCTTGGAGCTACGATCGTGTCGACAGATCTCGGTGCTCCTTTGATAGCCGTTCTTGATGAACAGGGACGCGTATCGGGCATCGCGGCGGATGGAAGCACATCGTGGACATCCAGCCCGGCTCTTGGCCCTCTCGACTTCGGGATCGAAGTCGCCCCCGCTGCTGCGGATCTGGATGGGGATGGTGTGGACGAGATCATCTCCACCCGCAGAATGGGACTCAAGTGCCTGAGCCCGGACGGCGAAGAATTGTGGAGCATCAACATAGATGAACCGATCGGCTCGCCGCTGCTCGCTGATGCCGATGCCGATGCCGATCTCGATGTCGTGATTGCCATCAGTGGCTTATGGGGCGCGCCTTCATCTCTGGTCGCGTTCGACGAGAACGGTTTGACCATTTGGACACACGAGTTCCCGTCGGGTATCCTTGTCGAGTCTCAGCTCGCCGCAGGCGATATGGACATGGACGGCCGCGTCGATTTCGTATTCGTCTCATCGATCGGCGATCTCTCCGCTCTGACAATCATAGATAACGAACCATGTGACCTCTGGCAGCCGGTGCACATCGATGCCTCACTCCCCGCAGTGCTGGCATTGGGCGACACCGACAACGATGGCCTGCTGGAGATCATCTGTGGCGGGTCGGAACTCTACTGCATCAATTCAGAGGATGGTTCTGTCGCCTGGAGCCTGCCGCTGGACGACGAAGTCGTCTCGCTCGCTCTTGCGGACACGGACGCTGACGGCGCCCCCGAGATACTCGCGGGCACGGCATCCGGATGCCTTCACCTGATAGATGCCGGTGTCACGTTGTGGTCGACGACTCTCAGTGATGCAATAAGCAGCTCTGCTGTCGTAGCCGATGTCAACGGCGACGGGGATCTGGAGATAGTTCTCGGCTCCGTGTCGGGCTACGTTCATGTGCTCGATCTGTCGGGCGATGAGATCCTTCCCTCGATCCCGATCCCCGATGGATGCAGCACTCCGATGGTCAAGGACCTGGATGGAGAAGGTTCTCTCGATGTCGTCGCGGCTTCACTGGGCGGAAGCATCTATGCCTTGTCGTTCGCGTCGGAGACGCGGACCGCGCCCGAGGCGCGGGATGCGGAAGCGGCGCCCGAGTGGAACGGTATCGGCGGCACGCCTGCACACGGCGGCATCTACGCCCAGCCCCTGAGCGGCGACATCACGTCCGATCTCCTTCTTACGGGACGCTGTGTCCTGACCGGCGACGTCACGGTCACACCTGGATCCACGCTTGTGATCGCTCCCGGGACGACTATCGACATCCAGTCTGCGCTGCCGCCGACGGTCAGGATAGACGGAACTCTGACCGCCATCGGCACTGCTCTGGACGGGATCACCTTCTCCTCGTCTCAAAGCGGAGAGCCGGGCGACTGGGTAGGTCTCGTTTTTGTGCCTGCGACGAGCAGTTCACTCACGCACTGCACGATCAACGACGCCGACGTGGCTCTGGACGGTAATCACGCGACCCTCGTCATATCTGACTGTCGATTCGACGGAAACGGCTTCGGCGCCTATCTCGACACCTGCACGGTAGCCATCGTCCGCTCCAGCTTCTCCGGCTGTGATTCCCTGGGTGCGTACTTCAGTGGAGGAAGCGGCACGATCATCGATTGCTCATTTGACCAGAATCATCTCGCGGGTGCGGAGCTGAGGCTATCGGCCGACCACACATTCAGCGGATGCTCCTTCTCGGAGACTGCTTCCGGCAGCGGAGTCGGAGTCTCCAAGTTTGCGACCGCCTTCTTTGACTCGTGCAGCATGTCGAACAACACCGAAAACGGTGTCTCTGTCAGCAACGCATCTCCTGTGTTCACAGGATGCACGATCGCCGACAATGGTGTTGAGGGAGTGGCTTGCAGGAAGACCGCCTACCCTACGTTCACGCGAAACACCATTACCGGCAACCACATCGGCGTCAGGTCCGAGACGGGATCCCACCCGAATCTCGGTGACGACTTGTACCCTGACACCGGTTACAACACCATCACCGACAACCAGATGGCAGCCGTTGCGAACTACGACGGAGCGAATAACCCAATCTACGCTCGGCGCAACTGGTGGGGCTCGGCTCCACCAAGCGGCAGGATCTTCATCGGCTACGTGTTCTATGGACCCTTCCTCACAGCGCCACCCGACCAGAACCCGAGACTTGATGACGACGGGATGCTCCCCTCGGTCTTCGGGCTTCTGCAGAACTCTCCCAACCCCTTCAACCCCGTTACCACGCTCTCCTATGACGTTCCACCCATGGGTGGCGAGGTCAATATCACCATCTACAACACGCTTGGCAGGTGTGTGGCCACTCTCGTCTCCGGTCACCACGACGCCGGCACATACCTCATCACCTGGAACGGGCGCGACGACGCGGACCGGAAGCTTGCAAGCGGCCTCTACTTCGTTAAAATGGTAGCGCCGGGCTTCGCCTCGACCAGGAAGATGCTCCTCCTCAAATAGCAATACCGAGGAACAGCAGCAGCGAACCCAGCCGACTTGGACCGAGCGTGCGAGCAGCATGCTGCAGGCACGAAGCATTGGGTGAACGGCGCTCTGAAAGGGAAGACACATGTCACAGGTGAATCGCATTGGCCTCCTCACAAGCGGTGGGGATTCCCCGGGAATGAACGCGGCCATAAGAGCCGTCGTGCGAACGGCTCTCGCCGGAGGAGTCACTGTCACTGGGATCATGCGCGGTTTCTCCGGACTCCTGGACAGTGAGTTCATGGAGATGACGCCGAGGTCCGTCTCGAACATCATCCAGCTCGGTGGGACGATCCTCAAAACCAGCCGCTGTCTCGATTTCTACGAGGTCGAGGGACGCTCCCGTGCCGCGGAAATCCTGAGGAAGAAGGGCATAGACAGCATCGTCGGGATCGGCGGGGACGGGACCTTCCAAGGACTCAGTCTTCTTGGAAAGGAACATGGTGTCCGCGTGGTAGGCGTGCCGGGCACGATCGACAATGACATTCCCGGCACTGACATCACGATAGGATTCAGCACCGCCGCCAACACCGCGCTCGAGTCGATTGACAAGATCCGCGACACCGCCGCATCCCACGATCGTCTCTTCTTCATAGAGGTAATGGGGCGGCACTGCGGCGCGCTGGCGCTCGAAGTCGGACTTGCAGGTGGCGCGGAGGCGATCCTGATTCCTGAGATCGATGTCGACCTGGACCGAGTCGGCCAAATAGTGCGCGACGGTAGACAACGCGGAAAGAAGAGCTTCATTATCGTTGTGGCGGAAGGAGCTCTGAAGGACGGCGCAATGGCTGCCGCAAAAGGCGTCAAAGAGCGCACGGGCGCTGACGTTCGTGTGAGCGTGCTCGGACATGTCCAGCGTGGGGGGTCCCCGACCTCCTACGACCGGGCCCTCGCCAGCCGCATGGGCCGTGAGGCCGTCACTGCTCTCGCGTCTGGACAGACCGACTGCATGGTGGCCGTGGTCTGCAATGAGATGAAGCTTATACCCCTCTCCGTCACTTGGGAGGAGAAGAAGAGCACAGACCTGGATCTCCTGGATGTTGCCGAGATCACGGCGAGCTAGAGAAAACGGCTACGCCGTCCGGAAGACGACACGTTCTCCGTCCACGTCGACGATCACCGTGTCACCGTTTCTGAACTCGCCCTCCAGTATCTTTACCGCGAGCGGGTTCTGTATCTCGCGCTGCAAGGCACGTTTGAGTGGCCTCGCCCCGTAGAGCGGATCGAATCCCTCACGAGCTATCATCTCCTTCGCCGCATCGGTGAGCTCAACTCCCATCTTCCGCTCGGCAAGGAGAGCCTGCAGCCGCCCGAGCTGAATATCAACGATGGCTTTGATCTCATCAAGCGTAAGCGCATTGAAGATGATCACCTCATCCACGCGATTCAGGAACTCCGGACGGAATTGAGCTCGGAGGGCTTCCTTCACCTGTCTGCTCATCTCCTCGTGATCACCTCCGCCGAACTCCTGAATCAACTGGCTTCCGACGTTGGATGTCATGATAATGATCGTGTTGGTGAAGTCCACCGTCCTCCCCTGTCCGTCCGTCAACCGCCCATCATCCATGATCTGGAGTAGCACGTTGAAGACATCGGGGTGCGCCTTCTCTATCTCATCCATCAGAACAACCGCGTACGGCCTGCGGCGGACGGCTTCGGTGAGGTATCCGCCCTCTTCATAGCCAACATAGCCGGGAGGAGCGCCGATGAGACGCGCCACCGAGTGCTTCTCCATGAACTCCGACATGTCTATCCGGACCATGGCGTCCTCATCGTCGAACAGAAACTCTGCAAGCGCTCGACCGAGTTCCGTCTTTCCTACACCGGTCGGCCCCATGAAGATGAAGGAACCTATCGGCCGGCGTGGATCCTGGAGCCCCGCGCGGGCGCGCCTGACGGAATCCGAGACGACGCGGATGGCCTCCTCCTGACCGATGACGCGCAGCCTCAATCGGTCCTCCATCTTGAGAAGCTTCTCCCTCTCGCCCTCGAGCATTCTCGCTACAGGGATACCAGTCCATATCGAGACGACGGCCGCGATGTCGTCCTCGTCAACCTCCTCCTTGAGCATCTGCCGATCCTTTTGGAGTTCGGCCAGTCGCGCGTTCTCCTCGGCCAGCTTCTTCTCAAGTTCCGCCAGCGTGCCGTAACGAAGCTCCGCGGCCCTGTTCAAATCACCCTGCCGCTCCACGCGCTCGTACTCCGCCTTGGCGCTCTCGATCTCCGCCTTCGTCTCACGGATCGACCCTATCGCACCCTTCTCGTTCTCCCAGTGGACCTTCATCTCAGAAGAACGCTCCTTGAGATCGGCCAGCTCCTGCTCTATCTTCGCGAGCCGCTCCTTCGACGTCTCGTCCTTCTCCTTCATCATCGCCTGACGCTCGATCTCGAGCTGCATGATCCTGCGCTCGACCTGGTCGAGCTCTTCCGGCATCGAGTCTATCTCCACTCTCAACCGCGATGCCGCCTCGTCCATCAGGTCGACGGCCTTGTCCGGAAGAAACCGGTCTGCTATGTAGCGGTGAGACAGCGTCGCGGCCGCGACGAGGGCCGTGTCCTTGATACGAACGCCGTGGTGGACCTCATACCTCTCCTTGAGGCCTCTCAGAATCGCGATTGTGTCATCCACAGTCGGCTCGCGGACAAGGACCGGTTGGAATCGCCGTTCAAGCGCCGCGTCCTTTTCAATGTGCTTTCTGTACTCGTCAAGCGTGGTCGCGCCCACCGCGTGAAGCTCGCCCCGTGCGAGCGCCGGCTTGAGCATATTGGAGGCATCCATCGCACCCTCGGCCGCCCCCGCCCCGACGAGCGTGTGCATCTCATCTATGAACAGGATCACCTCTCCATTTGACTGCTCAATCTCCCGAAGCACCGCTTTGAGACGGTCCTCGAACTCTCCTCTGTACTTCGCTCCAGCCACAAGCGCGCCCATATCCAGCGCGTTGACACGCTTGTTCTTGAGTCCCTCCGGAACGTCCCCTGCCACGATGCGTTGCGCGAGTCCCTCGACGATGGCGGTCTTGCCGACTCCAGGCTCCCCGATCAGGACCGGATTGTTCTTGGTCCTTCGCGACAGCACCTGGATGATACGGCGTATCTCCTCATCTCTCCCGATGACGGGATCGAGCTTGCCGGCGCGCGCACGATCGGTAAGATCCTGGCTGTAGCGCGCGAGGGCCTGGTACTTCTCTTCGGGACTGGCATCAGTCACGCGCTGCCCACCCCGAATGTCCTTCAAGACCTTGAAAATGTTCTCCCTCGTGGCGCCGGACTCCCTGAGGATCGCACCGGACGAGGACTCCTTCTCATCGGAGAGAGCGACCAGAAGGTGCTCCGTGCTGACATATTCATCTTTAAGTTGCTGCGCCTCGTTCCAGGCAGTTCCGAGCACGGACTTGAATGCTGCTGAGGCATACGTATCAATGCCGCTTCCGTGAACCTGAGGCGCCTTGTCCAGTTCCACGTCCACCCTTCCACGGATACCCGAGATGTCCGCGCCCAAACCCTGCAGAACTGGAATAACAACGCCCTCGTGCTGATCCAGAAGTGCGTAGAGCAAATGCTCCGTCGTAGTCTCCTGGTGACTTCGAGCCATCGCGAGATTCTGGGCGGCTTCGATGGCTTCCTGCGCTTTGAGGGTGAAGCGGTCTAGTCTCATTCGTCCTCCTCCTATGTACCGAAATCCCGCTTCGTCCAGGGTGGGATCCGGCGAATCCGGTGGTACCGACCGCTGACTCATGCGTCGGCCACGACCGGCCCACCTGGGCGCCGCCGAACCTCCTGCGACACCCCCACAGCCTGGGATTATGCGGGCTAAGCCTCAATAGATTAGATGCTGAAGGCCATATTCGGGTGCTGTGATTCGCACTCCCGAATCGTGGTGCGTGGGTGTGTCGCACCCGGACGCGCGAATCCCCAGGGCATGGCGCCCCAGGGATTCGTCCGGAAAGGTCGGGTGCCTCTCTATCGCCAGTGCGCATTTGTTTGACACCGACCCGTCCCGCTCACCTTTTCGAAATCTCTGTTGCGGTGATGCTACTTCAGAAGGACCATTCTCCTGACATCGGTATGCTCACCTGCCTGGAGCCGGCAGAAGTAGACGCCCGAGGCCACGCTACTGCCGGCGGCGTCGGTCCCATCCCACGCAACTTCGTGATCCCCCGGCGCCAGTTCGCCGGCCCTGAGAATCGTCCTGACAACGCGGCCGGCGGCATCGTAGACAACGATGTCCACAGGTGTGGTTTGCCCAAGCCGGAACGCCACCATAGTCCTCGGGTTGAATGGGTTCGGGGAGATGCCAAGGATGCTGCCACCACGCAGCGGCACGTCGGAATCAACCCCGGTTGCGTCCGGGTCGTAGTCAGTGTTCTGCGGGTCGAAGTTCGTCCAGTTCCCCGCCCACTGGCTCTCCATGCCGCGCGACGGATCAAAGGCTCCGCGGTACGTCACCTGCTGAAAATGGTCAGCCACGTCCGGGTGCACCCAGTTGGCCGGCGTGGTGACAAGTTCCGATGTCGGCAGAGGAATGGGATTTGGATTGTTGAGGTCGCTCATGTCCGTGAGGCCGACTGAACCCGGCATGCGCGGCTGCGACTGGGTCGGATCATTCCCGGACTCCGCGTCAAACCAAGCTGTCACCTCGGCCCAACGTCCCTCGTCATGAATGCTCGAGGAGCCGATCGGCATGGTGCTCGCCTGGACACTCGTGTAGTGCACATTCATCGTGTCGGTCGAAGCGAAGCCCTGTGTGCAAGCGTCGCGAACGCTGAAACCCCACGGAAAACCCATGATGACCGAGTTGTGGAGCTTATGTTTCGTGCAGCGACGCAGCACGGCGCTGTACTCAAAGGCGTGTCCCGGCGGGAGGTTGCCTACGAGGGCGTCGGTTCGCTCTGGCCCAACGATGGTGCAGTTGGCGAATGTCGTCGATGTGATCGGTGGAGTCAGTCCAGCGGGCTTGTAGCTGTCGGATTCGAAGCCGTTGCTCTGGCCTTCGGCATCCGACCAGTCGGGATCGCGCAGGCAGAAGCAGAACTGGTGCCTACCCGAATGACCGAAGTCGGTGTCGAACACGTCATCGAGACCCCCCAGCACACACAGGTAGTCGCTGTCGCAGTTGCCGCCGAACCACTCAAAGCTGTCGTCGTTTGAGTAGCTCACCTGGACGTGATGGATCTCAGTGTTGCGTCCGACGCCCCCCATCGTGAGCCCGTTGACCTCGTTGCCTTCCTCTATGCGATGGCCGGGGAACTCGATCCGACAGTAGTAAAACTCACCGGAGTCATCATCGGGATCGTTCCCACCGAAGTGTCCTTCTATGAGACCTCCCTCGATGACAGGGTTGACGCGGTTCACCGGAGCGTTGCCAAGAATGATAACGCCGCCCCAATCGCCCGGGTTCCGTTCGGCCGGCTCCTTCATGCTCGTGAAAACGATGGGCCGTTCCTCGCTGCCGGTGGCGTGGATCTCACCGCCCCGCGCAACGACGAGGGTCGCGGTCGTGTCGCCCATGACGACGGTACCTTCCGGAATCGTGAGGGTGTAGAGAGAATCAACGTAGTAGAACCCGGTCAAAATGTAGAGCGTGTCGGCGGACAGAGTGCGGTGCCAACTCTGATGATATGATTCCTCCGCGTGTTCCGGACCGGTTCCGGGACCGAGCACTACTGGGGGTTTCCAGCCTGCTAGAGCCTGCGCACCCAGCACAGTACTCAGGATCAGGAGCAGTACGATCCCTGTTCTGATGCACGACTTCATGGAAGCACTCCTCTCTATGGAACAGCAAGGTGTTCTAGCGACTGTGGTACCGCGAACATTGAGACCTGCTAAAGCCTTCTACCAGTAGGCGCACCTCCTCCCGCACGCAGCCTTCTCCACGGTCTGAGCCTCCTGCCACTATCTCGGCATCGCGGGCTATTTTACCAAGACTCCATGTCCCCCGTGTGGGAGCAGTGTCAGGAAATCGTGTGCGCCGCTCAGAGTCCGAAGCCGATTGAGAGGGAGTATGTCGCACCTCGCGATTCCAAGGTGTGGACGGCCCTCTCCGGACCCATCGTCTTCACGTCGTCCGATCCCATGAGGTTCTTCGCACATAGCTTGAGTTCCCAGCTGTCAAACAGCCTCTGCGTCACCACGAGATCCAGTACCTCGCGCGACTCCTGCCAGAGATCCCCGTCCCGCTCACCGGATACGGAGTAGAGGCGTCTTGCGATCTTGTTGTAGAGGACGGTTATGGACGTGCCGAGCCGGGGGTGCTCGTAAAGGAGCGCGACGTTCACAGTCCACGGCGATTGCCCCTGGAGCGGACGGGTTCTGATCTCACGTCCGGTGTGCCAGTCGCCGTCATCGTCTTGCCAACGCCACTCGTAGAGATACTCGACCGATGAGTAGACCCGTGCGTAGTTGCCCGCAATCGTGAAATCCTCAAGGAACCCGCGGAGGAACCCGAGCCGCTTTCTCGCCTCGATCTCGAACCCGTAGTTATGGCCCCTCGGCGAGTTGAACCACGTCCTGATGTACTTGTAGTCCGACGAAGGAATCATCTTGAGTTCGATCGCATCGTACAGGTCTTTGTAGAAGCAGCTGACCGCAAGCACCTCGTCGCCGCCCGGGAAGACCTCAACACGCACGTCATAGTTCTTGATGACCGCGCGCGTGAGATCAGGGTTGCCTTGGACGTTCGCGCCCTCATTGAAGTCGAAATACTTGACATCGGCCATTTCGCGAAGCTCTGGTCGATTGACCGAATGGAAGGCACTGAGACGCACGTTTGCCCGCTCGGTCAGCATGTATGTGAGGTTGATGGAGGGCAGCACGTCCGTCTTGTCGATGCGCGAGTTGACGGGCTCCTCGGAGCCTTCCATCTTCAGCGCCGCGACATCTTGTAGAGAGTGCTCGACGCGCGCGCCCCCGGAGAATCGGAGGCGATGCGGACCCAGAGAGAACGGATGGTCAAACATGATGTAGTACGCGTCGAGTCGATGCGTGGCATCGTACTCCCCCGTGTGGGCGTTCTTGACCCGTAGGGTCAGCTTCTTCACATCGTAGTTGTCGGCCACGAAGATCGTGTCGATTCCGCAGACCCGAATCCAGTAGTTGGGAGGTCGAATGGTCCCTGTATCTGTGAAGAACGAATCGGTCCTGTATTCCCTGCCGCGATGTTCGACATACAGGCCTGCCTTCACCTTCGACCGGCCAAGGGGAAGCGTGAAGTCAGCCCTCGCCCCGCCCGAGCGCTGGTAGAGATCCGACCACGTGCGGCTGTTCTCGCTCAGACTGTGTGTTCCATCGGCGCGTAGTTGGAAGTCGGCCTGTTTGCGGTCGGGTTCGTTCGCCGTCGAGTCCGAAAGAAACAGCTTCCACTGAAGCTCCGGGCCGCAGCGCCGGCCAAGCTCGTGCCTGCCGCCGAGCTGCAGACCACAGCTGGAGCGCTCGTCCCATTCGATTGTGTAGGTCTTCCCTCCGGGGCCACTGTTCTCGTTTACGCTTCCCTCCGAGTAGCTTACCTGGTCGCGGGCGTCCCGCATGTAGAGGCCCCTCAGGGTGTACTGATGCCCCTCGCAGGGTGCGTACGCAAGGTTCAGGAGCGCGGACCACATGACCTTGTATCGATCCCGCGTTCCCTCCTTGTGATACAGCTCGTAGCCCCCGGTGTCGTGAGGTGATTCGACGAACTCGACCCTCTCGTATGAACTGGCGTACTTGAACCCGGCGACCAGTCCGAGCACATGACAGCCATCCTCAGCGCCGAAGTCGATGCGATCACCGTACGACAGATTGCACGAACCGTTGAGCGGCGCGGTCTCCGTCCGTGTTGACCACGTGTTGGGAAGTCTCTTCGCAAGTTCATTGTAGTTGTTGCCCCCGCTTGGCGCGTACGAGGGCAGTTTTCGGATGCCGTCGTCCGCGCCGCGCCAGTCGGTACTGCTCCCTTCCGATCTGAGGATGCCCCTCGTAGACGTGTTCTCGTCGTAGGCGGAGGAGAACGACGCCGAGAGCTGTCGGCCGTCCGGGATGTCGCATGTGTTCAGCTGCACGAGGCCACCGGCGAAGTCGCCTGGAAGATCCGGTGTAGCAGTCTTCACAATGACGACACTTGCGAGAAGCGACGCAGGCAGGATGTCGAACGCGAAGCTCCGGCGATCGACATCCGTGTCGGCGCTGCTCGTTGCCACACCATCGAGCCAAGTTGTGCTGTACCGGTCGCTGGTTCCCCTGACGTACACGAATTTGTTATCCACGACCGAGAGTCCCGTCACTCGCTTGAGCACATCGCTGCTCGTGCCGTCTGGTGACTTGGAAATCCGCTCGGCGCTGATCGCGTCACCGATGGTGATTGCCTTCATCCGTTCCGTGATGAGCCCGATCTCCGTCGAGAGAACGCGGTCCGCAGTAACGACGAGATCGTCGATCGTGTAGTCGGCTGCGACCGTGTCCTGGCGCAGAAGTTCGACATTGAGCTTCTCGGATTCTCCCGCTTCGACTTGGACGTTCGGTACGACCTTCGTCTCGTAGCCGACGAACGAGAACCTTATGTCGTAGGCGCCCGGTGGGATCTCCTCGATGTGGTACTTGCCATCGAGATCGGTCGAAGCGCCGATTGTCGTACCGAGAAGAAGCAGACTTGCGCCCGACAGTCTCTCTCCGGACTTCTCATCGCGAACGGCGCCGTGCAGCGAGGCGCTCTCGGCGAATGCGCCGGCAGGAAGGATCAACGCAACAACGAGGACCACGATCCTAACACCCTTCATGTAGTCGATCACGTCGGCTCCTTATTGGTGGCGGTCATCTTCCAGGATGAAGATGGGTCGTCTGCGCAAGAGTGAGCGTGGATAGTCTAGTGCCGTCGTGTTCAGGAATTCCTAGCGCCGCGTAAGGAATTCATCTCGGGTGGCCGGCAAACCCTAATCGAGAACCAGCACGGCTTTCACAGAACACTAACTTGAGTGCGCTATCCTTATAGCTGTGGTCTTGATCACTCCGGTTGAGACGAACCGCGACGCGACGGCAGGCGCGAGACACCCGCCGACCGCGAGTCCTTCCGGCGGCAGGCGCGGATCCAAGTAGAAGGAGGATGCATGAGCAGACTGGTAGGTATCGCGCTGCTCCTGGTCGTGGCGGCAAGCCAGGTACAGGCACAATCCGCTTCCGCCGACCTACGAGACACGGTGCAGGGAACAGTCGACATCCAGAAGCAGACACAGGAGGAACAGGATGCGTGGGCGACCGAGCAGGCGGAACTCGAGGCCCGGTACCGCGCGGCGAAGGCGAGTGTGACGTACCTGGCCGAGCACATCAGCGTTCGAGAGAGGGAAATTGTGGGACTTGAGGAGAGCACGGCCGAGCTCGAGCGGCGCATGCACGAAGCGAAACTCCTCCAGACGAGCCTTCAGGACACGCTCAATGTCATCATGGCGCGGCTGGAGGGTTCCGTCGCGAGCGACCTCCCCTTTCTTCGGGATGAACGCGAGCACCGTCTCGCCTCGCTTGGCGAGGAGTTCGCACACCCCGAGGTCACGGGTGCTGAGAAGCTGCGTCGACTCCTCGAAGCGATGCAGGTCGAAATGGAGTACGGCAAGACCGTGGATGTGAACCAGGACGAGATCCTGCTTGACGGTGAGCCGATCTTTGTCGACGTGCTGCGCGTGGGCCGCCTCGCGCTCTTCTGGCGCACACCTGATGGTGCGAAGACCGGCACCTTCGATCGTGCGACGTGGACATGGGTAGAGCTTCCCGACAAGTACGGCCACACCATCGCCCGGGCGATCGAGATGGCCTCGCGGATACGCCCTGTGCAGCTCATCGCTCTCCCACTCGGGAGGATCCGACCATGAAGAAACCTCTCGTGATCGTGTGCGCGATCATCACATTCGCATCCGTGAGTGTGGATGCACAAGATGTCCGGGAAGCGGCGCGAAGATCCGAGATCGACCGTGTGGCGGCGGTCGATCGCGCAAGGCTGATTGAAGAAGCCGTCCTTGCTGACCGCGCAACCCTGTTGCCCGAAGTTGAGAGGCTCGAAGCCGAGGAACGGCGGCTGGAGAACCGGCTTGGGGAACTCGGAACACGAGCTCTAGCGCTCGAGAAGCGACGGGAGAGACTTGCCGCTCGATGGGCGGGGGAAGAACTCCAGTACAAGGAGATCTCCGGCAACGTGCGTCTCGCGGCGCGAGATCTTTCGGCCTTGCTTGAGCAATCGCCCCTGACATCGCTCCGACCGGAACGATTGGCGCCCCTACGGCAGATCCTCAGGAAGGGCTACTTCCCGGACATCGACGACATCTCAGACATGGCCGCGGCCCTTCTCAAAGAGATGGAACTCGGGGGACAGGTCGGCTTCGCGGAGGGAACCTTCGTCGGGCGAAACGGTGAAGAGCAGATCGGCGACATCATGACCCTCGGTACCTTCACCACTCTCTATCGCACGGGTGATGGCCGTGAGGTTGGCTTCCTTACGCACTCGCAGAGCGAACAGAAGCTGTTTGCCCTGTCGGCTCTTCCATCTCGGAAGATGCAGCGGGTGCTCAAGCGGTACATGAACGGAAGTAATGAGTCGATTCTCATCGACATCTCCGGCGGCGCGGCGCTCAGGCAGATTACGCAGGACATGGGGTTGCGGGATCACATCCTTCTCGGTGGTCCGATCGTCTACCCGATCCTCGCGCTCGGCTTGGCGGCGCTCCTCATCATCGTGCACAAGTTCGCCTTCCTCAGAAGGGTACACGGGAACACCGACAGGATCATGGGAGAGGTGTCCTCGCTCGCATCGAGTGGCGACTGGGACGGCTGCGAGTCAATCGTCCGAAGGCACGCATCCAGGAAGATGCCTGTCATCGAGGTCATCGCGGATGGTCTCTCGGCGAGGGAAGAGGATCGAGCGACGCTCGAAAGCGTCATGCAGGAAGCCATACTCCGCGAACTCCCGCGCGTGGAACGGGGTATCCCCGTCCTCGGCGTGTTCGGAGCCGTCGCGCCGCTCCTCGGACTTCTGGGAACGGTCACGGGCATGATCGAAACCTTCCGCGTGATAACGCTCTACGGGACCGGCGACCCCCGCCTCATGTCGGGCGGGATCAGCGAAGCTCTCATCACGACGGAAATCGGCCTCGCTGTCGCGATCCCGATCATGCTTTTTCACACCTTCCTCTCCCGTCGTGCTGATGCCATCATTGGCGAGATGGAGGAAAAGGCGGTGCATCTGGCAAACATTATTCTGAAGGGAAAAGGTCCAAGTGGCGTCGATCGGGTGGAACAGATCACTGATCGAGTGATACTGAGTGAAACACGCGAAAGGACGGATGGCTGATGGAGGTGCTTCGCAGAACCATCGAGTACCTGCAGCAGGGCGGCTGGATCATGGTTCCGCTTGCGGCCGCGTCGCTTGTTCTCTGGACGCTCATATTGGAGCGCTTGAGCTTCCTCCGGGGGCTCAGGTGCGGCGACATCACCATCGATGAAGTGATCGCCCTGCTCCGACGCGGCGCCGTGTGCGTGGAAGGTGACGGACTCCGCGCCCGCCTCATCAGGAACTTCCTCGCCCGGCGATCGGGCTTCCCACAGCTGGACCTCGACATTCTTCGTCAGTGCGCGATGCGCGAACGGTCCGAACTTGGCAGATCCCTCGCCGTAATCGGTATCCTCGTCTCGGTCGCGCCGCTCCTTGGACTCCTTGGAACCGTGCTCGGCATGATCGAGACGTTCCAGGTCATCTCGCTGTTCGGAACAGGGAATGCCAACGCGATGGCCGGCGGGATCTCGGTCGCTCTCATCACGACGGAGGCGGGCCTCCTCGTAGCTGTCCCGGGTCTCCTGTTGAGCGGCGTGCTACTGCAGCGGTCCTCGCGACTTACGACACAGCTCGAGGAGGACGTGATGATTATCTCTCGCGTCGTACGGCGCTCGCCATCCACGCCGACCGACCGGCGGCGTTCCCGGAACGCCTGCGTCGACGAGCGTGAGGAGGGGCTCCTTATCGGCGAGATCACTCCTGTCGGAGTCTACATAGAGAGTGAGGCCTCATGATAAGCGTGCGTGGAACGTTGCGCGGCAAGAACGACCGTGTCGACATCCCCCTCGGACCGCTGATCGACATGGTCTTCCTCCTTCTGATCTTCTTCGCCGTCACAACGAGCTTCGTGAAGGAGTCCGGCATCGACGTACAGAAAGCCACCGCGTCGACGGCAGAGATCAAGGAGCACGCCGGCATCTTGATCGGGGTGACGGCGGATGGCGATGCCTACTTCGAAGGCAATCGGATCGACATACGAAGCGTCCGTGCTCACGTCGAGCGTGCTCTCGTGGAGGACCCCGAGAGCGGCGTCGTGATCGTCGCCGACAAACGGAGCGAAACAGGCGCCATCGTCACCGTCATGGATCAGTGTCGGCTGGCCGGCGCCAAGACCGTGAGCCTCGCAGCAAAGCGGGAGGAAGAATCCTGATGCGCATTGGTCGTTTCCCCGTGTGGATCCTGCCAACGGCTCTCAGCATCAATCTCGTTCTGTTCGGATTGGCGGCGCTTCTGCTACGGGAGCGGAAGGTTCCCCAGGATATGACCAACCCGATTGCGGTGAACCTCGTGAGGCTCGAGATCCCCTCGCTCCCAGAGGAGGAGAGAACCAAGCAACCCGAGAGGCCGAAGCCCCAACAGAAGCTCGATTTCATGCCGGAAGTCCTCCGCCCTGACCTGAGCTCTGCGGGGCCGATGGATCTCGGGGTTGCGATCGACCTCGGGGGCGTGGGTGGCATCAGTGGCGCCCAAGAGTTCGTGTTCGAGGCGTATGAGCTCGACCAGCCACCCCAGCCAATCGTGCGCGTGCCGCCCCCTTATCCGTATGCGGCTCGCGAACGCGGTATCGAGGGAGCGGTCCAAGTAAGGATGCTGGTCACAACAGAGGGAACGGTCGGGGACGTGCAGATCCTCGATGCTCGTCCCAGCGGTACGTTTGAGGATGCCGTGCGGCGAACCGTGCCGCAGTGGAAGTTCGCGCCTGGGAAGATCCGGGGAGAAGCAGTCACGGCTTGGATCGTGATGACAATCCACTTCAACCTGAGCTAGGCATGAGAAACACGTCCCAGAACAGTATGGCCCGCGTTCAGCTCATTGTGTGGCTTGCGCTCGCCCTGTGCCTCCCCGCGGCGTTCCTGTGGGCCGCGGACGGCGGTGGCATCGAGCGGAGGATCGACGACGTGGCCGACGTCCCCGCCGAGGCGCGCCTCGTGCTCTTCGAGGCCCAGAAGGAACGCGAGCAAGGCAATACCGAGGCCGCTGTAGACATCATCTCGGAGTTTCTCCTCGGACGCCCCGATCAGGATCACTTCCTGGTGCGGTTCCACTTGGCCCTGAGCTGGGCCAGACGCGGCGATCTGGAGGAGGCTCTCGCAGCCTACCAGGCCTCCGTAGCGATGGAGCCTCTGTTTGCCCAGGGGTGGCTCAACCTGGGAGAGCTCGCGTACAACATGGGACAATTCGACCTCGCGGCGTCGGCCCTCGCAAAAGGGTACGAGGTAAGCGAATGGAAGGAACCCAGCGTGCTCTTCTTCGCTGCCGCGGCATTGGTTATGGATGGAAGATCTCTCGAGGCCGTCCCTATGCTGGAGAAGCTCATATCGAGTGCGCACGGCAAGTCTGTGATGGAGTGGCACCGTGCTCTCATCATGGCGTATCTCGATCTCGGAAACAACGAGAAGGGATGCGAGGCACTCAGTGCGATGCTGTCGCAACACGGCGACGACCCCGAGGCATGGCGACTTGGATTCCGCTACTTCGCGAGCACAGGTGACTACGATCAAGCCGCGATCATGCTGACAATTGCCGGCTACACACGCCCGCTCTCCCAAGAGGAGGAGATGACGCTGGGAGATCTCTTCCTGACCGTGGGGGTGCCGGCCCAGGCGAGCACTCACTATGCGAGTGCTCTCGCCGGCGGCGGCTCCGCGCAGGACTTCGAACGCCTCGCCTCTGCGTATCTCGCTTCGTACAACTTCGATGCCGCCCTCGCCGCCCTCGACCACGCCCTTGAGCTGGACCCGACCTCGCGGCTCTGGTCGCTTCTTGGAGATCTGCACTTCATGAGAAAGGGCTACGATGAGTCCTACAAAGCCTACAGCAACTGCGTCGAAGCGGACAGCACGGTCGCGAGGGCCCATCTCATGATGGGCTACTGCGCCATCCAGCTCGAGCGCACGGAATCCGCCGTGCGGGCTCTCGAGCGCGCCGCCCGATTCCCGGAGCAGAGCGGGAAGGCGAACCGGCTCCTCGCCACAGCCCGGTCACTTGCGCCGCAGTAGATTCCGTCTCCGAGTCCCGAACAGCCCCGGCCTCCGGGCCTCCTTGTGGCTTAAGGATGATCGTCCCTCCCCTCCGTGCCCTACGTAGAACCATTGAGGTTGACCGGACGCCCTGACTTGACTATCATTTCTGTGTGCCATGAATCCGAGGTGGCAACGTTCACCCGGCGAAGGACTACGGCGGTGTAGCTCAGTCGGTTAGAGCAGCGGAATCATAATCCGCGTGTCCGGGGTTCGAATCCCTGCACCGCTACCAGATTCGGCCCTCCAGACGCTGAGATGCGCGGAGGGCCGACTTCTTAGGCATCATACAGAAAGAGACCCCATGCCCAATGTCACAGAGCGGATACGCAATTCCATACGTCGCCACAGGATGATCTCTGTTCGTGACGCCGTTCTTGCGGCTGTGTCCGGTGGACCGGACTCCGTCTTCATGCTCCACGTCCTCGCCGGCCTGCAGAAAGAGTTCGGTTTTGAACTCAAGGTCGCCCATCTTGATCACCAGTTCCGCGGCGATGAGTCTGCCGCTGATGCGGAGTTCGTCGAGGACCTTGCCGCGAGACTGGGCCTCCCCTGCTTCACGGATCGCGAGGACGTGCCACAGTTTCTTCTCTCGAACGCAATGTCGAAGCAGGAGGCGGCGCGCATGCTCCGCTACCGCTTTCTCGTAAAGACATCCAAGCTTGAGTACTGCCAGCGGATAGCTTTCGGACACCACGCCGACGATCAGTCCGAGACGGTTCTGATGCGAATACTGAGAGGCGCAGGTCCTGATGGTCTGGCAGGCATACCTCCCAAGAGAGACGGGATCATCATCCGTCCGATCCTGGACATCCGGCGCTCTGAGATTATGACGTATCTTGATGAGCGAGACCTCGACTACCGTACCGACAGCAGCAATCTCGGGACGGACTATACACGCAACCGCGTCCGGCACGAGCTTCTGCCGGTCCTTGAGACCTACAACCCCAACATCAGTCGCTCCCTGGTGAATCTGGGGACCATGATGAGCAGTGTTGCCGCCCACTACGACCACCTGACGGATGATGCGCTTCTTAGAGTTGTCAAGAACACGACGATTGGCCAGATCGCCCTTGATTCGGGCACGTTCGGCGGCTACGATGAGAGTTTGAGGCGGAGTATCGTGAGGCGCGTCGTCGCAGATCTGCGACCGGACCTGACGGCTCTCCCCTTTCTGCACGTTGAAAACGTCCTTAACCTCGCCCTCCGCGGAGAGATCGGGACAGGAGTGGAGCTTCCGGGGAGAATACAGGTCCGCCTCGACCACAGCGGGATCATCTTCCAGGAGGGTGACGGGCTGCCGAAGCTCCCCACTGCCGAGCTTCCAGTACCGGGCTCGGTTGTCTTCCAGGATGCGCGTCTCGAGATTCTCTCGAGGATCACACCTTGGGAAGAGCTGGGTGCGACGGTTTCCTCGACGGACCACGATACCGCATACTTCGACCTCGATCAGCTTTCGTTGCCGCTCACGGTGCGAGCCCGCCGCAAGGGCGACAGATTTCATCCGTTCGGAATGGAAGGAACAAAAACGCTCAAGGAGTTCTTCATCGACGAGAAGATCGCCTGGAGCTTTCGCGACGAAGTTCCTCTCATCTGCGATGATTCCGGGATTCTCTGGGTCGTCGGAATGAGACGCGCACGTGCGGCGCCGGTTACGGAAAAGACCAAACGGGTTCTCACGATAAGTGTCCACTCTACGGAGGCCGAAGCTGAAGATAGGTAAGGTACTGCTCACGAAGGAGCAGATCGCGGAGAGAATCGAGGAGCTGGGAATCCGCATCTCCAAGGACTACGCGGATAATCCACCTATCATGGTGAGCGTTCTCAAGGGCGGGTTCATCTTCCTTGCCGATCTTGTGAGGGCCATCGACATCCCGATCGAAATCGATTTCATGGAGGTTTCAAGCTACGGTAATGGAACCGTGTCGAGCGGTGTCGTGAGAATCCTGGAGGATCTCTCGCTCAACATCGAAGAGAGACACATCCTGATCGTCGAGGACATCATAGACACGGGACACACGCTTCGCTACATCATCGACAATCTTGAGACCCGCCACCCGAAGAGCGTCAAGATATGCACGCTCCTTGACCGCCGCGGGCGCAGAGAGGTGGAGATCCCACTGGACTACGTTGGGTTCGTGGTTCCTGACAAGTTCGTTATCGGATACGGGCTCGATCTCGCCCAGAAATACAGGAACCTCCCCTACATCGGCATCATTGAGGAAGAAGAGATACCCTGAGAGCAGGTACAATATGCCATCTGATGACAAGAAGCACCCGGGCGACAGATCCAATCCGAGCGGCGGTAATCGCCGAAGCCGCGGCGAGGAGCTTCAAAAGAAACTGAAGGCTGCGCCGAGACCGCCCCGCAGCCCATTCTTGATGTGGATACTCCTCATCTTTGTGGGCATTGTCGGCTGGCAGATGTATGTCCAGAATCAGCCAACTGATACCGAGATCAACTACTCCAGACTGATGGAGGAGGTGTTGAGCAACAATGTCGCCTCCATTACTGTCGATGGACGTCTCGTTGTCGGCGAGCTGTCCATTCCTGCTGTGCTCTATGAGAACGGTCAGGAGGTGCAGTTTACGTTCTTCCGCACGTGGCTGCTGTTCGAGGATCCGGATTTCATCCACATCGTCGAGGAGAAGTGCCCCGGCGCCGTGCTGGCCGGAGAAGCTCCTGCCACGAACTGGGGCGGCATCCTCTTTTCGGTCCTCCCCATCGCCGTCATCATCGCCTTCTGGATCTTCATCATGAAGTCGATGCGAGGAGGATCTGGTCCCGGGAAGGCCTTCAGTTTCGGGAAGAGCAACGCCCGACTTCTGACAGAAGACAGACCGAACGTTACATTCGATGATGTGGCGGGATTACCGGAGGCGAAACAGGAACTCCAGGAGATCGTTGAGTTCCTGAAGGAGCCCCAGAAGTTCCAGCGCCTCGGGGGCAAAATCCCCAAGGGCGCCCTTCTCATCGGACCTCCCGGCACGGGCAAGACACTGCTGGCGAAGGCCGTTGCGGGAGAAGCCTCTGTGCCTTTCCTCTCCATCAGCGGATCGGACTTCGTTGAGATGTTCGTCGGTGTCGGAGCCTCCCGGGTGCGCGACCTCTTTGAGCAGGGCAAGGCAAATGCGCCTTGTATCATATTCATCGACGAGATGGATGCCGTTGGGCGCACAAGAGGCGCCGGACTCGGCGGTGGGCACGATGAGCGCGAGCAGACTCTGAACCAGCTTCTGGTAGAAATGGACGGCTTCGAGTCCAACGAGGGCGTCATTCTTCTGGCCGCCACCAATCGTCCGGACGTACTCGACCCGGCGCTTCTGAGACCGGGGCGCTTCGATCGTCAAATAGTCATAGATCGTCCGGACTTTCGGGGCAGAGAGGGAATCCTGAAGGTAAGCGCGAAGAACGTGACTGTCGGCGATGATGTCGACTACGGGGTTCTCGCTCGGGGCACACCCGGGCTCTCCGGCGCCGACCTGGCAAACCTCGTGAATGAGGCCGCACTTCTCGCGGCGCGTGGGGGTCACGACGCCGTGATGATGAGAAATTTCGAGGAGGCGAAGGACAAGGTGATGCTCGGTACCGAACGGAGGAGTGTCATCCTGACCAAGGAAGAGATAAGGAACACCGCTTATCACGAGGCGGGTCATGCCCTGGTCAGCTGGCTCATTCCGGGATCCGATCCCATTCACAAGGTCACTATCATCCCACGCGGCCGCACGCTTGGTGTAACCCACTTCCTGCCGGTTGATGAACGCCACAGCTGGCCAAGGAACTACTGCCTCGACACCCTGGCCAACGCTCTCGGTGGGCGCGCTGCTGAGGAGATCGCCTTCGATGAGGTCACGACAGGAGCTTCACAGGATCTCCATGTCGCAACAGATCTCGCCCGTCAGATGGTGTGCGAGTGGGGCATGAGCGACGCGCTGGGTCCGGTCACATTCGGCCGGGAGGAACATCAGATATTCCTGGGTCGTGAGATAGCACGGTCGAAAGAGATCAGTGAGGCCACGGCCGTTGTCATTGATGAGGAGATCAAGCGTCTCGTGAGCGAGGCTCTGGTGCGGGCCCGCAGGCTTCTTGTAGAAAACAGGGACAAACTCGACCTTCTCGCCGACGCCTTGCTGGAGCGTGAGACCCTCACGGGCGCGGACGTCGATCTGCTCTTCGGTAGAACGGTGAGCAAGGACGACTCCGTGGACACGGGGGACGCTCCCGGCGAGGCCGGGAACTCCGACGGAGCCGGGAGCCCCGGCGCAGTCGGCGGAGACGACTCCGAGCAGAGCGAAGCTCAAGGGTAGCCATGGCCGACGTTCTCTCCCCACGCGTAATCCTGATTCGGTCGCGCGAAGACGCAACCCGCGAGATGCGGGCCATTGGCGTCTGCGACGGCGGGATAGACGCAATGAGGGACAAGGCTGAGACCCTTGTCATTAAGGTCTCGGGCGTTGCGGTCCCGGTTGCGCACATCCTCAAGCAACAGATGCTCTCACTGGGCGGCGAAGCTGCGGTGCATCAGCACGTGCTGACGCACGCGATCGAGTCGAGCGACGTGCTCATCATGGGAACGCCTCTTCAGATCAACCGACTGGTCGAGCGGCTCTCCTTTCAGCCGTTTGACGCCCCATCCCTCGGTGAGCGGATTGCTGAGATCACGAAAGCCATGCGCTCGCCCGGAACACCCACTCTGCGCGCCGGGGACTTCGCACTGGACATCGGCAAGCGCGTCCACGTGGTGGGTATCGTCAATGTAACTCCTGATTCATTCTCAGATGGCGGCCTCTACCTGAATCCGACCGAGGCGACGGCCCGTTCTCTGGCTCTCGTCAAGGAGGGCGCTGACGTGATCGACATCGGCGGACAATCATCGAGGCCGGGCTCTGAACCCGTCTCTGAGGATGAGGAACTCAAACGTGTGATCCCGGCGATCCAGGCTCTCAGTGAGGAATGGCCGGGGCCAATCTCGATAGATACGTACCGCTCTCGTGTCGCCGCCGAGGCGCTTGAGGCGGGCGCCGCGATTGTGAACGACATCTCGGCCTTTTCCTTCGATCCCGAGATCGCCGGAGTCGTCGCGGGGTTTGGGGCTGCCTGCGTTCTCATGCACATCCAAGGCTCTCCTCTCAACATGCAGGAAGCGCCTCAATACGACGATCTCATGGGCGAGATAGCCGGCGTACTGAGTGATGCGATCAAGCGGGCTCGTGCGGCCGGCATAGGTGACGACCAGATTGTCGTTGACCCCGGGATTGGATTCGGGAAGACTACGGAGCACAACCTCACCATCTTGAGGCGGCTCCCCGAACTCAAGGTGCTTGGAGCGCCCATTCTTGTTGGGCCATCGAGGAAGAGCTTCATCGGCAATGTCCTGGATCTGGCCGTCGATGAGAGGCTTGAGGGAACGCTTGCCGCGACGGCGTACGCTGTCGTACAGGGTGCAAGGCTGGTCAGGGTACACGACGTGAAGCCTGTAGTGCGAGCCGTGAGAATGGTCGAGGCTTGCATCGCGTCTCACATCGATCGGAGCTGATCGGAGTGACCGGTTCGAGAATCATAATTGATGTCATCGACATCGCGATCGTCGCATTCGTGATCTACCAGCTTCTCATGCTGCTGCGCGGCAGACGAGCCATGCAGATGTTCGTCGGCCTCTTTGTCATAGTCATGGTGGGCTTCATAGCCAGGTGGATCGAGTTCGACGCTCTGAATTGGCTCATGTCCGGGCTCAAGGGACTGTGGGCCATCATCTTCGTTATTCTGTTCCAGGAAGAACTCCGGAGAATGCTTGCCCAGATGGGACACAGTCGATTCCTGAGACCGTTCGTGAAACTCAAGGTTCATGAATCGATAGACGCTGTCGTATCCGCCGTGAAGGCAATGGCTGCAAAGAAGACTGGAGCACTCATAGTCATCGAGCGCGAAGCTCGGCTCATGAACTACTACCAAACGGGTGTGATGCTCAACGCCCCCGTCGTCTCAAGTCTGCTCGTATCGATCTTCACACCTCTCACACCGCTTCATGACGGCGCCGTTATCGTGAGCGGCGACCAGATCGTGGCGGCGAGATGCACGCTGCCCCTCTCTCAGAATCCATACTACGTGCACACGCTCGGCACGAGACACCGAGCCGGGGTCGGCCTGACTGAGGAGACCGACGCGCTGGTCGTTGTCGTGTCTGAGGAGACGGGTGAGATATCGTTTGCTCTCGGAGGGCAGATATCGAGAGATATTTCCCTGAGCGCTCTCAGAGAGCGCCTGTCGCTGCTCCTGAAGCCGCAACCTGAGGCCACCGGAAGCTAGAGGAGAACTGGATGTACCAGCATCGACGGACAAATTGCATAATCGGCTGGACCATGGGGGCGCTGTCCTTCGTCGCCTATCTTCTGACAACCGCACCCGTCGTTGCTTTCTGGGACAACGGTGAGTTCATCGCTGTAGGCTACACGCTGGGCATTGGGCACCCACCCGGATCACCCGTATACACGCTCTTGAGTCGCCTCTTCGGACTTCTGCCTTTTCCGAATGTTGCGGTCGCCATCAACTTCATGTCCGTCATAACCGCGGCGCTGGCAATCTCGTTCTTCTACTTTGCACTAGCCAAGATGGCACGCCGTTGGGAGGGCGAGATTCGGTCGTTCGCTGACGGACTCCCCACGTATGTCATGGGTATCACGGCAAGCTGCTTCATCGCCTTCTCATTCAGCTTCTGGGAGAACGCCCTTGAGGCTGAAGTCTATGCACTCAATGTTCTGATAATGGCGGCCACGCTCTGGCTGGTTCTTCGCTGGTCGGAGCTCAAGAGCACCCCGCGCACTCGTAAGCACCTCTATCTGATCTTTTATCTCCTGGCGCTTGGCATCGGCGTCCATATGGGAAGCTTGCTGTGGGCGCCGGCCTTCCTGGTGTTCATGATCCTGTTCGAGAGAAACTACATCGGCTCGGTGCTCCTGGCAGTCCCTCTGTTGATGGGCTTCGTCCTCATGTCGAAGAACATCGAGTGGTGGCGCGGACCCCTGGCCATGTGGCTGATCGGACTCGGCTTCGCAATCTTCTACGCGCTTCCGGCACTGTGGCCGGAGCCGGTCAAACAGCCGCGAAAGTCCAGGGTGAAGGTGTTTACGCCCGCCCTTCCAACGTGGCTGTGGGGAAGCCTCGTAGTCATAGAGGTGATCCTGCTGTTTGCCACGCTGTCCCGGCACGGCGGCAGCGGGGCAGGACTCTTCGTTCTTGGGATCGCGGTCTCCGGTGCAGCCGTCTACTGCTTTATGCATCTGACGAAGACCGGTGCGATAGACCGACCCCAGGTTCCAGCCCGCGCGCTTCTTGCCGCCCTTGCACTCACTATTGCTGCGCTCTCCGTCCACGCGTACCTTCTGATACGCGCCAGGCTCAATCCAGCGATCAATGAGTCGGACCCGAAGACCTGGAAGATCGTTTTCGAGGTCATGCGACGGGCTCAGTACGAACCCATGCGGTTCTTCCCGCGAAGGACGCCGCTATCAAATCAGTTCAGCATCGTGTGGGGCTACCACAAGATGCAGTTCTCGTCGTCGTCTAACCCAATCGCCGTTGTCGCACCATACCTGCTTGCGCTCTGGGGATTCATTGCTCACGCGCGGAAGGACAGGCGGACTTTCACCATGATGGTTATCGCGTTTGCGATGGCGTCTGTTGGGCTCCTGATGTACTTGAACATCTCAGATCACGAGGTCCGGAGCAGGGAGTATTTCTGGGTGCCGTCGTACGTCGGTCTTGCCTTATGGATGGGCATCGGCTCTGGTGCGATCGTCGAATGGGCAAAGGGGCTCGGAAAGCACTGGAGGAATCTGCTCGCGGTTGCCGTTGTCGTCTTCGCTCTCATGCCGTTCATAGGCAATTTTCAGAAGAACGACCGTAGCGACAACTACGTTGCCTACTACTACGGCTGGAACATGCTGAGCTTCCTGGATGAGAACGCCATCCTCATCACCAACGGCGACAACGATACGTTCCCTCTCTGGTACCTGCAGCAGGTCGAGGGCCTGAGGCCTGATGTCGACGTCGTCAATCTCTCACTCAGTCAGATCAACTGGTACCTGAAGCAGCTCAAGGACCGCGGTGTACCACTCAGCTTCACGTATGAGCAGATCGAGGAGATGCACCCCTACTGGGTTCGCGATCCGCAGACCCACGAACTCAGTCTTGTTACGCTCCGCGATTTATCCATTCATGACATCATCGCGACCAACGAGTTCAAGCGCCCCGTCTATTTCGCTGTGACCGTCGATGACTTTATGGGCTACTACGACAACCTCGAACTCGAGGGCATGGTCTTCAAGCTTACGAAGAAGACGGGCCGCCACATGGTGAATGTCGAGAAGACCTGGGAGAATATCTTCGACAACTACCGCTACGACAGCATCGTCGACGTCGACGATGACTGGCGCACGGTGGATACGGTGAAGAAATCGCCGTCGACGGCGCGACTCATCACGAACTACGCGGCAGGATTCTCGCGGCTGGGCTTCGGAGCGATGCAGGATCCGGACAGAACAGATGAAGCCATCATGCTCTACACCACTGCGCTCAAGTTCGCGCCCGACTACGGCCCCGCTTTGAACGGACTCGTTGCCATCTACGCGGCCAGATTCCTCCAGCCGGACAAGGCTCTCCCGTTTGCCGAGAGACTCGTTGCCGCTCAGCCTACCCTTCCAGAGGCATGGGTACGCTACGGCGGCGTCCACCTGATGCTGGCCGAAGGGTTCCAACGACAGGGCCAGACTCAAGAAGCGGCGCCACACTACGAGATAGCCATGGAGGCGTACGAGTACGTACTCAACATCGATCCGCAGCGGTACGATCTCTACGCTCCGCTGCTCACGATCTACCAGACCTTGGGAAAGGCAGACAAGCTCAACAGTCTGATGGAGATGTGGAGAATGTACGCCCCAGCCGACGAACCGAAGCCGGTCGGCACACGCCCCGACCAATAGACCGAAGCCGGTCGGCGTACGCCCCGGCCAGTAGACCGAAGTCGGTTGTCGAGGAGCTAGGCGCTTTCGTCTCCTCGCAGCGTCACGACGGAGAGACCGAACTCCGGATCAAGATAACGCCTCGCAACGCGAACGATATCGCCGTTGGTGATGCCGCGAACAAGCTCAGGCGCCTTCTCCACGCCTTCAAAACCAATGCCCAAGAGTTCCGCCATGACATACGTGGCTGCCCGCGTCGACTCGCGCTCCATTGTGATCTCGATCATCCCCGCCACGTGCCGCTGGGCGCGCATGAGTTCATCCGCTCCAAGTCCATTCTCTCTCAACCGCCCAAACTCAACTGTGACTGACTCTATGGCCTCGCGTTCCGTCCCGGGTTGCGCCGTAACGAATGTCGCGAAGGATCCACCGGCGGCGAATGAGAGATGAGTAGCGTACACTGAGTACGCATGTGGAGGATTCTCCCGAAGGGCGACCCAGAGCCGCCCTCCCATCATCCCAAGTGCCCGTGCCAGAAAGCGCAGGACTAGTCCGTCCTCGGATCCCGCGGGAGCTCCCTTGAGACCCACTGCTATGTTCGATTGGCGGACGCCCGCGACCGCCATATCGCGCCGGTCCGTGGCCACGGAATCCGCTCTGTCTATCTCAGGTGAGCCTCCGCCACCCGGCAGGCGCTCGGCAAGCCCCTCTACGGCATCGCGCGCTTCTCCCCGTGAGACACGTCCGCCTATGCAGGCGACCAGATTCGAGGCGGAGTAATTCAGGGCGTGCCAGTCCCGCACATCCGAAGCACTGATTCCCCGAATGCTCTCGCGCGTTCCTCTGAGAGGGCGCCCATATGGGTGGCCGCTGAAAATCATGGGCAGAAGCAGGAGGGCCGCCCGCCGCTGTGGATCGTCCTCGATCGCGCCAATCTCACTATCCACCTCTCCGCGCACGAGATCAAGCTGCTCATTCTCAAAGGCAGGCTTTGTCAGTACGTCCGACAGAATGTCCAGCGCACTGCCGTAGAATCTGGAGAGCACCGTCGAGCCGACCCCAAACCCGTCTCGGTCCACTGCAATCGCCAGACCGGTTCCGAGCCCCTCGATAGCCTCGGCCACCTCGCTGCCTGTTCGCTCGCCGGTTCCTCTCTCAAGAAGCTGTTGTGTGATGTAGGTGATCCCCGCCTTGTCCGCAGGCTCAGCGACGTGCCCTCCTCTGAACGCGAGAGCGATAGATGCGAGCGGCAAGCCATCCGACTCGCACGTGATGAGTGTTGCTCCGGACGACAACGTCTCCCTCACACATCTTCTCTCTGCCCTCTCAGCGACTATCATGGGTCGCGTGAAGCCGCCGGTCGTCCATCTCGCAGGCTCTTCGCCAATCCGTCCTCCGGCGCTCTCTTCACTACTTGATGATCTACCCGGTGACACTGCCTCCTCGAACAGGGCCGCCACTTCCTCCGATCCGTCCCCCTCAGCCACCCGGCCGCCGGAGGGAGCATACTTGATCAGATTGAGCCTCTCCGTCGTCAGGTAGGTTCTCGCTACCCGCAGGATGTCCTCGGGCGTCACGGCGCCCAGGGAGTCGATATACTCATCCGCTCTCCGGTAGTCCCCAAGCGTTTCGAAGAAACCAAGTGTCCCGCCGATCGACTCGGCAGTCTCATGTTCGAGAACATACCCTGCCTCGAGTCGCCTCAGACCCTTCTCCATCTCCGTGGCAGCCACCATCTCCCGACGCAACAACCCGATCTCACGAAAGATCGGAATGATCACCGCATCGATATCATCGGTCGCCAAGGCGGAACCTATGACCAGAAGCCCCGCATCACGGAACGCCGCGATCGAAACGCCTATGTCACTCACAAGTCCGAGGGAAAGCTGTAGCGTTCGTGTCAGCCTCGAACTGCTCCCCTGCCCAAGAACACCGGCAATAGCATCGAGCACGGGCATGTCCTCATGAAGCGCGTGTGGAATGCGAAACGCGATCGAGAGGTATGGTTGCACTATCGACCCATTGAGCGCGATCGCTCGCGCTTCGGTCTGCTCCGGCTCGCCGACGAGCCCCGTATGGGGACGCTCACCAGCCTGCAGCCTCCCCAGATGATTGTGGGCGAACTCCACGACTTCCTCTGTCCTTACATCGCCGACTACGACCTGCGTCAGGTTCGAGCCCCGGTAGTGCGTTCTCATGTGCCCGCCGAGCGTAGCAGCCGTGATGCGGTCGATGCTCTTCTCGGTACCAACGATCGGGCGCCTGCATGGATGTTCCCTGAACGCCGTCTGCATCAGGCGCCGCCAAACGAAGCCGTCGGGTCGGCTCTCCGCGCTCCGCGCTTCCTCCGTAATGACGGCGCGCTCGACACGCACGTCTTCCGACCTGAACGCCGGCGTCGCGACCACAGCAGCTTGTGCTGCGAAGACCTCACGCCAGTGGCCGGACGGCACGAGCTGGTGGAAGGTCGTGTGGTCGCAACCCGTCATTGCATTGACGTGTCCGCCCGCTCCGTAAACAACGGCAGCGAGGTCGGGACCTGGTCCATCTCCCTTCTTGAAGAGCATGTGCTCAATGAAGTGAGCCAGACCGGCCTGCTTCTCGGGATCGTTCACCGAACCGGTCCCAACCCAGAGACCCATGGCAACAACTGGAGCCGTCCGAAGCTCGCGAACGAGCAGGCGAACGCCATTGGGAAGCACTTCCCGGTGGACAGAGGGAGACGGCCCGTCACATGATTTCATTGACGCTCCTCATGCCGAGCGCGATCTCCACGAGTTTCGGCTGGAGGCTTCCGAGATCGAGAAGCGTATCGTGGAACTCCCTGAGGTTGAAGGAGCTGCCGGCGGAGGACTCATACCTCTCCCGGATACTCGTGATGGCGCGCTTGCCTATCATGTAACTCGATGGCTGGGTGGGATAGCTCGCGTAGCGCTTCACCTCGGCTGTCGCGTTGACACGCTCAAGCGCAACCTCCGCCATCATGAACTCGATCCCCTCATCGATCGACATCTTCCCTGCTTGCATCCCCGTATCAACAATGATGCGTGCCGCCCGCCAGAGCGTCTCCTTGAGCTGCCCCAGTCTTGTCCTCTTGTCCGGACAGAACCCGACGTCCTTCATCATCTCTTCGCAGTAGAGCGCCCAGCCCTCAACGAAGACCGTGTTCCAGGTAAGCCTCCTGATCTTGCGCTCGCACCCATTCGCCCGGACAAGCTGAAGATGATGTCCGGGATAGCCCTCGTGGAGCGCCACTATCGGGATCGTGTGGACGCTGTGTCCTCGAAGCTGCCGCTCCTGCTCATCGAGCGACAAGGACTCATCCACCGGGGTCACGTAGAAGAGCCCCTGCTGCCGCTCCTCAAACGGACCCGGTGGCATGTACGCTGCATATGGGATGATCGCTCTGATGAAGACAGGGGTGTCGATGACCTCCAGTTCCTCATCCTCAGGAAGGGTCACGAGACCCTTCTCGACAACGAAGTCCCGCGCTCGCATCATCTCGGACAGGTAGCGTTCCTTGAGTCCCTCCTTGGAGGGATGGTCCGCCTTGAGCTCTTCCATGACCTCGTGCCAGGATGCCTCCGGCTCTATCTCTCGTGCGAGGTCTTCGATTCTTTGCTTCGTGTCGGCCATCATCCCCCGGCCCATCTCCAGAAGCTCCCGCCCATCGAAGTCCAGGAGATGTGACTCGCGCAGAAGCCAATCGTAGCTCTGCTGCCCTATCGAGAGCGGTGCAGTCGCTTTCTCCGCCATCGCGGCAAGGGCCAAGGCCGTCTCATCGAAAGCAGCAGCAGCCGCCTCCGCCGCTGCCAGCAACTCCGCCTTCATCTCCGGCACCGATTCAGCAACGGCCGGAACAACGCTCTTCATGAATGCTACGCCGCCTCGGGCCATCTGAGAACCGACGGTCGCGAACACCTCCGGAACGTCGCAGCAGTTCTGATCGATCGCGGAGAGAACGCCCGGCACGTTCCGCATCCGCCCAAGAAGGCTCGCGGCCCGCTCCTGGATCGGTGCGAACTCCTTGATAACAAGGCTGTTGCAGCCTTCGAGAGCTGCGCCAATGTAGGTGCTTGGCATACGCTCGTGTGTTCTCAGGACCTCATATTCGAAAATCCCTCTCTTCAGAGCCGCTCCGAGCACGGCTCTGTCTATCGCCTCATCGATTCCGTCATTCGCAGACGCTACCCCGTCAAGCTCATTCAGAAGCTCCTGCTGTCTTCGGTGCTTCCCCTCCATCGCGTCCGGAGTGAACTCACCAAGTTCGGCGTCATGCTCGTGTATTCCTAGAAACGTCGCTAGCTCCGGGTAGTCTTCGACCATCAAGGTGAGATAACGATCAACCAGTCGATCGAGGGCTTCGCTCATACCACCTCCCTGTAAGGAGCGGCCTTGGGTCGCCACGCCCTATTGTTCCATGGGTGTTCATGCCGTTCAACGTCAATCACTTCGCTGAGCTGACGGCCAGAGACATGAACCGCACCGGAAGAGTAGAATGAATCGAGGGTGTTCAGAAAACGCTGGTACCAAGACCGAGGGCCATGGCGCAGTCCGCCAGACACCTCGCCAGGATGAGTCGACGGTCACGACCTGTCTCCGCTGTGATCAGGAGTGTGACCGCACTGGCCGGCCGCCCGATCGTCGACTCCGAGTAGAGGGCGCCGATCAGGAACTCAAGCCCGTCACCAGAGCTGGATGCGAGTCTGGGTGGGGGGCGCCGGATTTCGAATCGCAGCCCGCGCCGAAGCATATGGTTGAGACGCTCAACATCCTCGCTGAGCTGTGAGGACTTCTCCAAAGCACCTCCAGTCCCGCCGCGACCTTTCAGGATCACCCCGTCGAGGGGCCGGGAAGACACCACCCACTTCACATCCTCATCCCAGAACGCCGACCCAGCCGCATTCGCGCCGGCGCCGCCTACCGACCCCCAAATCAGAGTATCCTGCCAACGATCTAGCTTAGAGCATGGCGCGTGCCATCGCGGGCCGGCACACCCCATGATGATCGAGAGGAAGGGTAATCCATGGCGCGCATTGGTCTTACGTGATCAGACGGCCGCCCTGACATGGAAGACGCACCCCTTGGGGTGCGCCGCGGCGTCAACTGTGTTCACATTTGCTCCCGTGCGGTGTAAACGCGCGTTTACACCTTTCCGTCAGCGCCTACGGGCTCGCCTCTGCTCCATCCTCCGCTGCTGTGCGTGCGCCTCGAGCACCACACCGAGCCTCCGAAGTGAAGACGCCAGCCTCGTTGCCGCGCTGATACCACTCGATGCGCTCTTCTGCATGAGCTCCGCTACCCTAGTCGCATCGATCCGCTCTTCATCCACGATGGCCACCTGATCCGTAGCCTTGGCCGCGGACTGGACGTCGGCGTCGCGTCTCTCAAGCGGAGCCACGGCCTGTCCGGCGACATCCGCAAGAATCCTGGACGCATCTCTGAGGCCGTTCACGGCTCTCGCAAGCTCAGTTGTATCTATCTCAGGCCGGGCCACCTCATCCATCACGCGGTCGGACAGCGCCTCAATCTCCCTTCTCAGTCCCCCGATCGACTGAAGCCTGCCGGCGACATCCTGAACGCGCGCCGCTCCCTCACGTCCCGAGGACACCTGCCCCATCAAACCGCGCACGTCGGAGAGCCTGAGAGCCGTCCGTCGGAGGATCGACATCTCTGCCCCCGCCCCTTCCTTAAGCTCCTTCATCGACACGAGAATTTCCTGAGAAGCCCTGAGCAGGTCAGGAGCCGCATCCGACAGAGCGTCGGCCACATCCTCCGACAGCTCGAGACCAGCGCCTGCCTCCCCCATATCCCGTAGCCGGACGATGAGCTCGTTGAGTTCGTCATTCAGGACACCGAGTTCATCTGACCGGGGGAGCTTGGTCAGAAGGTTCGTGTCGCCCTTCTGGGCGGCCTTGCACGCCCAAGTCAGACGCTGGATCGCGCGCCCCACGGAGTTGCCCCAGACGGCTGCCACGATGAGAGCTATGAGGAGCACGCCTCCCAGCGCGATCTGTATCGCGCCCGGCGCCACACCGGAGAAGTACATCGCAAGAAGAACGAGGTCGTGCACAACGAGCACGGCCGCCACCAGTGTGACTATCTTCATTTCTATGCTGGGACCTGAACGTTCCATGACACCTGGCATTCCCTGCGAGCCAACAACGTGCCGCGTGCGCCTCTCCCTCTGGACAGACGTCCGTGACTACATTGACTATTTGTGCGGAGTGTGCAGACCCCCGCCTTCACCCTCAATCGAGCAACTAGCGAGCAACTAGCATGCCAGCACCACGCTCATCCGGCCCGCCGGCCCGTGCTGACTCAACTGAGGCGGTACATGTCCGGCCGCCTGTCGTTCAGAATGTCGTTGTTCGGAGTCACGGCCTTGTCCCTGGCCGCTTCCGGGGCGATGTCGACCACAACGACTTCCTCCGTGTCGGTACCGGCACGCGCGAGGATCTCCCCCCTGGGTGACACTATCTCGCTCATTCCTATGAAGGTGAGATCCTCACCGGCTCTTTTCTCAGAACCGATGCGGTTCGCGGTCATGGAAAACACGCGGTTCTCAATGGACCGCGTCACCATGGCATCTGGACAGTATGGAAGAACGAGATTTGAGCAGTGGCACAGGATGTCGGCGCCGGCGAGCGCCAGCGAGCGTGCCACCTCAGGGTATATCCAATCGAAACAGATCATCATTCCAAGACGTACTCCGGCCACATCGTGCACGCTCGGTGGCATGTTGCCGGGCAGGAAGATCTCCTTCTCTCTGTAGAACAGCTGGATCTTGCGATAGACCTCACGCCGTCCGTCCGGAGTCAGCATGAGCGACGAATTGTAGAGCCCCTCACTCGCCCTCTCCGCAAATCCCAGCACGATCGTGGCGCCCTTCTCGCGAGCCAGCAGAGCCGGCGCATCGAACTCCGGTCCATCGGCTCTCTGAGCAAGGGCAAGGGCCTCCGCCCGGGACTCGAACACATATCCGGAGAGCGCCAGCTCCGGAAGCACAAAAAGATCGGCGTCCTCACGCTCGATCAGCGCAAGTATCCGCGTCATATTCCCAGTTACATCGCCGAACTCCGGCGCGAACTGAATCACGCCTACCTTCATTGAACTCCTCCTCTTGGACGGAAGTCGTAACGCCGCCTCACACAACGTACACACATTGGCAGGAAGTAACTAGCACTCCCATGTCTCACGCCGCCTGAGCCCTCAACGTGGCGTGCATCCTGCATGAACCGCCTACTGCCAAGGGCTGAACCGGACAATCCCGGAGGACGCGGACGTGCGCTCAGCACCGGACCCTGACCCCGCGCTCACAATTATTTTCAGTGGCACGAGGCTTGCAACCCGAAGTCAGACACGGTTGTTCGATGGCGGAGGACCGAATGGCGAAACAGAGGCAGCCCTTGAAGAATGCACCGACTCGCGCTACCAGGCGGCGGTCCGTACGTCGCAGGCTTGAGATAGGAACCGACGTTCAGACCTCGTACTTCTTCATGCTGAACTGTCTCCTCCACTCGAGGATCCACACCGGCATCGAGTCGAACTCCGACGTGTACGATGAGGACGTGAACGTCTATCTTGCTCACCTTCTGAATTCCCACATGGACGCATCACAGATCGCGGTCCACTCGGAGTACATCGCCGGCAGCGACGCCGATCTGTTCCGGATGATCGAGAAGACGGAAAGCGATCGGCAGCGCTACACGATCTACAAAGCGAACGCGGACTTCTTGCTCATGTCGATCGCCGTGTTCGACACCATTGACAGACCCACACCCAACCGCCCTGCCATCTTCCACACTCCCCGGAACGTCTACATCGCCCGCGCTGCGTCGTACTACGCTCACGCTGCTTCGCATGCAACGAAGCTCTCGTGCGGCACGAGCAGGGTCGGGACGACCCTGCAGAGGTTGTCTGACGGATTCGAGGACTATGTGCAGATCCTCATGTACATGAGAGGCCGGTATCTCAATCTGCTCAAGAGGTACTCACAAGGCGAACTCTTCCATCTGGATCGTCAGATCGAAGAGGTAGAACGCGGAGAGGCCATCGAGCTGATGCGAGACGCCTTCCTCGACACATACCATGCGTGGATGAAGACACACGAGGATGGACTCCAGGAGAAGCTTCTCGAACAGGCGGAGCTTCTGAAGGAGCTCGATCCTGCTTTCGACTTCCAGCTCCCCGCGTAGGAAGCCTCCCTACTGAGGAATGAAGAGCTTCTGGCCGACGGAGATTCTGTCAGGATTGGCCAGATTGTTCGCCGTCACGATCGCTTCAACCGTCGTTCCGTACTGTGATGCGATCTTAGCGATCGAGTCGCCTGGGCGCACGGTGTGTTCCACGCCTACGTTGAGCGAACTCTTGATGGCCTCAATCTCCTCGCGGAGCAGGCTGTTCTCGCGAGTGACCTCTTCGAGAACGATGCCCATCCTCCCGATAAGATCAACCCTGTCGCTTTCCCTCCCAGTGTCCACCGCCCTGATCCGGTTCTCGAGTTCTATACCTATCTGCTGCTGCCCGTCGCGGACAGCCTCCAGTCCCCTGCCAAACTCGCTCTCCAACCCACCCAGTCTCTGCGAGAGACCCTCAAGCTGGTGCGAGACGACTTGTCTCTCCTCTTCGAGCGCGGTCAGCCGCCCGTCGATCTTGAGGACCTTCTCCGAGAGCCCGGCCTGCCTCTGTTCAAAGCCGTCCTGAGCATCCCAGATGTCCTTCTTTACGGCCAGGCCGCCGGTTCCGCATCCGGTCAGCGTGATGCCGATCAAGAACATCATGAGCGCCGCGGCGCCGACTCGACCCACGGAACGAAAGCGCGGAGTGCTCGCTGGTGATCCATATATTCCAGTCATAGCCGGCTCCTGCTATTCGGAGATGACGAAGTGGGCGCGCCTGTTCTTGGACCACGCGTCCTCGGTGCTTCTTGGGTCAAGCGCACGCTCCTCGCCGTAGCTGATCGTCCCCAAGCGGCTTGCGCCTACGCCAAGACCGACAAGGTAGCGCCGCGCAGCCAGAGCCCTCTGCTCACCGAGCGCCATGTTGTACTCGCTTGTGCCGCGTTCGTCACAATGTCCCTCTATCATGACGCGGACTTCCTCGTGCTCGGCAAGCCAGCTCGAGACTTCCTGGAGCGTTCCGACGTTGATACTCAGGATGTCGTAGCTGTCGTAGTCGAAGTGGATATCATCGAAGATGGACGAGCCGGGCTCTATGTATACGATGTCTTCCGGCTGCTCGTAGAGCACGATATCATCACCGGCAAGCGCGTCGGCTTCCTCGGTCACGCCAGGATCTATGATCGGCTCCTCCACCACGTCCTCTCTCGAACCACACCCCGACAGAACAGATATCGCTCCTGCAAACAGAACAACTGCCATAAGAAGCACTGCGAACTTCCGCATTCTCTCTCCTCCTCGCAAGCCCCGGGGCCTCAATCGGACCACGTCGGGCTCAGGTAGTCACCAGCACCGCTGGTGAGCCTCACCGGTTCCAGTTCATAGATGTCGAGCATGTACAGATCTGACTTTCCTCCGGAGGTCACGCTGTATGTAATGTGCCGCCCATCCCTCGCCCAGGAAGGGTCCTCCTTGTCTCCGGGCCCCGCGGTCAAGCGCACGATCTCCTTGCTCCCAACGTCAACCGTACATATCTGGAACACTCCATCTATCTTCGCAGTAAAAGCCACGAGATTTCCCTTGGGAGACCAATCGGGTGATGTATTGTAGCGTCCCTCATACGTAAGCCTCTGAGGGCTTCCCCCTGTAGCACTCATTGTGTATATCTGCGGCGCGCCCGAACGATCGGACACGTAGGCCATCCTGCGTCCGTCCGGGGACCAACAGGGCGAAGACTCTGTGTTTCTTCCGAACGTCAGCCGCCGGGGTTCGCTGCCGTCCGCTCGCAGTCTGTAGATCTCAGGGTTGCCGTCCCTGGAAAGAGTCATCACGACTTCCCCGCCCCTTGGCGACGGCGCCGCAAATGCATTGAGGCCGGGGAAGGACGTTACTCGCGAGCTTGTCCCTGCGGCGATGCGCGTGCGCCTCGTCTCCTGACGACTCCCTCGTATCATCGTGTAGATGAGTTCCTCACCACCGGGGAACCAGTCGGGGTAGATGGCGATGGCGTTGTCGCGGGTCACTCTGCGCCGATTCTCGCCATCGTAATCCATCACGTAGATCTCCTTGGACCCGGTCACGTTCGAGACAAAAGCGATTCTGGTCTGCGCTATGCCGTCCTCTCCCGTGAGTTCCTTCACGATGTCATCGGATATGTGGTGGACGGCCGCCCGCCAGTCACTGTGCCGCCCGGAGTAGCGTCTGCCGAAGATCGGCTTGCCTTGCGCCAGATCATACACGGTGACTTCAATGGACATCTCTGAGAGCGTTCCCTCGATCTTGCCTTTCACCAGAACTTCCGCGCCGAGCGCCGCCCATTCCTGGAAGTTGATCCGGCCAGAGACGCGGTCATCGGTCTCGGTCTCATCCACGAACTCGGTGTTCGCAACAAGGCTGAAGTGGCCGGAGTTGGCAAGGTCAAACACCAAGACGTCGCGAACGTCTTCCGCCGCTACTATGGTGCCGCCTTCCACGTCGAAGAGCGGAACAGTAATGATCACCTTCTCCCCGAACGCCTTCGACACGCTGATATGAACCTGCGCGCGGGCGATCGGAGTAATGCCCAATTGAAAAAGGAGAAGAAGGAACGCTGTGATGCTCGTGCTGAAGCGTCGTGTCATTGGATACGCCTGCCTTTCATCCGGTCGCGATCGTTCACCTTCAGTCCGGCGCTGGAGATTTCCCGCTCGATATTGTTCACCTTCCGTCCGGCGCTGATGATTTACCAATCGAGCTAGTTCCTCGCGACCGTGAAATCTATCGTTACGTCGAGATGATCCTCCATGTAGTCAGCGGGAAGCGGGGGAAAGGGAGTCGACTCCCGTACCGCCTTCACCGCCGACTGGTCGACATTCTGGAGCCCCGAAGATCGGCGCACCGTGACAACCTCGATCTCTCCCCTCCGCCCGATCCGGAATGAGATCTGTGTGGAAAGCTTCTCGTCGCTTACCAGCCTGGAACTAGGCTGCTTCCAGTTCAATCTCACCTTGCCTTGGATAATAGACAGGTACCAGCTGTAGGGGAAGCGAGAAGCGGTAACGACCGCGCTTGCAGCCGCGGGCTCTTCTACGACCGGCTCAGGCTCCCTCTCTTCTTCACGCGCTTCGTCCTGTGCTCTCAGGCGTTCCGCCAGGCGTTCTTCGAGGGTCTTCTCATTGCGTGGCGGGGGCGTCACGCGCTTCACCTGTCTGCGCGGCGGGTCAATCGGGATCTGCTCCTCGACAACCGGCTCTTCCACAACCGGCTCAGGCTCTGAGATCTCTTCCTGCACTACCGGCTCGGGCTCGGGCGCCGCTGCCCGCGGGGGTGGACTCAGTTCAACGAGTTCCACACTGTAGCTCTCGATCCCCATCATCTCCTCCTCGAGAAGTCCCGGAATGAACGGTACCAGGATGAGGAGCAACAGGTGGATGATCGCCGATATGACAAGGAATCGAGACATGCTATTCAGCCGGTTTCGTGGCCATTGCCAGTCTTGAAATGCCTGCACTCCTTGCGGCATCGAGCACCTGAACGACACGGCCGTACTGGATTTCCTCGTCGGCCTTTATGAGAACGGCCGCCGCGGAGTCGGATGCGTGGATGCTCTCAAGCCGCTGCTTCAGATCCTCAATCGTCACGCGCTGGTTCTCGAAGTAGATCCTCTCGTTGCTCGATATCGCTATCATAACAACGTTCGAGACGTCGATCTTCTGCGGCTCCGCCGTCGGCAGGGTTACATCTATGCCTTGCTCGATCATCGGCGCCACGATGATGAAGATAATGAGGAGCGCCATCATGATATCGACCAGCGATGTCACGTTGATATCACCGATCGGACCCATGTCGTCTTCGCGCTTCCGTCTTCTCCGCACGTCGCCCCCTTCACTACCGGACTCGCTATCTCGCTCCCATGTTCCGCTCGACAGTGGACATGAACTCGGACGAGAAGTTCTCCATCCGGACTGTCGCGGTCCGTACGCGATTCATCAGGTAGTTGTATCCAGCGAGCGCCGGGATCGCCACTGCCAGTCCGGCCACAGTCGTTGTCAGCGCAGCCGAGATGCCGGGTGCGACACTGCTGATGCTGGCGCTTCCCGTCACGTACATGGAGGTGAAGGCTATCATGATGCCCCACACCGTTCCGAAGAGCCCAACGAACGGAGCGCCGCCCACAACGGTCGCAAGAGTGACCAGGTATTTCTTGAGGTCGATAGTCTCCTCAGCCACGGCCCTCTCCATGCTGCGCTCCAGACCGTCGATCTGGACGATCGAGAGGCCGCGCCCAAGCGAACTGCCTGCCATGATGAGCGCCAACTCCGCGAGGCCGGCCTCAAACACTGTCGTGAGTGGAGACGGGTCGAACTTTTGCCTGTTGGCGTAGTGGCTCACCATCCCGTCCGGATCCTCCCGAAATCGCTTGAGGAATCTCTTGGACGCGGACTCGGTCTTCCTGAAAGTCAGATACTTGTGGAGAATGATGGCCCACGAGTAGATTGAGACAACGAAGAGAAAGATGACGATCATCTTCCCCAGAGCTCCCGACTGTCCTACTGTGGCTATGAAACCAGTACCCACCCGTGCCTCCTGTCTATTCGATTGCACCGCCGGTCGTCCGAGGCCGATCTTCCACCCCGCCGCTCACTTGCGTGCGACCGCCGGTCGCGCGAAGGTAGTCTCTCCATTCCCGATCGAGCGAATCCAGGGGTTCGCCAAGCTCGAGTTCCATCATCGCATCGACTGGACCGGGTAGACCGACAGCTGCCAAGTACAGATCCAGCGCTGTTCTTTCTCCACGGGTCGCTGCGAGGAATCCGAAGAAGGAACCCGCCGCCGGCTCCGATCTCTGCCTGCTGAGACGATGGTATGAGGCCGGGTCCGTCAGCTCCGCAAGTGGAGGCAGATCGCCCCGGTCAAGAAGGCCGATAGCCGCCTCTGCCAGCGTCATGCCGCCCCATTCGCCGCCTGCATAGAGGGCGAAACCGGTACGGATCAGCGGACTATGCACTCCGCCCAGAGCCCCCGCAACCAGAACCTTCGCGGTCTCCCGCTTGAGTGCCAGCTCGGAGCCATCCGTCCATGCCAGATGAACGGCATTCGCCCATTCGACACCGTGCGCGACCTCCCCATTGTCGGTCACGTGTTTCTTCGAATCAAGGGACGCATAAAGATAGACGTCTATTCGCGACGGCGTAACAAGATCCTCCATGACTTGGCCAAGAACTTCGTCCGCCCTTGCGACGGCGACGGAGGCCGCATCGCCGGCAGACACGAGGATATCCACCCCGATATCCTGCTCGTGGTGGAGAACTCCCACAGCGATCTCGGTCTCGACCCAGTCCTCATAGGGATTGTCGAGTGCGTCGGCGCTTCCCGTCCCCCCTATGCTCATTATGAGAACATAGATAATTGCGAAGAGTACGCCAGTCTTTGTTGCCTGACGTCTGTCGAGTTCGAACACCGGCCCGGCCGCGATGCCGAGAAGTACGAAGAACCAGAGCGAGAAGAGGTCGATCTGTCTTGCGAGACTCCAGACGAACGCGTTCGCTCCCGAGTCAAGCAGGACGGCAAGATTGGCGCCGACCGTGGGTGATCCCGTGATCCTCATGAGGCCGGCCATGGCGAGCGCGCCTACGCCGCTGACGACCGACGCGTGAGCAACAGCGCTCAACACCTGCCCGAAACGCGCCCTCCCTCCCATCAACCGCCCCGCGAGCCTGAAGAAGAGCGTCTCTATGAGGATTATCAGTGGTACGCCCAGGACAGCCATGAGCACGCTGCCCCCGACGAACCCGGACTTGATGATCTCCGAGGGGTGTCCACTGCGGAGGGCCATGCTGTGTATGAAGGGGTCCATATACCCACCCCTCACGGCATAGATGGCGCTCACCAGGGCGCATGCTATGCCGAAGATGACAGGTAGGACCCATCGCGGGCGCTCGCGCAGTCGCTCGAATGTGCGCGCGGGAAACACGAGAACGAGCGTCAGGGCCGCAATGGCATTGATGGGACGGGATGCAGGTGTCTCGCGTTCATCGTTCATTGGTTCATCTCGCCTCAACCGATAGGGCGAACGTCTGCGTGAGTGAATCGGGATTACCGCCCGCGGCCGGAAATGCGCCGCAGCCGTGGCGGTCACCACGGGCAGTCTGTTTGGGCAGAAACGGTCGGAGACCGACCGGACACGGTAGCGTAGACACTACTACCGGGATTTGCGCGATGTCAAGAGCGGCCTCATACTGCGCTTTCTTCCCTGGAAGGTGGCAATCTCGGTGACACCCGCTCGCTTCAGGTGCTTCACGACCAGATCGAAGTCCATTCCGACCTGCTTTGGTGCGTGAGCGTCCGAGCCGAGCGTCACAGCCACGCCCTCTTTGGCACAGGCCTTGAGGAAACCGAGCGCCGGGTAGAGTTCCTGCGCCTTCTTGCGAAGGCCGGAACTGTTGACCTCAATGGCAACGTCATGCTCTGCCAGCGCTTCTGCAGCCTCGCGGTACATCTCATCGACAGGGAGCGTGGTCCAGACACCGTGCTTCTTCACAAGATCCGGATGCGCCATGATGTCGAAGCCACCCTTCTCCACGGCTTCACAGAAGAGCTCGAAGTACCGGACGTACATGTCGTCGGGGTTCTTCCCCGCGTAGCTCGATAGCCTCCGACTGTCGCCGAAGTCCCACCCGTCGAGGTAGTGTATCGCGCCGTAGACGTAATCGAACTCGTAGGGGGAAGCAGCCTCCCACACCTCATCCATCTGGCCGGAGATGTAGTCCATCTCTATCCCGAAGCGTATCGCGATCGACTCGACCGATTGCTGAACGTCGCGAACGAGTTCAGCATAGAGTGGGAGTTCATCGGGAGCCATGGTGAGGCCTTCATCCCTGATGTGCAGGAGCGGCATGTGGTCCGAGAAGCCTATCTCGGAGAGTCCTTTTCGGATCGCCTCCCGGACATAGTCCTCCGGCTCACCGACGGCATGCCCACACAGCCTCGTGTGGATGTGGTAGTCGACAAGGTGCGCATAGGAATCCGGATCAAGTTCACGACTCGACCGTGTCCAATCAAGGGTCCTGCGCTTCGCCGCACGTTTCAACCTGCCGGAATCCAACTGGCCTCCGCTCTTCGGACTACTCGCCGGCTGCCTTCTCATCCGCTCCAGCGGGATCCTCAGGCGTTCCTCGTGCAGCCGCAGCATCGTACCCCATCAACGTCGCCATCTCGCGCCCGGCGTCTGTCATCCTGCGATAGAGGAAACTCGATGGCACCTCATAGTCGACCGTGGCCATAGGCCGTCGCGTAGCTGAGTGGATCATCTCGCCGTGAACGAGGAGTTTATCATCTGACCCCGTTAGCTCGAAGTAGACGAGCCCGTCGAAGTCCGTCCCCTCGGCCGCTACCTCCGGTACCCTCTCGCGTGACGCCACGACCTCAACGTAGACACCGGATTCTCTCGCAAATGACCGCGCGAACCAGCGGGCCGTGGCGATAGCCACCGAATCCGCCGAAACCGGGAAGAAGCCCTCTCTTGCATCTACCACAATAGGCATCACTGCCACTCGGTCCACGGCTTGGGCGACCGGCGCGGTCGACTCAAAGGAGCAACGCACGACGCCGACCACGATAAGTCCCAGACTCAGAACCAAAACTACCTTGAGCCAGAGCGACTGTGACAACCACCCGCCCTTGCGCACGCCCTGTGCTTCCGTCTTCTCGCTCATCATCTACACCTCGCCTTTGCCCCACGCCCGGCTGATGAGAGCCGGGTCGGGCGGGGAAGTTATGAGACTGACTACTATCAGCACGATAAGGGAAACAGCAACGCCCGGGATGAACCCGTGGATACCGAACGGCTTCCCTGCGATCATCCATCCAAGCGCGACGACCGTACCCGCTATCATGGAAGACAATACACCCGCGCCGTTAGCCCGCTTCCAGTAGACGCCCAGCACGACCGGCCACAGGCAGGCCGATGCGATCACGGCCCAGGCAAACGCGGTGATAACGAGTACAAGTCCGGGCGGACGATAGGCTATGACGAGCGAGATAAGGCCGGCCGCGAGACTTGCCACCCTCCCTATCATGACATCACGCCTGTCACTCTGCGGTCCGCGCTTTCTGCCTTTCCTCTCCTCCTGATTCCCGCGGAGGTCCCTTGTAATGGCTCCGGATACGATGATGAGAACCGATGCAAACGTAGACATGCCCGCTGCCATGACTCCCGCCATGAAGATCGCGCCTCCCCATGGATTCAGAACGAGTTGGGCGAGCTTGGGAATCGCCAGATCCGGATTCTCAAGCGTCGGGAGAAGAATGCGGCTGATCGCGCCGGTCATGTACGGGAGTATGGCCATGGCGCCACCGAGGGTCGCAAGAACCACCCCCAGCCTCAACACGCGCGTGCTCTTCATGGAGTAGAAGCGCACCAGAAGCTGCGGCATGCCCCAGACACCCAGACTCACGATGAGGGCATACGACGTGAGGCCGCTCCACCCCCACACTCCGGGTGTGGTGACAAGACCCGGATCGATAGCCGCGAGCTGGATATTGGCCGCCGTCAGCCCTCCCACTCTGGCGAGCGCGGCAAATGTAAGGAGGAAGAGTCCAAACAGCATGATCCACGCCTGAACGAAACTCGTCCAGACAACGGCGAGGTAGCCGCCTATCGACACGTAGATGAGAATAATGAGACCCGCAACGATGACGGCCGTCGTGTACGGAATCCCCATCAGCCCTTCCATGACGCGTCCCATACCTACAAGGACACTCACGTTGTATACGATCATGAAGACGAAGATGATGACGGCCGAGAAGACCTCAGCTTCACGCGAGCCGTAACGCTTCCCGATGAAACCAGGGATGGTCATCGTGTCAAGGCGCTTGGTGAACTCCCACAGACGCCGACCGAGCACGATCCAGGCAAGCGTGCATCCGATGAGTACGTTCGACGCGGCTACCCAGAGCGTGGACATCCCGAAGCGGTAACCGAAGGCGCCCCCGCCGACGATAACCACCGAGCTGAAGTAGGCTGCAACGAAGGAGAAGGCGGTTACCCATGGGCCGATCTGCCGCCCTCCAATGTAGAAATCCGCCGCGTTTCGCGTGCGCCGCCCCATCCAGATTCCCATCGCGACCAGAACGACGATGTAGACAGCCAGTACGGTCGAATAGACGGCCATGCTACTCATCGCCACCTCCCCCATCGTCCCTTCTTGCAGTGACGATGGCCCAGACTATGGCCAGAAGAATGGTCCCGGCAACAACCAGGAGTGCTAAGAAGGTGCCCCATGAGAATCCGAAAGGTCCCCCCATTCTATCCTCCCTCGCGGCCTTAGCCGGCTTCTAGAAGAACCTGTAGTAGGCCTTGATGTACGGAGCCCATTCGAAATCGACCCAGCTCACGCCCCCACCACCTTTCGAGACAACGGAGATGAATGTGCTCGCACCGATCGTGAGATGCTCTCCGTTGTCCCACGAGAGTCCCGGACAAGCGTAGAGACGGTAGTACTCATCCGGCGTCTCTCCGACGTAACCCTTAGCTTCCCATAGAAGGCGCCAGTTTTCGTTGATCGGATTCTCAAAACTGATGCTCGCGACCCAAAGGTCTTTCACGTCGTAGCCTGTATCCGTCTCACCATTCAGCCAGTAAGTGACACTGACGTGGCCATCGATCCTCCCCATTCTGTGCGTGACCGCTAGACCACCGACGAAATCGGTAGTGCCGTCTGAGATCGCCGGATCACAACTATCATTCCCTGTCGGAAGACGTACACCGGCGAGAAGCGCGACGCGCGGATATCCTTCGTCGCCCCGATAGATCTGAATCTTGGGGTCGATCACGATGTCACCGAATCCTATCGAGGACACCTCGCCGTTCTCCGACTCGAAGCTGCGGAACCTGTATTCGAGCGGAAATCCGGCTCGTATCGTAAGCCAATCGGTCGCGCCGTAGTAGATCCTGGGAACGAAACACGCCGCCGTAAGCGATGAGCTGTTGGGAAGATCCTCCCAACCACCGCCGTCTTCATCCAAGTTGTCATTGTAGGCTCGCGTGTAGTCCCGATAGAAGTACCAGGTGTCCAGCATGAACCTCCCCTGCGGCAGCGTGTTCGCGCTCACGCCCACAACTGGGGTTGCGATGGCTGTCTGGGCCAGCATCAGTGCAGCGATTGCTATCACGACCGCCAATGCAGTCCGCCTCATCCTGCCTCCTGCGCCTGGGTGTGAGACTCTGAAATACACAGGCTCGTATCGTACCTGATAAGGCGGGGCGGGGCCAGACCTTCCACGCTATCATTGCAGCCTTCAGGAGCCCGCCAAAGCTGCGCTCGGAAATCTCTTTACGGTATTCCTGATTCGTTATACACTTGCTTTGGCAGATGGGTGAGCCTCTCTCACTCTAGCAACTCAGCACCATCCGCCTGTCCCGGCGTCCAGCCCCTGGAGGAACCGGTCGCGGCTTGGACCGGACAACCTGGAGGGCAATACGTGATCGGCCGCACAGTTTCTCACTACACGATCACCGGCAAGCTCGGCGAGGGCGGCATGGGCGTCGTCTACCGGGCCGACGACGCGAAGCTGGGCAGGACGGTCGCCCTCAAATTCCTCTCCCCTGAACTCACACGCGACCCCGATGCGAAGAAGCGTTTCATCGCCGAAGCACAGGCGGCGTCCCAGCTCGACCATCCTAACATCTGCACCATCTACGAGATCGACGAGACCGACGACGGGCGTCTCTTCATATCCATGGCGTGCTACGACGGTAGATCGCTCGCGCACCGCCTCACCAAGGGTCGCTTTCAGCCGGCCGAGGCGACGGCGGTGATGCGCGACGTCGCGTCCGGACTCACGGCCGCGCACAGGAACGGCATCCTTCACAGGGACATCAAGCCGGGCAATATTCTCGTGACAGGAAGCGGCCGCACAAAAATCCTCGACTTCGGATTGGCCAAGCTCAGCACGCCATCGAGCCAGACCGGGGCCGGCGTTCGCCTCGGAACCGCAGCCTACATGTCGCCGGAGCAGGCTCGCGGCAAGAAAGCGGATGCTCGTTCCGACATATGGGCCATCGGTGTCGTCCCCTTCGAGCTTCTCACGGGCTCGCGGCCGTTCGAGGGGGAACGATCCGAGTCGCTCCTCTATGCCATCTGTAACGAGCCCGCGCGGCGCCCTTCAGAGATCGCACCCGACATCCCCCAAGAGCTTGACGAAGTCGTCATGCGCTGCCTGGAGAAGTCGCCGGCTCGACGATACCAGAGCGCCGATGAGCTCCACTCCACCCTCAAGCGCGTGTGTGCACACTTCCCGGAGCACGGGAGCCCGAGCCAACTTGCGACGACACCGATCCCGCGCACAGGGGTACGACGACGCCGATCGCGTGCTCTCATTGGGGCAGCCGTCGCGGTCCTGGTACTGGCTGCCGCATTCGTGGGTCTTCACCCTGCCGGACGACAACTCCTCCCCAGCCTGGGAGGACCGCCACCACTCCCGGACCGAGCAGTTCTCGCAGTGCTTGGGTTTGAGGGACCGGACGAGGAATACGCCCGGGGGTTCCGCGAGTACTTCACCGAACGACTTCATGAGATCGAGCAGTTCCAGCCGTCTCTTCGCATCATTCCCGTCTTCTACAGCGACTACTTCGAGATCACATCTCCACATGATGCGAGGACGGTCCTCGGAGCCAATCTCACCGTTTCCGGCGGCATCGAGGCGACCAAGGACAGCATCCGCATCCGATTCGATATCCATGAGACCGAGACCGGTCGATTGGTACGCTCATGGAGCGTCGCCGAGCAACCTGCGAATGTGGCCGCGCTCCAGGGTATCCCCGTGCGCTTCGCCGCTGACGTGTTCGCCCTCGACTTGCCTGCTCGAGTCCGGCGAGGCTTTGCCACTGGAGGAACGACCCTCCCCTTTGCCTTCTCCGAATTCCTGCGCGCCACAGGTACGCTGGCTGCCACCAATGCCCCCGACTTGCCCGACAGCACCGCCGCCCGCGCAGCCGCAGCCGCCGCGACACTCTTTAGGGAGGCGGCCGAGATCGATCCTGCCTTCGCTCTAGCGCACGCGGGACGCGCACAAGCTCGTTGGGAATACTGCGATCGGATGAAGATGCCCATTTCCGAATCCGCCGCCGAGGCAAGTTGCCGACGCGCGATTGAACTTGATGATCGTTGTGAACTCGCCCATATCGTACTCTCCCGGATCCTCCGTCAGGTGCGCCGCTACGATGAGGCTGCCGCCACCCTGCGGCGTGCCATCGAGCACGACCCCATGAGTCTGCCGGCGCGGCGGGCTCTGGCGGTGGTTCACACGCTGGCAGGTCAGTTCGTGCTCGCCGAAACTGCACATCGGGAATCGGCCGAGCTCCGTCCGCACTACTGGGCCGCGCACCACGACCTCGGTGTCTTCCTTCTCTCGCAGGGACGCTACGAAGATGCGGCGCGTGAGTTCACAATGGCCACGGAGCTCGCACCGGGGAATGTCCTTGGGTTCCGGGACCTGGCGGCGACGTATTACTGCCTCGACCGGCTGGACGACGCCCGCGAGATGTTCGAGCGCGCGCTCGAACTCGACCCGCAGTACTTGACCTACGCCAATCTCGCGACCCTCCATTTCGGTGAGGCAAGGTATGCCGATGCGGCAGCGATGTATGAAGCGGCGCTCGAACTCGACGATTCAGACTATCGAGTCTGGGGCAACCTCGCGGCATCTTATCTGTGGGTCCCCGGCAGCGAAGCGCAAGCCGCAGAGGCTTACCAAGAGGCGGCGAGGCGCGGAGAGCGGGATCTGTCGCTGACGCCTGACGACACGAAGCTTCTCACCTGCCTCGCGGCCTACTACGCAGAGCTGAACGAGCCGGAACGGGCGCGCGAACTCATGGCAGATGCGTTGCGCCACGCCCCGGATGATATCGAGGTCATGTTTCAGGTGGGTCACACGCACGAGGTGCTGAACGACAGGATGCTGGCGCTTGAGTGGATAGGAAGGGCTCTCGAAGGTGGCTATTCAAGAGCACAGGTTGAGAACACACCGCGACTTCGTGGGTTGTGCGCCGATGAGCAGTATCTGGAGCTTGCCGCGCGCACCGCTGAATAGGGGTGGTTAAGAAGGAACGGAGGGAGTGAAGATGTCGATGCCCGTTGAGGTAGAAAGCACACCGACAACGCAGAAGCTGCACAGAGTGGAAGTACCCATTGTCATCGGCGCCGACGATGTGCCGCAGGTCCCAAAGGTCAGGGTGCGCCCTGCCACTATCGTGGTCTTCCTCGCCGGCGACGAGACCGTGAGCATCTCGTTCCCGAAGCCGGGCGTCTTCCCGACAACCGAGATCGCCACCATGCAGACGGAGAACATCGAGGTGTGGATCCCGTCCAGCGCCCGCCGCGGCCCATATGAATACGTTATCTTCGTCCATGGCGTCGGTAAACACGGCAAGTACGCCGAGTGTAACTCGCATCCCGTGATGATCGTCGAGAGTCCCAGGAAGCCGTAGGCGGTCTCTCGATCCGGCTGACCCCGGATGGAACGAGCGCTCAAGATCAGCTGGTCTGATCCAGCTGCTATGTCGGATTCACGTCGGATGGCACGAGCGCGAGCGCTATCTCGACGAGCGTGATGAGATCGAGGGCGTTGTGGTGGAATACGCTGAGTATGTCCTCGATCTCACCCGTACGGACGTAGTGGTGATAGACAGCAGGAATCTCGTCTCCGGGGATGTCTCCGACGCGACGCCTCCCGCACACGTGCCACTCAAGGGTCTGCAGGCGGCAGTCCGGGAACTCTCCCTTCCAGCGACGCCGGGAGTGATGCAGAAGATCAAGGTGTGGAGGCTCCGGAGGAGACTCGATCCTGTGGAGACTCATCCTGTCTCGTAGCACGGGGACGTCGAACGACTTGCCGTTGAAAGAGACGAGCATCTCGGAGCGGCCGAGCATCTCACCCCAGAGCGCCGCCAGCTCTCTCTCCTCCGCGTAGTCCCGCGCGAGCACCTGCACGAGGCGGATATCATCGCCCGTGATCCGCATCGCCCCAAGCAGAAAGACCATGCTTCCGGCAAGCCCCGTTGTCTCGGTATCGATGAAGAGGGCTTTCTTAGGATTTCCTAAGAAAGCTCTGAGTTCGACACCGGAATCGTCACGCATCTTGACGATTCCAGCTGCAGCTTCAAGCTCCCTCAGTACACGCTCGACATCCCGTCTCGATGTGAGATCCGACACGCTTCTGTCGATCACGAGGATCCCGTCGTCCCGGACTACGCCGCCGAGGTCCTCGATACTGCCGAGCCTCCCCCGCTTGCCGGGTGTCTCGATGTCACCGATCCTCTCAATGCTGCCGCCTCCCAACTGCGACGCACCTCCCCGCCCAGGCTCACCCGCCTGTCCCCGCGAGGGCCGTCCCCCTGCATGCCCGCCCCGGCTCCGGCCGATCGAGCGCTCTTCTCCCTCACGCGATTCAAGACCCAGTTCCGAGAGCCGTTGTCTGAGCTTGTCGTCCACGATTGTCCCTGGTCGTCTGTTTTGAGGGTGGGGCTTCCGGTGGCTTTGGTAGCTTTGCAGTCTTGGTGATCTACGGGGCTGCGGGATGCACCCCAAGCCCCGGCTCCTTCGGCAGGGTCATCTTTCCGCAATCGATATCCACTCCCACGAACGGATCGTTCTTAAGCAGAAGCCCGGAATCGAGATCCGCATAGTCCATGAGGGGAGCAATATGTGCAGCAGCCGTTATCGCCAGCGAGCTTTCTATCATGCAGCCGATCATCGTCTTGAGACCACGCTTCCGCGCCATCTTCGCCATCTTCACTGCCTCGACGATACCGCCGCACTTCATAAGCTTGATCACGATGCCATTAACCGCATCGGCCACGATCGGGATCTCGGCGCTCGTCGGACAACTTTCGTCAGCGAAGATCGGAACGGATGTGTGGTATCTGACAAGCCTCAACCCATCAATATCATCCGCCGCCACCGGCTGCTCTACGAGCTCCACTCCGATCCCCGCGAGCACGTTGATTCTCTCTATCGCTCCTGCCGGGCTCCAGGAGCAGTTTGCATCAACCGTGATTGCTGCGCCAGTTGCTTCCTTTATCACGCTCACGATCGACAGATCAGTGCTCGCATCCAGCTTGATCTTGAGCATCGGGAACCCGCTCGCCTCCATCGCCTTCCGGAGCATGACATCCGGCTCATCCAACCCGATGCTCATCATCGTCACGGGAGCCTCAGTCGGATTGAGGCCGAGGAACCGGTAGAGGGGCCTCCCGCACCTCTTCCCAATCATGTCATGGGCTGCGATTTCAAGCGCCGCCCGAGCCGCAGGATCATCGGTGCCGCCCCGGGAAGTAAGCTCGGCCATGAGCTCGGACTCGTGCTTGGCGTGCTCTATTCTGGGTCGCATCCGCTCCAGAAACGCCACAACCGTATCCGCTGTCTCACCATAGAAGCGGGACGGGTCGGCCTCACCGAGGCCTTCTATCTTGCCGTCCGAAAGGCGAACGATGACGCTCTCGCTCGTGGTGCTCGTGGTGCGAGCAGTACGGAAGACGTACTTCGGAATGAGTTCGATTCTCTCGTAGGACAGATTCACGGGGGGACTCCCGCACATGTGCGTGCGCGATGCGGCCAACATTGGACGACTGACTACTTCACGTAGGGATTGTGGCTGCGCTCGTGACCTACCGTAGTGGAAGGCCCGTGCCCCGGAAGGAGAATCATCTCATCAGGCAGGACCATTATCTTCTCCCGGATCGCCTGCATAAGAACTTCCCACGCGACTTCACTCTCATCACAGCTACATGGGAGGTCAGTACGACCGACCGAGCCCAGGAAGATCGTGTCTCCGGTGAATGCGTAGCCGACCCCGACAAGCGCTATGGCGCCTGCGCTGTGCCCGGGGGTGTGCAGAACCTTCAGCACGATATCTCCTACCACCACCTCGTCGCCTTCTCTGAGAAGGCGATCTGCAGGAGCAACCTGAATATCAAAGCCGAACAGGCGGGAGGCATTGCGGTCCGGGTCTGTGAGCTTGAGACCATCGAGTTCGTGGATCGCGACGTTCGCTCCGAACTCGCGCTTCAGAATGTCGTTACCCTCCACATGATCGGGGTGCCCGTGAGTGTTGATGATCTGTTCCACCGTCGCTCCGAGCCGCTTCACCTCAGCCACGATCCCGGCTATCTGATCGCGGTCCGACGTCCCTGGATCGATAATGGCGGCCTTCTTCGAGGAATCAGAGACAAGGATGTAGCAGTTGGATTCAGCGTACCCAACTGCCGTGCTCCCGAGCGTGATGCCGTCTCCGACTTCGTGCATGGTCCAATTCATCGTTTCCATCTCCAGAAATCCTCTGCCAATTACATGAGGGCAGGTGAGCCGGTCCAGTAGGCGCGGGTCAGTTCCCGTCCGGTCCGCTACAATCCAGAATGGCCGCAAGCAGGAGTCGCGCCGATTCCTTGTCGGGGATCGGCCAGGCTCCTCCTGTGTCCGGATCCTGGTGTATTGCGGGCCTCAGGACGGGGAGCCCGACACACGAGGGACAGCCATCTTCACAACCGCACTCGTCGACGAGTTCCCGACACCCGCGCAGGAGCTCGTCTATCATGTGATAGCCGCGCTCCGAGAACCCCAGTCCTCCCTCATAGCGATCGTAGATGAACATCGTGGGGAGGCCCGTGTTGCTACTGTCTACTATACCGCCTATGTCGCGGCGATCACACATCGAAAAGAGCGGCAGCACGGAGATCGCAAGATTCCTGATGCCTACAAGGCCCTCAACGGGGTTTCTTCCAGCCTTTCGGACCTCATCCATGATCCCCTTCTGCGGTATGAACCAGAGCGCACCCGTCTCCAGATGCTGCGGTGGCAGATCGAGATTGCACCATCCCAGCGAGTCGAGCTGGTAGAACTTGATCTTCTTGAAAGCTGCGGTCACCCACGTGACCGTCGCATCCCCGAAGACGATCCGGTTCCCGTTCCAGTCCTTCTCTTTCTTCGCCTCACCGATCCTTATCGAAGACTCGAGCACGGGCTGCGTGTAGTAGTCCACGTCGCGCTTCTCCACGTAGGCGACCTTCTGCTCGAGATCGAGTTCCCCCACGAAGTACGTCTCGCCTTCGTGCAGATAGATGGCCTCAGGATAAACGAGTTCGGGCGCACTGATCGAATCCACTACACCGATGACGGTGTTCTCGTTGCCTGCATCCAGAATCGTGTATGTGTTGTCGGAGATCGTTCTGAGACTCACCTGGCGCGAAGGCATCTCTGTCGTCGCCCAGTAGCGACGCCCGTCGATCTTGTTGAACTCGCCGAGATCCTCGAGGATGTCCGCTATCGGTTCCATCATCTCACCGAAAAGCTCTCTGTCCTTATCGACGAGCGGCAGCTCGAACGCGGCGGCGCGGAGGTGCTTCGAGAGGATGTACTTGTTCTCCGGATCTATCACGGCGTTCTCGGGCGATTGCTTGAAGAAGTAGTCGCCGTGTCTCATGAGGTACTGGTCTATCGGATCGTTGTACGCGACCAGGAAGACCACGGAGTCGTCAGAGCCGCGGCCGGCGCGCCCGGCCTGCTGCCACGTGCTTGCTATCGTGCCCGGAAACCCGACTATCACGGTCGCATCAAGACTTCCCACGTCTATCCCGAGTTCGAGCGCGTTGGTGCTCGCCACACCCATAAGCTCGCCGGAGAAGAGCTGCCGCTCAATCTCACGCCGCTCCTCCGCCAGATAGCCGCCTCTGTATGGCTTGATCTTGTTCGCGTACTCCGGCCTCAACCTCCTCAGTGTATCCTTTGTGTAGCGGTAGACGAGTTCCGCAACCACTCGAGCGCGGCCGAACGTGATCGTCTGGAAGTCATCGGCGATGAGCTTCGCCATGAGAGTGTGGCCCTCGACGTTCGTGCTCCGCCGCTCCATTCTTCCCGCATCAAGGAACGGGGGGTTCCAGAGCACGAAGTACTTCTTCCCTCGGGGACTCCCGTCGTTGTCGACGACCCGGACCGGCTCGCCTATCATGCGCTCGGCCAGTTCCCCTGGATTGGCGATCGTCGCGCTCGAACAGATGAACTGCGGGGTCGCCCCATAGTGCGCGCAGATTCGTCTCAGTCTGCGGATCACGTTCGATGCATTGGAGCCGAAGATGCCGCGGTAGGAGTGAACCTCGTCTATGACAACGTACTTGAGGTCCTTGAAGAAGCGGTTCCATTTCGGGTGATAGGGCAGTATCCCCGCATGGAGCATGTCCGGGTTCGAGAGGATGATGTTCCCCTCGTCGCGGAGCTTGCGGCGCGTGTGCCGACTCGTGTCCCCGTCGTACGTGCCTGCCCGAATGAGTCCACCCAGCCGCTCGTCCAGCTCCGACAGGCGCAAGAGGCCCTTGAGCTGATCCTGAGCCAGCGCCTTCGTCGGAAAGAGATAGAGCGCCTTCGCCGATGGGTCGTCCATCAGGCGTTCGATGACGGGGATGTTGTAGCAGAGCGTCTTGCCGGATGCGGTGCCGGTCACAACCACGACGTTCTTCCCGTCGCGGATGGCATCGATCGCATCGACCTGGTGTGCGTAGAGACGTTCCACACCAGTCTTGGCTAAGGCGTCCGCCAGGACGCCCGGCATCGGTTCGGCAAGCTCGCCGAACTCTGCCTCGCGCCCCGGAACGGTCTCAACGTGCGCTATCTGACCGGCGTAGTCGCGATCGAGCGTGAGCTTCTTGAGGAAGTCGGTGATGGTCATCCCAGCTCCTTCCCCAGAAGCTCGATAATGAGCTCCGCATTTGTCGCTGCATGCCCCGCATGGCAGTTGTTGAAGAAAACGTAGACCTTGCTCGTGTTCTTCTCGAGTTTGAGTAGCTTCTCAGCCCACTCGGAGAGTTCCTCTCTGCTGTAGTCGTAGTCGTAGCGGTCGCCGCCACCCTTACCCCACCAGTTGCGCACATTTCGCCCGTGAAATCGCACATATGCGGTGTCTGTGGTGGCGACGGCCACGGGCGGCACGAGCCCCTTAAGGGCAGGCTCATCTACCGAGCAGTATCCAATCTTGTTCTCCTTCAGAAGGGCGAAGGTCGGCTGCTCTATCCACGAGTCATTTCTGAACTCCACGAACAGGGGTGCGTCGCCGAGTCGTTCTCTGAGTCGAAGGAGGTGACGCAGAGAATCATCATTCTTCTTGAACCTCCACGGGAACTGCGCCAGATACCCGCTGAACTTGCCTGCTCGCTTCAGTGGTTCGGTCGCACCCACGAACCTCTCGTACATCGATGCGTCGTCCTCGATCTCGTGGGTCATCCCCTTGTAGAGCTTGACGATGAACTTGAACCCGGGCGCCGTCCTCTCCTCCATCCTTGCAAACGTATTGGCGCCTGGGATGCGGTAGTAGCTTGAGTTTATCTCGACCACACCGAAGTGCTTCACATACTGATCGAGCATCCTGTTTCGCGCTGTGCCCGGTGGATAGAACGGCCCGACCCAGTCAGCGAAGCTGTAGCCTGACGTGCCGACGTGGATGCGACCGCTCCTTCCGACGGGACCGAGTGCGTGCTCTGCCCTCGTCGGGGCTGGACCGGTGAAGAGGTCACCCTGTCCGCTTGGTACGGCGTGCATCGTCTATGCCTCCGCTCGCATCGTGCCATCCTGCCATGAGCGACTTGTGCCGGGACCCGTCTGTTCCGACCGACATCCTGAGGAACCGGGGTTCAGCCACCCTGCGCTTGTTCGTCCACAGCGCCGCATTATGGGTGATGAGTCGCGCCCGTGTGATCGCGTGCTCTCCGAACTTGTCGCGGATCGCGTCAACTGCAGATAGAAGCTTGCGGTGCCCATCTTCCTCCCGTTGCATGAAAAGATCTATCTGATGCCACTCGCGCACCTTGATAAGACTCGTGCAGTTGACCCCGACCAGGCGGATGGCCTGACCCGGCCTCCAGTACTGATGCAGAAGCCCGCGCGCCACCTTATAGAGCGTTCGCTCTTCATCCGTGTAGTACTTGATCTTCTTCTGGCGGGAGATCGAGTCGAAGTCCGCGAACCTGAGCCTCATGGTGATCACGTTCCCGAGATACTGTTTTTTTCTCATGCGACGCGCAACCTGGTCGCAGAGTCTCAGAAGCACCTTCTCCGCCTCCATGATATCCCACGTGTCCTCCGGAAGCGTGTGCTCGTGTCCCATCGATTTGACCGGCATTCCATCGAAGTAGGGCGTGACCGGGGTGTCGTCCTGGCCACACGCCATCAGGTGGAGAACCTCGCCCATGATGCCGAAGCGACGCCTGAGCATTGCTACCGGGTAGTTGGAGAGCTCTCCGATCGTGGCGACACCCATCAGGTTCAGGGCGATCTCGGTCTTTGCACCTATCCCCCACATCTCAGAAACAGCCTGGCCATGAAAGACGCCGCTGAACTCCCCGGGTCTGATGACAGTAATCCCGTCCGGCTTGTTCATGCCGCCGCACATCTTCGCGATGAGCTTGTTCGGACCTACCCCTATCGATGCGGTGAGGTTGGGACCGAACCGCTCTTCAATCTTCGCCTTGATCTCTCGGGCCACATCTTCACAGTTCTCCCACGTGCACTCTGTACCGGTCATGTCGACGAACGCTTCGTCGATACTGTACGGCTCGACGATCGTGCTGTGTTCTTTATAGATGCGCAGGAGTTCGAGCGAAACGTAGATGTACTGCCCGGGACTACCTGAGACCGCAATGACGTGCGGACAGCGGCGAAACGCTTCGACCGTCGACATGCCCGACCTGATCCCGTACTCCCTGGCGGCATACGACGCGGCCGAGACCACACTCCTTGTCGCAGGCTTGCCAGAGACAATGACGGGCTTCCCCTTAAGCTTCGGCCGGCACATTACCTCGACCGACGCGAAGAAGGCATCCATGTCTATGTGGAAGATGAGCCTGTGGGCGCCGGTCTTTCCCGGGAATGCTCTGTGGTGTGCGCCTCTCGCAAGCATGGTGCCCTCAACTCTTGGTGCTGCGCTTCTTCCACCCAACCGCGCGCTTCTTCGGCTGGCACTTAGGACAGATGTAACTATGCGTGCTGCCGGTCTTGAGCTTCACTATCTTGGTACCGCACTCCGGGCACGGCTGCCCTTCGCGGTAGCCGATCAGAATATCGTCAAACAAGAACCCGCCCGGCTTCCCGCTCAGACGTTTCTCGTAGTATGCGCCGCCCTTCTTCGCCGCAGGTTTGAGACCCTGTTGGATGGCTTCCCAGAGTCTCTCGACATCCCCGGTCTTCAGCGTATCGATCCCCCGAAGCGGATGGAGCCGCGCCAGAAACAGAATGTCGTGAACGTAGGCGTTCCCGATCCCGGCAATGCGTTCCTGGTTCAGGAGGAAGGTCTTTACCCCTCCACGCCTTCCCTCAAGCATCCGGCGGAACTCAGCTAGCGTGACATCGAGCACGTTCGGCCCGAGCTTCGCTGTCATCTCGTGCTTATCGAGCTTCCCGTCCGCGACGTAGTGGACATAACCGAACCACCAGAAGCGCACGCTCATGCATTTCCCGTCATCAAAATCGAAGATGAACTGATACTTCTCCGGAAGCCTGCTTCTCTTTGTAAGAAGGAGGTCTCCCCCCATTCCGAGATTCAGAAGGAGATGTCCCTGGCTCGTGCGGATGAAGATCCATTTCCCGTGATGGGTAACATCCTGAACCTTCGCTCCTATGAGTCTTCTTTTGAATGTTCGAGGTGTTACGTTGAGGCATTTCGGCTGTACGATCTCGATATCGGTGATGGTTCTACCGACGAGCGCCCGCTTCATCTCGCGGGCGCGTGACATGATCTCGGGCAGCTCCGGCATACGGTTTCCTTTCAGCCCTCGAGGTCGGTCTTTGAGAGCATCCAGTCCATGGTCCGGGTGTTGTAGATGAGCTCGTAGTAATCCTCCTCCTTTGTAATAACAGCAAAATGATGAAGCTTGAAGTGCCCCTCGCGCTCCTCCCATTTTCCTGTCACCCGGTCCACATCAAATACCCGGCTCTTCCACTTGAACCTGAGTGGGTCAAGATGCCCACCGCTGAATCTGGTCAGAACGGTGATGTCCTCGTTGATATCCTGAATCATCGCGTCGGCATCCGTCCCGTAGAAGTTATCTGCATGCACCCTCTAATCCTCCAGCGTTCCCGGCTTCAGAA
>JAUXGN010000061.1 GCA_030622115.1 Candidatus Eiseniibacteriota bacterium
ACTCCAGGGCTGGGCATGGTCCAGCTCGCAGCGAGCGTCCAGTTGCCCGCACCATCGCCGAGGTAGCAGCGGCCGGTGGGCTGGACGTAGGCGATGACGTCGAGGTGGCCGTCGCCGTCGAGATCGCCGAACTGCACCTGTTCGGCGTTGTAGGTGGGCAGGCCTGAAGAGAAACTCTCCCAGGTCTCGCTGCCGGGGGAAAGACGCCAGGCCTTGACGCCCGCACTGCCGTGATCGATGAGCAGGTCGTCGCGTCCGTCACCGTCGAGATCCCCAACGTCCACGGCGTAGATCCCGTCCGTGATCCCGTTCTGGTGGAGAGAGAACCCGAACGCGCCGTCACCCAGATAGACGCTTCCTGTGCTGCGCGTGCCCACGAAGTCCATGTAGCCGTCGGCGTTGAAGTCCCCCGTCTCCAGTGTGTAGTTCACGCTGCCGCCGCCCAGGCCGAGCGCGTGGGACCAGGTGCCGTCGCCGTTGTTGCGGTAGCCGTGGATCCCGTTGCTGCCACCGAAGGACTGAGAGATCATGTCCAGCAGCCCGTCGCCGTCGAAGTCGGCGAGGTCCGTGGCGAACATCCCCCACTCCTCCCCCGCGGACGGCATGCCGCTGTCCCAGGGAGCCCAGAACCCACCGCTCCCGTCGCCCAAGGCCGCTCCGAGGACGCGTTCGCCGAGCCCACCGGAGCCGTAGTCGTGGTGCACTCCCCACGCAAGGTCAAGGGAACCGTCGCGGTTCAGGTCGCCCACACCCACGCCGCCGTAGCCGAAGCTGCCGTACTCGTGGATCTCCCAGCTGCCCGCGCCGTCGCCCAGGTAGCAGAGGATACCGGTCTCGGTAGAGTTGAAGTTGGGATTGCCGTGGTCACCCACGGAGAGGATGTCCAGGTGACCGTCGCCATTGACGTCACCGAGTTCCAGCTCGGTATGCCCCTCCTCCCAGTCGAGGGCGTCGAGACCAATCGAGCGCTGGATGAGAGTGAGCTGTGCCTGTGTGATAGTGGTGACGCAGAGCAGAGCGAGCAGGGAGAGTGGAGCGGTGCGCTTTCTCATACCACCAGCATAGCATGGACGGGCCCCTCTTGCCACAGACGAGCCCGTCCCTGCTGAGACATCTTGAGGACCCTTTATGCTGCGCAGCCGGTGACTCCGCTACTCGTCGGCGAAGTCCGTCAGTCGCACGTCGCTGTTCCAGATGTCGACGCGGAGCTTCCAGACACCTTCCGCATCCCTGGCCCAAACGTGGACGTTCTTCGTCTTGTGCCACTGCGCCTCGTCCTCCGGCGCGTGCCACGTGTAGTAGTAGGAATTCACGGTATAGGCGAGGCTGTCACTGACGTCGGCGTGAACGATCTCGCGGTCCCGTATCCTGAAGACGCCGCCCGCGCCCGCCCGGAGCCCCGCCGCGACCGCTTCCTTCCCGGCCGTCATCGTCCAATCGTTCGGCATCATGACGATCTCGTCGTCCAAGAGCGCCACCCGTGTCTCGATGTCGTCGTCCTCGATGGCAGCATAGAACGAGTCGATGACGCTCATGAGGTCATCGGGAAGCTGCTCCGCCGCACCACCGGCAGCTGCAAGCGGGAGCGCGGTGCACAGCAGAATGGAGAAGAGCTGCCTCGCGATAACGCCCTTCATGATCCCCCCTTCTCATGCCCTGTCTTCTTCTCTGGCACGCTGCCTCAGTCGCGAATTCCCCTACCTCGTCTGATTCTGAATCGGCGGCACATACCACTCCCCGGATAACACCTCTTCCTTTGGCACATAGAGACGATGGGCCACGGTGAAGCTGCCCTTCGGTGAGGGCAACCAGTTTGATTCGGGAGCATCGACCGGCAGTTCCGACGCCAGGTAGATACTCAAGGACCCATCCGGCTCGTATTGGAGCTCTGAGACGTTGTTCAGGTTGTACCGCTCCATCGCATTAGGTACCACGCGGAAATCCGGCAGACTCAACATCGTGAGAGACCAGTAGGCATCGACATGTTTCATGGGCAGGTCTTCCGGCTCGTAGTGGATCACATACGTATCGTCGCCCTGGAGCGGCCTGCCAGCCTGATCCCTGAATCCCATGTAGTAGACCACTTCCAGCGAGCTGTTCCACCAGATCCCTGCGTAGTTCGAGGAACAGCGGAACTCGAAATCGTCTCCGAACTCACTCCACTCCCTGGTACTGATCCAACCTCCGCGAGCATCTCCCCTCACCTCTCCACTGGAAAGGGCCAGCAGGTGTGGAATGGCCTTCTCCTTGATGATGCTGTCGATGGCAGCCCGGTTGGCATCATCCATCTCGATATACTTCGCGATGGCCAGCACCTTCTTCTCAAGATCTGCCGCCATGCTCACAGCGTCAGGAGCACTGCCCAGAACCTCCTCCACCATCGGCTTCTGAAAAGCGTCCACTCGGATCAAGTCACTGTTGGTAAACATAGGAATCTCGACCGCTTTGTCGATTTCGGGTTCTCCCACCTTGATGATCTTGAAGGCATGCTGCAGTTGTAACGCACCTTCGTCATCTCCCTTGCGTTCAACCCGAGCCAGCATCTTCGCCTTCTTCGACGGCAGATCCACCCGAACCGCCCCCGCCGGAATCTCGGGATCGGACCCCTTCAGGCAGAGAGCGAACTGTCCGTACGCATGATTGGGGTAGTTTCGTTCGTTGATATTGGTGATGATCTCGGCCCACTCATCACACAGCTGCGCCGTGTAGTAGCGACCCTCGATCTCGGGTATCTCCAGGATGACTGGAGTGTCCTCGTCTACTGCGAACCAGGCTTCCAGATAGGCCACGTCCAGATTTGGATTCACGAACTCGGCCTTGCCCAGTTCGTTGTACTTGATGACGTTGTAGTCGACACCTTCCTCAGCCATGTCGATGTGCTCCTGGCGAATCACCAGATACCGAGCGAGGACATAGAGATAGCTGTCGATGACATCCTGTTCGGACAGACCGATGTCTTCAAGGCTCCCTGCCTCGATCATCTTCTGAGCATCGTCCGTCGCGACATCCTGCTTCGGAACATCGCTCCCGCAAGCGGTGACCGCCACCAGCAAGGTCACCACAACCATAAGGACAATGAACGGTCTTGCGTTCATGACTCCTCCCTTTGAATGTGCGCGCGAACTGGCGTAACAGATGTGATCGTTCCCACAAGCCGCCCGAACGAAACGCAACGCGGCGAGTATCGGCTTGATACGTCTGTCAGCCGGCGGTGCATCAGAAAAACAGAACTCTGGCCCTGAGTCCAAACAGTATGATCCGGTCCGCGTCAGGGTTCAACGCCGGGTCGTTCAGGAACTGAATCGAAGGTGTGAGCGCCAGATTCGGGATCACGTTCCATCGGTAGAACACTTCCATCCCGCTCTGGTCGTCGAGATCGCGGTGAGACAGGTCCTGCCACCATGCGCCGATGCCCAGTTGGTCAGAGCGCCCCGGGACGTTCAGCATCAGACCCGTGGTCAGCTGCTGCCGGGCCTGCGGCGCGTCGCCCTCGGACAGACCCCAACGGAAGAAGGGCATCCACCGCTCGGTGAATGCCCAGTTGCCCGACGCGGCCACGCCGTAGCTCTCCTCCAGTCTGATCGCCGGTCGCTCGTCCTGGTGCCAGACGGTCAGGTGCATGGCATTCGCGAAGCGCCTGGCACGCGTTGGCGTCCAGCTCACGCGGGCCTGCTCGAATAGCCTGAGGGTTCCCTCGAAGCAGTTGAACTCAGTCTGGTCGCCGTTGGCATCGTGCGCGGTCGTGGCGATCACCCAGTGTTCGTTGACCCTGAATCCGACGCCAAGACCGCAACCTATGTCTGGCGCCGCGATCGACATGTTGCTCAGGACCGCGGTGTTCTGGAAGGAACTCCACTGGCTGCCGACACCCAGGACGTCCGTGAAGTCGATGGGGTCCAGGCGACCGGCCACGACCCCCAGGTGACCGTCGGCGAAGAACTGCTCCCAGTAGAAGGGTGCGAGGAACACGCCCACATCGGTGAACCCGAACCCGACGGCACCGTGGTAACCGAGTTCCGACGCCAGATGCCCCGGTGCGACGTCGCCACTCAGCTGGTGACGGTGCTCCACCCGGGCAACCAGCGTACCGGCATGGCCGGTGCCGCGACCTACCAGCGTCCACCGTCCATACAGGCGCAGCACTCCTCCCAAACCGTTGTCCGAACCGGTCAGCGAGTCATCTGCATACTGATACAGTGTGGCGTAGTCCGCACTCACGGCGAGTCCATATCGCTCGATCAGACGTGCCCTGAACGCGCCGAGACTCCACACACTTTCACTGGCAACTTCGCCCGCTTCTTCGAGTTCCTTCCCAATAGACGTTGGACCGCCCAGGAACGCCTCATCTGCTCCATCCGCCTGCGATGCATGCGCAGACGACACAGCGAGAATCAAGCCGACCAGAAGGCCACCGAACCACTTCATCTGTGAAGCTCCCTGTGCTCCGTCCGACCACAATGGAGTTCAGCCGCCCCATCGCTCGCGGCGCGATCGCTCGGCATCATCTTCCTGCTGCCGTCACTACTCCAGCAGGCCCGACTTCTTCATCTCGTCCGCGGCAACAGCGGACAACTCTATGATCATGCTCTGCACGTGGCTGGGGTTCATCGTCTCACTGACACCGGCCCACAGGAGCTTGTCCTCGGTCACCGAGTACACCAGCGTCTCAACTGAGACGATGACGTCCGTCTCCAGATACCCCGGCTCATGCACGACGTTCCAGCTCGGTCCCCAGTAGCCCCACATCGAGGAGTAGTGGGCGGGGGCGTAATAGGTCGATCCCGGCACATAGTGAGTCTCCGTCTCCCGACCGATCACGCGCATGATCACGGCGCCCTCGATGCCCTCCGCACTGAGCTGCTGCTTGGCCCACTCCTGGTCCATGGCCTCATCCGCGGACATCAACGTGAAGCCCGGGACGCCCTCAGCCCCATGGGACGTGACCTCACCGGCAAGGATATCCTCCACCATGCGCCGCGTGCTCTCTTCATCGCTGAGCAGGAACGTGGCTACCCTTTTGCCGGTCAGGCTGACGGGGCCGTCCAAGGACGGATCCGTCCACGTCGAGACGAAATGGGTCGACGCACAACCCAGGCCAAGGCCCAGGACCAACAGCGCGACGGCGACAACTCTTGATATGCGCAACATCTGCCCTCCTTCTGTGAGGCGGTGGACCATGGCGGGCCCACGACCTTCGGTACGTGCTTCCTAGCAAACACGACATGCGATTCCTGCTGACCGTCTACACTACACTAAACCGGGCTGTTTCTCAATCGCCACTCGCGTTCCAGGAACCCGACGACGCTGTCTTCGTTGCTGGGGCCAATCACTTCTGTCGCCAGTGCCTTGAGCTCCGCCGCCGCGTTCGCCACGGCGACGCCTCTATCGGCGCATCGGAACAGGGGGATGTCGTTGTCGCTGTCACCGAACGCGACAACCTCGGCGTCACCCAGATCGCGAGCCTCCAGCAACGTGGCAAGCGCCCGGTCCTTCGTGGCTCGAGCGGCGTGAACGGTGAGCCAATCCCAGCCACAGAAGTACTCGTTGCTGAACCGTCTTACAGAGAGCCTGCCGTCGAACCGCTCGACCAACGCAGCGCGGAGCTCTTCCACCACTTCGGGCCGGTCGATCACGGTGAGACACGCTACCTGTTCGGAGAGACTCGCGGAGAGATCGGCGGTCTCGCTCAGTCGCCTGTCGTTGTTCGAGAGACGGTCGTCCAGATACCACTTCATGCCCGGATTGCTGACCTCCGGGTAATGGAGGCGGTCGCGCTCACCATCGAACGAAGACACGAAGGGCACGCAGCCCGCCCCCCGAATGAGCTCGTATGCCCCCACCGCGAGCTCCGTCTCCAGCTCGTTCGTTACGAGATGCCGCCCCGTCCCGAGATCCGAGATGAACGCCCCGTTGAACTCGATGACCGGAAGAGGCAGTCGAAGGCCCGCGAGTATCGACTGCATGGCCACGACACTCCTCGCGCTCGCGACCGTCAGCACGAGCCCGCTTTCGAGAAGCGCGACCAGCCCGCTTCGCGTCCTGTCGGACAGGCGCGCATCATCCGCGAGGAGCGTGCCGTCGAGATCCGTCACGTACACTCTGCGTCTGGAGAAGTCCATGTCAACGTCCCGACCGTGGCTACCGCAGGTGTCTCCAGCGGCGGTGCATCTGGGCGGCCCGCGCGATGCCCTCGTTGAAATCCTCAGCCGATGCCTCGCGGAAGCCGGGGTTCGGGCTCTGCGCCCGCGCGACCTCCAGGTTGCTCTCATTCACCCAGCCGGGAACGGGAGTAACACCCACACACTCCGAGATGGGCTGCGTGTAGATCCAGCCGTCGCAGAAATCCGCCAGCTTGAAATCCTCGTACCCGTGGCGGTAGACCGCATCCTCGACACGAATCTCACCGAACGGACCTCCGGCAAGATCGAACCCCACCGGGCGCGGGCCTTCTGCGAGCATGAGGGCATCGATGACCCCGCCCGCCGGATGACGCAGACGCGAGCCATACCCTCCCTGCCCCTTCCACGGAGCGTGCAGGAAGACGGTCACCGCGCGCTTGCCCAGGGCGGCGAAGACGTGGTTACCACAGCGAAGGCTCGAATCGAAGCGCCTGAACTCCGCGTCTATCACTATGGGCTGACGGTACTCGGTGAAGGCGTGGTGGATACCGCAGTACACCAGCACCTTCTCGCCCGAATCGACAGCAGCCAGGATCACGTCCGCCCAATCCTCCTCACTGGTGCCACCCCACACTTGCCGCATGACGGCCGGATCGTCCCGGTCCGCCTCGGTCGTGACGAAGCTCCAGTCGGGGGAAACGTTGATCCCGAGTATCCTGAACGGTCGGGTTCCGTCGGGTAGTCCCTGGTTCAATGCCCATGCGGATCGGTATACATCAACGTACTCACGGTAGCCCCACCAGACGAAGTGGCGGAAGACGATCTCGCGGGCCAGGCCCTCGTCCCATTCCGGTGCACCGAGCAGTGAGTCTATCTCCGCCTGGTCTTCCCTGCGACCGAACTCCGTGGCCAGGACGCGCACACCCGCATCGTAGAGCGGCTCGATCAGAGATTGCACGAGAACGACATCGTGCTTCGCGCGGTGATACTCACCCAGGAAGACCACGTCGTGGTCCAAGAAGAGAGCGACCACGTAGTCCTCGGGCGTCTCTCCTTCCGCCTCGAGCCACGCCGCCAACTTCGACTGAAGTGCGGGATCGATGGACGGGAAATCTCCCTGCTCGGGCGCGCCGGTCGAGCAGGCGGGAAGAACGAGCAGACCGATTAGCGCCAGACCTGTCACCACTCTCACAGCAGGCTCCTTGCGCGCCGGCTACGTGCCACTCGCCGGCTTCCGCACCCGAACGCACAGTACGCCCGGCCGCCTCATGAGCTGTGCGTACTCCTCCGGCTCGACCTCCGCAAACTCCTCGGTCGGCACGGGCTCAATCACGCTCTCGATGGAGAAGCCGGCACGGACTATCGGGTCGATCATGTGCGAGAGCGGTCGCCGGTAGCACGGCACGACGATGGGGGCGCCGAGACCGCGCCAGGTGTACTCACCTAGCTCAGTCGAGAAGTAGTCATCCGTCTCATTGAGCGTGTATTCCGAGCACGGATGACCGACAGAGAAGACCACGCACCCCCCCGGCTTCAACACTCGAGAGAACTCCCGGAACACCGCCAACCAGTCACGAACGTAGCCCAGTGTCCCCGAGGTGAGGATGACGTCGAACGACGAGTCCGCCAGGAAGGGCATCGGCTGCTCGAGGTCGGCCACGTGCAGGACGGCCGCATCGCCGACACGCTGCTCTGCGAGCTTGAGCATGTTCTCACTCGCGTCGACCCCCACAACGCGCGCGCCCTGAGTGAGAAGCCACTCCATCATCACTCCAGGACCGCACCCCGCATCCAGGACTCGCCGACCGGATACATCGGGCAACAAACCCAGGAGGGCCGGACGCTCGTAGTAGATGCTGCGGGGATTGTCCTCGATAGCCGCTCCATACGCTTCCGCCATCGAGTCGTAGGCATCCAGAGCCACAGGCCGCGGACGATCCTCATCATCGCTCTCCTGTCTTTCTGCGGGTGGCTCCCCGCGTCTTTCTGCGGGTGGCTCCCCGCGTCGCTCCATAAGCACGAACGGCAGCGCCATTCCGTGCTTGTCGAGCTCGGTGGCCCCCACCTCTACGAAGCCGTGTGCCTCGTAGAAACCGACCGCGTTCAGAGTTGACTTGAGCTGGATCGGTCCCTCATGACCTCGCGCCGCCAGTCGGAGCGCATGTTCCAGCAGGGCGCCGCCTACACCTCGACCGGCCCAGGCGGGATCGACGAAGATCGCCTCCACCTCGCCCTGAGTCGCGTGTCCAAAGCCGACCATGCAGCCGTCAGATTCCATCACGAACATCTCGTCGCGCTCGATGGCCGGCAGGTAGCCTTCAGCCGTTCTGCCTGTCAGGAGGACCTGGACCTGATCGTCGCTGTAATGCCCCCTGCAGGAGGCATCCACTGCTCGGGCATGGAGCTCATGCAGGTCACTGGCGTCCGACACGCGCGCTGCTCGTATGAGAAGTTTCTCTGCTCCCATCTCCCCCCCCCCAGCTGTCATCTAGTCCCGCGCACGCGGTGGCGCGGCGGGCTGTCGCTTGCTCCTGCCGAGACTCCAATACACGAGAAGCAGAGTGCCGATCGGAACCAGAAACCCCATCACGAACGGGAGACCGTCCCAGAGCTTCGCCCACAGGGACTTCTCATTCGCGAACAGCCCCCACAGCTTGACTCCCGTGGGTATGACCGCG